>CAJUSH010000006.1:0-62908 GCA_910589045.1 uncultured Eubacterium sp.
AGAAATTTAAAGGTTTTCAGCTGGTTTGGAGTGTGGGAAGTTTGAGTTATTAAATGCTATTTAATTTTTCCACTTCCGAATTTCCAGCAAGCCCGGAACCAGCTCCCTCGCGCTTGTCCGTAAAATGATGCGTCCCTTCTCTGCCGTGGCACCCGACGGGTCGCCGCCGATGCCGATGGGCTTGCCCTCCTTCGTTTTCCAGTCCTCGGACACCCATCCGATGGAAACGCTGCCGTAGGGCAGAAGCGCTTTATTGTTTTCAAAGGGCTTCGGGATGCCCGCCTCGCCCGTCTCCAGCTTTACAAGGCGCTCATCTACCGCCATAACCATCGACGTCTCCATCTCCCCGCCGTGAAAATCCCAGATATTTCCCTCGGAGATCGTCGCCTTTACATCCGGATGGGAAAACGCCCCGGAGGAGAGGATAAACGGCGCGATGCCAAGCTCGCTGCGCAGCTCCCGGCTTAACACCTGGACAATGGGCGCATTTCCGCCGTGGCAGACGAGAAACGCCAGCTTTTCGAAGCCGTGGTGCGCAAGGCTTACCGCGATATCATAGAGCATGTGATAATACGTATCCGGCCGGAGCGTCACGGAGCCGCAGAAATTTTTGTGCTCCGTGCTAAGGCCCACCGGTATGACCGGAAAGATGAGCATCGGAAAGTCCTCCTCGCCCGCCTCCGCAAGCGCCTCGATGAGATATTCACACATCGCCTCCGCGATGATATCGTCCGTACCCAGCGGCGCCTGATTTCCGTGCTGCTCCAGCGCGCCGACCGGTATGAGAACGATCGTCTCCTTTTTGTCCACCGCTTCCATTTCCAGTCTCGTCAAATCTCTGTAGTTTCGGATCATGACATAATCTCCCTCTTCACGAAGCTGACATGGCAGAGCCGCTCAAACAGAATGTAGCCAACCAGGTAGTTTAAGCTGATCTTTAATACGTTAAACGGAATCGTCGCAAGCACGATAAAGGTCGTCAGGTTGTGGATCGCAGGATTTACGGTTGCCACGAAAGCAATCACTTCGTCAAGTGGCATACCCATCGCCGTCGCGTACAGCGGCAGGGTGATAAATGCGTTGATGCAGCAGGAAACCGCCACACGGATCGGCAGGCTTACAAGCATCGCGGTAATGCCGGCCTTTCTCGTCTTACCCATCTTTTTATATACAAGCCAGATGGGAACGACAAAGAGCACGATGCCGATGAGGTTGGCAAACTCGCCCACGTACATACTGTTTGTTCCCACGGTTACAAGCTTGATCAGAACCTTGATCACCTCCACGGCTGCCGCAGGCACCGGCCCGAGCAAAAACAGTGCGATCACCGAGGGGACATCCGAGAAATCGACCTTATAAAAAGGCGGCATCATCGGAACGGAGATCTCCAGCGACATGAGGACACCCGCCAGGGCGGCCAGCATAGCCGTGTAAATCATTGTCTGTGTACTCCAGATTTTCTTTTCATTGTTCATCGTTAGAACCTCCCTGAATTAAAAATTTTGTGCAACAGAAGTCCTAAATTCTTACTGAAAAATTATACCGCGCAGGCTTCTGCGCCTGCGGCGGACCGCTTATGCGGCATATTTCTTTTTCGCCGCTGTGCGATCATTGTTTTTTCATCGTACCGGAAAATCAAAAAAGCTTCCGATACAACAAAAAAATCTCAAACCACAGGGGTCTGAGATCTGCATCCACGGAATCCGCGCCTGTCCCGTATGAGATACGGACACGCGCCGGCCATGACTTTCTTCTCTCATCCAGACTTTAACTGTCGGTATCGGAATCTCACCGATTCATGCACGCGGTCGGAGACGTCACTGTTCCTTGACGACCTGCCGGCAACGGCTCGCGGACTATACCGCCGGTAGGGAATCTCACCCTGCCCCGAAGAATTTATTCGTTTCTGTTCGATACCAATGATAGCACGGTGCGGCGCATGTGTCAACCGGTTGGAACAAATTTTTGCGTGTTTCCGTTCAGCAACCGGGGCCACTGCTCCCATATTTGCAAAACACCCGCGCGATCTCCAGATCCTCCGGTGTCGTGACCTTGATATTGCGGTAGGAGCCTTCGATGAGCCGGCATTTTTTTCCGTATGCCAGCTCCAGCACCTGTGCATCGTCGGTGAGCGAGCATGCGTTGCTTCCGTCCACTGACATGCTGCCGCATGCCGCCTGCGCACCGCTCTCCGGCGCGAGTCCTGCCAGCACGGCATCGTAGGCATCGCGGATGAGCTGGTACGAAAACGCCTGGGGCGTCTGCACCTGCCAGAGCGTTCTGCGGTCCGGCGTCTGCACCGCCCTCCGGTGCCCGTCCACAACCTTGATGGTGTCCTTGACCGGCATTCCCACGACAACCGCCTGCTCCCGCTGCACAGCCTCCATCGTGCGCTTGATCATCGCCTGGTCCACAAAGGGCCGCGCCCCGTCGTGAATGAGCACATAGTCCACCCCGCACAGCGCCCGCAGGCCCGCCTGCACCGAAAAATAGCGCTCACGCCCTCCGGCGACGACGGCACACACCCGGGTAAACCCAAAGCGCTCCACAATCTCCTTTCGGCAGTAAGCCTCATGCCCCTCCGCGACAACAAGCACGATCCGCGCGACGGCACTTTGCTCAAACGCCCGGAGCGCATAGTAGATAAGGGGTCTGCCCTCCAACGGAAGGTACTGCTTTGCAATGTTTCCGTTCATGCGCGAGCCGGAGCCCGCCGCCAGCACGACCGCACCGAAAACCGCCGGGCCGCTGTACTGTTCCTCTGACATTCAGCCGCACCTCCTTGCCTGATTCTTTTACGCACCGACCGGCTGCAGGACGGATGCCGTCCTGCCAAACGCCCGGGCCGCGTTCCGCTGCC
The DNA here is from genome assembly GCA_910589045.1 of uncultured Eubacterium sp. Lineage (GTDB taxonomy): Bacteria > Bacillota > Clostridia > Lachnospirales > Lachnospiraceae > W0P33-017. Next base: position 2,861 of record CAJUSH010000006.1, read on the forward strand.
GCCTGCTTCGCGCAGCGCTTTCCCCGCAGAGGCCGTCCGCCCCGCACACTAGCGCTCCCCCAGCTTCAGGTTCGGGACTGCATTCAAATCCAGCCCGTCCCGTCTGCCCGCCAGATACTCGTAGTAAGCCGCCGCGCCGATCATCGCCGCATTATCCGTACACAAAACCGGCGAGGGGTGAAAAAACGAAACGCCCCTTTTTCGGCACGCCTCCTCCATCGCACCCCGCAGGGTCTGGTTCGACGCCACGCCCCCGGCGATGGCAAAGCGATCCATGCCGTACTCCTCCACCGCGCGCATCGCGTTTTGCACCAGCACCTCGATAACCGCCTGCTGGAAGGAAGCCGCCACATCCGCCTGTACGATCTCCTCCCCCTTCATCCGCGCGCCGTTCAGATAATTCAGCACGGCGGATTTCAGGCCGCTGAAGGAAAAATCATAGGGGGCGTCCGCGATGCGCGGCTTGGGAAAGGAAATCGACTCCGCATTGCCCGCCCGGGCTGCCCGCTCGATCTTCGGCCCGCCGGGATAGCCAAGCCCAATGGCACGCGCCACCTTGTCAAACGCTTCCCCCGCCGCGTCGTCCCGCGTCCGTCCGAGAATCTCATAGCAGCCGTAATCCTGCACCTTCACGAGATGCGTGTGCCCGCCCGAGACGACCAGGCACAGAAACGGCGGCTCCAATTGTTTATTCTCGATATAATTTGCACTGATATGTCCCTCGATATGATGAACACCGATCAGCGGGAGCTTTGCCGCATACGCGATCGCCTTTGCCTGCGCCACGCCCACGAGCAGTGCGCCCACAAGCCCCGGCCCGTAGGTCACGGCAATCGCATTCATCTCACCCAGCGTCATCCCCGCATCAAAAAGCGCCTGCGTGATCACCTGGTTGATCTTTTCAATATGCTTCCGGGAAGCGATCTCCGGCACAACGCCGCCGTAAACCGTATGTAGTGCGATCTGGGAGGAAATCACGTTCGAGCGCACATCTCTCCCGTCCACAACGACTGCCGCCGCCGTCTCGTCGCAGGAGCTTTCAACCGCCAGTATTTTTACGTCACTTGTCTTTGCAGCCATGAATCTAATCTTCCTCTTGTGCCGGTTTGTCAACCTTTTCAAAGCCTAAAATCTTCCAGTTTCCGTCCGCATCCTTGCGCAGCAGGAACCGCTGATAGGTGCGCGTAAACTGGGGGTTGCTATCGCCCTTCATAAAATAGGAAACCTCCACAAACGCACCGGAGCCTCCCGTCACATCGACATACTCCACCTCATTGGAGCCGCACACATTTGCCTGCATGATGGATTTTCCGATTTTCTGGAAGCCGTTAAGCTCCTGTGCCAGATTATCGATGTTCGTCTCCTGGGGATTTTCGTCCAGAAGCTCCGCGTCGTACATGTCCCGCAGCTTTGCGCCAAGCGCCTGCAGCTCCCCGTCCGTCAAATCCTTACTCCCGGCGCCGTAGAGACAGACGATATAGCGGTTGTACAGCTTCATCACTTCACGGGGCGTCGACGGATAGCTTCCCAGCACGTCAATGTTGAGCAGTGTATCCTTCTCGGACACCTCCGTCGTATCCTCCGCCGAGCGCGGTGCATGCCGTAAAACAAGTACAAATGCGCCCACGATTATCACAGCGAGCAAAACCAATACAATCACTCCGCCAATACCACGTTTTTTCTTCATCTCTCATCAGCCTCCTCAAAATCAAGTGTGCACATCCGCCCGTCTTTTCCGAGTGATGCCGCAGGAAAGATCTCCCGCACGCTGTCCATGTAGTCCTCGGCGTGCAGCAGGGACGGGCTGAAATGCGTCAGCCACATCTGCCGCACTTTTGCATCCCGCGCCACCTGCGCCGCCTCATAAAACGTCATATGCTTATACTGCTTTGCCTTCGCAAGCTTTTCCGGCTCCGCATACATGCCCTCGCAGATCAGAAGATCCGCATGGCCTGCCGCCTCCGTCAGCGACCGGGTGGGACGGGTATCCGTGCAGTAGGTGAGCTTAATGCCCTTGCGCGGCTGTCCCATAACCAGATCCGGCGTATAGCTTTTTCCTTCGTACTCCACCGTCTCGCCGCGCTGCAGGCGTCCCCAGTAATTGCGGGGAATCGGAAGCTTCAGTGCCTCCTCAAGCCGGAAGCGCCCCGCCCGTTTGATCTCGACGGTATAGCCGTAGCAGGTGACATTGTGGTTCACGCGGAACGCCTCAATCTCGTAGCCGTTGATGGAAAAATGCTGCGAGCTCCCCTCGATCTCCAGAAAACGAATCTCAAAGGGCAGCTCCGGCGCAATGGTGCGCAGCGCGTTCACGACGCGCTCAAGCCCCTTCGGCCCGATCATCGTGAGCGGCTCGGTGCGCTCGGCATTTCCCATCGTGAGCAGCATCCCCGGCAGGCCGCTGATGTGATCCGCGTGATAATGGGTAAAGCACATCACATCAATGGGCTTCGCGCTCTGCCCCGCCTTTTTCAATGCGACCTGCGTGCCCTCGCCGCAGTCGATCAGAAGACTGCTGCCGTTATATCTGGTCAGAAGCGCGGTCAGCCACCGGTAGGGCAGCGGCATCATGCCGCCGGTTCCAAGCAAGTATACGTCTAACATTGGTTTGCCTTTCTAAAATCTTTCCTGCAATTTCTTACAATCCTCACAAAAGCTCCGTCTGCGGATGGCACTGCGGCGCAATCGCAAAGGTGCGCTTCCATTTTTCGAGACACTCCGGACAGATATCCATCTCTTCCACCGTCCCGTCCTGTGCGGACAGATAGCCCCAGCTTTTTGCGATATGAAGATGGTCCACATAGCGCCCGCCCTCACGGTCCAGTTCCTTCCCACAGCAATTGCACAAAATCTGATCGTTTTTCTTCATCATTCATCCTCCCGAAAAGTATATACTACCTCTCCTATTGTAAGGATGAAGCTCCCGCTTTGCCATAGGAAACTGCTGGCTCACCTTCCAGTGCGCCGGTAAGCTCCCTGCACATCACATAGGCATCCTCGACAGGGCGCTCGTAAAAGCGCCTGCGCACGCCCGCAGCCGCAAAGCCGCAGCCCTCGTAGAGCCGGATCGCCGCCGTGTTCGAAACCCGCACCTCAAGCACCAGCCGGTAAATATGCGCCTCCGCCATCCGCGCCGCCAGCTCCTCTAAAAGCCGCCGTGCCACGCCGTGCCTGCGCGCATCCACGGCTACTGCCACATTCGTGATCTCGCCCTCATCCAGGCTCATGCAGACCCCCGCGTAGCCCAGCAGCCGCCCCTTGCGTGCCACAAGAAAAAGCATCTCCTCCCGGCAGAGTGTTTCAAGCAGACTCTTCTCGGACCACGGCATGGAAAATGTCTCCGCTTCCAGCGCCGCCACCTCAAAAACATCTGCCTGCGTCATCGGTCGGATCGTGAACTGCTCCGCCGTCATACGCCTGCATCCCCCGGCAGTCTTTTCTCCTTCTCCTGCTGCTCACGCTCCGCCTGGGAAAGCCGCAGGTAATCGGGACGGTGGTCCTGCGCGCTCACGGTGATGCCCCGTTTCAGATACACACCTGCCAGCGCCGCCACGGCGCCCGCACGCTGCTTGTTCAAATGCGCCGGCGCAAACAGGCAGGGTACACGCAAATGCGCCTCCAGGTATTCCCGGAATACGGCGACACCGTCGCCCAGAAACGTAACCGCCCGCCCAAGCCCGTTGAGCTTTTCCGCAATCCGGCCGATATCCACCGCACACTGCGGTTCAACCGTCTGCATACTGCCGTCCTCAAATGCATAGATGCCGGTGTAGGTCTGATTCCGCCGCGCATCCATCACCGGACAGACCAGGGTAGCCGCACCCCAAAGATTATACGCCAGTGCATCCACCGTAGGCACCTCCACAAGCGGCACCTCCAGCACAAGCCCCAGCCCCTTCGCGGTGGCGGAGCCAATGCGCAGCCCCGTAAAGGAGCCGGGCCCCTTTGCCACGGCGATGGCATCCACGGTTTTCAGGTCCAGCTCCACCATGGATGCAACCGCATCCAGCATGGGAAGCAGCGTCTGCGAATGGGTTTTCTTATAATTCACGGTGTACTCACCGATCAGATTGTCGTCTTCCACAAGGGCTACACTCGCCACGAGCCCGGAGCTGTCAAGTGCCAGCACTTTCATAATTTCACCCGTCCTTTTTCGCAGCAGCCCTGCCGGCTCCTGCTATCCTTTCTTTTCAGCTTCATTCAGCGTAATCCGGCGGTAGTCGAAGCCCCTCTCCAAATCCTTCTCGATCAAAAGCTCCGTGCGCCCTTTCGGCAGCAGCTGCTCAATCCGCTCCGCCCACTCGACAAGGCACACGCCCCCGCCGTAAAAATAATCCTCACAGCCGATCTCATCCATCTCTTCGACGGCTCCGATCCGGTATACGTCAAAGTGGTAAAACGGTATCCTTCCCCCGTCGTACACCTGTAGAATCGTAAAGGTGGGGCTGTTTACCGGCTCCTCTATCCCCAGCCCCCGCGCAAGCCCCTGGGCAAACACGGTCTTTCCCACACCCAGATCGCCGCTTAGTGTATAGACCGTCCCTGCCTGCGCCGTCTCCCCCAGCCTTTTTGCCAGGTCAAAGGTCTCCTGCGGCGAATTTGTCTCAAATATCATGCCTTGCTCCTGTTATCTTTTCATCTTAAAACGATAGCTGTCCATGTGCGCCTTCGCCAGCTCGTAGAGGTCGCCGTAGGCATCCCCCAGCTGCGCCCGCGGCACCACATTTGCGCGGATGCGGCCGCCGTAGAGCAGAACCATGTGCCTTGTGCTCACGATCTTGTAGAGCTGCTTCCAGGGCATGGTCACACTCTGATCGCCGAAGCTGGTCGTAATCCCCGTCTCGTCGAATACATAGTGGATGGCACTCCGGTAAACCTCGTTTGCCATCTGCTTTTTCACCTTGCCCCGCAGGTTGAAGGGCACATACAGCAGCAGCAGTATTGCCGCCAAAAGGTACAGCACATTGTAAGCCACGTCCTTATCTCCCCAGGTCAGCACGGCAATCAGCGCAATCATAACCGCCAGCACTACCGAAAGGATACCCTGTGAATTGTGGTATACATGGTAGAGATTAAAACGGTACATATCCTCAAACGTCATTTTCACATCAAGCTCAATCCTTTTCATAAAGCAAGCGGCTCCTTTAAAATCCGCACACTGCCTGACCACCCTCCCGGATCTGTCGGCAAGCGTACACAAATATCACGTATAAATGCAGTATAACATTATTTGGAAAAAAAGAAAAGGGGGTCGGCCCGGTTCGGCCAGCCCCTTTTTGCATTTTCGTGATGCGTCCACGGAAACAAAAACACCCTTATATATTTTTCATGGTCAGTGCAATCCGCTTCTTATCCAGATCCACGGAGAGCACCTTCACCTCCACCACATCGCCCACGGAGAGTGCCTCCAGCGGATGCCTGATAAAGCGGTCGCAGATCTGCGAGATATGTACCAGGCCGTCCTGGTGAACGCCGATATCCACAAAGGCGCCGAAATCAATGACGTTTCGCACGGTGCCCTTCAGCACCATGCCCGGCGTCAGATCCTTCATCTCCAGAACATCGCTGCGCAGAATCGGCCGGGGCATGTCCTCCCTGGGATCCCTGCCCGGCTTTTCCAGCTCCGATAAAATGTCGGCAAGCGTCAGCTCTCCGATGCCAAGCCCCTCGGCAAGCGCCTTTTGGTTTTTGACCTTTTTCGAAATTCCTTTCAGCTCCCCCGGCTTCCACGCGCCCTTTTCGTAGCCAAGCTGCTCCAGAAGCCGTGCCGTGGCTTCGTAGCTCTCGGGATGTACGCTGGTGGCATCCAGCGGGTTTTTGCCCCCTGTGATGCGCAGAAAGCCCGCGCACTGCTCGTATGCCTTCGGCCCCAGCTTCGGCACCTTCAAAAGCTCATTGCGGCTCACAAAACGTCCGTTCGCCTCCCGGTAGGCAACGATATTTTTCGCTACGGTCTTGCTGATGCCCGATATGTACTCAAGCAGCGACGCGCTGGCGGTATTCAAATCCACGCCTACACGGTTCACGCAGTCCTCCACCACGCCGCCTAACGCCTCCCCCAGCTTTTTCTGGTTCATATCATGCTGGTACTGACCCACACCGATCGCCTTCGGATCGATCTTTACCAGCTCCGCCAGCGGGTCCTGCAGGCGCCTTGCGATGGAAGCCGCACTGCGCTGCCCCACGTCAAAGTTTGGAAATTCCTCGGTGGCAAGCTTGCTAGCCGAGTAGACGGATGCCCCCGCCTCGTTCACGATGACATACTGCACCGGCTTTTTGAGCTCCTTCAAAAGCTCCACGATGATCATCTCCGACTCCCTCGACGCCGTCCCGTTTCCGACGGAGATCAGGGAAACGTCGTACTTGTCGATGAGCTGCTTTAAAATCCTTTTGGACTCCTCCACCTTGTTCTGGGGCGCGGTGGGGTAAATGACCCTCGTGTCCAGCACCTTTCCGGTGGCATCCACGACGGCAAGCTTGCAGCCGGTGCGGAATGCCGGATCCCAGCCCAGCACCACCTTCCCCGCGATGGGCGGCTGCATGAGCAGCTGGCCCAGGTTTTTGCCGAATACGCCGATGGCACCGTCCTCCGCCCGCTCGGTCAGCTCCGAGCGCACCTCCCGCTCAATGGCAGGCGCGATCAGGCGGTCGTAGCTGTCCGCAATCACATCCTTCAGCACCGGGGCGGTATTTTCGTTGTCGCGGGTGATGACCTGCTTTTCCAGAAAACGTAAAATATCCTCCCCGGGCACCTCCACCTTCACGGAGAGCACCTTCTGCGCCTCGCCCCGGTTGAGCGCCAGCACCCGGTGTCCCGCCAGCTTGCTCACCGGCTCCGAAAAGTCATAGTACATCTCAAAAACCGATTGCTCCTCCGGTTTTTTCGCCTCGGAGCGCACCACACCCTTTTTCACGGTCAGTTCCCGGATACGGATGCGGTAATCCGCCTCGTCGGAGATAGACTCCGCCACGATATCCATCGCCCCCGCCAGGGCATCCGCGGCGCTCGCCACCTCCTTCTCTTCATTTACAAAGGCTTCCGCCTCCGCGAGCATCGGCCGGTCCGTCATCTGCAGCAGCAAAATATTTGCCAGCGGCTCCAGCCCCTTCTCCTTCGCGACCGTAGCCCGCGTGCGCCGCTTCGGGCGGTACGGACGATAGAGGTCCTCCACGACCACAAGCGTCTGCGCTGCCAGAATCTGCGCCTTTAGCTCCTCGGTCAGCTTTCCCTGCTCCTCGATGGTGGAGAGCACCTGCTCCTTTTTCTCCTCCAGATTGCGCAGATAGGTCAGCCGCTCCGCAAGATTCCGCAGCTGCTCGTCGTCGAGCGCCCCGGTCGCCTCCTTGCGGTAGCGGGCGATAAACGGGATCGTGTTGCCCTCGTCAATCAGCTTCACCGCTGCATCCACCTGATTTACCCGCACGCCGAGCTCGGCGGCAATTACTGAAATAATATCCATAAAATGCTTCCTCTACGACTCCTTGTATAGTCACCTTCCGTCAGATATCTGCCCTCCGGCAGGCTGTTGGGACTGTTTGGCAAATGGCCGCCCGCCCTTCCTGTGCCTCGTTTGCAGACTGGTCTTATTATACCAAAAATGCCTTCAAAGTAAAGTCTTAAAAAAATAAAATCCGTATCCCCTCTAATGCCGCAGGCAGCGGCAGCCACGATTTGCATTTTCGGCGCAAATGTGCTAAACTTTTTCTATCTTATTTTTTGAAGGAGGATTCCCCGATGGATTTCCATTCGGATGAGCACTACGGCCGGTACGGCGAACCCGGCAGGCCGCCAATGCAGTCAAGGGATGCTATGCTTTCGGCTGCCGTCATACTCTCGGCCATCGCGATGGCGGCTTCCTGCTGTGTCTATGCCTCGATCCTGTGCGGTGCCCTTTCCATTACGCTGGCACTGCTCTCCCGGGGACAGCAGAAAAAGCTCTCGCCCCAGGGCAGGGTCGCAGTCACCACCTCCGTGGTGGCGATTGTCCTGAGCACCGCCGTGACGCTTGGCATGTTTGTATCCGCGGTTCACCAGTACGGCAGTCTGGAAAACTTCATAAACGCATACTCCGAGCTTATGGAGTCTATGACCGGAACACCTCTGTTTCCCGAGGGGAGCTTATGATCTGTGATTCCGGATTTGTATCGTTGTCCCGTTTCGGACCGCACACATCTGCTGCGTGAGCCGTCCGGCCCTGCGGTTTTTGCAGTCTCACAGCAGCACCGCCAGCAGGTCGACGCCGAAAAACAAAAGCGCGCCGTCCTTTATGACGACATTGACAGCGAGGATGACAAGCGCGGCCCACAGCCATCCGGGATGATAGCGCATCCCCACCGAAAGGCGGTGCCGGCTGAGCCGTTCGATCGTATGGCTCACCATAAACCACGCGTAAACCGCCGCGCCGTAAGGCACCAGCGGATGGTAGACAAAGGCGCGGAAAAGCTCCAGCCGCAGCAGCGCATAGACGGCGCGTGTGCCGCCGCAGCCCGGGCAGTAATAGCCGGTCAGCGTATGCAGCAGGCACGGGATGCCGAAAAACGGCAGGTGTGCGCTCAGCCAGCGATACAGCAGCAGGGCAGGAATCGCCGTGATGAACACGCAGATTCCCGTTATATACATTTGATCTTCAATGGATGTTTGCTTTTTCATAATATTCAAATATTAAAAATCATCGGTTTTGTCAGATAAGGAGGCACGCATGAGCTTCCCATATGACAATTATAGTCTGTCATGCAGACTTTGTCAAAACACAAGGAGGTTTTTCTATGGCAATCACAGGTATCGGTAATTACGGAAGCTACGGCATGTCGGCCGGTTACGGCTCCTATGGCACCTACGGCGCAGCCAATGCCGGCAAAAGCACCGCGCCCGACGAGCAGGTAAAGCCGGGACGCAAATCCTCGCCCGGCGAGTGCGACACCTGCAAACAGCGCAAATACCAGGACGGCTCAAACGAGGGAGACGTCTCTTTTAAGACACCGGGACATATCTCTCCCCAGGCATCAGCCGCAGCCGTCCGCGCCCACGAGCAGGAGCATGTGGGCAATGCCTACGAAAAGGCCGCGAAGGAAGGCGGAAAGGTCCGTTCCGCTACCGTATCCCTGCGCACCGAAATCTGCCCCGAATGCGGCACCAGCTATGTGGCCGGCGGTGAGACCCGCACGGCGATCTCCTATCCGAAGGAAACAGAGGCAGGGGAAAACGAAAATCCTTATCAGAAAAACAACAGGGCACTGGATGCCATAAAGCTGGTGGGCGCCAACGTGGACCTTGTAGCGTAGCCCATCCCCGGGCGCAGGGCATTGTTCACCCCCTGCCCCGGGACAGATTTATTTTTAAGGAGATTATTTCATGATGAACCGTTCCAACGGAGCGCTCAAGGATATGGCAAGACAGATGCTGCTTGGCCGCTATCAAATACCGATGCTGGCCATGATCCTCGCAACGCTCATTCCCTCTGTCATTTTGTTTCCCTTTGATTATCTGTGCAGTGGCAGAGATAAATTTGCAGTACAGGCCGTGCTCTACTATCTCGCCTATTTTATCATTTGCCTCATCGCCCTGACGCTCGAAAGCGGTGTGAAGCGAATCCATCTGATGCTTGCCCGCGGGCAAGCCGCTAACATTTCCGACATGTTCTGGGTGTTCAAAAACCGTCCCGACCGTATTTTTATCGGCGGCTTTTTGTTTACGCTCATCTCATGGATTCCCCGCATTCCGTCCTTTGCCCTGGCGTTAAAGCCTCTGACGGGACTATCCGAAATGCAGGCGTGGGCTCTGACTCAGCTCGTATCCCTCGCGGGACAGATCCTGGCGTTTCTGGTCACGCTGCCCTTCTATTTTATTTTCTGGTTTTATGTGGATGACCCTGAAATCGATACGACCGAGGCGTTCCGCTCCAGCATGACACTGATGCGCGGCGCGAAATGGCGGCTGTGTGTGATGGAGCTTGGCTTTTTCGGCTGGGTGCTGCTCGGGGCGCTCTCCTTCGGTATCGGATTTCTCTGGATCCTGCCTTATATGAACCAGTCGCTCACAAATTTTTATCTTGAGCAGAAGCACGAATTTGACGTGACGGTAGAATTCAGCGGCCAGGCCGCAGATCCTATGTAAAAAAGCTTCTTTTATCGTACGGGAAATCCAAAAAAGCTTCCGATACGCCAAAAACCGGAGCCGCCCTCACACAGGCGCCCCGGTTTTTTTCTGTTTTTACCGAGCCTCTGAACACCTCGCCGGTTCAATGAAACCGGATCATCTGCAGAATGCTCGAGAGCTTCGCCGCCTTCTCCTCGTAGTCGCGCTCCCGCATCGTCAAAGTCACAAAGCCGATCTCGTCGTTCAGCTCCTCGATATCCACAAACTCAACGATGCCGAAGGTATCCGTGATCTCCGCCTTGGATGCCCTGGTGCGAACGAAAAAGCGCGTCTCATTGTCCCTGTAGTCGGCCAGCTCCATCGGCTTTTCGTCCCAGTTCAAAATGATGTTCGTGTGCATATGCTTCACCATGTCCACAATGTCGCCTACAACCGCGCTGGCGGTAGGCAGCTTTCCTGCACCGCTGCCGTAAAACATCGCATCCCCGAGCATATTTCCCCTGACAAAGATCGCATTGAACACGTCGTTTACATTATAGAGGGGGTGGGAGACAGGAATCAAAAAGGGTGCAACCATCGCAAGGTACCCGTTTTCTGTCTGCCTGCTTATGGCAAGCAGCTTGATGGTACGCCCCATCTCCTTGGCATACATAATATCAACGGGCGTGATCTTCGTGATACCCTCGGTATAGATATCCCCGTAGTTGACCTGCCGCGCACAGACTAACGAGGTCAGGATCGCGATCTTGCGGCATGCATCGTACCCTTCCACATCTGCGGTAGGGTCTTTCTCCGCATAGCCCTTCGCCTGTGCCTCCTTTAACACCTCATCGAAGGGCAGCTCCTCCTGCGTCATCTTCGTCAGCATGTAGTTCGTCGTCCCGTTGACGATCCCGCTGATCTCCACGATCTCGTCCCCTGTGAGGGAGCTGATCAGCGGGCGGATAATCGGAATACCTCCGCCAACACTCGCTTCAAACAGGAAGTTTACATTTTTCTCCCGGGCCAGCGCGATCAGCTCCGCGCCCTTATCCGCCACCAGCGCCTTGTTCGAGGTGGTGACGTGCTTGCCCGCTGCAAGCATCGCTTTCACAAACGTATAGGCCGGCTCCACACCGCCCATCGTCTCCACGACCACCCGTACCTCCGGGTCCTCCGCGATGATCTGATAGTCGTGCACGATCCTGCTCTGAATCGGGTCGCCCTCAAACTCCCGCAAATCCAGAACATATTTTACCTCCAGCTCCTCACCCGAGGTCATTTTGATGCGTGCCCCGTTTTGTTCCAGAATTTCCACGACACCGGAACCGATCGTTCCGTATCCCATAACTGCTACTTTTACCATTTGTCTTTTACTCCCTCGCTAGTATTTTTAAATAGTGTACCCCCTCCTGCTGCTCGATACGCTCCATCATGCGGTTTGCATCCTCCGTGTCAGGCAAAATCTCGATGCTCAGCGTCAGGGAGGCAACACCCCCCACCGGTATACTCTGATGGATCGTCAGAATATTGGCATTGGAATCGGCAATCGTTTTTAAGATCGCCGACAGCAGCCCCGGCTCATCATCCAGCTGGATGACCAGCGTGATCGTCCTGCCCTTCGCGTTGTCATGGAAGGGAAAAATGTCCTCTTTGTACTTATAAAAAGAGCTTCGGCTGATATCGACCCTGCCGGTGGCCTCCTGCACGGACGCGGCCCTGCCGGACTCCAGCAGCCGCTTTGCCTCCACGACCCGCAGCAGCACATCGGGCACTGCCTTCTCCTTCAGCACGTAATAATTTGTCTTTTCTTCCATTGTACACCCCTGTGTTTGTCCTGTAAATACATTTGTACTCACCCGAAAGATAATACCACAAAATAGCAAATGGCGCAAGACCCTTTCGTCCTGCGCCGCACATTTATCGTAACGATCGATAGTACCGCAGACCGCCGTCCCGGCAAACGGCAGCATACATAAGAGCAGGCACATGTCATTTCGTGCCTGCTCTTTCCTGATTGAAAGCTATTCGGACTCCACCCCGCCCTGGGAGAGCCATTTTAAGTAAGCATTGATGAACGGGTCCAGCTCGCCGTCGAGCACCGCGTCCACGTTTCCTGTCTCATAGGCCGTCCGGCGATCCTTCACCATCGTGTAGGGCTGCATGACGTAGGAACGGATCTGGTTGCCCCAGCCGATCTCCGTCACCTCGCCGCGGATTTCCGCTTCCTTCGCCTCATTTTCCTGCCGGCGCAGCATGAGCAGCTTGGATTTCAGCATCTGCATCGCCTTGTCCTTGTTCATGTGCTGGGAGCGCTCGTTCTGACAGGTCACCACAATGCCGGTCGGGAAGTGCGTAATCCGGATCGCCGACGAGGTCTTGTTGATGTGCTGGCCTCCCGCGCCGCTCGAGCGGTAGGTGTCGATGCGGATATCCTCATCCTTCACCTCAATGTCAATATCCTCCTCGATATCCGGCATCACATCACAGGAAACAAAGGAGGTCTGCCGCTTGCCCGCCGCATTGAAAGGCGAGATGCGCACGAGACGGTGAACGCCCTTCTCGGATTTGAGGTAGCCGAAAGCATTCTCGCCGTTGACCTGGAAGGTTACGGACTTGATGCCCGCCTCGTCGCCCTCGTGGAAATCCAGCACGTCCACGGAAAAGCCCTTCGCGTTCGCCCAGCGGGTGTACATGCGGTAAAGCATGGAAGCCCAGTCGCAGGACTCGGTGCCGCCGGCCCCCGCATTCAGCGACACGATCGCCGCATCCCGGTCAAATTCCCCGGAGAGCAGCGTCTTGATGCGGATCCCCTCGTAGACCGTCTCAAAATTGTTCTTCGCCTCCTCAATCTCTGTCAGAAGCGATGCGTCATTCTCCTCCTCAGCCATCTGGATCAGCGTCTCGATATCCTCGTAGCAGGTCTCCAGACCCCGGCAGGCTTCCAGGTCATCCTTTAAGCTTTTGAGTGTTTTCATTTTCTGCTGGGATACTTCGGCGTTGTCCCAGAAATCCGGCGCCTCCATCTCCCGCTCCAGCTCTTCGATACGTTTTGACTTATTTGCTAAGTCAAAGTGCATCCCTCACTTCCAGAAGTGGTTCTTTCCACGTATTTAATAACATGCGATACGGATCTAATTCTACCATTCTGTCACCTTCTTTCTTTTCCGCAGGAGGGCAAAAACACATGCCGAAGGCTGCTGTTCACGCTGTGAGCAGTAACTGCCAGATCTCCTTCAGCCACGAAATTTTTACCCGTCATTCATGTTTACAGTTCTTCATTGATCCTTGAGCACCTCAATTGCCTTAAGGATCTGGTTATCCTCCATCTTGTCATACTCCACCGCATCCGGATTCATATATTTATATTCCAGCTCGATGTCCGGCGCAATGCCCTCGCCGTGGATGTTCTCCCCGTTGGGCGTAAAATACTTAGCCGTCGTGAGCTTGATGGCGCTTCCGTCCTTCAGCTGGCGGATACTCTGTACGATACCCTTGCCGAAGGTCTTTGACCCGATGAGCGTGCCGTATTTGTAATCCCGGATTGCCCCCGCGAAAATCTCCGCGCTGCTGGCGCTGTTTCCGTTGATGAGCACCGCCATGGGATAATCCATGCACGCCGCATCCGACTTATATTCCATTTTATTGCCCGCCTTATCCTCCGTCCAGACCGTTACACCCTCCGGCAAAATCTCGTCAAGGATCTCGGTCACAGAGGTAATCATGCCGCCGGGATTGTCACGCACGTCCACGATCATGGAGGTCATGCCCTGCTTCTTCAGATCATTTACCACATCGGTAAATTCCTTTCCGGTATTTTCCCCAAACTCCGCGATCAGGATATAGCCGATGCCGTCCTCAAGCATCTCACCGCTGAGCGTAGGCATATCCACATAGGCACGCTTCACATCCAGCTCCACATAGTCGCGCTCCTTTGCGCGGTAAACCTTTAGGTGAACCCTGGTACCCTCCTCGCCTCGGATGTGCGTCACCAGCTCCGACAGCTCCATCGTCGTGGAGATGATATCATTCACCTGCACGATCCGGTCGCCCTCCCGGATGCCGGATTTCTCCGCCGGACTGCCCTCATACACCTGCTTAATGACAACCTCCCTGGTTTTGGAATCCTGCTGGAGCGAGGCACCGATCCCGCAGAGCGAGGCGGTCGTGGTGATCATAAAGCTCTCATACTCCTCCGGTGTAAAATAGCTCGAATAGATATCCCCTGTTCCGGCAAACAGCCCCTTGTAAAGCCCGTTTACCAGATCCTCCTCATCCACGTCCTCATAATAAAGCATGTCGATGACTTCCGCAAGCTGCTCAATCTTCGTTCTGACCGGCTCCGTCAATATTCTTTCGTCCTCCGATTCGGTGACGGCCTGATCTTCCTTTCCAAAAACACGCCCTCCCACAGCCGGAAAGACACAAACTACCAGCATGCATAACAGCAGCATCGCCAGCGAACCAATGGCGAGACCTCTGTAAAGTGCGTTCCGCTGCCCCTGCTCAATCCTTCGGATATCCTCACGAATTGCTTCCGCAGTCTCCTGCATCTGCTGCTCCCTTTCTCTGATCTCTCTTTCTTCCATATGCTTTTACCTTATGCTTTATACCTTTAAATGCTTACGAATCGTGACAAAGCTTCCCAGGAAGCCGATGCCCACGCCCAGGACGAGCGCAACCGGCGTCAGTGCCCGGAATACCGTATTGGCAGGCAAAAAGGTCAGCAGGCTGCTCAAAAAATTGAACTTTTCCATAATATACCCGATCAGCTTGCTGTACATACCATAAAGAAGTATCAGCGGCAGCGCAGAGCCGATCAGGCCGATGAGGATACCCTCCACCACAAAGGGCGCGCGCACCAGATAATCCGTAGCGCCAATCAGCTTCATGATGGCAATCTCCTCCTTTCGCACGGCGATACCAACCGTGACTGTATTGCTGATCAGAAAGACTGCCACACACAGCAAAATCAAAATTATGCCTGCAGACACATAGCCGATCAGACGGTTGAAATCAGAAAGTGTATTCGCCACGATCTCCGAGCGGCGCACCTCCCGCACCCCGTCCAGGCTCTCCAGATAGGTCACAAGCGTCTCCTGCTCGGAAACATTGCTCAGATAAATCTCATAGCTCTCGGATTTCTGCAACGGGTTATCATCCCCGAAGCCCTCCGCCAGATCCTCATTGCCCTCAAAATAAATCTGGGAAAACTCCTCCCAGGCGTCAGCCGCAGATTTAAAATTGTACGCCGAAACCTCCGTGCGCACCTTAATCTTATCGCCAATCTCCGCGATCTCCTGGGGCGTAACATCATCATCAAAGAGAACCGTCACCGCGACGCCCTCCTCGGCCGCCCTTACCATAGACTGAAAATTTGTCACGATCGCAAAAAAAAGTCCGAACAAAAAAATACATGCCGCCATCGTCGCGATGGACGCGAGGGAAAACATCTTGTTGCGCCAGATATTTTTAATGCCCTGCCTGATGGAATAAATAAACGTACTAATCCGCATTGCCGCCGCCACCTGTGACCCCTGTCAGAGAATCCGACACAAGGGTTCCTTTCTGAATTGTAATGACGCGCTTTCCCATAGCCTTCACAATCTCCAGATTGTGCGTGACAACGACAACCGTGGTGCCCCTCTGGTTGATCTCCTCCAGAAGATTCATGATCTCCCAGGCATTGTTATTGTCGAGGTTTCCGGTCGGCTCATCCGCCAGAAGAATCTTCGGATTATTTACCAGCGCCCGGGCAATCGCCACGCGCTGCTGCTCGCCGCCGGAGAGCTGCTTCGGAAAGGAGCGGTACTTTGCCGCAAGACCCACCATGGACAGCATCACCGGAACCTTCTGGCGGATGCTGCGCCCCGACGCGCTCACGACACGCAGTGCAAACGCCACATTGTCGTAAACGTTGCGGTCCTTAAGAAGCCGGAAATCCTGGAACACACAGCCGATATTCCGGCGGAAATAGGGGATCTGCCTGCGGCGGATTCCTTTGAGATTTGTATTGTTGATCGTTATGCTGCCGGAGGTCGGCTCCAGCTCCTTTAGGAGCAGCTTGATGAGTGTGGACTTTCCGGAGCCGCTGTCTCCAACCACAAACACAAACTCGCCATCGGAAATATGCAAGGTTAAATCGTTCAATGCGGGTATGCCCTCGGAAAAGGACTTGCTCACATGATCAAGCTGAATCATAAAGCCTCCTAATATCTAATGTAGCGCCCGCTCAAAATTCTCACGGGCATTTCGTCGGAAGGCATCCTGAAAAATGCTTCGCATTTTGCCTTCCTCCTCTAATAGTCCATCGTCTCCATATACTTCATGTACTGGACAACCATCAGCGCGATCTTAAAGGTAATGGCATCCTCGAAAATCCGAAGGTCAAGCCCGGTACTTTTCTGCAACTTATCCAGACGGTAGACAAGTGTATTACGGTGAATGTACAGCTGACGCGAGGTCTCGGATACATTCAGGTTGTTCTCGAAAAATTTGTTGATCGTCACCAGCGTCTCCTCGTCGAAGTCGTCCGGCGACCTGCCGCCAAAAATCTCCCTGATAAACATTTTGCACAGAGGGATCGGAAGCTGGTAAATGAGACGCCCGATACCAAGCGCAGCGTAGGCGATAATGTCCTTATCCTCAAAAAAGATCTTTCCCACGTCAAGCGCCATGCGCGCCTCCTTGTAGGAGCGCGAAACCTCCTTGATCTCCTTTACGATGGAGCCATAAGCGATATGTACTTCCGGGCTCCCCGTGCCCACAAAAAGGGAACGGATCACCTCTGCCGTCTTATAAAGCTCGTCAATTCCCTCACCCTCAAGAAGCTCACGGACAACGATGATGTTTTTCTCGTCCACAGCCGTCACAAAATCGTGATTTTTGCCGTGGAATACCGAGCGCACCCGCTCAAGCTCGTTGCCGTCCTTTTCGCGGTTCGTCTCAATGATAAACACCGCCCGGGGCACATCGATATCGATGTGCAGCTTTTTTGCGCGGTTATAGATATCAACCAGAAGCAAATTATCCAGCAGCAGGTTCTTGATAAAATTATCCTTATCAAAGCGCTCCTTGTAAGCCACCAGAAGATTTTGAATCTGGAAGGTCGCAATCTTGCCGATCATATATGCGTCGTCCGTCTCCCCGTATGACAATAACACATACTCCAGCTGGTGCTCATCGAACACCTTAAAAAACTGACAGCCCTGCATAACCTGTGAATCCGCCGGCGACTCTGCAAACGCCAGTGCGGAGTCGGTAAAGCTTTCTGCCTCGGGAAACGTCGTGGCGAGTACGGTGCCCTCCGTATCGATCACGCACAGATCATTCCGCGTGATTCCCTTCAGCCCATCTATTGTATTCTGCAATATCTGATTTGATACCATATCGGCTCCTCCTGTCCTTATCCGGGGTAACAGTTCATCTGCCTGACCTGCTACGCTACAAGCTCTTTCTCTGTGCATTTTATACAAAAAAAATCTGATAAAAAAAGCAAAAAAGAGTTTGTATTTTTCATTTTAATGCAAAAGTGCAAAAAAGGGAAGAGGAAATCCTATCTTTTTTATGCTAATATTCTAAAAATCCTTCGCCAAGCACTTCATTTGCGTCCGTCACAATTACAAATGCATGGGGATCAAGCTCCTTTACACAATCCTTGAAATCCAACACCTCCTTTTTTCCCACAACGCAGAAGAGCATTTTTCTCATCTCGTCGGAATAAAGCCCCTGGGCCGGTATCGCGGTGCAGCCCCGATTCATCTCGTAGAGAATGTGCCGGGCAATCTCCGAGGATTTGTCGGAGAGCACAAAGATCATCTTGGAATAGTGCAGGCCGTCCAGGATCATATCGGACACCTTCGTCACGATCGCCACCGTGAGAATCGCGTAAAGCGCCGGGCGGGCGCCCACCATATACCAGCCCGCAACGATGACCATGCCGTCTAAGACAGCCAGAAGCTGCGCCACCGAATACCGGCGCAGCCTGCGGTGGAGCAGGGATGCCAGCAGATCCGTGCCGCCCGTGGCGTTCCCGGTGCGAAATACCATGGAAATGCCCGCGCCGGTGAGCAGGCCCCCGTAAACCGACGCGAGCAGGTAATCGCCGCCCGCCAGGTCAATCGGGGGAATCACACCGAGCCACAGCGACAGCAAAAACGCCGCCACCGCCGTCCGGCACACAAATGCCCTTCCCATCACGAACCATGCCACAGTAAACGCCGGCAGATTCAGAAGGATATTCGTCAGCCACAGGGGGATGCCGCCGGACACAAGCCCCATCGTCGCCCTTCGAATCAAAATACCGATTCCCGTAAACCCTCCGGTGACCATTCCCATCGGATCAAAAATCGCCTGAATCGCCAGCGCCATCAAGCCGGTGCCTGCAATGAGCAGGATGTAATCCCGCACCAGCTCTTTTCTCTTTTTATGAATACGAACCATATTTCCTGACCGTTCCTTATTTCCCTTCCCCGTACTGGCTCACATGCATCTTAAACCTTCCGAAATGAATGAGCCGCTTCATCCGCCAGCCCAGACCCTTTTTACCTGTCGGCTGGCTGTAATTCTCCCCAAGACCATACCAGAGCCTGGAGAGGAGCTTGCTGCGGTTTGCCATCAAAAACTCCTCCTGCTGGGGAGTCGGCATGACCGAAAGAATCACATCCGGCGCCGCCCCGTTGATCTCATTGATCATACGGTCCGGATCGTCCGGATAGTCCTCCATACTATATTCTCCGACGATCGTCAGCTTTTCATACCGGCTCGCCAGAATTTCTTTTATTTTTTCCAGCGCCGTATTTTTCGATGCAACAAGGTACACCGGATGCCCGCCCCGCTGCAGCCGATTTAAAAGCTCCGCAAAAAAGGAGTGGTCGGCTGCCTCGCGAATACGCTGGCTGGATGTAATGCCCGCGACACTCAAAATTTCGGGATCATCCACCACCACCAGATCTGCCTGCTCCACACAGGTTTTTGCCGCCTTGGATTCACTGCTGCTCACCCTGACCAGGGACTGCATGGAAACTGTCAAAAACAGCTGCAGCTTTCCGTCCTTCAGTGCATCCTGTGCAAGCAGAAGCTCCTCCCGCAATGAATAGTTTGGAATCGTCATTCCCAGTAGATGTATTTGTTTAATCATGTTTCACCCTGTACCGTTTCATTGGCAGCCGTTTCAAACAGTTACCTTTCCTTTTATTTATTCAGCGTCTCCCCCGCCTGTGCTTCGGTTTATGCTTTTTCTGTCCAGTTTTATCCAAAGGCGTTTTAACTTTATATAATATAGCAGAGTACAGCTTATTTTTCAACCAAAAGAACCATGCGTATCTGTCAAGTGCTTTTCGTCATTTTCTGACAAAATCACCATCTTTATTGCAACTGCACAAAACAGCTGTTCCTTTCTTTTACTATGTAAACCGCGCAAATTGTAAGATTTTCTGTGGATAACGTGAATAACTTCGTGAATAACTCGATTTTTCCGATAAATCCATCTTTTTCCATGTGGATAACTTTTTGACTTGTCCCGGGGAATTTCCGCCTGTCCGAGAAGATTTGTGCAAGTTGCTATTTTCACTTTTTTCACCGCGGCTTTGCCGTGCTTCCCCCGCTTTGCTGCGCCGGACTGCTTCTTATTTTTAAACAGATCCTCTCGGAAATCCGCGGGAAATTCCCATTACGATAAAAAGCCGCAATCCCTCTGACTGCAAGGGATTGCGGCACATTCTTCCGTGCTGCTGCGACTAGAAAATTCTGCGGACAGCTACTACGGTACGATAAGTAACCGGTGAGGTATACTTGATTCCGGTAGCTTCCGTACTCGCATGTACAATTGTGTTATTGCCAACATAGATTCCCACATGTCCGCTGTAGCATACGATATCGCCCGGCTGGATGCTGTCAAGGCTCACACCGTAGCCCACGCTGCGCAGTGCGCTTGAGGAATGGGGGAGCGATACGCCAAACGCCGCATATACTGCCATAACGAAGCCGGAGCAATCCGCACCGTTTGTCAGGCTGCTTCCGCCGTATACATAGGGGTTACCTACGAACTGACATGCATAATTTGCGACAGCCTGTCCATTGGAACCGGAGGGCGCGCTGTAGCTCTGGCTGCTTCCGCCTGAAGAAGAGCTGCCTGAGCTGCTGCCCGAAGAAGAGCTGCCTGAGCTGGAACCGCCTGAGGATGAGCTGCTTCCGCCGCTGTTAGACGATGACTGTGCCTGCTGCTGGGCTGCCGCCGCCTGAGCTGCTGCCGCTGCCGCTGCCTGGCGCTCGGCTTCCTCTGCCGCCAGTCTGCGCTCCTCCTCCTCTTTTGACTCCGCATATGTATACTCGGTGGATAATTTTACGTAATCAAGCGACACATAACCCTCACCGCTCTCCACGGAAACCTTTACCCAGCCCTCGCCCTTCTTTTTCTCGCTCACGATGGTCAGATCCTCACCGTCGGGAACAAGCTCGAGCACGGATGCATCCGCATCCGCATGAGAACGAACCTTTAATGTCGTCGTGTCAACGGTTGCGATTCTGGTACCCACCTTCTTTAACAGCTTCTTGTCGTCAACCTTTACAAACTCGGCCTTCACATAACCGGTCACGTTGCCGGACTTGATCTGATACCAGCCGTCCTTTTCCTTGATCAGTGTTCCGACGGAGTTATTGTAAAGCTTTCCTAATACCTTGCTCTCCTCGCTGGCATGAGCACGAACATTGACACAGCCGTCAACCTGTGCGACAACCATCCGTGTCTCCTCTTTCTCCTCCGTCTTTTCCTCCGCATCCTCAACCTTTGCTTTGACCTCACTGCCCGGTGCGGTCACGGTCTCTGCTGCCGTCGTCTCCTTCACAACATTTCCTTCGCCGATGGTATTCTCGGACAGGTACTGGGAAAGACACTGTGATACGACCAGCGAAATACCGGATGTAGATGACGAAGCATTTAATTCCGAAGCCACGTTTACATTTGTGATTGCCGACGCACCCGCCGTAGAAGCAGCACTTGCAGCAACGGGGGTAATCCCCAGGGTGAGTGCGCTTGCCAGGCAGCAGGTTGTGATGCGTAATGATCTATAATTCATAATAGCCTCCAAGATTGTGGTGTTTTTCTGTTTGCTGTATTTGTTACAAATTTGTTACATTTATTACAGTGCCATTATAGCAAGGATAGATTACTATGTCAACCACCAGATGCCATAATATTGTATTTTTTAAAGACCATTTTTTTCCAGGTACAAATGCCCGGGCCGGGCGGCCGCTTTTCTTTTGGTCAGCGCTCATATAAATAGCGCTCCACGGAAGCGATCGCGTTTGCTCCGTCCGCCGCGGCCGTCACCACCTGGCGCAGCTGCTTGGTGCGCAAATCGCCCGCCGCAAAAATTCCGGGGACACTCGTCACCCCGGTCTCTGCCGCACGGACGTATCCGTTCGGATCACAGTCTACGAGATCCCGCACAATTCCCGTGTTCGGCGTAAGCCCAACCGCAATAAACACGCCCTGCACAGAAATTTCTGACTTTTCCCCTGTTTTTTTGTTAATAATCTGTAACATTTGCACCGTTCCCTCACCGCGGATCTCCTCCACGGCACTGTCCCAGACCGGCTCGATATTCGGCGTGTCAAACACCTTTCCCTGCAGGGATTTTGCCCCGCGCAGCGTATCCCTGCGATGGATGAGGTACACCTGCTCGCAGCCCCGCGCCAGAAAGAGCGCATCCTCCAGAGCCACATCCCCGCCGCCGATGACCGCTACCTTTTTTCCGCGGAAAAACGCGCCGTCGCAGGTCGCGCAGTAGGATACACCCATACCCTTAAAACGTTCCTCCCCCGGCACGCCAAGCGTCCGGTGCACCGCGCCCATCGCCAGCACGATCGTACGGCATTCATGACGGCCCTTATTTGTGACCACAACCTTTTTTGTCCCGTCCGCCCCGTCGATCTGCGTTACCTCCGCCGTCTCAAAGCGCGCGCCCAGCTTTTGCGCGTGGTTTCGGAAGCTCTGCCCCAGCTCAAACCCGCCGATGCCCGGCAGCCCGGGATAATTGTCTACGTCCACCGTGTTCAGGATCTGTCCGCCGCTCATGGGCTGATGCTCGATCACCAGCGTTTCCAGCCCGGCACGCATCGCATAGATCGCTGCTGAAAGGCCCGCAGGCCCGCTTCCTATTATAATAACATCCAACATAGAATTCCCTCCGTCTGTTTTATTGTATTTTTCCCCATCTCATGTTAAGATATGTATACCGTTTAAATCCTTACTTAAAACGGACAATCATGAAATGCTATCCGTAGCAGGAAAGGTGGGATGACCATGGAAATCGGCGCACTTGCCTCCTCTGCATTATTCCAGATGGAACAGGGCAGTGTATCGGTAAACGGATACGACACACCGACCACCGTCGGTGTTGCCATGCTCAGCAAGGAGCTGGAGCAGACCCAGATCAACGGCGCAGGAATCATCCGCGCGATGGAACTATCCGTGAACCCCGAAATCGGCGGCAACGTAAATCTCTACGCATAAGACCGCGGCAAAGGCGGCTGTCAGCTTCTTATGACAGCCGTCTTTTGACGTATCGGCGATTTCCCCGAATGTGACACGGCAAAAAGCAGGGATCGTGGTGCGGCGGAATGTGCGGATACCGCGAAAGCGCCCACCTTGTCCCGTGCTACAGCAGGCGGATGCTCTTCTCCGTGATCTCGATCATGCGCGCCTTGTAGAGCCGCCCCACCGCGCGCTTGAACGCCGCCTTGCTCATCTGCAGCTCCCGCATGATGATCTCCGGGGATGCCTTATCGTTAAAGGGCAGCACGCCCGCATACTCTTCGATCACCGCAAGCACCTTTCCGGCGTCCGCATCCATCTGCGTCTCCTTGTTTTCCCTGCGGGTAATGTCCAGCTTGCCGTCCTCCTTCACCGCCGTGACCCGCGCCCCGATCACATCGCCGATCTTCAGATCCGACACGTCCTCGCTGCGGGGGATCATCGCAGAGTAGCGGTCGTCCACCGCTACAAACGTCCCGAAGTCATGCCCGAACTCATAAACCCTGCCGTGCACCACATCGTCCTTTTTGTAGGGTGAATCGGTGGAAAGCCTGTCATAAATCCGCCGCATGCTGGCGCAGAGCCTTCCGCTCTTGTCGACATAGAGCGTCACAAACACCTCGTCGCCCTCCTCCACCTTCCGGCTCATTTCTTTAAATGGAAGAAACAGGTCCTTTTCCAGCCCCCAGTCAAGGAACGCCCCGATCTTTCCGACCTGCGAAACCGAAAGGAGCGCCAGACCGCCCAGCGTCAGCTTCGGCTCGGCGCACGTCGCGATCATGCGGTCCTTGGAATCACGGTAGAGAAAAACCTTCAAGCGCTCCCCAAGCGCAGCGCCCGCCGGCACCTGCGCCTTCGGGAGCAGAACCTTCTCCTCCGCATCCGCGTTTTCCGCCAGATACACGCCGAAATCTACTTTTTTTATAATTGTCAACGTCTCATATACACCTATTTTCATTGCAGCTCCTTTTTTCCGTAAAATATTATGTTCGCATAGGGCACACCGCCCCCGTCGGCCAGCCGCACGCTGATGCGCTCCGGCTCCACGCACACCGCAGGGCAGACCACATCCCCCAGCACCGCGGCCTTTTTGTACTCCGCCCAGATGCGGTGCACGAAAAAGCCCTCCGGCAAAAATTCCTCTCCCATCAGAATGTACTTTGCATTGTTTACATGATGGTTTGTATCAATAAAGTAATGCGGCACAGAAATCGCCGCCTTTTTCTCCCCCTCGGGGAGCGCCGGAAGCTTGCGTCCCAGGTATTCCATCTCAAGCTGCGCTTCCGACTCATACCGGTCATACATTTCCTGCATCGGGCGCGTCGGCTTTCCGGTTTGTGTGTCGATGAACACCCAGATTGAATTAGCCTTCAAAATGACGTTGCCGCCGCCGTCCTCAATCTTAAAATTGCGCAGCCCGTAAAACCCCCGGATCCCATAGGGCCATGTGTAAATGGTCAGCACCTCGCCCATCGCAGGATAGCGCAGGACATCCACCTGCCAGCTGCTCAAAATCCACGCGACATGGTGCTCACACAAAAATTCCGGCCCAATCCCAAGATGCTCTGACTGAAACGTACAGCAATCCTGTAAATAATCAAGCAGCGCCGTCAGCCCCGCCTCATTCCTCGTGTTGCATTCGCTGTAGCGAACGCGGGTTTCAAATGAATACATGCAGTTCTCCTTTTCCTTATCTATCTATAATGGCAGAAATTAGAAAAAAGGGCAAGCAATGTTTTTGTTTTCCAGGTCATTCTTTTTGTTCGGAATTTATTTGGAGCATTAGCAAACGGGCAGGAAATCCTGCCCGTTTTCGTTATCCGAGCGCCCGCATAAACGCAAGCTCCCGGGCCGCATGCGCCGGGTCCATCTCCTCCCGCAGCACCGGCATGTCCTCTCTCGTTTTCAGCCACTCCTTTAATACCCCATAGTCCATGTCGCCCTCACCCAGAAGCTTCGGCACATAGGCGCCGTTTTCGTCAACCGTAAAATCCTTCAGGTGAATCGTCTCGATAAAATCGCCGAGCATGGCAAAGCAGCGCTCCCAGTACGCCCGCTGCACCACCTCACCCGGACGCTCCAGCACGTTTGCCGGATCGAAGATGATCTTCACATGGTCGCTGTCCAGCTCCCGCAGCACATCCCGCGCCGTCTCTGCGTCCTCTAAGGGGTGCCAGCCGACCGGCTCAACCGCCATCCACACATCCAGCCGCTCCGCCTCGTCCCGCAGCTCCTTCAGGCTCTCCATCATCGCCGGAAACCAGCGGTGCTTTTCCAGCTTGGAAAGATGCGGATAAGCCGTCTCACTCCCAACCACCCGCGCGCCGATGATCCGGTTCAGGCGCAGGCAGCGCTTAAACGTCTCCACCGCCTGTGCGCGGACCGTCTCATCGGGATTGCCGAGATCCATATAGCAGCCCAGCACCGCAATCTCAAGCTTCTGCGCTTCAAATTCCCTGCGGATTTCCTCGCAGAGCGCCTCCGTAATATCCTCATAGCCCCCGATACCGGTAAACGCTTTCGGAATAGCAAGCTGAACCGCCTCGTAGCCCTCGTTTTTCAAAAGCGCGGCATACTCCGCTACCCCGTGCCGCCCGTAATCGTGTGCCCGTACTCCTGCCTTCAAAATAGTCACCTCCATTAAAATGATACCTGCAGAACAAGCCATTCGCCGGATGCTGCCCGCACCCCGCCGCCCCGGCCAGATTACTGTTCACTCCGTAATCAGCAGCCGGCTATGATCACAGCTTTGTAATTACCGTCTCAAAGGGCTGCAGAATAAAGTGCTGCTCGCCGTGCTCCGTCTTTACCGCCGTCTCCTGCTCCCGGTCGCTGTTGTTGATGACCACCAGCCGCCCGCTTCCCGGGTAGTATGCGCACTCCGTCTCGGGTGAGTCGGTCAGATAGCACTGCTCCGCCGGCAGCCCCTTCGCGTAGAGCAAAAGCTGCAGCAGCATCCGCGTGTTGGCGTTGCAGTACTCATAGCCCGCAAGATAAATGCCCTTGCCCCTGCCGAATGCATGCACTGCCGCGGTCGGCGTGCCGTCCGCCTCCGCAAGCACCTGCGCCGTGCCGTCCGTCAGGAAAATGCCCTTCCTTGCCGGGATAACGGCGCCCTCCGGAATCAGCTGCCCTGCGAGCGCCGTATCCACGTCAAACTGCCATTTTCCGTGGCAAACCTTTGCCCCCGTGTCCTCGTCCACGCCGAGGACATGCGCCATGCGGAAATAATCGGCAAAGCCGTCCACCGCGGAAGGCTCCCCGACACCGATCAGCGCGCCGCCCTCATACACCCATTTCTGGAGTGCCGTCACAAGCGCCGCGTCCTCCCATGCCTTTCCGCCGCTCCAAGCACTTCCAGCAGCCCCGGCATTGATCACCACATCCACGTCCGAAAGCCCGCCGTTTACCACATCCGCAAAGCTGATGAACTTCACGTTCACCGGCAGCCCCGCCAGCGACTCATTGATATGGATGAGATCGTGCATGTATGTCTCATGAAAATGTCCCGAGAGCGTCCAGGGGCGCAGCGCACCCCAGCTGTGAAGCACGGCAACCGTAACCGGAAGCGTGTATACGCCGCCCTCATGCATCGATTTGATCCGCCGGAACTCATCCATCAGGTTTTCGATATAGCTGCAGAAATCCGGGTAATCCTGTACCAGGTGCAGATAGCCCCCGAGCCCCAGACGGTCGACCGGCTCCCGCAGCAGGGCGCGGCGCACATGGTTCCAGTATTCCTTCGCATCCCTCGTCGGATTTCCGCCCTCCATAAAGGTAGGCATGCCCCCGAGGCCCACCGGAAACAGATACGGGTGCAGCCGAAGCTCGTGTGTCTCCACCTTCGCACCGGCGCACAGCCGCGCCTCATAGCCGGAGAATACGCACTTGATCAGGCCGTCGAAGCCAAACTGCGGGAAGCGCTCGCCGTAAGGCTCCACGCCAACCCAGCTGTCGTCGTAAAAGACATACGCCTTCTTGCCGTACTGATGCACCAGCTCCACCAGCTTTTTTCCGTAGTCAATGACAAACCGGTTCGTAAATTCCATGTAATCCCGCTGCTTTTTCTCCGGGGGCATATGGGTCACATGCAGCTTCCCCTGGTTGATGAAATCCTCCGCACACAGCGCATAGCCGTATTCCTTCTCAAACTCGTCCAGCGCCTGGGGGCTTACCGTAAAATCATAGGAGCCCCAGTCTGTAAACAGGCTGCGGTTTCTCTCGCTGCTGCCCCAGATCCATACAAAATTGTAAAACATGGACGTAAAGCGCACCACCGTCGTGTGGGGATGCGTCTCGCACCAGTTTTTCAGCCACCCGTAGAGATAATCCTGCGCCTCGCCGCCGCGCGGGTCAACCGGCATGAGATGCTCCTTGTCCCAGCTGTTCGTCACATGGTTGTACATGGAAATCTCTTCCCAGATACGGTACGAAAGAAAGCTCACCGTATAGTGATGAAAAGGCACCGGCTCCTTTATGCACACGGCCTCAGCCGCCGCATCATAGCTCCATGCCGTCCCCGGAAGCTTCTGCTCTGCCGTGCGGTCATAGACCTCCCAGTAGCGCATCCCCTCCTCACTGTCGTTCACCTGAAACTGCCCGGCGAAAAAATCCTCCATCAGATGGATAGAAAGGCTTCCCTCCGCCGCAAGCCTTGGCTGCGTCATCAAAAATGTCTGCTGTAAATGCGACGGATGCGCCTTCGCCCACTCGTTATGCTCGCGGATAATGCAGATCGTAGAATAGATGCCGTACCCCGCCTCGATGATCTCGTCCGAAAGCTCCGTCCCGTCGCTGTCGCGGATCACATCGGCACCCCAACGCTTCGCAAGCTCCAGTGTCAAAGCCTCATAGCCCGCCTCCCCGGGGAGGGTAAATCCGCCTGTTAAATTATTTGCCATCACTTCCTCCTTCTCACGGATCGCTCATCGCTTCACACATTTTACTGCCGCCCGCATACGACCCGATTTTTATATATAGATTTACTTTTTATATAGAAGATTGATTTTTATATAGATAATTTCCTGCACATATCCGCCGCCGCACGCCGCGTCAGGGGTGCACAGGCGTCAAACGCATCCGGCAGGATGTCAAGCGCCCGGGCAATCTCCAGGTCGCTTCCGCCCCGGGGCAGGTCCTTTCGCGTCCCGTAGGCGTTTAACAGGATACGCACAAACGTGTTTCCGTCCACCTCCCGCAAGGGCTGCAGGGTATTGCCGTCAATCAGCTCCTCCGGTATAAGCCCGTTCTGCCATGCGCACTCGACGGTTCCCGCATAGATCTCATGCCCGATCACATCCGTAAACATATCGTTGTACACGTTGGTCGGAAAAAAATGCATGGCGGTCACAACCAGCTCCAGCGCCTCCGCACGGTTTAAAATCTCCTGCGACCGCTCCAGCTCCTCAAACAAATGCTCATCCGCCGGGTTGTCCATGTGCGCATATTCCTCCGGTACCGTCAGCTTCGCAGGCACCTGCGGCGGCTCCCACCGGGGCATCCCGCCCAAATCCGGCACGGCGCCGATCCCCTCAAAGCACGCTTCGTCACACACACGCGGTTTGTCCTCCCCCGTCCATGCCGCCCGTTCAAGCACCCGCTTTTCGACCAGTTCTTCATAGATAAAGCCTGCAAACAGGTATGCACCGTAATCGTTGCTGTGCGTATAATCAGAAGGGAAGAAATAGCGCTTCGCAGCCTCCCTGCCCTGCGCCTTTACAAACGCCATGCTCTTCGCATGCAGATCAAGCACCGGAATCCGCAAAGCCGCACCGATCTCAAGACATATCCGCGCATAATCTGCCAGCAGGTCGTTGTACGCACCGCTGCCGCCCATCCAGCTGTTCCGCGCGAGGGGCGTCACAAGCACGGGAAATGCACCCTTCGCCAAAAGCTCGGAAATATAGCGGACCAGGTTTTCCCGGTAGCCGCCCTCCGCCATGAGATGCATCAGCTTCTGGTCGTTGTGCCCGAACTGAATCAGGCAGAAATCCCCCGCCTGGATCCGCTCCCGGACGATCCCGTAGTGCCCCTCCTCCCGGAAGCTCTCGGTAGTCAGGCCTGAGTGCGCGTGGTTTGAGACGGGGAGCCATTTTCCCACATAGGCGGGAAGCATCTGTCCCCAGCCGCAGTAGCTGTTGCCCGGCAGATACGGATAATCCGCGCTCTGGTCGGTCACGGTGGAATCCCCCGCTATATAGACGACAGGCCCCTCCCAGGGCGTCACCTCCACCTCGCACAGACGCACACCCGCGCCCACAACCGTCACGTCCAAAGTCAGATCCTCCATAGGCTGTGCATATCCCCGCGGAATGATGGGGCAGATATGAGTGAGAAAGCTCCCGCTCCACGATACACCGCCCTTCAAGTCAGCGCGTGCCGCCAGACACCTGCGTCCGAGAAAAAGCAGCGCCTGCGTATCGTCCGGTGCGGCAAGCGACACCCTGACCCGGTAGCTGCCCTCGCAGGGCACATCGCAGACGAAGGTTAAGGGAAGCGCCCCCTCCCCCTCGTAGTCCACAAAGCAGCCCTGTGCGTCCTGCTCTATTTTTGTGTGTATAAAATCCTTCGCCCAGTATACAGGTGCATAACCGTCGTTCAGTTCTGCAACCCCAAGCCGCCAATCGCCTTTCCGGCTCTCCTCCGTCAGAAAGCCGCAGGCGCCGCCCCGCGTTTCGCATTCCCGGCTGCCGGCGCCTCCCGGCGCTGCCTGCGGCACGCCGTCCGCCCCCGCCGGCCCTGCGTGGTTTGTCTTATCGTGATTTGTCTTATAAAGAAGTGCGGCGGGTACACGCTTCCCACCCGCCGCATTAAATCCAAATGTAAATTTCATCAGAGTGCTCCGTCGCTTCTCATATTTTCGTAGTTCAGCACACCGGCGAAAAACGCAAGTGCCAGACCCTGTCCCCAGCCCTGGATCCAGTCGCGGGAAATATTGCGGTAGCCGTCGCGGTCCTTCATGACCGCAGTGCCGCCGGATACGTTCATCACCCGGCCATCCGGGGAGATCTGCGCCAGCAGTCCGCTGATAGACTTGTTAATGTACTTGATATGTAACGGATTTCCCTTTGCAATCATCGCCGCCGCAATGCCTGCGCTGGCGGAAACCTCCTCGTAGGAATCCGAATCGTCCAGGATCGTGCGCCACAGCCCGTTTTCCGTCTGCAGCGTCTTGATCGTCGCAAGCTGCTCGTTCAGGGAGCCTGCGATATCCATAAATTTCGGATACAGGTAGCACTCCGGCAGCACCGAATTTACCTGTGACATCGTGTACGCTGCCCACGCGTTTGCCCTGCCCCAGTAAAAGCCCGACATGTGATCCCTCGTAATGTTATTGTAGCCGTGATACCACAGGCCGGTGTCGGGATCCTGCAAATATTTGATGTGCCAGTAATACTGGTTCAATGCATCGTCAATCAGCTCTGCATCGTTTTGCTTCACGCCTACACGCAGCAGGAAATAGGCTGCCATAAACAGCGTATCCGCCCACGCCTGCTCCGGAAAATCATTTTTCGCGGATACGGTGTGCTGCAAAACGTTCTCCCCAAAGCGCAGCGCCTCGGTGCGCAGATATTTGACCTTATCCATCACGATATCCCAGTAACGCGCATCCTCCGTCGCCTCATACAGCGTGATGCAGCAGTGCCCCATCGCACAGATGTTTACCGTTCCGTAAGGGATACCAAGCTCTATATATTCATCAACCCGTTCTTTCATCAGGTTTAAGTATTTTTCGTTTTTCGTCACCTCATATGCCTTGCTGATTCCATAGTATGCTACGCCGCAGGGCCAGTCCCAGGGCATATCCATGCGCATTGTGCGCTCCACGATCCGGTCGATTGCTTCCTCTATTTCTGCTTTGTTATAGTTTAATCCCGCCATGTCACATTTCCTCTCCATACTTAAAATACGGGCTGCTGCATGAAGCAGCAGCCCCTATTACTTCAGTTATTACATATACCTATAACACTGTTGAAAATATTTTACAGGATGTAGCTTCCCTCGTCAATATAAGACTGCTTTTCATCTAAAATTGCCTGATATCCTGCATCCAGGTACTGCTGGCAGTACTCCTCATACTTCGCGTCAAACTCTTCCGGCTTGCAGGTTCCAAGGTCTGCCGCTGCTTCCTGCCACAGAGCGTTCAGATCACCGGAGTACTCGTTGGTAGCCTCAACAACCTTTGTAAAGATCGGAGTGATGATACCGTACTCCGCGTTATCGTTCGCGCCCTTGTAAGCATCCTCAATGATATACTCATAACCGTTGGGTGCAAGGTTGTTTAAGTTATACTGGTAGGTTCCTTCCTCGGTATCATAGGTTACAACCTCCTGTACCAGGCACCAGTAATCCTTGTTGTTGTTCTGGGACAGCTTGGACTCGCCGTCAAAATCAGAGTTCTGGATCGCAACGCCGTTCTCGTTTAAGGTGTAGTTCTCACCCTCAACACCATTCTGTAAGAAGAACAGGTTCTCGGGCTGGCTCATCCAGTCAAGGAACATCCATACGGCTGCGCGCTCCTCGTCGGTTGCGTTTGTGTTGATACCCATGATCATGCCGTAAGGCGGATACTCATAGAAGTAGTTGTGTCCGGTTACGGAGTTACCGCCGAACTGTAAGCATGCTACCTTCGCATCGGGATCATTTGCCAGCAGGGAAGTGATCGCGTCTGTTGAGCTGTTGATATAGAATGCGTAGGTTCCTGAATTGCCGGATACAAAATCAGCCTTTCTGGAAGCATCGTCGGGGTTTAAGTACCACTCGGGATCAACGATGCCCTCGTTGTACTGCATGTTCAGGTTCTTTAAGTACTCCTTGGTAGGCTCCCATGTTAAGGGTGCTACGTTCAGGTCGAGATATAATGCGTATTCATCATCCGTGATATTCTCGTTGAAGAACGGATACTCCATCGTGAAGGAAGCGGTATGCATCTCGCCGCCGATCGTTCCAAGGCCGGCCTCTTTCCATTTTCTTGCAACCTCGTTGAGCTCTTCAAGGTTTGTAGGCATGTCAGCGCCGACTGCATCCAGCCAGTCCTGACGGATCAGAGTTACCCAGTTGTAGTAGATCGCCTCACGCTCTGCAAAGAAGAATACATTCTCGCCGTCGAGTGTGCCGTACTTCGCGATGACATCGGACATCTTGTCATAATAGGTCGGTGCATAGTATGCGATCTCATTGAGATCAAGGGGCTGCATTGCGCCCTCACCGTAGTAGTTTACGGCCTGAGGCATATCATAGTGCATGATGATGCTCGGTGCGTTCTGAGCAGCGATTAACTGCATGTAGTCCTGGATCTCGTTGGTACGGTTGATCGCAACATACTCAACGTTTACGTTGTACTTGTCCCCAAACTCCTTCTGTACCCACTGGGTATAGTAATTGTTTGTCACGTCCCATCCCTCGAATGCACGGTCATAAACCGGAATCTTGATGGTTACCGTCTCGGAAAATCCGCCGGAATAGTCGGTGTAATCGCCGCCATCTGCAGGTGCGTCCCCTTCATCCGAAGGTGTGTCATCTGCCGTCGTGTCATCCGAAGGCTCGTCTGTCGCGGCATCGTCTGCCGGCGCGTCGTCCTTGGAGCCGCAGCCCACAACCATAGACGCTGCCATGGAAGCGACCAGCATCACTGACACAAGTTTCTTGATTGTTTTGTTTTTCATCTCATACCCTCCTAGTTGTATTTTTTATAAAAAACTCTGGTTTTACCAGAAAACCATTTAAGGTTACTCCTTTACAGCCCCGACCATCGTTCCCTGCACAAAATATTTCTGCAGGAACGGATACACGATTACAATCGGCACGGTAGCGAAAATAACGCAGGCTGCCTTTAACACCTCGGGGTTTGTCAGTACGCCGACGCTTCCGCCCTCCGCCTGGAACGACTCGCTGGCCGCCACGACCAGATTGTACAGCTTTAGCTGCAGCGGGCGCAGGCTCGTGTTCTGCTTAATATAGTACAGCGCATCCTGATATGCGTTCCACCGTCCGACCGCGTAGAACAGTGCGATGGTCGCGATAATCGGCTTCGAGAGAGGGACAACGATTTTCGCCAGAATGGTGAAATGTCCGGCCCCGTCGATGAACGCCGATTCGATCAGGCTCTCGGAAATATTGTTCTGAAAGTTATTCTTCATGATCAGCAGGTTATAAGGTGCGAAACAGAGCGGTAAAATCAGACACCACCATGTATCGAGCATGTTCAGGTTGCTCATAAGGATGTACTCCGGGATCGTACCCGCCGTAAAGTACATCGTCACCATAATCAGGAAGGTCAGAATCTTGCGTCCCTTAAAGTCCTTGCGGCTTAACACGTAAGCAGCGCAGATCGTCAGAAACATGCCGATCACGGTAAACGATAATGTCACGACAACCGTCACATACATGGAACGCATGATGGATGCATCCGCGAAAATCTTCTGGTAGGCATTCATACTGAACCCCTTCGGAAGCAGCACCACCTTGTTCGCGACAACATATGCCTCCTCACTGATGGATTTGGAAAACACATGAACGAAGGGAAGCAGGCACATCAGCGATACGGCTGCTATGATCGCCCAGATCAGGATATCAATGATCAGGTTGCGGATTCTCGCAGGCGTCCACGCTTTTTTATTTTCTGCAATTGCGGTATTTGTACTCATTTTCCTGCCCTCCTTAAATCAAGCCGTCTTCACCGAGACGTTTTGCAATAAAATCCGATGCCAGTACAAGGATCAGGCCGATGATGGACTGGAACAATCCAAGCGCGGTCGCGTCGCTGAA
Source organism: uncultured Eubacterium sp. (assembly GCA_910589045.1). Lineage (GTDB taxonomy): Bacteria > Bacillota > Clostridia > Lachnospirales > Lachnospiraceae > W0P33-017. Next base: position 36,238 of record CAJUSH010000006.1, read on the forward strand.
CTTTCCGCTCTCAATACCCCATCTGTAAACAAGTACCGGGATCATCGTGGTATACTCGCTTGCCTTCGGGTTCATCAAAGCGTAAATTCGTTCGAAGGAACCCTGCATCAATTTACCCAGGTTCATGATGAGCAGTGTAACGATCGTACTCCGGATACACGGCAGCGTCACATGCCAGCACTGCATCCAGCGCCCGGCCCCGTCCACACGCGCCGCCTCGTACAGATCGGGACTGACGCTCGTAATCGCCGCCAGATAGATGATCGTCCCCCATCCCATCGTCTGCCAGACGCCGATCAGCAGATATGTAATGAGCCACCAGGTATCCTCCTGCAAAAACGGGATCGGGCTCGCCCCCGCATTTGCGATCAGCGCATTGATCACACCGTTGCTCACGGAGAAGAGCTGATAAGCCAGCGCTCCGATGATGACCCATGAGAGGAAGTGCGGCAGATACAAAAGCGTCTGCGACACCTTCTTAAACCACTTCACGCGGATCTCGTTGAGCAAAAGCGCCAGAATGATCGGCATCGGAAAGCTCAAGGCCAGATCCAGCACATTGACAAACAGCGTGTTCTTTACCGCTTTGCCGAAATCACGGTGGGCAAAAATTTTCTGGAAGATCTCAAAGCCTACCCAGTCGCTTTTTGCAAAGCCCTTTGCCACCTTGTAGTCCTTAAACGCAATGGTGAGTCCGCTGTACGCACCGTATTTGAAGACAAAGATGAACAGCATCGGCAAAAGAATCAGGACATAAAGCTGCCAGTTCTTTTTCAGGTAGAACGCGATGTTGCTTTTCTGTTTCGGCTTTCGCGTCTCCTGCACTCCCTTTTTTTCTTTCATACTATTTACTCCTTTGCGATTTGAGTGATGAAGTAATTATACCCAAATCCGCCTCGCCTTTCCATTTTCATTCCGGTAAAAACTTTGCAATTTCGACCATTTTGAAAACCGTTTTGCCGGCACTTTGTGTATATTATATATTTTTGTTGACCAATTTTTGTACACATTGTATAATTAAATCAAACTTTTACCCGTGGTTGAAAACGAAAGGAGTGGTTTTTATGTCTAAGCCGAAACAGCCGGATATTGAGTACCGAAACTACCTTCTGCCCGCCAGCTTCCCCCTGATTCTTCTGGGCGGCGACGAGTGGCGCATATCCGACGTTCCGTCCCAGACGCTTCATTTCCACAATTGCCTGGAGATCGGCTACTGTGAATCCGACAGCGGCACCATGCGCTTCCGCGGCAACGAGCAGGCATTCCACATGGGCGACATCACCGTCGTCGCAAGCAACATCCCGCACACGACCTTTTCCTCGCCCGGTACGGCCAGCATGTGGCACTATATTTTTGTCAACGTGGAGGAGCTGTTCTTCCCCTATTTTCCGGTGGAGGTCATCGGCAACCACGACGTGCTCTCCCATATGATCCGTGAATTCCACGCGGTTCTGCCCTCGCATGAGCACCCCGATATCGCCTGGCTTGTCACTTCGATCATCCGCGAGATGCAGAAGAAAGAGAGCAACTACCAGTTCTCCGTCCGCGGGCTGATGCTGTCGCTCATTGTAAAGCTGATGAACTATTACATTGAGCAGGAGGGTGTCTCCGATGTGGCGCACAGCGAAAATTCCCTGGCCATCGCACCGGCGCTGCACTACATCCGCACCAGCTATATGCTGGATTTTCCCATGGACAAGCTGGCGAAGCTGTGCGATTTAAGCCCCACCCATTTCCGCAGGCTTTTTTCCTCCATCATGGGCTTCGGCCCGCTCGAATACTTAAACCGCATCCGCATCACTCACGCCACCACGATGCTGCGCACGACGGAGCAGCCGATTTTGGAGATTTCCGAGGATGTGGGCTTCCACTCCGTCTCCAGCTTCAACCGGCATTTCTCCGAGATCGTAGGGATGACGCCGTCCAACTACCGCAAGGAGCTGACCCTCGCCAGCGACCGGTCAATCTTAAAGTGTACTGGCTGGATGACCCCCCCAAATGAAAATTAGCGCCGATTTTTGCCGCAGGACGCAAAAGCCCCGGGACAGCCGGTTTGATACCGGACATCCCGGGGCTTTTAAATACGCCAGTGCACACATCACCTGCACCGCGGCCGCCGTTCCCTCTTATTTCGTAAACGCCTCCACAAGGCTCTTTGCCTCCGCCTCGTCGATGCCGCCGTCCACAAGCTGCTTTACATACCAGCCGGCAACGTCCGCCGTAGCTTCCCGAAAGCTCTCCACGTCAATATCCTCGGTGTGAAGCACCTCAATCGTCCCGTTTGCCTCCCAGTCAGCGATGAGCTGGTCGCACTCATAGCGGTTAATCATGCGCTGGTACTCCACCGCCTTTTTCGCGTTTTCCTTCACGACCGTCTGCTGCGCTTCGGTCAGGCCGTTAAAGATCTCGCCGTTCATGCAGAAAAACAGGCAGTCATAGTACGCATTCCACAGGGAAATGTATTCCTGAACCTCCTGTACGGACGCGGAAGCAATCGCGGGCAGCGGGTTCTCCTGGCCCTCCACCGTGTTCTGCTGGAGCGCGGTATACGTCTCGGACCAGTTCATGTTCGTCGCATTCGCCTTCCATTCCTCGTAGGATTTCATGAGCAGGTTTGAGCCTGCCACGCGGATCTTTAAGCCGCTTAAATCCTCCGCGGAGGCCACCGGGCGCCTGGAGTTCGTGAGCTGGCGGAAGCCGTTCTCCGCGATTCCGAGACACTCCAGTCCCATGCCCTCTAAAATCTCCTGCATTTTTGCACCCGCTTCGCCGTCCAGCTTTGCGTCCACATCGTCATAATCGTCAAAAATATAGGGCAGCGATACGGCGTTGAACCGGTCGTCAAAGGACGAGTAGATCAGGTTGGAGTGCATCGACAGCTGGATGGGGTCACCCTCGGTCAGCGCGGCAATGCCGTCCGGCTGGGAGCCGTTTGTGAGCTGGTCGGAGAAGCCGTCCACGACAACCTTCACCTTTCCGCCGGTAGATTCCTCCATGAGCGCGCCAAAGTAACGGCCCGCCTTCGCCCAGGTCGACGTCTCCCCGGTAGAGCATGCATAATGCCAGGTCATCTCCTCCCAGTCGGCGGCCGATGCCGCCGCATCCGCTGCGGCATCGTACTCCTCGTTATCATACGCCTCCACGTCCGCCGCAGGCTCGGTAAAGGCATTGACAAGCGCCTCCGCCTCCTCCTGCGGCAGGCCATCTGCTTCCACGAGCTGGTTTACAAACCAGTCGGCAACGCCCGCGGTCGCATCCCGGAAGCTGTCCACATCCACATCCTCGGTGTGAAGCACCTCGACTACACCGTTTTCCTCCCAGTCTGCGATGAGCAGGTCACATTCGTAACGATTGATCAGACGCTGATATTCGACCGTTTTCTGCCCGTTTGCGTTGATGACCTCCTTCTGCGCGTCGGTCAGGCTGTTATAAATATCCCCGTTCATGCAGAAAAACAGGCAGTCATAGTACGCGTTCCACAAAGATATGTAATCCTGAACCTCCTGCACGGATGCCGAATCAATGGCGGGCAGCGGGTTCTCCTGACCCTCCACCGTATTCTGCTGGAGCGCGGTATACGTCTCGGACCAGTTCATGTTCGTCGCATTTGCCTTCCATTCCTCGAAGGACTTCATGAGCAGGTTTGAGCCTGCCACACGGATCTTTAAGCCATTTAAATCCTCCGCGGAGGCGACCGGCCGTCTGGAGTTCGTGAGCTGACGGAAGCCGTTCTCCGCGATTCCGAGGCACTCCAGGCCCATGCCCTCTAAAATCTCCCGCATCTTCTCGCCGGCCTCCCCGTCCAGCTTTGCGTCCACATCATCATAATCCGCAAAAATGTAGGGAAGGGACACCGCATTAAACCGATCGTCAAAGGAAGAATAGATCAGGTTCGAATGCATGGAAAGCTGGACCGGATCGCCCTCCACCAGCGCGGAGATACCGTCCGGCTGGGAGCCGTTTGTGAGCTGGTCGGAGAAGCCGTCCACAACAACCTTCACTTTTCCGCCGGTGGACTCCTCCATGAGCGCGCCGAAGTAACGGCCCGCCTTCGCCCAGGTCGACGTCTCCCCGGTAGAGCATGCAAAGTGCCAGGTCATCTCGTCCCACTCCGCATCGTTGTAAAACGCGTCTGCCGCCGGATCGTACGTTTCATTGTCATATGCCTCGATCTGCGTGCTGTTTGAAGCAGCATCTCCCCTGCTTCCGATTCCCTTCGTGTAAGCCGCACGGGGAAAATAGGTAAATACGACCAGCACGGCAAGCCCCGCCGCAACCATCGGCATAACCGCCCTTGAAATCTGCTGCAGCGTTACCTTTTTGACATTTTTCAGCTTCAGGCTGATGGCTACAAACAGGTTGACGCCAACCGGTGGTGTTACCTGCCCGATCGCAAGGTTCAAGGTCGCCATCACACCGAAGGCGATGGGATTAAAGCCAAGGGCAATGCAGATCGGGTACATAATCGGAATGAAAATGTACATCGCGGAGTTTGCGTCGATAAAGCAGCCCGCGATTAAGAAAATTACATTACAGATCAGCAGGAACACAAACCGGTTCGCAGACACACTGCCAAGAAGCGCAGTCGCCGCATCCGAGATGCCGAACAGCGTGCACACGTAGGAAAACAGTGTTGCGGACGCCACGATAAACATGATCCCACCGGTGGTCTTTGCAGATTCGACCGTGATCTCAAACAGCTCCTGCCACTTAATCTCACGGTAAACAAACACACCCACGACCAGTCCGTAAACTGCCGCCACCGCTGCGGCCTCCGTCGGGGTAAACACGCCGCCGTAAATACCGCCCAGAATGATAACCGGCATCAAAAAGCCCCAGAATGCATCCTTGAATGTCACCCAGCGCTCTTTTCCGCTTGCCTTCTCCCTCGATGATGCGATCCCTTTCTTTCGCACCTCAACCATAACGACAATAATCAGGGCAAGACCCATCAGTATGCCGGGAATGATGCCTGCAATAAACAAATCACCCACATTGTCGCCGGTAATGGAAGCATAAACCACATAGGCGATGCTCGGCGGTATAACAATGGCGATCGAGCTCGCTGCCGCCATGAGCGCAGTCGCAAAGGGTGCGCTAAAGCCGGCCTCAATCATCGCGGGGATCAAAATTGCGCCCAGCGCCGCAACGGTCGCGGGGCCGGAGCCGGAAATGGCGCCAAAGAAGCATGCCACGATCACACACACAATGGCGATGCCGCCGCGCCTGTGCCCCGCGCAGCTGTCGATAAACTTGATGAGACGTCTTGAGATCCCCGCCTTTGCCATAATATTTCCGGCAAGGATAAAGAAGGGTATCGCCAGAAGCAGGGTTTTGCTGATACCGGAATATGTATTAGTCGCAACGACCGTCAGGCTCTGACCCGCACTCAGAATCGCCGCTACAGAAGACGCACCCAGGCAGATCGCTATCGGCACATCCAAAATCAAAAGTACAAAGAAAACAATAAAAAGTACCGCTGTAACCATCAGTTACCACCCTCCTTTCCGGCATTCAGAAAATCCATGGTATTCTCGATAAAATGCAGAATCAGGAATACGCCGCAAATCGGAACAAATGCCCAGAAAATCCACCTTGGCCAGTGCAGTACGAAGGTATGCGTGTTCTGGCTGAAATCCGCCATGGTGCGGACAACTCCCTGCCAAGTCAGGATCGCGCAGTAAAGGATGCTCAGCGCATTCGCCGCCAGCTTCTGACCCAGCTTCGCAGGCCCTTTTAAGCGGTCGGACACAAGGCTAAGTCCCACAAGGCCGCCGTCCTCCCGGCAGGCAAGTGCAGCCCCCATCAGGGAGATCAGCACAAAAACCGCCACTACCAGCTCGTCCACCCACGTCAGCGAATGGTTAAGCACCTTACGCCCGATCACGTTTGCAAAGGTCAGTACCAGAGACATGATCAGGGTAACGGCCATCAGGACATTTTCGGCCTTCACCACGCCCTGCATGAGCTTCTTGTACGTGTTCATAATCTATTCCTCCTCTTTTATGTTTTATTCGCAACAGTACAGCCGAAGGCTAAACTGCTGCCGTTGCAGCAATTTAGAGCGCTGCCCTGATCGCTGCCAGCAGCTCCCCATATTCCTCATATGCGGGGATCTGCGGGTAATCCTTCTTGATCTGCTCGGTGCTCTTAAATAAAAAGCCCGTCTTTCCCGCCTGGATCATCCCCAGGTCGTTGAAGCTGTCACCGGCGGCAATGGTCTCATAGCCAACAGCCTGCAGCGCCTTTACCGTGGTCAGCTTTGACTGCTCGCAGCGCATCCGAAAGCCCGTGATCGCACCGTCCTCCACCACAAGGGAATTGCAGAAAATCGTGGGCCAGCCCAGCTTTTTCATGAGAGGCGTCGCGAACTGCTCAAACGTGTCGCTGATGATAATAACCTGCGTCAGTGACCGCAGCTCATCTAAAAACTCCTTTGCACCAGGAATCGGATCAATTGTCGCAATCGTCTCCTGAATCTCCTTTAAGCCCAGGCCGTGCTCCTTTAATATCGAAAGCCGCCAGTTCATGAGCTTGTCGTAATCCGGCTCATCCCGGGTCGTGCGCGTCAGCTCCGGGATACCGCTCGCCTTTGAAAACGCGATCCAGATCTCCGGCACCAGAACCCCTTCCAAATCCAAACATACAATCTTCATCTCTTCGCTCCTTTATTCATATATTGATTCATCCTCACACTTTAACCGAGTAATGTCCTAGAGTATACTACTATAATTCGTCCGCTTGTGCAAGTTTTTTCTCGCATCGAAAGCGTGAGGAATTTCCTGCATGGCGAAAAAATAGCACCTGAACACGCCGTCCAGGTGCTATCGGAGCATCGTCTGATGACCTGCCTTCGCATACGCCGAAAGCTTATTTCATCTGCTCCTCCTGCTTCTTAATCATCTTTCTTACCATCTCGCCGCCGATCGAACCAGCCTCACGGGATGAGAGGTCGCCGTTATAGCCTTCCTTTAACTGTACACCTAACTCGCTGGCTACCTCTTCCTTAAAACGCTTCATCGCATCCTTTGCCTCGGGCACCGCCATCTGGTTTGTACCGGTTTTTGAATTGTTACTTGCCATGGTTCATTTCCTCCATATACATTTGCTATTGAGTAAATAGTTGTTACTCTAATCCATATTGTTTCCGAGCCGGATAAAAATATAAGAGGAAATTTATGGCTGCGTAAGATCATGAATCGCGGAAACGCTTCAGCCCTGCGATGCCGCATCGAGTGTCGGCTTTACGCCGCATTTGACGGTGTTCGGTCAGTAAAACGCACCGCTCCATGCCTACCGCATCCAGTCCAGGTCCGGACGGGCAAAGGGTTCCTGCGGCCGCGGCCGTTCTTCTGCCGCATACCGCTTCACAATCTCATCCATCTTCTTTTGCCGCAGCAGCACCAGTACCACGATCACGTAGGGCACCACGCCAATCAGGTTTGCCGGCGTATACTCCGAGATCACCTCTTCCACCGTACCGGTATACAGTCCGTTCGTGATCAGCGCCGCAATGTCTACCAGCGCGTGCAGCACGACCGTCACCCAGATACAGCCGGTGCGGAAATAAATCGCCGCGAATGCCATGCCAAGCACGGCAGCACTCACACACTGCACCAGCACGCCCAGCGGCTTAGCCGCAATCAGGTTCGTCAAATGCGCCAGCCCGAATAAGATACCGGAAATAACGACCGCTTTCCAAATACCCGCAGGCGTCGCACCGAAATGCCGCCGCAAAAGCTCCGCCAGCACGCCCCGGCATAAAAACTCCTCCGTCATGCCTACCAGAAGCATACACACCACAAACGCTGCAATGGCATGCCAGGGCTTTAGCACCCGCGCGCCCTGAAAGGTCGCAAACAGCACAACTGCGGAATAAGCACTGATGAACAGGAAATATCCTCCGACTCCCAGTCCCTTAAAAAAGCCGATGCCGCGTCTCGTAAAAATGTCCCCGCAGCCGCTCACTGCAATCGCCCCGAGGGCAATGAACGCCCCGCACAGCTCCTGTGCTGCCATGAGCACATAATAATCCACATCCAGCCCCATGACAACGTAGACAACAAGCGAAATACCCGTGCCCGCCAGCATCATGCCGCCCAGCACAAGAAACTCAGCTATGATACAGTAAATAACCGCATGCTTTAAAGCGAAGCTCTGAATTTTGTTCATATCCGACTCCTTTTACAAAAATCTTCCCGCAGGGCAGTCCCGGTCCCGCCGGCAAATACCGGGCTGCCCTGCGTCTTTTCTTTCTACAGGTTTACCTGCTGCCTGCGCAGCAGAAGGTACGAAACCGCCAGCAATATCATGCATACAGCCGCCGCCAGGGCAGCCAGACCGGCCGCAGTCAGCGAATACAGCCATTTGACCCCGCAAAACACCATCTGCACCATCAAATTATCCGGATGCTCCAGCAATGTCTCGATTCCCCGGGGCATACCGATGCAGACCGCCACCCACAAAGTCCAAAGAATCCACAGCGCCATCTTCCCGAATTTGATAATCAGCGTACCGCACAGGACGCCGACGGTTGTTGCGAGCAGCGCAATTGGCAGTAATATATTCCAGTGTAACACACTCCCCGCAGGATCGTCTATCCCCAAATGCGGATACATGAGACGCAGACGTGCCCGCTCCGCAGCATGCAGCAATACGGCACCCGTCTCCAGCACCATTGCCGCAAAAAATATCCCCACCGTATATGCCGGAAAAAAGCTTCTGCGGGTGCGCCCCATGGAGATCGCATAGTTAAATATATTTACCATGTGTGCAGGAACCCCAAACAGCATTGCAGCGCCGATCCCTGCGACTGACATCATGCTTCCCATACAAAATACCTCTCCGGCCGCACCGTCCGCCATTATAATAATCTCGTGCAGTATCGTGCCGAACACAAACAGGCCGCCCATTATTCCGAAACCGATCAGATAGATTTCCTTCTGCAGCCGGATCTGATTCATCAATGCCTTCATTCTTCCCCTCCTATACGCGAACCTCCATTTTGCGGATGTTCATCCAGAAAATAATTGCCATAACCACATACCATATGCTTACCGCAGCCGGTGCAAACACGGATATCTCGGGCAGCATATCCGTAAACTTGCCGCCTCCGAAATAACCCATTATGCCGCCCGCAATTCCACCTATGACCGCGCAGAAAAAAATCATACCGATATACGCAATCCGCCCAAAGCGCTTCACCAGTATTCCCATGGTCAGGGACAGTCCCGCGACAAAGGTAAACAGTATCAGCACCACCTTGTATACCTCCGATCCGCCTGCGGGTACTCCCTTCGTAAACAGCGCAAAGTAGAGAACGAGCATAAGCTCGCTGGCGGCAATCTCAAACACATGCATATAAATAGAAGTGATAAAAATATTTTTGCGCGTGCAGCCGCAGCCCATCGCGTACTGCACGTAGATTATGGTATCCAGCATACTGTACGCAAGAAACATAAAGCTCCCCACAAACGTCAGCATCTGCGGAAACCGCCCGATGACCGCCTCAACCGTAAAGCGCGCTCCCTCCAAAATCATAAAGTAAAAGATAAATCCCACGGACAGCAGAAATGTAATACCTACCGCGCGGCCCGCCCGCCATGTGGCGCATTTCAGCGCCCGAACCAATCCGCCCATGCTTATACCTCCCTTCCGCACAGTGCCACAAACAAATTCTGCAGGGACACCGGCTGTACCGTTACATCATAGCCCTCGCGAATCGACTCACCCGGTCCAAGCAGTACGGTCACGCCTTTGCTGCGCCCGATGTTTTCCGCATGATGGATCGAAAGTCCTCCGCAGGCCGCATCCACCTCCTCTGCCAACCCGCTCACATGCACGGCTCGCGCTAAAAGCTCCTGGGTATTCTCCTTTAACAGAAGTGTTCCGTCTTTTAAGAAGATAACCTCCTCAAATACGTTTGCCGCCTCCTCGATAATGTGGGTCGAGATGATGAATGTCCGGCCCGTATTTATGTGCTCCTCCATGAGCAGCCGGTAAAAATCGTCACGCGCCACCACATCGAGCCCTGCCACCGGCTCATCCAGTATGGTAATATCCGCCTTGCTCGCCAGCGCCACGATGATCGTCACCATGGAAAGCATACCCTTTGACAGCTTTGATATTTTCTTTTTTATGTTCAGGTCAAACTGACGGATCAGGCGCTGCTCCATCTCCCGATCCCAGTTGGGATAGTTCATCCGCGCCATCATCAGATATTCCTTCACCTTCACCGTATTCGGTCCGAGAACGCTTAACGTATTCAGCTCCCTGGAAAAACACAGATGGTCCAGCGCCTGCTGGTTTTCCCACACCGGCATACCGTCGCAGACAGTTTCGCCGTTCGTCGCCGGATTCTGCGCCGTCATGATGGACAGCAGCGTCGTCTTACCCGCCCCGTTCCTTCCGATCAGACCGTAAATCTTTCCCTGCTCGATCGTGAGGCTCACATCGTGCAGCACCTCTTTTTTTCTATATGACTTTGAAACATTTTTACAAATTAACTGGCTCATTTCGCTCCTCCTCATTCTCACATGCTACAGCTGCCCGGGCAGCATCTCAGTTCTGTCCGCCAATCATCTCAATCAGCTCATCCTTTTCAATCCCGAGGCTTTTCGCCTCCTCCAGCAGGCGCTTTACATAATTTTCATAAAACACCTCCCTGCGCTTTTCGATAATCTGCGCCTTCGCGCCCTCTGCCACAAACATGCCAATCCCCCTTTTCTTATATAGTATCCCTTCATCCACCAGCAGATTCACGCCCTTCGCGGCGGTTGCCGGATTGATCGTGTAGAGCTTCGCCAGCTCGTTCGTGCTGGGCACCCGCTCCTCCTCCAGTAAAATCCCCCTGAGGATGTCCGTTTCTATCATCTCACTTAGCTGAATATAAATCGATTTATCCTGAGACAACAGTTCATTCAAATTTTTCACCTCCACCCTTCTATACTGTATCGGTCTTGTAGTTCATTGCTTATGTAATTAACCATAGCACGCGTAAGGCCATCTGTCAAGAACTTTTCATTGATTTTTCAATTTTATTGGGTTATACTGGGAAAGAAAGAAAAATTATGCGGATATGGCGGAATTGGCAGACGCGCCAGATTTAGGTTCTGGTGGGAGACCGTGCAGGTTCAAGTCCTGTTATCCGCACGAAAAGGGCGCGAAGCCGAACCACAGCGGTTCAGGCTTCGCGCCCTTTTTACAATAATTTGCATGAAAAAGAAAAACAGAAAAACATATCCAATTTCACGCCGTCTGCGTATCCCGCGCATAGAGCAGCTTCAGGGCAATCGGCGTCATGATGCTTGATACGATGATCAGCAAAATCACGGATGTAAAATATTCGGACGTGAGCATCCCGGCGGCCAACCCCCGCTGGGCCACGATCAGGGCGACCTCACCCCTTGTCATCATACCAACACCTATTTTTACGCTGTCGCCAAATCCGAACCGGCAGATTTTTGCCATCAGGCCGCAGCCGATAATCTTCGACAGCAGCGCCACCAGCACAAACCCCGCGGAAAACAGCAGCAGCGAAGCGTTCAGATGATCGATGCTCGTTTTAAACCCGATGCTCGCAAAGAAAATCGGCCCGAAAATCATATAGGAGCTGACATCCATCTTTTTGTCGATGTAGGAGGAATCCTGAATCGAGCAGAGCACGATACCCGCCACATACGCCCCCGTAATGTCCGCAATCCCGAAAAAGTGCTCCGCCGCATAGGCAAAAAAGAAGCAGAGCGCAAGGCTTAAAATCGGGATCCGCTGGGTGTGAGGGTACATCTCATCCAGCTTCTTAAACAGCCGGAATACAAGGAAGCCCACAACAAATGCCGCGATAAAAAAGAGCAGGGTCGAGATGATCACTCCGGTCGGGCTGGAGCCGGGGTTTTTAAAGCCGATGACAAAGGTGAGCACGATGATGCCGATCACATCGTCGATGATCGCCGCGCTCAAAATCGTCGTCCCCACCTTTCCTTTGAGCTTTCCAAGCTCCTTTAGGGACTGCACGGTAATGCTGACACTGGTGGCCGTCATGATCACGCCCATGAATACCGCCGTGTAAAACTTCTCCGAGCCCCACGGCGCACCCCCGTAAAAGCCTATGTAAAATAGGGTTCCTCCAACAAGCGGAACGATGACGCCCGCGCATGCAATCAGAAACGCAACCGGGCCTGTCTTTACCAGCTCCTTCAAATCCGTCTCCAATCCTGCCGAGAACATGAGCAATACAACGCCCACCTCCGCCATATCGACCAGAAAATCCGACTGCTGGACAAGCCCGAGTACGCTCGGCCCGATAATTAAACCGGCGATAATCTCACCGACTACCTGGGGGGCCTTGCATCTCCTCGCCAAAATACCAAAGCATTTTGCAAAAATAATGATAATCGCCAGATCCCTGAAAATATTGTACGTTTCCATAACTACTCTCATTCCTTTCCGTAAACTTCAGATCCTTAACTACGGGCAGCACCCCCGGCCGGCAAACCATACGCAACGAAAAGCAGCGCCTTCTTCCGTTATTCGTGAGCGGCATCCGTCCGCTAAGTGCCCCAAATGATTATAACAACAAATATTTTATCCGTAAATAGACAATTTATCCTTATTTTCGCCTTATTCCTGTTTTCGCGGACGCTGCTTTTGGGTTACTGGCCACGGAGTGGGCAGGAACTACTTTTTTTCTCCATCTACAATATAATACCCCAGCCGCACCTCCTCACAGGCGGTCTCCTTCTGCTCCAAAATTTCCAGAAGCATACGGACTGCCGTCTCCCCGCTTTTCTCGTAGGAATAGTGGACCGTGATGAACGGGACTGCCGTCACCTTTGCCATCTCGGAATCCCCCTGGCCGGCAACCAGAATCTGCTCCGGCACACGGATTCCGTGCTCGCCCAGATACTGCATTACCCCGGCAGCCATCGTATCGGTCGCGCAGATGATACCGTCCAGATCCCCGCACAGCCCCAGCAGCTCGCCGGCTTTCTCATACCCCGACGACAGGGTAAACGCCGCGACCACAAAATTTTTCGCCAGACCCTCCTGTCCCGCATCCCGCACCGCATCACAGAATCCCCGGTAACGCTCACCGCCTACCGCCTTATCCTGCTGCAATGCGCCGATATAGCCGAGCCGCGTCCTTCCCTTTTCAAAAAAGTACTTTGTCAGCTCATACGTCGCATGATAGTCGTCGTGAAACACACAGCTGTGTCCGGGAAGCTGCTGGCCGACAATCACCACCGGAACGGTGAGTGCCTTCAATATTTTTTTATATTCCGTATTAAACACCGTTCCCGCCAGAATTACACCGTCCACACGCTTGTGGTCAAACGCGGCGAGGTACTCCATCTCCTTCTTCGGGTCATTCTGGGCCACTGCCAGAATCATCTGGTAACCGTTCTCGTTCAAAACCGAGAGCACCCCTTCAACGATCCTCCCGATGGAATCAGATGCAATCTTCGGTACGATCACTCCGATCATCCGGGTTTTCTTTGTGCGCAGCGTCTGCGCATTCAGAGAAGGACGGTATCCGGTTTCTTCCACTACCCGCCGGATCACCTCGCGTTTTTCATCCGAAATATAACCGTTATTAAAATAACGGGAAACGGCCGCGCGGGAAACACCCGCGCGCTCTGCTATTTCCGATATGTTCATCCAAATCCCGCCTCTTTACTTCTTTTTCAGATAATAAAATCCATACGCCGGAATGTTTACGCCCGCCGCCTTCATCTCATCGCCTGAAAGCAGATCCACATACTCCCCGTCCGTTTCGTTAATCCACGCAGTCTTGTCAGACTCGCTGAAATTGAACAGACCGATCAGCTTCTCGCCCTCAAAATACCTGCCGATACACAGAACCGACGGCTCCCATGTCTCGATCGTCCATACGTCCGCGCCGGAGACAAACACCTTCTGCGACCTCCGCAGCTCCTCCAGCCGTTTCAGGCTCCCGAACATTCTTCCCTCGACGGTCGCAGGGTCCGTACAGCCCTCTGCCAGCGTCCAGTTAAAGGCGCCGCGGTGGATGTAGCGGGAATCCGCTGCCTTGTCCGGGTCATTTTTGTAAGTATAATCATTGACCTGGCCGATCTCGTCACCGCTGTAGATAATGGGAATGCCGGACTGCATAAACATGTACGCGTGAAGCATCACGTCAAACCGGATCGCCCGCTCCATCGCCGCTTCATCCTGCTCGAAGCCGGCCTTCTCAATGCCGCACATAGAGGCTGTCGTTCCGCAGAAACGTGCATCCCCGGTCACCGGGTCATCGTTGTAAAGCTCGCCCCGGCTGTTGCTTTCCCCGGTATAGCCCTGGAAATAATCATTCAGATATTTTTTGTGGGAACGCTCCTCCATGCCGTCCCCCTTCAGGAATTCATAGTCAAGCCCCCAGCCGATATCGTCGTGGCAGCGCAGATAATTCAAAAATACGTATTCCTTCGGAAGTGAATTTATCATGTCAAGCTGCCGCTTCAAAAGCTTTGTATCCCGCGTTGCAACCGTGTGCCAGGTAGTCGCCATCGTCGTCACGTTGTAGAGCATGTGGCACTCCGGCTTTTCCACCGTTCCGAAATACGGCACCACCTTCTCCGGCTCCATAACCACCTCGCCCAGAAGCAGTACCCCGGGGCAGACAATCTCGCTGATGATGCGCATCATGCGCACAATCGTGTGCACCTGGGGCAGATTCCGGCACTGGGTGTTCAGCTCCTTCCATATATAAGGAACGGCGTCAATCCGCACAATGTCAATGCCCCGGTTTGCCAGATACAGGAAATTGTACATCATCTCATTGAACACCCTGGGATTTTTGTAATTCAAATCCCACTGGTACGGATAAAACGAGGTCATCACAAAATGCCCGGCATCCTCAAGCCACGTAAAGTTGCCCGGCGCGGTCGTCGGAAATACCTGGGGCACGGTTTTGTCATAGAGCGACGGAATATAGGAATTATCAAAAAAGAAGTAGCGGCTCATGTATTCACCCTCGCCTGCCCGCGCCCGCTTCGCCCACTCGTGATCCTCGGACGTGTGGTTCATAACAAAATCCATGCAGACATTGATGCCCTTCTCATGGCAGGCGGCCGTCAGATCCTCCAGATCCTCCATCGTGCCAAGCTCCGGCTGCACCTTTCTGAAATCCGATACCGCATAGCCGCCGTCCGACCGGCCCTTTGGCGTATCAAGGAAAGGCATAAGGTGAATATAGTTGACGTTGCACTGCTCGATATAGTCCAGCTTTGACTCCACGCCCTTCATATTTCCGGCAAAGTTGTCAATGTAAAACATCATACCCAGCAGATCATTCCCCTTATACCAGCCCCGGTTTGCCTCCCGCTCCCGGTCAATGGCATGCAGTGCCTGATTCCGTTCCATATAAAAATCATGCAGACGCCTGCACAGCTCCGCAAACATGGAATCGTTGTCATACAGCTCCATATAAAGCCAGCGCAGCTCGTCGTGGTATCTCTGTAAGCGCTCCTGAAAAACCGTATCATCGACCGGCTCCTCCGCACTCACTGCTGCCTGCTCCGCCGCGCTTCCTTCCGCTTCATCCGCCGCTGCCTGCTCCTCTGCACTCACTGCCGTCTGCTCCTCCGCGTTTCCTTCCGCTTCATCCGCCGCTGCCTCCTCCGCCGCGCTTCCTTCCGCTTCATCCGCCGCTGCCTGCTCCTCTGCACTTGCTGCCGACTGCTCCGCCGCGCTTTCTTCCGCTTCACGCGCCGCTGCCGGCTCTTCTGCGCTCACTGCTGCCTGCTCCGCCGCACTTCCTTCCGCTTCATCCGCCGCTGCGGTCTCCGGCCCCGCTTCCGTTTCCTCCCCCGGCTTCTGCCACAGTGCCTTTGCCTCCTGCACCCGTGCACTCTCCGCCAGGCGCTGTACCGCCTTGCCTTTTTTCCGCTTCTTTTTCATATCTTTTTTCATTGATTTGCCCTCTCGATCTCATATATAATATGTAACTGCTCCCGGCGGGAACAATTGATATAAAATGCAGACAGCACGCTTACATACAACCCTGTGCCTGCAGACTTCCCTGACGGATACGCAAAAAGGATGCTGCCGGATGCGTGAAAAATCCACCCACCCCGATACACAGCATCCCCTCACATGATTACAGATTGCCCTCGAAGAATGCCTTCATCTCTTCACAGACATCCGCTTCGTTTTCTCCCTCAACCTGTACCTCTACCTCATCACCGCACTTTACGCCAAGACCCATCAGAGCCATCAGCTTGGTCGCATCTGCTGATTTTTCACCCTTTACGATGCTGATCTTGCAGGTGTATTTCTTTGCCTCCTTTACGAGAAGTCCCGCAGGCCTTGCGTGGATACCCACCTCATCCTTGATCACATAGCTGAAATTCTGCATTTCCTTGTTTCCTCCTTCATTTCTTTCATTGTTAAGCATTTCAAATCCCGCAAGAGAGATTCCTCCAGAGCGCATGTTATCCCCGGAAGCTCTTTTATGAAATCGATCGCGCTTTGTAACCTAACTATAGCATCGAAACACTATAATGTAAATTGACATTGTTTATAAAAATATGTTTCTATTTTTGTGCAACTTAATGTAATCGATTTCATCTCTTCTCAAAAATAAAAGGCTCCTGCTCAAGCCTGCCGCACTTTCCGTTACCCGGCGATAAGCCGGTGCTTTACAAAAGCCTCGCGGATGCCGTTCTCACCCACAGACGGGCAGATATCGTCCGCCAGCTTTTTCATCGCCTCGCTGCCGTTTGCCATACAGATACTAAGGCCTGCTGCCTCCAACATCTCCTGATCATTCATGCTGTCCCCAACGGCAACGGAATCCTCCATCGGAATGCCAAGATATGCACACACGCGCGCAACCCCTTTTCCCTTGTCAAAGCTGCGGTTGATCAGCTCGCCGTTCACGAAGCCGCCCCACGCATCGTCCTGAATACAGAACCGGAAATCAGTGTCCAGCTCCCGCTTTGCCACCTCAATCTGCTCCATGGCGGGACTCATGATTACAACCTTATACACCGGCTCGCCGCCGTAGCGCTCCATCGGAAGTATGTTTAAGGATTTCTCCACCTGTTCCCTCCAGCGAAGCAGCTCGCTGTTTCCGCCTTCCCCGACATGGCTGCGCAAAAACGCTTTAAATTCGGTGTCCGTATAGGAACCGTCCCTGCACTCAACCGTCCGGTAAATGCCCTGCTCCTTTAACACCGTCAGTACCCTCTGTCTCTGCGCCTCTCTCATGGGACAGTCGTAAATGACCTTTTCCCCGCACAGGATATAGCCTCCGGCACTCGCCACCACTCCGTCAAAATCGTATTTGAGGAGTGGTGAGAGCATCCCGTAATTTCTTCCGCTGCAAAGGAACACGTAATGTCCTGCTTTTCTCGCCTGCTCGATCGCCCACAGGGCAGAGTCAGGCACGACATTGCTTCCCGGCTCGGTGAGCGTTCCGTCAATGTCCAAAAATATTACTTTTTTCCTCATATACAATTACATCTTCTTAAAAAATCGGTCGCATCCCTTATGATAAAAAGGGAGATATCTTCTCTTCGATTCTTTCATCGTCAGAATCATACCGTAAGAGCTGCGGCTGCGACAGATCCAGCGCCATTACGCCGAGAATGGACTTTGCATCGACGACTCGCTGTCCGGCGCCCAAATCAAAGTTCACATCAAATTTGTCGATCACATTCACGAATTTCCTGATCTGTTCTACGTCATTCAACTTTACGCTTACCTGTCTCATAGAATTTTTCCTCCTTCATTATATTATTTCATTCTATATTTTATAGAATGAGCGCTAAAAGCATTTTCATACCTATATCGGCTGATTTTTTCATTCCTTTAGCGCTCACTTATAAAATCTTTTCATATCCGCCGGTGTATGTCCTGCCGGCATGCATTCGTACACCAGTGTGCGGTCCCATTGATATTTGTCAAAACCACGCGGGGTGCCAATGGTCAATGGTATCGCACATTAGTCCATCTCGCGGATAATCTTGCGAAGCGGCAGCACCATAGACGGCGAAACCGACAGCTCGTCGAGTCCCATCCGCACAAACTGCTCCGTCAGCTCCGGATCAGCGCCCAGCTCTCCGCAAATGCCCGCCCATTTTCCATACTTATGGGCATTGTCAGTTACCATCTGAATCATGCGCAGAATCGCTTCATGGTGGGGATTGTAGAAATCATCCAGCCTTTCATTCTGCCTGTCGATCGCCAGCGTATACTGTGTCAGGTCGTTGGTTCCCACACTGAAGAAATCCACGATCTGTGCCAGCTCGTCGCTGATCATGACCGATGCGGGCGTCTCGATCATGATGCCCTGCTCCGGCATCTTAAACTCGATCTGTGCGTCCGTCAGCTCCTGCTTAACCTCCTCCACGATTTCATAAATCTTTTTAACCTCCTCAACGGAAGTAATCATCGGATACATGATGGAAAGATTGCCGTATGTCGTCGCGCGGAACAGCGCACGAAGCTGAGTCTTAAAAATATCCGGCTGCTTTAAGCAGATACGGATCGCGCGGTATCCAAGCGCCGGGTTATCCTCCTTGCCGAGGTTGAAGTAGTCCACCTGCTTATCCGCGCCGATGTCGAGGGTCCGGATAATGACCTTCTTGCCGGCCATCGTCTGTACCACCTGTCTGTATGCCTGGAACTGCTCCTCCTCCGTGGGGAAATCATCCCTTCCAAGATAAAGGAACTCGCTCCGGAATAATCCGATGCCTCCCGCATCGTTCTCCAGAACATAGCCAACATCGCCCACGCCGCCGATATTCGCGTAAATATTGATCCGCCTTCCGCTGCGCGTCTCATTCTCCTTGCCCTTCAGCTCCTGCAAAAGCCGCAGCTTTTCCCGCTCCTGCTCAAGCTTGCGCTCCGCTTCCTCGCACACAAACTCGTTCGGGTCAAACACTACCTCGCCGGTCGTCCCGTCAACCACCGCCTTCGTTCCCGGCTCGATCTTATCCAGATCAAGGGGCACCCCGATCAGCGCCGGGATGTTCATCATACGCGCAAGAATCGACGTGTGTGAATTGGAAGAGCCGTGTACCGTCACAAACGCAAGGATCTTTTCCTTATCCATCTGAACCGTCTCGCTCGGGCTGAGATCGTCCGCTACGATAATGGACGGCTCGCTGAAATTCAGGTCGTTTCCGTCACTGCCGCTCAGGCAGCGGATCACACGATTGGAGATATCCTTCACATCCGCAGCCCGTGCCTTCATATAATCATCGTCCATCTCCGCAAACATGTCGGAGAAATTATCCCCGGTCACGGCAACCGCATACTCCGCGTTGATTCCCTCGGTGCGGATCATGCTGTGGATCGCATCCAGATAATCCTCGTCCTCGAGCATCATCTGATGCACCTCAAAGATAGCCGCGCTTGCCTCGCCAACCTCGGCCACCGCCTTGTCGTAAAGTCCCTGGAGCTGCGTCTGCGCTTCCCCGATCGCATCGGCCACTCGCTGGATTTCACCCTCGGGGTCCTCCGTCTTTTTCCGCTTTACCTGCTGGTCCTGATTCTTGAGCACCACTACAGGTCCGATCGCCATGCCCTTATACACGGATTTCCCAAAAAATTTCGCCATTGTATAATACCTCCATCCTCCGATCTTTTTTGTGCATCTCGATTCTGTTATCGATTTCATTTCTAGCAATATAATATACATATATTTTTCTATTTGTAAATTGACATTCTTTACAATTTTAAAATATCATTTTTATGCACATTGATGGAATCAATTTCATGTGTGGCCCGTGCCCATTTCCAGCTCCATTTTCCGGACGAGATACAGACACATGGGCGCAAGATAGACAACCGCGGCCACCCACGCCACCTGGTCTGCCCAGCAGATTGCACCGAAGCCGTAGACGGGCACAAACACAAGGCTCACCGCCGTGCGCGCCGCCATCTCCAGTACCCCCGCAAACACTGCCCTGCCGGAGTAGCCAAGCCCCTGGGTCGTCATCCGGTAAATATTTAAAAAGCCAAGCATCCAATAGCAGTACCCCAAACAGCGCAGATAGCGCGCCGACGCGTCGAGCACTGCCGTCTTTGTCCCCTCCACAAAAAGCATGGAGAGCGTTCGTCCGCCGAAGATAAGCACAAGCCCGATAGCCGCACCGTAGCCTACTGACACCAGAAGGCCCTTGCGCATGCCCTCCCGCACGCGGTCAAAGCGCTTTGCACCCACATTCTGCCCGCAGAAATTGCACACCGCCGTAGCCAGCGCGTCAAAGGGGCAGATCGTAAACTGCTTTAAGCGCGCACCCGCCGTAAAGCCGGAGACATAGATGCTCCCCAGTCCGTTGTTGGCCGCCTGCATGACCATGCTGCCGATCGCCGTGATGGAAAACTGCAGTCCCATGGGCGCCGCCATGACCAGCGCCGTCGTGCACCGTCTGATATTGAACCGGCAGTCCGCCCGGCTGATATGTAAAATTTCCGAACGCCTTTTAATAAAGAAAAAGCACAGAATGCCGCTGAATGCCTGCGATGTGATGGTTGCGATCCCGGCACCCGCCACACCCCATTTCAGCACGAGGATGCACACCAGGTCCAGAAAAATATTGCACACCGTGGACACCGCCAGAAACAGAAACGGCGTTTTGCTGTCCCCCACGGCACGCAGCATCGCCGCCTGCAAATTGTACAGAAGCGTAAACGGAATGCCCAGAAAGATCACCAGCAAATACTCGTAGGCACCGGAAAAAATATCCTCCGGCGTGGACAAAAGCCGTAAAATCTGCGGGCAGAGCAGCGCGCACGCTGTGGTCAGCACGACCGCAAAGCCTGCGGTGAGCAGAATGCTGTGGTAAATAAAGCTGCGCATGCCCTCATAGTTTTTCGCCCCGAACTGCTGGGCGATGGGAACCCCGAAGCCCGCGCAGCTTCCAAGGCAAAAGCCCAGCACCAAAAACTGCACACTGCTGGAGGCGCCCACCGATGCGAGCGCCTCCGTACCGAGACACCGCCCCACGATGGCGGCATCCACGAGATTATAAGTCTGTTGCAGAAGATTGCCTGCCAGAAGCGGCAGCGCAAACCACAAAATTTGTTTCAGGCAGTTTCCCTTTGTAAAATCGCCTGTCATTTATTACACTTCCTTTTAATTTTTTATTATTTATTCGAAAAATCATTCTTCATAATCCGACAACAGCCGAAAATGCGGCCAGTATGTAAACATGGCCTTTCCGAGGATCTTATCCCTGCTCACATAAACAAAGCGCTCGCCCTCCTCAACGGAATCCACCAGCCCCTCGGAAAATGCTTCCTCCGCCCAGTAACGCGCATCCATCGACACATTGCGGTTATCGCCGAGCATCAGATAGCAGTCCTTTGGCACCTCGAACACGTAGCCGTCGTTTTTCACCAGCCACTCCTCGGGCAGATAGTTCTCCGCCAGCGGCACCTGCGCATCGTCAATGTAAACCTTTGCATTTTCAATCGTCACCGTCTCACCGGGCAGTCCGATAATCCGCTTGATATAGTTTTCCTCCTCATCCACCGGATATTTGAAAATCACTACGTCAAAGCGCTCCGGGTCCTTCATCTTATAGGTCAGACGGTTGCCGAACAGCCGATCCCCCGGGGAGATAAGCGTTTCCATGGACGAGGAGGGCACCATCGCATTGACTAACACCACCCGCGTCAGAAACAGGGAGACGAGCACCGCCACAACAATGATCTGCACCCAGCTCAGAAGCTCTCTGGCCAGTGAGCGCTGCTCACCGTCCCCTTTCTCCCCGTTTTCTCCTGCGCCGGGTGCCGTCCTCTGATCATCGACGGTCTTAGTTTCCGTTATGCCGTTTTTCAATTTCCTGCTCATACTATACCAAGTCCTTTAAAATTGATGTACCAATTGCGCCTTCAGGCAGCGCAGTCTTAAAATTATCCGCAATCGTTGCGCCGATCACCGCAAAGCTTTCCTCCTCAGGCAGCGCGCCTGAGCCTTGAAAAGACGGAGAATAGGCCAGAAACGGCACCTTCTCCCGCGTGTGGTCCGTGCCCGTATACGTCGGATCGTTGCCGTGGTCCGCCGTGACGATCAGAAGATCGTCGTCACGCAGCAGGGGGAGCAGCTCCCCCAGCTTTTCGTCAAAGCGCTCGATCTCCCGTCCGTAGCCGATGGGATCCCTGCGATGCCCCCACAGCGCGTCAAAGTCTACCAGATTCACAAAGCAAAGCCCCGTAAAGTCCCGCCCTGCGATCTCGATCGTCTGCTCCATGCCGTGAACGGAGGTTTTGGAGCGGTTGCTCTGTGTAATTCCCTCCCCCACGAAAATATCGTTGATCTTTCCCACGGAGATAACGTCCAGCCCGCTGTCCTTGAGCGCGTTCAGCACCGTCCTTCCGGTCGGCTTTAAGGCGTAATCGTGGCGATTGCTGGTGCGCACAAACTCTCCCTTCTTTTTTCCGGTATAAGGGCGGGCAATGACCCGTCCCACACGCCACTCGTCACGCATGGTCAGCTCCCTTGCAATCTCACAGTAGCGGTAGAGATTATCCAGGCCCATCGTCTCCTCGTTGCCGCAGATCTGCAGCACCGAATCCGCGGAGGTATAGACGATCATCGCCCCCGTGGCGATCTCCTCCTCCGCCAGCTCCTCCAGAATCTCCGTTCCGCTGGCGGATTTGTTGCCGATCACCCTGCGCCCGCAGCACTCCTCCAGCTCACGGATCAGCTCATCCGGAAAGCCCGTGTCCGTGAACGTGATAAAGGGCTGCTTTGTGTGGATACCCATCATCTCCCAGTGCCCGGTCATCGTATCCTTGCCGTTGCTCGTCTCCCGCATCGCCATGTAATAGCCAAGGGGACGCTCCAGCGGCTCCACCTGCTTCAGCGGCCTGAGGTTCGCAAGCCCGAGCTTCTGCAAATTCGGAATACGGAATGTCTCCATCCGCTCACTGATATGGCCCAGGGTGTCCACACCCACATCACCGAAGCGCGGCGAATCATCCATCGGGCCGATTCCCATAGAGTCAACTACAATTATAAAAACACGATTAAATTTATACTCACCCATATTCATCCTCACTTCATCTAT
Organism: uncultured Eubacterium sp.; assembly: GCA_910589045.1. Classification (GTDB taxonomy): domain Bacteria; phylum Bacillota; class Clostridia; order Lachnospirales; family Lachnospiraceae; genus W0P33-017. Next base: position 59,280 of record CAJUSH010000006.1, read on the forward strand.
CTGATGCCACGCCGCCGGATATCCGCCGCGTCCGGCCGGGACACGCCTTCACCAGTCGGCACCATGCCGGCTCCGGGCGGTCCCTGCTGCAAAAGCAGCGGATTTCTGACGGCCGGGTATTTTTTCCGGACGGTTTTCCCTAGTATAACCCGTCACTCTCCTGGCCTTTTACAATTTTTACGATACGGCTCGTTCCCAGGCGGCTCGCCCCAAGCTCCATAAAGTGCTTCGCATCCTCGAGACTCCCGATCCCGCCGGCCGCTTTCATTTTAACGCCCGCGCCGATGTGCTGCGCAAACAGCTCAATGTCCCGGAAGGTAGCGCCTGCCGTGGAAAATCCGGTGGAGGTTTTGATGTAATCCGCGCCGGAAGCGGTAACGATCTCGCACATCTTCACCTTCTCCTCATCGGTCAGCAGACATGTCTCGATAATAACCTTCAAAATCCGCCCCTGGCACGCCTCCCTGATCTCCCTGATCTCGTTCAATACATAATCGTAGTTTTTCGCCTTGAGCATGCCCACGTTGATAACCATGTCGATCTCCCGGGCGCCGTTTGCCACCGCATCCCTCGTCTCAAACACCTTGCAGGCTGTGGTGTGGCTGCCGTTGGGAAAGCCGATTACCGTGCAGACGGGAATCTCCCCCTTCATATATTCATCCGCCTGCTTCACATAACAGGGCGGGATGCAGACAGAGGCAGTGTGGTACCTCATCGCATCGTCACAGATGCCCTGAATTTCCTCCCAGGTGCTAGCCTGTAAAAGCAGCGTGTGATCGCATGCCTGTAAGATATCCTTTGTTTCTATCTCGGTTTCTATCTGCTTTGTTTCCGTGCTCATAATACACTCTCCTTTTATTTTACAGCCGCCCGCAAGCCGGACACCGGCATCTGCCCGCGCCGCCCCGACCGGCTTTTTATTTAATCCTCATTTAAATTCCTTGGTCCAAATCCCAGTGGCAGGATCTCCTCCAGCGTCCGGCTTACTTCCACACCCTTCTCTGTCCCGAGGATAACCCGAAATTCCTTCGGATCGCAAAACTCCATCATCACCTGACGGCACACCCCGCAGGGCGCACACACGCTCTGAGGCTCCGACGTATCGTATCCGCCCACAACTGCGATCGCCGCAAACTCCTTTTCCCCCTCGCTCACTGCCTTAAAAAATGCCGTGCGCTCCGCGCAGTTCGTCGGGGTAAACGCCGCGTTTTCGATGTTGCAGCCCTGATAAACCTTCCCGGTCTTTGTGAGCAGTGCCGCGCCCACGGCCCAGTGGGAGTAGGGCACATACGCGCTGCGGCGCGCTTCGAGCGCCAGCGCAACTAATTCCTGTTCATTCATACTCATATAATTCACATCCTGTCAAATAATCTTTCAAACAAATAACGCCATCCGGAAACGGTCTGCCACCCGCAATCCCTGCGATCAGGGAGGCCTTGCAGCCCCTTTCCAAAAGCAGTCCCTTCCAAACTATCTTGCGCCCTTGTCGTAGGGTATTCCCTCTGCCTTCGGCGCCTGGGAGTTCTTTGACGTGAACGCAAGGATGACCATGGAAGCGATAAAGGGCATCATGCTGTAAATATTTTTTGACCATCCAAGGTTTGAAAGCACGGTAGAATCCGCAATGTTCGCCAGCGATTTAAACACAGCGAAAAATGCCGCCGCGCCCGCGATGCGGTAAGGCTTCCACTGACCGAAGATCATAACTGCCAGTGCGAGGAAACCGGCTCCCGCCACACCAACCTCAAAATTCCAGGTAGACACGGAGGGCACGATGTAGGCAAGTCCCCCTAAGCCGCCCAGTCCGCCGGAGATCACGACGCCGATGTATCTCCACTGATACACATTGATACCAACGGAATCCGCCGCCTGGGGATGCTCACCGCAGGCCCTTAAGCGCAGGCCCCACTTCGTCCTGAACAGAAAAACGGAGCTGCACACAAGCAGAAGGATGCCGAGAATCAGGAAAATATTGATGGTCACCGGCCCGATCTTGTAAATGAACGCCGCGTTGTCATACGTCAGCTTTGCGGAGGCCGCACCGTTTCCGGAAGCGGAAGAGTTGTTGAACGCCTTGACCGCCACGATCGCGATCGCCGTCGCCAGCATGTTCAGTGCCGTCCCGCCGATGGTCTGGTCTGCCTTGAGTGTAATCGCCGAAAAGGCAAGGAACAGCGAATAGATCATACCCGCCAGAATACTCACCAAAACGGAAACGGCTACCAGCACAGGCGCCGGCATCGTACCGCCAAAGAGTGAGAGGGCAAAGACTCCCGCCAGTCCGCCGATGGTCATGATTCCCTCCAGAGCAATGTTGATGACGCCGCTGCGCTCGGAGAACATACCGCCGAGAGCAACAAGCATCAGAACCACTGCATATAATAAGGTATACTTAATTAACAAAATCATACTTATTTGCCCTCCCTATTTTTTCTTTTGAACAGATTCAGCGCAACCCCCTTAAAGAGCATAACGAACGCACACAGGTAAATGATAACCGCCACAATCAGATCCGCGATCTCAGGCTGGAAATACTTGGTTGGCAAATACGCGCCGCCCACGGAGACATGGGAGACAAAAAGTGCAGAAAACACCACGCCGATGGGATTGCTCATTGCCAGCAGCGCCACCGGGATGCCGTTAAAGCCGATAGCGGGCAGTGCCGTCGCCACCTGCGGATTCCACTCCGACGCGCCGGAGAGGAAGTAAAGTCCCGCTCCGAGCCCCGCCAGAGCCCCGGCGATCGTCATGGAGAGGATGATGTTGCGCTTCTCGTTGATACCGGCGTATTTTGCCGCATCCTTGTTGAAGCCGCACGCCTTAAGCTCGTAGCCAAAGGTCGTCCGGTTTAAGATAATGTACATCACGACCGCAATGATGATTGCGAGAAAAATCGCAATCGTCGTGGAGCTGGTCTTAAAAATCGCATTCAGCCCGCCGTCGGGTATAAGCGCCTGAGGCGCCGCAGAGCTGAGCTTATACGTACGGGTCGTCTTCTGGTCATACATCGCGCCGCCAAATCCCGTGTACAAAAGCTCGTTGACCAGATAAAGTCCGATCCAGTTAAACATAATGGAGGTGATAACCTCATTGACATTGAAATATGCCTTGAAGAAGCCGGGCAGGGCACCCCACACCGCACCGCAGAGCATCGCTGCCAGCAGGCACACATACCAGGGCATTCCCAGAATGATCGCACTGTAGAGCGCGCCGAAAATACCCACCGTATACTGCCCTGCCGCACCGATATTAAAAAGCCCTGTCTTAAAAGCAAATGCCACCGATAATCCCGTCATGATCAGCGGCGCCGCCTGGGTAATCTCACTGCCGATTCCCTTCGGCTTCAAGTAAAAGCCGCCCTTTAAAATTCTCTGAAAACCGTCCATTGCATTCCCGCTGTTGATACAGCAGAGAATCAGAAGGCCAACAAGCAGCCCGATGATGATGCACACCAGTGAGGCACCAATGGACAGGATCACGTCTTTTCCCTTTTCGTTCATCTCTATTCCTCCTAATCAATGTAACGCCCGTTTACCTCGCATTTTGTCTTCCTCCTTTTCGTTGTGCCCGTTCACTCTGCTCGCGGGCATATCGTCGGAAGACATGCTAAAAAATGCTTCGCATTTTGT
>CAJUSH010000006.1:63008-91877 GCA_910589045.1 uncultured Eubacterium sp.
CGGGCATATCGTCGGAAGACATGCTAAAAAATGCTTCGCATTTTGTCTTCCTCCTTTTCGTTGTGCCCGTTCGCTCTGCTCGCGGGCATATCGTCGGAAGACATGCTAAAAAATGCTTCGCATTTTGTCTTCCTCCTCAAACCTCAGCCGGAACTGTCTCGCGCTTCGCGCCGGCCATGTAAAGCCCGAGCTCCTCCACCGTAACCTGCTTCGGGTCAAGCTGCCCCACCAGCTCACCCTCATACATGACAAGAATCCGGTCGGATACGTCCATTACCTCATCCAGCTCCAGGGATACGAGCAGCACCGCTTTTCCGCTGTCCCGCTGCGCGACAAGCTGGCTGTGAATATACTCGATAGCTCCCACATCCAGCCCGCGGGTCGGCTGAACCGCCACAAGCAGCTCCGGATTTTTATCGATCTCCCGGGCGATGATGGCCTTCTGCTGATTTCCACCGGACATGCTGCGCACGATCGTCGCCGAACCCTGACCGCTTCGCACATCGTACTGCTGAATCAGCTTTTCGGAATACGCCCGCACTGCCTTGTTTTTGATAAAGCCCGCCTTCTGAAAATCCGGCTCCCAGTAGCGCTGCAGCACCATGTTCTGCTCCAGGCTGTAATCAAGCACCAGCCCGTGCTTGTGCCGGTCCTCCGGGATATGGCTCATACCCGCCTTCGATTTGTCCCGGATGCTGGCGCGGGTAATATCATTTCCCTCAAAAATGATCTTTCCCCCGCTTGGCTTTTCCAGACCGGTGAGTGCCTGCACAAACTCGCTCTGCCCGTTGCCGTCGATTCCGGCGATGCAGACGATCTCTCCCCGGCGCACATTGAAGGACACATCCTTCACCGCATTGTTGTCATGTGCCTTGCTCGGCACCGTCAGATGCTCGATCTTCAAAACCGTCTCCCCGGGCTTCGCCGCTTCCTTGTCGACGGAAAAGCTCACGTCCCTTCCGACCATCATCCGGGAAAGCTCCTCCTTTGTGGTGTCCTTAATATCTACTGTTCCGATATATTTGCCCTTGCGCAGGATCGTACACCGGTCGGCAACCTCCATGATCTCATTTAATTTATGTGTAATAAACAGAATAGACTTGCCTTCACCGGCAAGATTTTTCATGATCTTCATCAGCTCATCGATCTCCTGGGGCGTAAGTACCGCCGTAGGCTCATCGAAAATGAGTACATCATTGTTCCGGTAAAGCATCTTTAAAATTTCCGTCCGCTGCTGCATACCTACAGTAATGTCCGAGATCAGCGCATCCGGGTCAACCTTTAACCCATACTTGTCGCTGAGGGCCATCACGCGCTCCCGCGCCCCCTTCTTCTCGAGAAAAAGTCCCTTCGTAGGCTCAACACCAAGGACAATATTATCTAATACCGAAAAACATTCCACCAGCTTAAAATGCTGGTGCACCATACCGATGTTCAGATCGTTTGCGTCGTTCGGATTGTTGATCTGAACCTCTTTGCCGTTCATCCTGATCGTACCGCTGGTGGGCTGATACAGACCGAACAGTATACTCATGAGCGTGGATTTCCCGGCGCCGTTTTCCCCCAGCAGCGCATGGATCTCCCCCTTTTTCAACTGCAAGGTAATATTGTCATTAGCCTTGATTCCCGGAAATTCCTTTGTGATGTTCAACATCTCAATAATGTAATCATTTGCCATAGTCTTTAACCCTTTTCCTGTTTGCCTTTTCCTGTTTCCCCTGATCATATGGAAAAAAAGAGAAGGGCATATTGTGCAAAGCCCTTCCCTCTTAACTTTTTGCATATTGCATAACCGTTCGGTGCCGGGCACCGGACAGTTATAAATTTTACTGTACGTAATCTACGGATACATGTGAGCCAACCTCAGGATTGTTCTCTGTGTCGTTGGAAATCGTGATAGAGCCATCCTTGATGCCTGCAAGTACGGTCTCATACTCTTCCTTCGTGAAAGTCGTAAAGCCCCATGATGCATCGTCGGTAGGCAGTCCGATGTAGTCGCCCTGTGTCAGGCCGAGCTGCTCGGATTTTCCTGAGAGAGAATCCCAGTTGCCGTCAAAGTATGCAGCCAGCGCATCATAAACTGCTGCGTTCAGACCCTTCATCGCGGAGGTTACACAGGAATCACCGATAATCGGCTTCTGGTCAACGTCCACGCCGATGACTTTGCCGCTGTCGCCTGCTGCCTCAACCGCAGAGGTATAGATACCGCCGCCGCACGCGAATACGATCTCGGTGCCGTCCGAATACCAGCCCTCCATACGCGCGGTAATGCTCTCGTCACCGTAGAACTGTCCGCCGTAGAAGTACTTCACGCTCACGTCAACACCCATCTCCTCTGCTGCCGCATTGATGCCCTGAATGTAGCCGAAGCCGTAGCGGATAACCGCGGGAACTGCGATACCGCCAAGGAAGCCCAGCTTTGTATAGCCGTCCTTCACCGCGCCGTAGCCTGCCAGATAACCGGCCTGCTCCTCCTGGAAGGAACAGATGTAGGTGTTTGCACCAAGAGAAACCGATTCACCGGCCAGATTTACGAGATCTCCCTCGGTAACGTCAACCGCGATAAACTTCACGTCGGGATAAAGCTCCTGCTCCTCTGCAATCGCCGGTCCGAATAAGTAGCCGGGCATAACGATTACGGTCGCACCCTCGGTAATCGCAAGGTCAATAGAATTGATGCGCTCCTCGTCGGTATCCTCGGCGGGCTTGTAGTACTCATAATCCACGCCGTTCTCGTCGCCGTATGCGCATACGGTTTCCCATGTGATCTGATTGAAGGACTCGTCGGTAATGTCGCCGGAATCGGTAACCATTGCGATCTTCTCGCCGGACTTGTCTGCCGCACTGTCATCTGCGGGCGTATCCGCCGCGTCATCCGCAGGCGTATCTGCCGCGTCATCCGCGGGTACATCCGCCGCATCGTCCGCAGGCGTATCTGCCGCGTCGTCCGCAGGCTTGTCCGATCCGCCTCCGCAAGCAGTCAGAGAAGCCACCATTGTCGTTGCCAGTAAGGCTGCCAATACTTTCTTTTTCATCTTATTCTCCTTTTCCTCTTCATTCTTGCAGCGGCTGTGCCGCCGCTTTTTGCTTTGCAGCTATATGTACAAGCCCTTTCGGGATTGTCGCCTGAAATTTTTGGTATGCGAAGCCATCTTTTGCGCAAACCCGTCTGTTATTCTCCGGGCAGATTCCCGCCGCCCGTATATCTTAACAGATTTCTCCGCAAATTTCCAGCCCCTTATGTAATAAAAGAATTCATCCGGTAACGGGGAATACGCACGCTTCACTGTTACGGAGCCTGCCCATCCCCTCAAACCTCCGGAATCCGTGCACAATCCGCGGCAATCAGTTCACGAATTGCTTCCACGGCGGTTACGATCGCCAGCTCCGTGTCATGCGCCTGCGTATTCGGAAGCCCCGCTTTTTCGCGTTCCTGATTCGCGACAACGAGAAAGCACGACCCGACCCGCACCCGCAGGAAGCTTCCCGCGATAAAGAGCGCCGCAGACTCCATCTCGGATGCCAGGCATCCCATGCGCAGCCACGCCTCCCATTTGTTCTGTAGCTCATAGCTCACCGGCATGACTTCCGGTTCATGCTGGCCGAAAAACGAATCCTTGCACTGAACCACACCCGCGTGATAAGTGATCCCCTTGCGCTTTGCCGCCGTGACCAGCGCATATAAAACATCCACGTCCGGAACCGCCGGATACTCGATGGGCGCATATTCCCGGCTCGTGCCCTCCATGCGGATGGCACCGTTTGCAATCACGATGTCACCGCCGCACACCTGCGTCTGCATCCCGCCGCAGGTGCCAACACGGATAAACGTATCCGCGCCGACCTTCGAAAGCTCCTCGATGGCAATCGCCGCCGACGGCCCTCCGATGCCGGTAGAAGTCACACTCACAGGCACCCCCTCCAGAGTGCCTGTATAAGTCACATATTCTCTGCTGTCCGCAACAAGACGCGGATTCTCAAAATGCTTCGCAATCTTCTCGCAGCGCTTCGGATCTCCCGGCAGGATGACGTATTTTCCCACATCCCCGGGACCAAGCTGCGTATGATACTGTTTTCCCGAACCCTGTGTATAATCAACCATATCTACCTCCCGCGCACAGCGCGCCACACAACTATTCGACCGGTCAACTGCCTGCTATATATGAAAGTATAATATGATTTCTAAAGAAAAACAAGTAATATTTACTCCACATCCTGCAAAGCCTCAAGATCCTCCTCCCCGGTGCGCACCTTGATGACCTTTGCCACATCGTACACGAAAATCTTGCCGTCCCCGATATGTCCGGTGTAGAGGGTTTTCTTTACCGTCTCGATGACCTTTTCCACCGGAATCTTCGCCACAACGACCTCCAGCTTGATCTTCGGCAGCAGCGTCGCATCCATCTCAACGCCGCGGTAATACTCGCCTGCACCTCTCTGAACGCCGCAGCCCATCACCTGGACCACCGTCATGCCGGTGACACCCAGATCGTTGAGCGCCCTTTTGAGCTTGTCAAAGCGGGAGAGCTTCGCGATGATAACAACCTTGTGGATGCCTGTGGAAAGCTCCGGAGCGGATGCGAATACAACCGGCACTGCCGCGTCTGCCTTTGCCTGCGAGGCTTTGTCATACTCGGAAGTACCCAGATCCGTATTCTCATTCACATCCACCGTCATGGACATATCGCTGATGGCAAAACCAGCATATGCGGAGGGCAGACCGTGCTCACATGCGTCGAGTCCCACGATCTCCTCCTCCTCGCTGACACGAAGCCCGATGGTTTTCTTCAACACAAAAAATGTCAGTGTAATCGTAACCAGCGTCCACGCCGCCGTCACAAGCATCCCGAAAAGCTGGAGGCCAAGCTGTGTAAGGCCGCCGCCGTAGAAAAGCCCCTCCCGGATGCCCGCCAGCGCAAAGCCCGGTGCCGATGCGGTCGCAAACAGTCCGACGGCAAGCGTTCCCCAGATACCATTGAGCATATGTACCGCAACCGCGCCAACGGGATCGTCCACCCGCAGGTAATTGTCCAGAAACCAGATACCGAAAACAACCAGAATGCCGGATACCGCGCCGATGATGGCCGCGCCCGTACAGTCGGTCACATCACAGGGAGCCGTGATGGCCACCAGACCCGCCAGGGAAGCGTTCAGACACATGGAAACATCGGGCTTGCCGTATTTTATCCATGTAAAAACCATACACACGACAGTCGCAACCGCAGGTGCCACGGTGGTTGTCAGAAAGACGGAACCAAGTGTGGGAACATCGGTTGCCGCCGCACCGTTAAAGCCGTACCAGCCCATCCACAAAATGAATACGCCAAGCGCGCCGATGACCAGATTACTGCCGGGAAAAGCATTGACCTTTGTGATCTTTCCCGCCTTATCCTTTGAAAATTTTCCGATACGGGGACCTAAAAACGCCGCTCCCACCAGCGCACAGATACCGCCCACCATGTGGATGCAGTTGGAGCCCGCATAGTCGTGGAAGCCCATGCTCACAAGAAACCCGCCGCCCCATGTCCAGTGCGCCTCGATGGGGTAAATGATTCCGGAAATGACCGCGGAATAAATACAGTAGGTCAAAAACTTCGTCCGCTCCGCCATCGCTCCGGAAACAATGGTCGCGGTGGTTGCACAGAATACCAGATTGAACACAAAGCCGGAAAAGCTGAAGTTCGCATAATCCGTAAAGACGCCAAAGCCCGGCGTTCCGATTATCCCCATAATATCGCTGCTGCCCTCCGCTGCCGGAAGCATCAGCGATGCGCCGATCAGAAACCACATCACCGTACCGATGCAGAAGTCCATCAGATTTTTCATAATAATATTTCCCGCGTTCTTTGCCCGCGTGAAGCCCGTCTCCACCATCGCAAAGCCCGCCTGCATCCAGAACACCAGCACTGCGCCGATCAGAAACCAGACTGCAAAAATATTTTCGTTGATTGCCTGTAAAATCTCATTTGTCATAACCTTTCCTCCTTGTCTGTTTTCATGAGGACAGTAATTTGTGCCGGCAACAAATGCTTCTGCCCTGTATATGTGCGCGGGAAGCAGCGCTTTCCCTTCCCGCCGCGCGGGGTGCGTGCTGCCTGGCAGCCGATTTCCCTTCGCGCCCCGTAAGTAGAGCAGGAGACGCAGATTAACCGCCTCCTCTCACGCCGCCGTGCGTACCGTTCGCTGCACGGCGATTTCAATAATTAACGTGCACCGCCAGGCACACATGAGAAAAGGCGCCCGGGGAGCTTCCCCAGACGCCTTTGTCTGTACGCCCCTTATTATAGGCGCACCTTTTTTTCGCGTCAAGCCAAAAAATGACTCAAAAAAATTTAAATTTTCGGAAAATTTCGTCAATTTGACCTGAGCTTCCTTTCTATCGGCTCCTGCAATGCCTTCGATATTTGACATTTCCCGCAAATAGCTTTAAGATAATACACACATAAAAAGGAGGCAGAACCCATGACAGCAAACATCCCAAAGGATCCCGTGATCCTGCTTGGCTTTCTAAACACAAAGCTCCGCGATTTTTATCCCGGCCTTGACGCACTCTGTGATGATCTGGAGCTGGAGGAGTCCGCGCTGACAAAGAAAATCGCCGCCATAGGGTATACCTACGACAGCGATAAAAATCAGTTTGTATAGCAGCTTTCGTCCGACCCAAAATCCCGGCGTACTCACAGCTTTTCCAGAAAGGCTTCCACATTCCCGGCGAGATCCCCCTGAAAGACACCGCTTCCCGCAACGATGACGTTTGCGCCGGCACTTAAAAACTGTTCCACATTTTCAAGCTTGATCCCGCCGTCCACCTCAATGTCCGTGGAGAGACCCCGCCGCTGCACGATTCCTCTCAGCTCGCGGATCTTATCCAGCGTGTAGTCAATCATCTTCTGTCCGCCGTAGCCGGGGTTTACCGTCATAAGCAGCACCATGTCAGCCTCCGGCAAAATGTAATCCAGCACGTTCAGCGGCGTCGCCGGATTTAGCGCAACGCCCGCCATCACACCCTCCCGCTTGATATCGCGCACGGTCTGATCCAGATGGGCGCACGCTTCGGCATGCACGGTGATAATATCCGCACCCGCATCCGCAAAATCGCTGATGTAGCGCTGGGGCTGTTCGATCATCAGATGCACGTCCAGCTTTTTCTTCGTCACCTTCCGGATAGACTCTAACACCGGTAATCCCATAGAAATATTCGGCACAAACATCCCGTCCATCACGTCATAGTGAAAATACTGTGCCCCGGCCCGGTCGATGATCCGCATCTGCTCCCCAAGCCTTGTAAAATCCGCTGCAAGCAGCGACGGCGCCAGATAATTCATAAAACATCCTCCTGTCTGAAAGCCAATGTTCTTCTCTACTGAACCATTCCGGTCCCGGTGCCCTGCACCTTCAATCTGCCGTCCGCGCCGGCATTCGTACACATACTGATGTAGCCCTGGCTGCTGCCCGCCACATAACCGATGTAGGTGCTGCCGCCCGTAAGGCCCTCCATATCCTTCAAATTATCCGGGAGTACGATGTCCGCCTGAATGCTCCCGGTAAAGGTACACTGCGTCACAAACGCACCCGCGGCATTGTCCGCCACGATCCCGCCGGCATAAATATTGTGCATGCCAGACTCGATATACGTTCCGATCCGGATACTTTCGGTCAGCGCCACCGAGGACGTACACTGTGCGATCATGCCCGAATTGCTGACGGCGATGCCGCCCGCCTTTAACGTCGCAGGCGCGATTACGTTGGCCGACTGCACGCTTAGATTGCCGGAAACCGTGCAGCCGCGGATCTGGCCTTCATTTGCCAGCACCAGCATTGCCGCCTGTCCCCCGGTCGTACAGATCACATTCCCTATCACGAAGCAGCCGTCGATGGTTCCCCTGTTTGTGCTCGCGAGAAGGCTTCCCGCGGAGCTCAGCACGCAGTTGCTCATGCTCACGTTTTTAAGCGAGCCCTCCGCCCCGATCGCACCGAACACGGAATTATAGCCGTAATAATTGATCATCTGATGAAGTGTGCTGTTGTATTTTCCGTCATAGGTTCCCACAAACGGCTCGTTTTCGTCAAACAGCACGCGGCTCGTCCCATAGTTAAAGTCGATATCCGCATCCTGCACGAAGCAGGCGCCGTTGTACGAGGGAATGAGCTGCAGCTCGGCCAGGTTCGAGACAAGAAACGGATTTCCCTGGGTACCGTCTCCCTTCCCAAAGGGCGATACGCCCAGAACCCTGCCGCTTCCTCCGCTCGTCTTTGTGCCGTTCGCGACAACCGCATACTTAAAAGAGCCGTTTACCGGATTCCCGTCGTCGCCGAGTCCGTCCCAGGCAACCGACATCTTTTTCATAGCGCCCACAGCGCCCAGATTATATACGCGCACGACCTCATTGCCCGCATTATAGATCTTGAATTTCGTCGTCTTCGCATCCCGGTTCAGGTGAAAGGAAAAATTCATGGTATTTTCACCCGCGATAAAATAGTTCGCGCCATTGCTGACCGTCGGCGTCTCAAATGCCGCCGTCACCGGAAGCGCCGTCACCTTCACCGCCAGCGTACAGGATTCGCTGTTCACGGAATTTGTAAAGGTAACGGTCGTGCTGCCCACCGCTTTCGGCGTGATGGTAAGGGGCATATAGTCGCCGTCCCATTTTCCGAAGCTAACGGAGCAGATCTTTTTATCCGCCACCGACGCCTTGACGGAGCCGTTTACGGATAGATACGCCGTCACGACTGTATTCTTTTTGATCGAAATCGAGGTCTCATCCACCTTAAATGTCCTGTTGACCTTGACGCTGCACTTGTAGCTCTTACTCCCCACCGTCGCCGTAACCGTGGCGCGGCCTGCCGCCTGCGCCTTCACGGTTCCCTGTGAGGAAACCTTTGCAACAGATGGCTTGCTTGATTTCCACTTTGCCTTTTTTGACGTGCCGGTAAGCGTCAGGCGCGTCTTGTCACCGACACACAGATTCATGGAAGCGCGGTCGAGCTTCACCGCGGCCCGCACCGGCTGCACATCTGCCCCGGCGATGACCAGCAAAAGCGCTGACGCCAAAACAAGCTTCCAGATTCTTTTTCTTATACTGTCCATGTTTTTGTATACCCCTTGACTCCTTCTGTTGACGCAGCCTTTTTAAGCCCTTCCGGCAGCCTCCATCTCCCGGTTCATCGCGGCGATCAGCGCATCGATGGATGCACGGATAATATCCGGGTCGATCCCGATACCGAAGTACTGGGCACCGTCCTTGCCCTCGATGCCCACATAGGCGATGGCACTTGAATCGGAGCCGTCCGTCAGCGCATGCTCCTCGTAGCAGATGACCTTGCACGGCTGCTCAAATTTCTCTGCAAATGCATTGCTCACCGCATCCAGGCGGCCGTTGCCCTCCGCCTCCACGATATCCTTCCGGTTGTTCGCGATGATGTTGACCGTGGCGGTGATACCGTTATTCTCCTGTCTGAAATGACAGCCTTTAATATCAAATACAGGCGTATAGCTCTTATACCGCTTCATAAAAATGTCGTGGATCTGCGCCGGTGAAAGCTCCGCGTGGCTGTGGTCGGATACATCCTTGACTGCGTAGCCAAAGTCCGCGCGCATCTTGTACGGAATCTTGATGCCGTAGGTCTGCTCCATAATATACGCAACGCCGCCCTTGCCGGACTGGCTGTTGATGCGGATCACGTCGCTGTCGTAGGTGCGCCCCACATCCTCAGGGTTGATCGGCAGATACGGCACCGTCCAGTGATCGGGGTCCTTCTCCTCCCGGTACTTCATGCCCTTTGCGATGGCATCCTGATGGGAGCCGGAAAACGCCGCAAACACCAGCTTGCCGCAGTAGGGATGCCGCATATCAATGTGCATCTGCGTCAGGCGCTCATACACCTCCACGAGATGCGGCATATCGGAGAGGTCGAGCTGCGGGTCTACGCCCTGGGCGTACATGTTCATGCCAAGCACCATGATATCCACGTTTCCGGTGCGCTCGCCGTTGCCGAACATCGTGCCCTCGATGCGGTCTGCCCCCGCCAGGATGCCAAGCTCCGCGTCAGAAATGCCGCAGCCCCTGTCATTGTGGGGATGCAGTGAAAGCACCACGTTCTCGCGGTATTTCAGATGCCTGCTCACATATTCCACCTGCTGTGCGAATACGTGGGGCATGGACATCTCCACCGTCGCGGGAATGTTGATGATCGGCCGGAAGTCAGCCCCCGGCTGCCAGATATCCAGCACCGCGTTGCAGACGTCCACCGCGTAATCCACCTCGGTGCCCGTAAAGCTCTCGGGACTGTACTCGAAAACGAAGTTACCCTCCGTCTCGCCGGCCAGCTCCTTTAACAGCTTTGCACCCTCCACCGCGATCTGCTTGATCTCCTCGCGGGATTTGCCGAACACCTGCTCCCGCTGTGCAAGGGACGTGGAATTATAAACGTGCACGATGACCTTGCCCGGCGCACCCTTCACCGCCTCAAAGGTCTTTCGGATAATATGCTCCCTTGCCTGGGTCAGCACCTGAATCGTGACGTCCTCCGGAATCATATTTTGCTCGATGAGCGTCCGCACAAGCTCATACTCGGTCTCGGATGCCGCGGGAAAGCCCACCTCAATCTCCTTAAAGCCGATCTCGACCAGCAGCCGGAAAAACTCCAGCTTTTCCTCCAGGCTCATCGGCTCGATCAGCGCCTGGTTTCCGTCGCGCAAATCCACGCTGCACCAGATAGGTGCTTTATCTACATACTCTTTTTTTGCCCAGTCCATACAGGTTTCCGGGGGCATAAAATAATTTCTCTGATACTGTCTGTAGTCAAACATGATTCTTCCTCCATATCGCATTCCATATATGATTTATCATAGCATACTTTTGAAAAATTGCCAATAGGCGGCAAAAAATCCGGCCCGGTTACCTTTACGGAGCAAATTACAGCAATTCTGCGCAAAAAGCTTCCCCCTCGGCAGACATACTTCATCTGCACGAGGGGGAGCATATTATTGAGGAGTGGCGCTTACGCGCCGGTTTACCTGATACACTAGTTTGTAACTGTCAGCTCGGTCTCCTTGTCGAATACATGCATAGCGTTCGGGTCAAATGCAAGCTCGACGGTATCGCCGTAGCGTGCGGGTGTGTTGGATGCCACGCTTGCAGTCATCTTTGCACCGCCAACGTTGAAGTACAGAAGTACCTCCGCACCAAGCAGCTCGTATCCGGTAACTTCGGTTGTTACCTTGCAGCCCGCATTTGCAAGAACCTCTTTCTTGTCGGTGATATCCTCGGGACGGATACCCATAACAACGGTCTTTCCGTTGTAGCCGCCGTCGATAAGCTTCTGTGCCTTCTCCTGGGGAAGTACAACAGAGAACTTGTCAAAGGTCAGTGTAACCTCGGAGCCGTTGATCTTGCATACCGCGTCAACGAAGTTCATCTGCGGTGAGCCGATGAAGCCTGCTACGAACAAATTATCCGGCTGTGAGTACAGCTTCTGCGGAGAATCTACCTGCTGGATGATGCCGTCCTTTAATACGACGATTCTCGTACCGAGGGTCATCGCCTCAGTCTGGTCATGTGTAACGTAGATGATGGTTGCGCCAAGCTTCTGATGCAGTGCGGAAATCTCGGAACGCATCTGTACTCTCAGCTTTGCATCCAGGTTGGAGAGCGGCTCATCCATCAGGAATACCTTCGGGTTACGGACGATGGCACGGCCCATCGCAACACGCTGTCTTTGTCCGCCGGAGAGAGCCTTCGGCTTGCGGTCCAGCAGCTTCTCAAGATCAAGGATCTTCGCTGCCTCGCGAACCTTCTGGTCGATCACGTCCTTGGGAACCTTGCGCATTTTAAGACCAAATGCCATGTTCTGATATACGGTCATATGAGGATACAGTGCATAGTTCTGGAATACCATCGCGATATCGCGATCCTTCGGCTCCACGTCGTTCTCAAGCTTTCCGTCGATGTATAACTCGCCGGAGGAAATCTCCTCCAGACCCGCGATCATACGGAGTGTGGTTGACTTACCGCATCCGGAAGGTCCTACGAAAATGATGAACTCCTTGTCTGCTACTTCAAGGTTGAAATCCTTTACTGCCTCGAAGCCGTTGGGGTATCTCTTACAAATGTTTTTGCATGATAAACTGGACATTGCTCTAATCCTCCTGAAAATTTAATTGTTTGCTTCGGCCCTGCCGTTCTGTTCCGCTCCGGCAGGCCGTGCTCTTTTTGAACTGTCCTAACTATACCGGATTGCCGGAGAAATTGCTATACACGGATTGCCCGAAGATTTTAAAAATTTTCCGTCAGATTGACGAAAAGGCAAAAACAGCCCCGCATCAGAACCGGAAATCCCGGCTCCCCTGCACAATCTTCGCGAGATTGTCCACGACGATCCCGCGCACCTTCTCGCTCGGGATGTTCGCAAGCTCCTTTGCGATGAGCGCATCCCCAACGGCGCGTGTGTCGGGCTTCGCGTAGTCACACAGATATTCCTTTAACGTCATCAGCGCGTTTGGATGACAGCAGTTCTGGATCTGCCCGCTTTTGCACAGGGACATGAAGCGGTCGCCCGTGCGGCCCTCCCGGTAGCAGGCCGTGCAGAAGCTGGGGATGTATTCCTGCTCCATGAGCCATTTTACGACCTCGTCGAGGGGACGGTTGTCGATGACGTCAAACTGCGCGGAGTTCTCCTCCTGCGGCTCCTCATCCACGTAGCCGCCCACGCTCGTGCGGGAGCCGCCGCTGATCTGGGAAATGCCAAGCTGCAAAACCCGCTCGCGCGTCTTTTTGCTCTCCCGGGTGGAGACGATCATGCCCGTATAGGGAACCGCAATGCGGATGCACGCCACGATCTTTGCAAAAATATCATCATCGATGCTGTTGTCAAACGCCGACGGGTCGATATCGTCCGCATGGCGGATGCGCGGTACGCTGATCGTGTGGGGGCCGACTCCGTGCACCGCCTCTAAATGCTCCGCGTGCATCAAAAGACCCGCAAACTCATAGCGGTACATCTCAAGCCCGAAGAGCACGCCAAGCCCTACGTCGTCGATACCGCCCTCCATGGCACGGTCCATCGCCTCGGTGTGGTAGGCGTAATCATGCTTCGGCCCTGCGGGGTGAAGCGTCTCGTAGCTCTTTTTGTGGTATGTCTCCTGGAACAGAATGTAGGTACCGATACCCGCATCCTTTAACCGCGTATAGTTTTCCACCGTGGTCGCCGCGATGTTGACATTGACCCGGCGGATCGCACCGTTTTTGTGTTTGATGCCGTAGATCGTTTCGATGCTCTCGAGCACGTACTCAATGGGATTGTTCACCGGGTCCTCCCCCGTCTCCAGCGCCAGCCGCTTGTGGCCCATATCCTGCAGGGCAATGACCTCTCTGCGGATCTCTTCCTGGGTCAGCTTCTTTCTGGCAATGTGCTTGTTTTTGATGTGGTACGGACAGTACACACAGCTGTTGATGCAGTAATTCGACAGATACAGCGGCGCAAACATGACAATGCGGTTGCCGTAAAAATCCTGCTTGATCTGCTTTGCCAGCGCATAGATCTCCTCGTTTTTGTCCTCCAGCGCGCAGTCCAGAAGCACTGCCGCCTCCCTGTGGGAAAGTCCCTTTCTCTGTCTTGCCTTCTCAAGGATCTGATCGATGAGCGCCGCGTTGCACTTGTTTTTCTCTGCATACTCCAGCGTCTCTAAAATTTCTCCGTCGTCGATAAACTCCTCTGCCTTCGCTGATTTCGGGTTATACATTTCTCTCTTCCTCCTGTATCTGTATTGATAGGGCCGCCCGGCTCATCCTCCCCGGGATTGCAAAAAACGGCCCCTATGGCACATAGTCTCCGCGGTCGCACACCAGCTCATAGCCGGTGGAAGTGATGCGTCTCCTCAGGCACGCGACGCACTCTGCCGCCTCGTCCCCGGTGCAAATCTTATTATCGTAGAGCATATATTTTTTCCGGACCTCCTGCGGGGAAAGGTTCGGCATGACCACATTTGCCCCGGAAAAAATCCCCCGCTCCCGTCCCCGGGGATCGATCGTCCCCAGCGCCGTCGTCGCCGGAAGCAGCACATGCGGCTCCATCAGCCGGATCATGCCAAGCAGCCGCAGCGTCAGCTCCAGGGAACCCTGTGGCCTGCCCGCAAAGGGTGTATCATGGTGGGGCACAAACGGCCCGATTCCTACCATATGAGGCTTCAGCTCATGGATAAAAAGCAGATCCTCCGCAAGATGCGCGGCGCTTTGCCCCGGCGAGCCGACCATAAAGCCGCAGCCCACCTGAAAGCCGATCTCCTTTAAATCCCACAGGCATCTTTTCCGGTGCTCCAAGGAAAGCTCCGGCGGATGGAGCATTGCGTAGTGCGCGTCGTTTGCCGTCTCATGCCGCAGCAGATACCGGTCCGCGCCCGCCGCAAAAAAGGCTTCGTAGCTTTCCCGCCTCCGCTCCCCGAGGGAAAGCGTCAGGGCACAGTCGGGATACGCCTTTTTAATCTGTGTAATAATCGATACCATCCGCTCGTCGGTATAATAGCCGTCCTCGCCGCCCTGCAGCACAAAGGTACGAAAGCCCAGCTCGTAGCCTGCGCTGCAGCATTCCAAAATTTCCGCCTCGCTCAGCCGGTAGCGCTGCGCATGCGCCGCACTGCGGCGGATCCCGCAGTAGTAGCAGTCGTTTTTGCAGTAATTGGTAAATTCGATCAGCCCCCGCATATAGACTGCCCTGCCGTAGACCTGCTCTCTCACCCGGCGGGCACGGGCAAACAGGCAGGCATCCGCTTCCGGCTCCCCGTCCGCAAGAAACGCTTCCAGCTCCTCCTTCGGCAAAATATGATTTTTTTCCAGCTCGTCAATCTGTGCGTATCTGTCCATCGCATCGGCTCCGTTCGTCTTTATCTGTCATCCGCCGCACACCCCGCCGCTTCGGCCCGGATCCGCCGCGGCCCTGCGGCAAAAGCGTTTCCGCATCCGCCTGTTATTGCTCACAGCCCCGCCTTTTCAGCCAGCGCGGGGAACACCGAGAGGGATCTTTCCAGTATGCCGTTCATCTGAGCGATCGCCGTCCCGTAATTTGTCACCGGAACGCCCTGTGCCCGCGCACACTCCATGCGCGCGCCGACCTCCCGCTCCGTCAGCATACAGCCGCCGCAGTGCAGCACGAGCGCATACCCCGTCAAATCCTCCGGGAAATCCTTTCCCGATGTAAATTCCAGGTGAAGCTCCTTTCCCGTATAGCTTTTAAGCAGACGCGGCAGCTTTTCGGTTCCGATATCCCCGCACTGTCTGTGATGGGTACAGCCCTCGCAGATGAGCACCCGGTCTCCGTCGGCAAGCGAGGAAAGCGCTGCCGCGCCGTCAACCGCCAGCTCCAGAAAGCCCTTATGCCGCGCCATCAAAATGGAAAACGATGTGAGCGTTATCTCGGGGGGCACCTCTGCCGCCACCCTTCCGAACACCTGGGAATCGGTAATCACCATCGCCGGTGCCCCCGGAAGCTCCTCCAGCGTTTGCGCCACCAGATCCTCCTTTACCACCAGCGCCCTGGCACCCGCATCCAGAATGTCGCGGATCGTCTGCTGCTGGGGCAGAATCAGCCTGCCCTTCGGCGCCGCCGCATCAATGGGAACGACCAGAACCAGCAGATCCCCGGCCCGGATCAGATCCGACACCAGGGGCGTCTGCGGGCTTTCCCCGCCAAAAAGTGCACCGATGGCGCCCTTTAATTCCTCGATGCCCGTCCCCTCCCGCGCGCTCACCCAGAGCTGGCGTTCCACGGGCACACCGGCAAGCGCGACGGCCGGCACGTCCAGATCCGACTTGTTCCAGGCGATGAGACAGGGCAGCTTCCGCTCCTCCATCAGCGCCGCCAGCTCATAATCCGCCTGCTGCGCACCCGCTGCCGCATCGATCACCAGCACCGCAAGGTCAATCTCACGCAGCACCTTTTTCGTGCGCGCCACGCGCTTTTCCCCCAGCGCCCCCACATCGTCGAAGCCCGGTGTATCCACGATCACCACCGGCCCCAGCGGCAAAAGCTCCATGGCCTTTTTTACCGGGTCGGTGGTGGTGCCCGCCGCGGGACTCACCACCGACAGCTCCTGCGCCGTCACCGCATTGACAAGGCTCGATTTGCCCGCGTTGCGGCATCCGAAAAAACCGATGTGAACACGCTCGGCGCTCACTACATGATTCATGCTCATGGTACGTCTCCTTCCCTGTGGGGACGCGTCGCTTTTGAGCTCCTCACCGCCGCGCCAATACCCCAGTCCCGTTTTCTATCATTATAACACCTTTTTTCTATTTTACAACATACCCCTTTTGCACCCCTGCTATCCGAACGTATCCAGGGTTACGGTTCACTGCGAACTAAAAACAGGCGGAAGCACCCGGCCCCGCCTGTTTGACTGCTCAGACATCCTGTCTGATATTTTTGTTTTCCTTATTTCTCCTTCGCCAGAATACCGTACACGAAGCCTTCCCCGCCTTCGATCCATTCCTGCTGTGTCACATTCCTGTTCTCATCCAGTGCGAGCTTTGCCGTGGAGAGCGCATAGTCCTTCGACATGCTGCTGCCGTCCCCGCGAGTGATCGTAACCGTGAGCGTGCCCCCGTCAAAAACACCAAGCTGCTCGTGGTATGCCTCCGCCAGATCCTCCTTGGCTGACGTCACATCGTCCGGAATGTAAAAGCCGTAATAAAGCTCTCCGTCATAGGCTCCTTCCACCTGCGCGCCGCTCTTTGTGCAGTGGTAGCCAATCACCTCCAGGGGCGGCGCCTGCTCATCCTTTTCCTCGAAGTCCGGCTCGCCGATCAGCTTATAGACCGTGTGGGTATTCGGGTCACCGTCCTCGTCCGGCAGTCCCTGCGCCGCCAGCTCATAAAAAACATCCTCCGCGATCGCTTCCTCCGTTGCCGTATAAAGCTCACCCCTGTCGACGGAAATGCGCACATCCGCGATATCGTCCCCCTGCACCTGGAAGAGCATGCCCGTGTAGCCACCCTCCCCGCAGCCGATGTCCGTAAACGCCAGACTTCCGTCCTGTCCGCCCGCGAGCCGGGTTTCCTGTCCGTACACGGTGAGTGAAAAATCAGAAGCCTTTGCAGCATCCTCATCCCCCGCCGCCTTTACATCGTTTGCGGCGATGGGAAACGCCTGATCCTGCTCTGCAAATACGTCTCCTTCAGCCTGCGAAACGTTTTCTCCTCCGTTAAGCATCCCTTTTCCCGCAACACCTGCCGCCACAAGCACCGCTGCACACGCTGCTGCCGCCGCTGCTGCCTTCCAGACTCTTCCCGTCCTTACGCTCTTCTTTTCCTTCATGATATCCCATCCTTCCTCTTTGATGGCCAAAAAGGCGGCTTCTGCTTTCTCCATTACGATCGGCGGCACCTCGATATCCTTCTGAAAAATGTTTTTCTCGTCCTTGCCCATTTGCTCTGCTCCTTTCGCCCTATAGCCTATGAGGTCCCCTCACATCTGCGATATTCCTCCGCATAATAGCCCTCCAGCTTTTTTCGTCCCCGCCAAAGCCTTGTCTGCACCGTACTTTTCGGAATCCCTAAAATTTTTGCAATTTCCTCTGTACGGCAGCCCTGGCCGTAGAACAGCTCAATCACCGCGCGATGCCGCTCGTCCAGCGCACTGAGCGCTTCCTTCCATTCCAGATTGTAATGATCCTCCGCAGCCGGCTCCTCACAGTCCTCAAAGCTTGTGAAGCGCTGATTCCTCCTGCGGATATCATAGCACTTGTTGATCAGAATCCGTGTCATCCACGTCCTGAAATACCGTGGCTCCTTTAAGCCGTCAATCTTTTCCCAGCAGGCCAGAATCGCGTCCTGAATCGCATCTGCGGCATCCTCGTCGTTCATGAGGATGGAGACGGCCGTCCGGTACATATCCTTCATGTGAAGCTGCATCAGCTGTGTAAAAGCATCCGTTTCACGCCTTTTTGCCCTTTTTACCAAATCGTTCCCTTGTTTCTCCTGCATGGCTTGCAGTACCTCCCGTGCGCACAGTAAATGTAAAACCTCTCCGAAGCTGCCCTTCGTTTCCGTCTTACACACATTAGACAGCCCGCCCCTCCAAAAAATCCCACAAAATTTAAAATTTTTCTTGTATTTTTGTCCGTGATTTGATACGATAGGTTCCGGTAAAATTGAAAGAGACAGTTCGTGACCATCCTGTCTGTAAACAAAACTAGGGGATCACCTGCTTTCGCAGGTTTTTTCATGATGGGCACATAGTGCCCGTTTTTTTATGTCCCAGCAATTGCTTCGGGCTCCACCGCGTGGAACATCCCGCAGGCAGGATTTTCCGCGAACAGCTCACCAACAGAAAGGAACGCCCATGTCCGATACATACAATCCGGTGCGCTACAGCGTCATCACCGAAAAAAATCCAAGAGAAATCGTCATGCTGCGCGGCAGCGGCTGCAAATGGCGGCGCTGCACATTCTGCGACTACCATCTTGACGCCTCCCCCGATGCCGCGGCCAACTATGCCCTCAATGAGCAGGTATTAGGCCAGGTACGGGGCATCTACGGCAGGCTGGAGGTCATCAATTCCGGCAGCATCGTGGATCTGGACGAGCGAACCCGCTCCCTGATCCGAAGCATCTGCCTCGAAAAGCACATTAACACGCTCCACTTTGAGTGCCACTATATGCACCGCAGGGAGCTGCCCGCCTGTCGTTCCTATTTTGCGGATGCCGGTATTACTACGAAAGTCAAAATCGGCGTGGAAACCTTTGACGCGGACTACCGCGAACGCATATTGGACAAGGGCATTGCCGAGCGCGACCCCGCCCGCATCGCGGAGGGCTTCGACGAGGCATGCCTTCTGTTTGGCCTGAGCGGACAGACGTCCGTCTCCATGATAGACGATATCCGAACCGGGCTTTCCTGTTTTGAACGGGTGTGCGTCAACCTCATGACGGAAAATTCTACCCCCGTCAAGCCGGATGCACAGGCGCTCGCCGATTTTATGGAAAACGTCTATCCCCTTTACCGGGATGACCCCCGGGTCGATATTCTCTTAAACAACACGGACTTCGGCGTCGGAGCTGATGCGGGGTCTGCTCCCGCGCAGTGAATACGCATTCCTGCGCCGGGAAAAGTAACTGCTTAAATGATTTTAGAAAGGAAGAATGAACCCATGAACGAATGGATACTGATCTTGTCACTTGTCATCACCTACGGAATGACGCTCCTGTTTTACCGGCTGTTCGGAAAATCAGGCCTCTACTGCTGGACGGCGCTCGCCACCATTGCCGCAAACATTGAGGTGCTGATCGTAATCGTCGCCTTCGGGATGGAGCAGACCCTCGGAAATATCCTTTTTGCCTCCACCTTCCTCGTCACGGATATACTCAGCGAAATTTACGGGAAGGATGCCTCGAAAAAAGCGGTCGGCATCGGTATTGCAACCTCCCTGTCCTTCATCGTCATCTCGCAGTCGTGGCTCATTTACACCCCCGCCGCAAGCGACTTTGCCATGCCCCACATGCAGGCAATTTTTTCCAATACGCCGCGGCTCATGTTCACCAGCTTCCTCGTCTACGCCATCTGCCAACGCTTTGACGTCTGGGCATACCACAAATGGTGGGCGTTTACGACAAAGAAATGCGGCGACTCCACCCGCTTCCTCTGGCTGCGCAACAACGGCTCCACCCTTGTGTCACAGTTTTTGAACACGCTGCTGTTCACCTTCGGTGCCTTCGCCGGAATCTATGACTTTTCCACGCTCTTATCCATCGTCTGGTCGAGCTACATCATTTTTATCGTGACCAGTCTTGCGGACACCCCGGTCGTCTATCTTGCGCGGAAAATCAAGCCCCCCGCCAAAGGCAGCGATACCGCAAGGCAGGGCGGCATCTAATCCCCCGCATTCATCGAATACCCATGCAGGGGCGCGCCCGGCCCATTGCCCGAAAAGAGAAAGCCGGGAGATGAACTCCCGGCTTTACCGCAATTGCTTTACTTTGATTTCCGTCACACCTCATCCGGCACTTCTTCTGTCTCGCCGGCGGCAGCTGTCTCCTGCGGCTCTTCCGGTCTCTCCTGCTCAATCCGCTTCACAACCATGACGATCACACTGCGCGGCGCCATATCGTAGCGGCCTACCAAAATCGGCTCCTCCGTCTCCAGCTTTCCGCCTCGCCCCGTATCCACGATCAGCATCCACCGATAGCCTTCCGGCACGTCGGGAAAGCTCGTTCCGAGCGTCTCCCAATAGGTATTGACTCCCACGTACACGAGGTCATCTTCCCCCATGTCGTCCTTTCCCGCATAAACCAGCCCTATCAGGCGCGCATTGTTCCCGCAGTCCGCGTTCCACGCCCGCCCGTGGTGGTAGGAAATATCCGCAAATCCACAGCCCGCCGGTGCCATAGGCTTGCGCAGCACCGGGTGCTCCTTGCGGAAAGCAATCATAAAGCGCGCAAACTCATACACATCCCGGTACTCCTCCATGCGCCGCCAGTCCAGCCACGAAATCTCGTTATCCTGGCAGTACGCATTGTTGTTTCCCTTCTGGGTATTACAGAACTCGTCGCCCGCGTAAAACATCGCCGGACCCCTGCTGCACAGGAGCACCGCAAACGCATTTTTCACCATGCGCCGCCGCAGCGCCTCGATCGCAGGATCGTCCGTCTCCCCCTCAACGCCGCAGTTCCAGCTGTTGCCGTTGTTGTCCCCGTCCGTGTTATCCCAGCCGTTTGCCTCGTTGTGCTTCATATTGTACGAATAGAGGTCATACAGCGTAAACCCGTCGTGGCAGGTCAGAAAGTTCACCGACGCGCTCTGCCCCCGCACCAGCGGGTCATAAATATCCCTCGAGCCGGTCATACGCGCCACGGCCGCCGGTGCCATACCGGGGTCGCTCTTTAAAAAGCGGCGCATATCGTCCCGGTATCTGCCGTTCCACTCCGCCCAGCGGTTCCAGCTGGGGAATGTGCCCACCTGATACAGGCCGCCTGCGTCCCACGCCTCCGCGATGAGCTTCACCCCGGAAAGCGTCTCGTCAAACGCCATGTTTTCCAGCAGCGGCGGATTGTCCATCGGCGCGCCGTTCTTATCACGACTCAAAATCGATGCCAGGTCAAAGCGGAAGCCGTCCACACGGTACTCGACAACCCAGTAGCGCAGGCAGTCGATAATAAACCGCCGCACCACCGGATGGTTGCAGTTGACCGTATTGCCGCAGCCGCTGAAATTATAATAATAGCCCTCCGGCGTCAGCATATAGTATATTTTGTTGTCAATTCCCTTAAAGGAGAACGTCGGCCCCAGCTCGTTTCCCTCCGCGGTATGGTTGAACACCACGTCCAGCAGCACCTCGATGCCGTTGTCGTGCAGCTCACGGATGAGGCTTTTCAGCTCGTCGCCTTCATGATTGTGCTCCTGCCGGTAGGAATAGCTAGTATTCGGCGCATAGTAGCACACCGTATTGTAGCCCCAGTAATCCAGCAGCTTTTTCCCGTCGTGCTCCCTGGCGGAACCCATCTCGTCAAACTCAAAGATCGGCATCAGCTCGACCGCGTTGACGCCCAGCTCCTTGAGATAGGGAATTTTTTCGCGGATTCCCTCGAAGGTTCCCCGGGCCTTCACACCGGAGGAGGGGTCCATCGTAAATCCCCGCACATGCATCTCATAGATGACCAAATCCTCCAGATTGTTTTCCAGCTGCTTCTTCTTGCCCCAGTCAAAGTTGTTCTCCACAACCCGCGCCTTGTAGACATAGCCGTCCTCAAACTTCTCGCCCCACACGCGCTGCTCGGTCACGGCCCGGGCATACGGGTCCAAAATAATCGCGTCTTTATTAAAACGGTGTCCCGCCCGCTCGTCATAAGGTCCGTCAAACTGGAACGCATACTCAAAATCCTCTATTTTCAGCCCATACACAAACATGGAATAGACGCTTCCGATCCGATAGGTATCCGGGAACGGAATTCTTGCATACGGCTCCTTCTCGTGCGGGCGAAACAGCAAAAGCGTGCATTTCGTTGCATGATGGGAACCCACCGTGAAGCTCACGCCGCCGTTTCCGGGCGTCGCCCCCTTTGTCTTATAAAACCCGGGGCGTACCTGATAGCCTTCAATCACGTCTAAGGGCTGCAGTCCCTGCCCCCGGACAGGCTCTTTATAACGTGGTCTGCTATACATCCTAACTTGCCTCCATCTGTTCAATGATATATCCCTTTTCATAATTTTATTCTGAAAATACATAATACAGAGATTATACACTATTTGGAGACACTTTACCTTATTTTTTTAAATTTTTTTCATCGGATTCTTTTTTCGGCGCAATTTTCACAAAATACCGCCCTTATTAGACATCGGTTCCATACCGGTGCGCGCCCGCAGCGCCCTCATGCATAACGGACCGTACGTTCTCCGTCTACCTCATACCGGTGCTCAATCAGACACTTTTGCTCATAGTCCACCTCCAGGGTCACGCCGCCGAATATCGTAAAGCCCTGCACAAATCTGCCCTCGTCCTCATTCCAGTAAAACCAGCAAAAGGGCAGGTTTTTCGAATAAGAAGCCACGCACAAAAGCCCGAAGTCCTCCGCCCCGTCAAAGGTTACGTCCCGCACGTCCGGCTCCCCTTCCACATGGCCCCTGTTGACAAAAAGCCCCTCCCACAAATATTCCTCCGACGGTGTCAGCTCCGACGTCTCGATCGTCTGGATGAGCACGTCGCCGTCATAGACATAGAGCCGGTCCACGGAAAAATAGTCCTTCTGCGGCTCTGACGTTTCCAGCAGGATATCCAGCACCCGCGTATCGGAAACCCGCACCGGAAACCGGTACAGATCCGCCCTGTCGTCCGGAGCATATACGAACGAAAGGCCTTCTTCCCCCGCAAGCTGCGCACGGATCTGCGCATCGTTAAAGCTGTACCACCCGACATCTGCCTTCTTCTGCTGTTCCTCCAGTACCGCATTCCACTCCGCCTCGGTCGCCTGTGCACCGTTCACAGCATAATCAAACTGCGGGTAGCCCTCCGACGTTCCCTGTGACGGGTCCACGCAGTAAGCGATCCGTTCAGACGTACAGCTCTGCCCCGCAAAGCGCAGCCTGCTGATGCCCGCCCCATACGCCACATCGTAAGCGTCGTACGTACCGTCCACCTTCAGGTTTTCAAAGGCCCGGTAGCTCTCGTCACAGCCATAGACCTCACCGTCAAAACAGTAAAGCACCATGCAGCCGCCCGGATCGCCTGTCGCCGCATCGATCACCCGCACAATCACCTCCTCTTCGCCGTTCCCGTCCGAATCAAGGACGGCAAACTGCCGGATTTTCGCGGCTGCGCTGCCGGGGCTGCACACCCCCGGCACATCCCGGATGTCCATAGGTGTCGGGCCGCTGTTGCTGTTTATACACAGAAAAGATCGTTCCCCAAGCAAAACCTCGCGGAGCAAATCTGCCGCCTTGCGCTCCCGCTCCTCCCGGCTGTCGTCGTCGGAACTCTCCTGCGGCAGATCCGCGGCTGCCCCGGAGGGTACCTCCTCTCCTGCGTCCGGTGCGTCCGCATCAGAAAAAGCAACTCCCAGCTCCCCGTCCGCCTGGTTTGTCCCTTCAGCCGCCGCACCCGCGTCGTCCGACCGCACTTCGCCCTCGAGCCGCGCGCCCGAAACCATCGCACAGCCGCCCAGAAAAACTGCCACATACAAAGAGACAAGAACGGCTCCCGCGCCCTTCCTCGGACCGGCTGCGATGGCCACCAGCCGTTCCTTTAACTGTCGCTTCTCCTCGCAGAGCGTCATCGCCACGATCCCCGGGTCCGCAGACGAAGCTGCCAGACAAAGCAGGGTGTCCCCATAATGCCGGCGCCCCTGCTCGTCCATGCCCCGCATCACCACCGCGTCGCAGGACAGCTCGCACGCACGTCCGATCTCCCTTCGCACCAGAACCATGACCGGGTTAAACCAGTGAAGGCTCGTCACCGCCGCCGCGAACCATTTATAGAGCAGATCCCCACGGCGGGCGTGAACCAGCTCATGCGCCAGAATATCCCGCAGCCGCCGTTCCTCCTCAATACCCGCCGGCAAAACAATGAGGGGCCGCAGGATTCCGACCAGCATCGGAGTCGCCGCAAACGGACATACCACAAGACCTGTGCGTCCCTTCGGGTCGAGATGCCGCAAAACCTCCCATGCCCTCCAGGAGGCATCCGAGGCAGTTTTTCGCACCGCCCGGACAAAGCGGGCGTACCCCATCACGCAGCGTCCCAGACAGACTGCCGCCCCGGCTCCCCATACGAGCATCCACAGCAGCGGCGATAAAATAACATCCCACAGGCCGGGGCTTGTTTTCTGTGCCACATTCGTTGTTTCCGTCGCAGACCATACATCGTTTGACGGCGGCGGCTGCACCGGGCCGGTCCCTGCCCCGCCGGGCTGCAGGGTGTCAGCACCCGCGCCCACATCCGTCCTCTCTTCCCTGTTTCCCTGCTCCTGCCGGGCCGCTTCCATAGCCGTCCCGCCCGGCACGGGCAGGGAAAGCGTGACGCCAAAGGGCACACACAGCCGCAGAAGCACCAGCAGCCACATATAATAGAAAACGGTATGAACTACTTCCTTGCGAAGAATGCGCTTCCAGAGCAGCAGCAAGCCTGCCACCAGAGAGCCCGCCACGCTCATCTGTAAAAGCCGCAGCAAAAAATCTGTCATCCTTCTTCCCCCTTCCCCCACAAATCGTTGAACAGCGCCCGCAGCTCCTCCACATCCTGCGGGGCAAGCTGCTCATGCGCAACCATCGACGCCACCATCGCCTTCGCACTCCCCGCGTAGAGCTTCTCGATCAGGCGGCTGGTGCGGTAATGCCCCAGCTCCTCGCGCCCAACCAGCGGGCGATAATAATAAACCTCCCGCTTCTCCTGCCCGACCGCTCCCTTCTCACACAGCCGCCGCAAAAGCGTCTTTGTCGTGTCGCCGTTTCGTCCGGCCAGCGCCGCCTTCACCTGCGCCAGCGTTACCGGTTCTTCCGCCTCCCATAATACCTGCATCACCGCAAGTTCCGCATCCGTTACCTTTTCCTCCGGTTTTGACATATCACATACTCCTCTTCTTTTTTCTTAATTCTTCTTGTTTCCATTTCTTTTTCTTCCTTCTTACTTTACTTCTTACTTACCTCTTACTTCCTTCCTGCTTACCTCTTGCTTACCTTTCACTTCCTTCTTGCTTACCTTTTACTTCCTTCTTGCTTGCCTCTTACTTCCTTCTTGCTTACCTTTTACTTCCTTCTTACTTACTTCTTACTTGCTTCCTGATTTACTTCCGTGCTCCTTTGTTTCCTGCTGTCTGCCTGCGCGCAAAAAGGTTACAATTGTACCCTTGTTTATAAGATACAACTGTAACCTCTATTTGTCAAGCCATTTTCCGGCCAAATACGATTTGCCAGACTCCTTTACCAAATCGCAAACATTACCCATGTCTGCACAGCCGTCAGTAATTTGATGGTCGGATACTTCCTTTATATCGTCATCTGCCGTTTTTACGCTTCCACCTCTGCATGGAACACCGCACCCGGGTTCTCCGCTTCAAATGCCCCGATCTCATCCAGAAACCGCTGCCCGTATTTATGGAATTTATTCGTTCCGACGCCGGACACCGCCAGCATTTCCCGCTCACTGCGGGGAAGCCTGACACACATGTCGATCAGCGTCTTATCGCTGAAAACGATGTAGGGCGGCATCCCCTCCTCCTTTGCAATGACCAGACGAAGCGCCCGGAGACGTTCAAACAGCCGGTAGCCCGCGCCGGTGAGGGAATCGGTGCTCCGCTTCCTTCCGCCCTTACTCTTTGCCGCCGGTGCCTTCTTCTTCGGCATCCGGACCACAACACGCGCATCCCCGCTTCTGAGCGCCTCGATATCACCCATCTGCAGGACACTGTATGCCCCCTCCGTGCGGATAATATAGCCCTCAAGGACCATCCGGTCAATAAGCATCCGTAGCTCCCCTTCGCTTCGGTCCGAAAGCGCCCCGTAGGACTTATATTCCGTTGCACCCACCTCGCTTAACCTGGCCCGCTTTGCCCCGAGCAGCGTGCCTGTCACGATGCTCAGTCCGAACCTGCCCTTCGTCTCAGCAAGGCAGTTGAGCACCCATTTCGCATCCCCGGTCATGTCTGTCTCTTCATATTCCCCGTGGCAGCTTCCGCAATTGTCACAGGGCGCGTGCACCTTCTCGCCGAAATAGCCAAGAATATAATTCCTGAGGCACGCGGTGCTCTTACAGTACCCCTCCATCACCCGAAGCCGCTGGGCGTCTCTCTGCCGGATCAGCTCGATCTCATCCGCCCCTGCGTCCCCAAAATCCTTGCGGTCGAGAAGGAACTGATTGATCATGACGTCCTGGGGCGAAAACAGCAGCACGCACCGGGCATTTTCGCCGTCACGACCTGCACGGCCCGCCTCCTGATAATAATTTTCCATGCTTTGGGGCATATTGTAATGAATGACGAACCGCACATTGGACTTGTCAATTCCCATGCCAAACGCGTTAGTCGCCACAATGACCGGCGCACGGTCATAGATAAAATCCTCCTGATTTTTCTTTCGCAGCTCATTGCCGATTCCCGCATGGTAGCGGGTCACCGCCACACCCTGTTTAAACAGGCTCTCGTAGAGCGTATCTACATTTTTCCGCGTCGCACAGTAAATAATCCCGCTTTCGTCCGGATGATTTTTAATATAATCCGCCACAAACGCATCCTTCTGCCGGGTGGAGAGCTGCTCCACGCTGTAATAGAGATTTTCCCGGTCAAAGCCTGTCACGACAAGCTTTGGCTCCTGCAGCTTCAGAACACAGACAATATCCGTCTTGACCTCCTCCGTGGCCGTAGCCGTAAACGCGCTTACGATAGGGCGGACCGGCAGACATTCGATAAAATCCACAATCTTGAGGTAGCTTGGCCTGAAATCCTGCCCCCACTGGGAAATACAGTGGGCCTCGTCAACCGTAACCATAGAAATGGCGCTGTTTCGCGCAAATTCCAGAAAGCCCGCACGCTCGAGGCGCTCGGGCGCCACGTAGATAATCTTATACACGCCCTCCCGGGCCAGACGAAGCGCCTTTGCGATCTGCCCTTCGGTCAGTGCGGAATTGATAAACGCCGCATGGATTCCAACCTCGTTTAGTGATTTCACCTGGTCCTGCATCAAGGATATGAGGGGCGATATGACAAGTGTGATACCGGGAAGAAGCAGCGCCGGTACCTGGTAACAGATGGATTTCCCCGCGCCGGTAGGCATCACGGCCATAACATCCCTCCCCGACAAAATAGCACTGATCAAATCCTCCTGCCCCCTGCGGAAGGAGTCATAGCCGAAATAAGTTTTTAATAGCTCTGCTGCTGTCATGCTGTATCTCCTTGTGAATAATGTATGCGCGATGTGATCATTATTTTTCGCTGCTCCGGCAATTCAAAGATATATACGCTGCGAAAAAACCCGGATGGCATATGCCACCCGGGTTTTGTGCTCATAATCTGAATTAGTAAGTATATGTATACTCGCCGTCACAGCTAATGCTTGCGTTTCTCAAATCAGCTGTTTTCTTCTTCAGCTTAGACTTTGCAATTGTAAAGCTTACATCCTTTGCAGAACCCTTCTGAACGGTTAAGCTCTTCTTCTTTGTAGAGTATGTTCCGATGGTCTTGCCGTTTCCGTCCTTAACAACGATCTTAACATTGTTAAGAGCAACAACCTTATAGTAATAGTTGTTTACGAATCTTGCCTTAATTACAAGGTTGCCCTTGGAATCGAAGCTTGCACTGTGTGCATGAAGCACGCAGCTTCCGTAAGGCACATCACTTACGGTTGCCTTGGTATCGGTGTACTTGTTCGCCTTAACGGTTACAACACACTTTACAGTCTGTCCATTGTCAAGCTTTGCGCTGATCGTAGTCTTGCCGGCTTTCTTAGCGGTAACCTTACCCTTCTGATCTACGGTTGCGATATCCTTCTTGCTGGTGGACCACTTGGTAACCTTTGCGCCGCTTACGGAAAGCTTCTTTGTGAAGCCTGCGGTAACGGTAGCCTTGGAATCACTGATCTTCGCAGATGCCTTCTCCTGCTGGATCATGAACTGATACTGCGTATCGGCTGCAAATGTAATACCGTAAGTATAGTCGCCGTTCGGCAGGGAGTTCCATGCATCATCGTATGCATATGCCTCCTGAACGGTCTGCCAGTACTGATCTGTAGCGGTAACTGTCATAGGGTTGTTCGTTACATCCAGTAATGCCCCTGCACTGTTGTAAACCGCGATCGTATACTCAACCGGCGCGGGAACAACAAGTGTAAAGTAAAGATCGCCTGCCTTGCTGACCGTGAAGTTATACTTCTGCTCAACGCCTGCTGCAGCTGACTCTACACTTTCTGAAATATACAGGGTGTCATAATCAGCCTCTGCTGCTGATGCAGTAGCTACGTCTGTCACTACAACGGTGGTCAGTGCAACTGCAACCGCAGCCATGGTAGCAACAATTTGTTTGAATTTGTTCTTCATTTCATTTTTTCCTTTCATTTTTCTTTTTTGTGCCGCCCCCGGCGAGCACGTTATAGGAATATTATAGCACTGCCGTCAAAAATATGGAAGAGCTATTTTCCCCTTTTTTGTACGTTTTTTGCACTTTTTTAAAACAGTTTTCCAGGACAGATTTCCATGGAAAATTCTTCCGGCCTTACAAGCTTTCCCGCCCGATGCCCGCCACTTCCTCCAGGGCAGCTTTCCTCGCGGCGTCAACGGCAGACAAAACCGCCGCAACCCCTGAAAAGTCAAGAGTTGCGGCGGTTTTTCGGTCATGAGACACGGGGGATTCGAACCCCCGACAACTTGATTAAAAGTCAAGTGCTCTACCACCTGAGCTAGTGT
>CAJUSH010000007.1 GCA_910589045.1 uncultured Eubacterium sp.
CACCATCTTCTTCGCACTCTTGATATTGTGCGCGGTGCCGTTTGACACCAGCTCCTTCATAACAAAAGGCTTAAACAGCTCGATCGCCATCTCCTTGGGCAGACCGCACTGGTAAATTTTCAATTTCGGCTCCACAACGATAACGGAACGTCCGGAATAGTCAACACGCTTTCCTAACAGGTTCTGGCGGAAGCGTCCGGATTTACCCTTCAACATATCGGAAAGGGATTTCAGTGCACGGTTACCCGGACCGGTAACGGGACGTCCTCTCCGCCCGTTGTCGATGAGCGCATCCACGGCCTCCTGCAGCATCCGCTTCTCGTTGCGCACGATGATATCCGGGGCATTCAGCTCCAGCAATCTGCGCAGACGGTTGTTCCGGTTGATAATACGGCGGTACAAATCGTTCAAATCGGACGTCGCAAAGCGTCCGCCGTCGAGCTGTACCATCGGGCGCAGATCCGGCGGGATGACCGGGATCACCGTCATGATCATCCATTCCGGCTTATTGCCTGACTCGCGGAATGCCTCCACCACCTCCAGACGCTTGATGATACGCGCCTTCTTCTGTCCGGTGGCATCCGCAAGCGCACTCTTAAGCTCCGCAGAGTCCCTCTCCAGATCAATAGCCTGCAAAAGCTCTAAAATTGCCTCCGCACCCATCCCGACGCGGAAGGAGCTTCCGTATTTTTCCCTGGCTGCCTGATAATCGGCATCCGAGAGCACCTGCTTCATGGACAGCTCGCTCTTTCCGGGGTCCAAAACAATATAGGAAGCAAAATACAGTACTTTCTCCAGCACACGGGGCGATAAATCCAGGATCAGTCCCATGCGGGAGGGAATTCCCTTAAAATACCAGATATGGGAAACCGGAGCCGCAAGCTCAATGTGTCCCATACGCTCTCTGCGGACATTTGCCTTCGTAATTTCCACGCCGCACCGGTCACAGACAACACCCTTATAACGGATCTTTTTATACTTTCCGCAGTGGCACTCCCAGTCCTTGCTCGGCCCGAAAATCTTCTCGCAGAATAATCCGTCCTTCTCCGGCTTTAACGTTCTATAATTGATGGTCTCCGGCTTTTTTACTTCGCCGCGGGACCACTCTCTGATCTTCTCAGGTGAGGCCAGTCCAATCTGAATTGCATCAAACGAAATTGGCTGGTAGGTTTCTTTATTTGCTGTCTCAGGCATGTTGGCACTCCCTTCTGCAACTGCTCGGTTCCTTTACAGCTGCGACGCAAAACCCATGGAACGCCGCATGCGGCGATGGGATTTTGCACATCTGAATCATAAATTTACGATCTCAGCAGCAACGCGCTTCGACCTGTTGTCAACAACTACTCTTCACCACTATTCTTCTTCGTCATCCAGAGCCTCGTCATCAAAATCCTCTGTCCCGAAATCATCATCGAAATCGTCCTCCGGCTCTTCCTCCTCGCTGTCCTCAACTGCCACAAGCTCCTTGCTCTCCGCGTCAAACTCCACCTTGGAAAAGCCGCGCTTTGAAAAGCTCTCGCTGTCCTCAAACGCAAAGTCCTTATCACCGGCGATGATCGCATTCAGGTCTGTGTTTCCATACTCGCTGATCTCCATCAGCTCTACCTCCTGACGGTTCTCATCCAGCACCTTCACATCCAGGCCCAAAGACTGCAGCTCCTTTAAGAGCACCTTGAAGGACTCCGGGATACCCGGCTCGGGGATATTATCTCCCTTAATGATCGCCTCGTAGGTCTTGACACGACCTACCACATCATCGGACTTGACTGTCAGAATCTCCTGTAAGGTATAGGATGCGCCGTAAGCCTCCAGCGCCCAAACCTCCATCTCTCCGAAGCGCTGTCCGCCGAACTGCGCCTTGCCGCCCAAAGGCTGCTGGGTAACGAGGGAGTAAGGTCCGGTAGAGCGCGCATGAATCTTGTCGTCTACCAGATGATGCAGCTTCAAATAGTGCATGTGCCCGATGGTAACCGGCGAATCAAACGGCTCCCCCGTACGTCCGTCGCGCAGCTGCACCTTTCCGTCCCTGGAAATCGGAACACCCTTCCACAGCTCCCTGTGGTCCCTGTGATCCGATAAATAATCCATAACGTCTTCGCGTAATGTATCCTTATATTTCTCCGCAAAATCCTCCCACTCGAGGTTGACATAGTCGTTTGCAAGCTCGAGGGTATCCTGAATATCAATTTCCCTTGCGCCGTCAAATACCGGTGTCTCAATGTTAAAGCCCAGTGCCTTCGCGGCCAGGCTCAAATGAATCTCCAGCACCTGTCCGATATTCATACGGGAAGGCACGCCCAGCGGGTTCAAAACAATATCAAGCGGCCGTCCGTTGGGAAGGAACGGCATATCCTCTACCGGAAGCACGCGGGAAACCACACCCTTGTTCCCGTGACGGCCCGCCATCTTATCGCCCACGGAAATCTTACGCTTCTGTGCGATATAAATGCGGACTGCCTGATTCACACCCGGGGATAACTCGTCTCCGTTTTCCCGTGTAAACACCTTTGCATCCACAACGATACCGTACTCACCGTGGGGCACCTTCAGAGACGTATCTCTTACCTCCCTCGCCTTCTCACCGAAAATCGCGCGAAGCAGGCGCTCCTCCGCGGTCAGCTCGGTCTCGCCCTTCGGCGTCACCTTGCCTACCAGTATATCTCCGGCACGGACCTCCGCGCCGATGCGGATAATACCCCGCTCATCCAAATCCTTTAACGCGTCCTCGCCGACACCGGGCACGTCCCGGGTAATCTCCTCCGGTCCGAGCTTGGTATCACGCGCTTCCGCCTCATATTCTTCAATATGGACAGACGTATATACGTCGTCCTGTACCAGACGCTCGCTCAAAAGAACCGCGTCCTCGTAGTTGTAGCCCTCCCAGGTCATAAATCCGATCAGCGGATTCTTTCCCAGGGCAAGCTCACCGTCAGCAGTGGAAGGGCCGTCAGCGATAACCTCGCCCGCCTCCACACGGTCGCCCTTAAATACAATGGGCCGCTGGTTATAGCAGTTGCTCTGGTTGCTTCGGGAAAACTTCGTCAGCTTATAATTAGAAGTCGTTCCGTCCGTATTTTTAATCCGGATCTCGTCGGACTGTGCCTTCTCCACGATACCGGCCTTCTTTGCAACAACGCACACGCCGGAATCCACGGCCGCCTTTGGCTCCATACCGGTTCCTACAACCGGAGCCTCCGTCGAGAGCAGCGGCACCGCCTGACGCTGCATATTGGAACCCATCAGCGCTCGGTTTGCATCATCGTTCTGCAAAAACGGAATAAGTGCGGTCGCCACGGAAAATACCATCTTCGGCGATACGTCCATATAGTCAAACGCAGTCTTGTCGTACTCCTGCGTCTCCTCCCTGTACCGTCCGGATACGGAGTTACGCACAAAATGTCCGTCCGCATCCAGCTTCTCGTTCGCCTGGGCTACGTGGTAGTTATCCTCCTCGTCGGCGGTCATATATACCACCTCATCGGTAACACGGGGATTTTTCGGGTCGGTCTTATCGATTTTCCGGTAAGGAGCCTCCACAAAACCGTACTCGTTGATGCGCGCATAGCTGGCCAGCGAGTTGATCAGTCCGATATTCGGACCCTCGGGGGTTTCAATGGGGCACATACGCCCATAGTGGGAATAGTGCACGTCACGAACCTCAAATCCGGCACGGTCACGGCTCAAACCGCCGGGACCCAGTGCAGAGAGACGGCGCTTATGTGTCAGCTCACCCAGGGGATTGTTCTGATCCATAAACTGCGAGAGCTGTGAGGAGCCGAAAAACTCCTTAACCGCCGCAGTCACAGGCTTGATATTGATCAAGCTCTGGGGCGAAATGCCCTCCTGGTCCTGTGTCGTCATACGCTCGCGCACCACGCGCTCCAGTCTGGAAAGACCGATCCTATACTGGTTCTGCAAAAGCTCACCGACCGCACGGATACGACGGTTTCCCAGATGATCGATATCATCATCGTTTCCAATCGCCCACTCCAGATGCATATTATAATTGATGGAAGCAAAAATATCGTCCTTCGTGATGTGCTTCGGGATCAGATCGTGCACACCCCTGCGGATCGCCTCCTTGATGTCCTCTAACTCCGTATACTCCTCCAGTATCGCTTTAAGCGCAGGATAATAAACCAGCTCGCTGATGCCAAGCGCCTTCTGCGCCGACTTCTCCGCCAGCTCCGGTACCCACGCGCCCAGATCAACCATCATGGAAGAAAGCACCTTCACATTGCGCTCCTCAGTCTGGATCATAACATAGCGCACGGCAGCATTCTGGATCTCCTCCGCCAGCTCCCGTGTCAGCCGCGTTCCCGCCTCTGCCATCACCTCTCCGGTGGACGGATCTATGACATCCTCCGCCAGCACATGTCCGCGCAGACGGTTCTTAAAAGCAAGCTTTTTATTGAACTTGTAACGCCCGACCTTCGCCAGATCATACCTTCTGGGGTCGAAAAACATCGCGGAAATCAGACTTTCCGCACTCTCCACCGTCAGCGGCTCGCCGGGGCGTATCTTCTTATATAATTCGAGCAGGCCGGACTCATAATTTGTGGACACGTCCTTGCCCATGCTCGCAACAATCTTAGGCTCTTCACCAAAATACTCAATAATCTCCTGATTGCTTCCGATTCCCAGTGCACGGATGAGCACGGTGATGGGAACCTTTCTGGTTCTGTCAACACGAACATAAAAAACGTCATTGGAGTCTGTCTCGTACTCTAACCACGCACCGCGGTTAGGGATAACCGTACAGGAATAGAGGGTTTTTCCGACTTTGTCACGGGTAATTCCGTAGTAGATACCGGGGGAGCGGACAAGCTGGCTTACGATAACTCGCTCCGCACCGTTGATCACAAAGGTTCCTGTCTCCGTCATCAGCGGGAGGTCGCCCATGAAAATCTCATGCTCGTTGATCTCCTCCGTCTCCTTATTATATAGGCGTACTTTTACTTTCAGGGGTGCTGCGTAGGTTGCATCTCGCTCCTTACACTCCGGAATCGTGTACTTCACATCGGCCTCGCACAATGTAAAGTCAACAAACTCCAGACTCAGGTGTCCGCTGTAGTCTGAAATAGGAGAGATATCTGCAAACACTTCTTTTAAACCTTCGTCCAGAAACCACTGATAGGAGTCTTTCTGTACCTCAATCAAGTTGGGCATCTTCAGAACTTCTTTTTGTCTTGAGTAACTCATACGCAAGTTCTTTCCAGCCTGTACCGGACGTATTCTGTTTTTCTCCATTGACGTTTCACCTCTCGTTATCATTTTGATGTTCCCGCACCAAAAAGTGCGCAGAATAAGCCTATTTACCACAATAAAGCATCATCCATAATATCACAGGTTTGTCAAAATTGCAAGAAGTTTTTTCCTTTTTATGCATCGCTTCGTAATACGGCCTACCCGGACGGCAAAAAAGGCGGAAACCATATCGGTCCCGCCCTTTTCCATGCTGTTTCTGATTTTTTATTAGGAAGCTGCTACTCCTGGCCATCCGCCGGTTTATCCGGGTCAGCTTCAATGACCGTCTCGAGCTTCGCACTCTTTCCTGCCTCGTTCATCATATAAACGATGACCTTCGTGCCTTCCTTCGGCGCCTTCGTAAGCGTTACGGTGTAAACATAACCGCCCTTCTTCTTATCATAAACGCCCTTATCCGCCTTATAATACTTGTTTCCAACCTTAACGACTGCGGTTGCCTGATCCACACTGAATACCTTAATTTCTGTCGCGGTATCGTAAATGACCTCGTCAACCAGCTCCGGCAGATCCGGAATTGCCAGCTTCACAGTCGTCTCACAAATATCATAAACCGTTCCGTCCGCATTGCGCACCATGGCTACGATTGCCGTGCCCGCCGCCCGCGGCTTTGAGAGAATATAGGAGAAATTGCCGCTCTCATCGGTATTGGTAACCACACGCTTTGTTCCGATCAGAAGATTGATCGGTCCGGTGTAGTCGTCAATATGGCCGGAAACCAGGGTTCCCTTGCTGTCAATCTCGTCAAACGTGATATCCGTGTATTCCGTCAGCAGCGACTTATAAGAGGAAACCGTTACGGTTGCCTTTGCACTCGTGCGCTTCTTCCCGTCCACCGTATCACTGGCGGTTACGGTCAGCGTCGAGCCCTCCGGCAAATCCCCTACCTGTACGGAGAAAAATCCTGTTTCATCCGCAGTTCCGGTATAAGTTTCATTCCCGTCGCTCGCCGAGATCGTGTACGGGCCCTCGCCTGCTGCCGGTATCTGTCCGAAAATACGATCATCCACCGCATAAACCTTTTTCAGTACGGGCATATTCGGAGCAACCTCCTCCGTCACAAAGCTCGACACCACGCTGATGCGGTCAATCCAGTCAATGCTGTAAATCTTCACCTTTGTGCCGTAGTTGAGAACCGGTATCTTCAGGCTGAACACACCGTCCTCAATCGAGAAGTCCGTGTTGACGATTTCAAGACTCTTGTCATAGGCATCGCTGGCCATGTAGCGCTCTTCTCCGCCGTCCTTCGGAACGTAAACCGTTTTTCCTCCTACAATTGCAATGACCTTGCAGTAAATCGAGTCGTTAATCAGTCCCGAAATCGTACTGCTCTTATTGGTAATTTCGTATACATTCGGCTGGTTCGCACCGGTCCTTCCAACTACGACCGATACCTTCTCGCTCTGTCTGCCCGACGCATCCTCCGCCCAGACCTCCACTACGCTGTCTGCCTTCTGCATCGCCAGATCACAGCTGAACGTACCGTCCTCTGCGGCAACCGTCTGATACGTGACATTCGCGGCTTTTACATAAATCGTTGCCCCCGGCTCCGCTTTTCCGGTAATCTGGTGCTTTCGATTTGTATAGGTATCCACATCCGGCGCCTCCAGAATCGAGCTGTCCATGTTGGATACCGTAATATATTTTACCGTGGAATTGCCGAGCGCGTCCCCGGCCAGCACGGAATACGTGCCGTTTCCCGTCGCCTCAAAGCTGCCCTTCTCTAAAATGTTTGACGCCGCAGCCCACGAGCTGGAATCTGCCGTCAGCACACCCGGGAAGTATTTCAGGGTCGTCACCTTTGATGCATCCGATGTCTCGGCAAAAACCGTCACATTATGATTGGTTTTCTTCGTATTTCCAAGCCCGAGCACCAGAAGCGGGCCGGACACATCCGTCTGCTCCTGTCCCAGGGCCGCCTGGTAATAGCTGTGCTTCGAGGTTATCCCAAGCGTCTGGATATACCACGCCTTTCCGCGAGCCACGTCCTCGGATGCCGGCGAGGTTTTCAACAGGTAATTCGTCGCTTCCGGCATGAGAATCTTCCAGTTATCATCCGCCTTCACGTTAAAATCGCCCTGCGCACACTGCGCCTGCACATACTCCTGGAGCAGCGTGTTATTATAACCTTTAAGCATATTTCCGCGGACAATCTTCTGGGTTGTGATCTCCGTGACAACCGACATACCCGTCGTCAGCTGCGAGCATACAACGACAAAGCGCTGCGTGTCCGTCACATCCACACCATTACAGGTAAGCTTCGTGATCCGGTGTGCATTGCTGTTCAGCAGCACGCCGCTCTTTCCGTAACGGACAGGCTGGGTCACATCAATCTCGTATTCGATGCCGTCAAATACATTATAATTTGCCCAGTTTTCCAGCCATTCGTCCCTCAGCAGCGGGCTTAACCCCGCACTCTGCACACGCGCCTTCACCTCGTCATCCGTCCACGGGATATTCGCCGCCTGTGCGGGGTCCTGATAGGCAGACGCCGTTCTCCACTCCAGCCA
Organism: uncultured Eubacterium sp.; assembly: GCA_910589045.1. GTDB lineage: Bacteria > Bacillota > Clostridia > Lachnospirales > Lachnospiraceae > W0P33-017. Next base: position 7,776 of record CAJUSH010000007.1, read on the forward strand.
CTCCCGGAGCTGTTCCCCGGTAACCCAGTAAACGGACGTACAATCACGGTTCCAGTCCTGTACGTTCAGCGTATCTGCCACGGTAAAATTATCCTTGATGTTAATATAATTATTTGCGGAATTAAGCCCTACCATCTGGTAATCCGTACATGCGATCACCGGAAGGTCCGCATATTCCGGGGCATACATATTGATGTATTCGATGCCAAAGCGGATCTTCGACTCATTTGCAGCCTGAATCGCCGCATTGTCCTCGAGCGTCGCAAAAAAATTGTTGATGGAGGATGATACCGTCCCAAGGCTTGTGCTGTAGATCCGGTCAAACTGCTCCTGATAGGCATCGTTCAGCTCCACGATCGAAGCGTCCGGCTCCGTAGTGCTTTTTACCATTTTCAGCTTTGCACTCTTGGAGACGACCTTCACGCCGCCATTTGCAAACTTCAGCTTTAAATCCGCGATACCGATCCCGGCGCCGTGGTCTGCCACGCTCACCGCGACCTTGCCGTTGATCATCCCGTCCTCCGTGATTCCGGGATAGCTGTAGTATTTCTGCACATTGGCATCATCTGACGGAAAATTGACATGGTCATCCCCCATCATAATCGCATCGATACCGTCCACCTTCGAAAGCTGGTAGACCGCATCCGACGCAAAGCTGGAATATTGCTCACTGCCGATACCGCTGTGCGCCAGCGCAACGATCACATCTACATTCTGTTCCTTCAGCTTCGCGACCTGCTCCTTCGCACTCTCTACGATATCCTCCACAACCAGAATGCCTGTGTGGCTGTAATGTGAGGTCAGCATCGGGTCGGTCACGCCGAACAGGCCGACGCGCACCTTTTTCTTCACACCCTTCGTTGTAGTCATCGTCTTTGTGATGACCTTATTTTCCGCCCATACCGGATTGCGGGTTTTTGCGGAGTAGACATTGGAAACCACAACCTTTTTGTTCATCCCGGCATCCTTGAGCGCCTCTGCGATGTACTCATAGCCGTAATCAAAATCGTGGTTCCCGATGGTGATCGCGTCATAGCCCATCGTCTTCATCTCCGCATACATGTACTCGGTTCCCGTAACCGCACCGTTCATGATGCTGTCCGAACCGTATCCGTACACGGTATCGCCGATGTCAAGCGTCACCGATGCCCCATACTTGAGTGAGCTCCTCGCATTTTTAATCAGAGTGTACACCTGTGCAAGGCTCCCCACCGGATGCTCAGAGGCAGAATCATAATTCTGATTCACGCTCTGCCCGTGCAGATCCGTCGTAGAGATAATCCTGAGCGTCGCGGTTCCTTCATTCGCCGCCTGCGCCTGTGTTGCCGGCAAAATGCCAAGCACCAGCCCTATGCCAAATACCAGCGCGGCAGCCCGTTTGCATAGTTTCTTTCTGTTACACATAAATACTCTCATTCCTCCTTAAAACCTCCGTAATCGAATGCATTCCGATCACGGACCTTCTTAGCTTTTATAGTTTAACACAACTAACCGCCTGATGTAACCACTTTTGGGCAATTTTATAAAAAATATAATCGTTTGTTCCATTTTGTTCCGTTTCAAAATAAACCAATACTAGTTACTATTCACGGCTCGAGAGCCGCTCATAGTAACGATTCGGGGCGATATTGAGAGTTTTGCTTCTCAAAAATCGCCCCTCACACCTGAATCATGTTCTTACGGACTGCGCAGTAAATGCGCATTCCTGCCCCGTGAAAAGTAACCAATACTATTATGATTTTCCCCGAAAGCAGCTCTGTGCCTTTGACGATAGCGTAAAAATGTGATATTATTATGGTCACACTATATACGCAGAAAGGGGTTCTGATGAAAAATATCTATATCCGTGCGGGTATGTCTCCCTTCGAGAGCTTCCCCGCCGAAAAGATTTTACTGAATAATTCCATAGGCACCAACGTAGGGAACTTTTTATATGTATATGGTATTCTGCGCAATATTACGCAAATGGATACCACCATCACGCCCAATTATTACAAATCCGGCTATACAGACGAAGAAATTGACAAAATCAACCAGACGCAGGATATTTTTATCATCCCCTTGGCGGATGCATTCCGTGACAACTTTGTCGGTTCCCTGAAGTCCATGACAAAGCTGGTCAAAAAGCTCACCATTCCGTGCGTGATCATCGGTGTCGGGCTGCGTGCGCCCTTTGATCCGGATTTTTCCACCCCCTACAGCTTTGACGAGGCCGTAAAGGAATTTGTCAGCGCGGTTCTGGATAAATCCGCGATGGTTGGCGTGCGCGGTGAGATCACCGCTGCCTATCTCTCCCACCTCGGATTCCGGGAAGGCAGGGACCATATGGCCATCGGCTGTCCGTCCATGTACACCGTCGGGCCGAAGCTCACCATCCGGGACGCGAACATCACGAAAGGCTCCCGGGTATGCATCAACTCCTCCGTCACCACACCGGACAACGTACATGAATTTCTTGAGCGCGTGACCCGGGAATTTGACGACTGGCATTTTGTGCCGCAGGTGCTCAGCGAGCTGCGGCTGCTCTACACCGGTTCGCCCTACAAAATAAAATGCAACCCGCTCTATCCCTGCCGGATCACCGATACCACCTACCGGGAGGGCCGAAGTGAGTTTTTCCTGAACCTGCCCACCTGGTTTGAATATATGGCGAAGGCAGACCTGTCCGTCGGATCACGGCTTCACGGCAATATCGCCGCGATCCTCGCCGGTACGCCGAGCATCCTGATACCGAAGGATGCCCGTGTCCGCGAGCTTTCCGAATACCACGATATCACGCGGGTCAATGCCGCCGATATCACGCCGGATACCGATATCTGGGAAATGATACGTACCGCCAACTTCCAGCTTCCCTGTCACAGGCAGGAGGAAAACTTCAACCGGTTCCTCGGTTTTCTGGAAAAAAACAGCATTCCGCATATTTACGAGAGCGGTGCGCCCGACACGATTCCTTTTATGGAGCGCATGAAAAAGGTTAAGCTGCAGCCCCCTGTGACGAGCTTCGCCCTGTGCTCCCTGGAGGAGATGTCCGCGCGCTTTGAGCGTTTCTATCCCGCATACGAAAAGAAGCTGAAAAAGAATCCGGCCCCAAAGCCCGCCGCTCCCAGGCCCGCCCCGCAGCCGGAGCCGCCCAAAGGCTTTTTCGACCGGCTTTTCGGAAAATAGGGCATCACAGAAAAAAGCCATTGTAAACACCGGCAAAGGCCGCATTTACAATGGCTTTTTTATGCAGGCACTCCCGCTTACCACCCGATCGACGACCGGAGGTTTCCGATCAGCTCGTCCATATCCCCCTCGCGGAAAATACTGCTCGTACCCGCAACAAAAATATCGGAGCCGTTTTCGTACAGCTTCGCCGCGTTCCCGCACGTAATATTCCCGTCTGATTCGATATACACATCCCTGTACCCCAGGTCATCCAGATATTTGCGCACCCGCGCCGTCTTTTCGATCGTGTGCGGTACGATCGCCTGCCCCGCGAAGCCGGGGTTCACATTCAGCACAAGCACGCCCGCAATGTAATCCCCCACCTCCTCCAGCACCTGAATCGGCGTTCCGGGATTCAGCGCAATGACCGGAATAACATCCCGCTTTGCCAGATAATCCAGGCATTTGTGGATGTGGTGTGTCCCCTCATAGTGGAAGGACACGTGCTCTCCCGGCTGAAAATCGAACCAGTCCAGCTTATCCTCCGCCCGGTCGATCATCAGATGGCAGTCGATGGTAATATTTGTCTTTTTCCGCAGCCTGCGCAAAAAATCCGGCCCGTAAGCAAGATTCGGCACAAACGTGCCGTCCATGACGTCCACATGAAGATATTCCACCTGGTTGCGCTCAAAAATATCAATGTAGTCCATGATCTGATCAAACCCGGCGCACATGATCGATGCAGATATTTTTCCTTTTTCTCTCATATTCCTAATCCTTTTTTTCTCCTAAAATCAACTGGTCGATCACCCGATCCGTTGCCTTCCCGTCCGTATACGTAAAATTCTTCTTCACAAACGCTCTGAGCGCTTCCTTCGAGTACTCCTCCTTTTCCAGCGCCTCCAGCAGGTCATCAAACCGCTTGACGATCCTGCCCGGCACGGTATCCTCGTAAGTCTCGTAAAAATCCCGCGTCGCCTCGTACATCTTCTGGTCAAAGGCAAAGAAGTACATCGGCCGGCCCTCCAGCAGGGAGAACTCGTAAATAATTGACGAGTAATCCGTGATCAGCGCATCCACGATAAAGAGAATGTCATTCACCTCACGGTACGAGGCCGCGTCACACATATAATCCCTGTACTGCTCCGGAATCTGTATTTGCTCGCGCACGAAGGGGTGCATCTTGATGATCAGGTACTCGTCCCGCTTCTTCAGAAAGCTGCCCCACTTCTCAAAGTCGATCTTCTCAAACGGGAAATAAGCATTCAGTGCGTTGTCGCCGCGGAAGGTCGGCGCATAGAGATAAACACGCTTCGCCTCCTTTGCCCGCGGAAACTCCTCGTACATCCGTGCAGCCGTCTTCTTTTTATATTCCTCATCAAAAAATATGTCCGTGCGCGGAATACCAACCGGGTAAAATTTGCTTTCGTCGATGCAGAAGCCCTCCGCGTGATGCAGTGCGGAGTGGTACGAGCTTACCGGCATATGCGTGTAGCATTTGTGCACGCGCGTATTCAGCGGCGGTGCACCTGGCTTGTCCATCCGCTCAAAGCCCAGCGATTTGAAGGCACCGCAGGCATGCCACAGCTGGATGACCTTCACCCGCGGATCGTAGTCAAATTTATAGATATCCGGATAATAGTCATCGATCATGATGATATCCGAGGTCGCCAGAAGCTTCGTAAAGCGAAACTTCTTCGCAAAGCTCCGCTTCGCATCAATGCTCGGCTTAAAATCAAAGAAAAACTTAAACTGCTTATCCAGCCCGCGCTCCACCATGCGGTCATAGACAAACTGCTCATTGCCGCTGATCTCGGCCCGGGAACCGGACGCAAACAAAATCCGATTTCCCTCATATTTTGCGCGCTTCCGATAATGCGCAAACACCTGCAGTGAAAACCAGTGCGTGATCTCCCAGAGGTTGTGCTTCAGGTTATTTCTAAATTTTGTGAATGACTTCTTGATGAAAAAGACGCGCGGCTTCGGTATCGCCACCCGCACCTGCAAAAAGTAAGCGCCGGTATCCAGATCCACACCGGAATATCCACGGAAATAATGTCCGCCGTTGCGGTAAATGACCATATTCAGCGGATTTTCACGTTCTGTATTCAGCTCCGGCCCGTAGTCCGGTGCAAATGCCGCATCCTCCAGCCGCTTATTCCCCTCATAGGCTGTCAAATAATAGATTCCCGCCTCCATCGGCGCCTCGTTATTGACGCTGAGCACATTCATGGAAAGATGGAACTGATCTCCGTCCCACTCCAAATGCTGCGGCTTCGTCCGCTCACCGGTCATCTCATTCCAAAATTCCAGCTGCGGCTTTTTTTTACCTGTGCGCGATACCTCGCCCCACATATGAAAAATGATACGCTTAAACTCCACCCGATGGAGGAGTATCGTTGTCTCTGTCTCCATTCATTCTCCTTCTTTAACAGGACACCCCGGACGCCCGCACCTGTGCAGGCGTTCCTGTCCGGGACACCCCTTTTCTCTTCTAGCTCCCGTTCCCGATCTCGAGCATTACCTTCAAAAGAAACTCCTTATCCTTTTCCTTTCGGATAAGCGCAAAGGCTTTCTCATAATCGTCCATGGAAAAACGATGTGTGATCAGCTGCTCGAAATCAAAGCTGCTGTTTTTCATCCACTCCACGACCACCGCCCAATCATTCGTATCGGAATTAAAGCTGCTGTTCCATGACCCGAGCAGCGTCTTTTGCTTGCGCAGCACCGACCAGTAGACGTTTTTGTCCATCGTCAGGTCGCCCTTGGGATTGCCAAGCAGCACAATCCGTCCGAAGGTGCCCGCCATATCCACGGCCTGCTCAATCGTCACGCTTGAGCCGACCGCCTCAAAGACCACATCAAACCCGTCGCCGCCACTGAGGGCTTTCAGCTCCTCCCCGCAGCGCTCACTTGTCAGGTCGACCGTCTCAAATCCAAGCTTTCTCGCATAGACAAGCTTGTTTTCGGAGCGCCCGCAGATCACAACCCGGTCCGTCAGGTTTTTGGCAAAAGCCGCCACCAGAAAGCCGATCGTGCCGGTTCCGACCACCGCCACTGTTTCGCCCTTTTTGACCGCACCGATAGTTACCGCATGCAGGCTGACCGCGGACGGCTCGCACAGCGCCGCCGTCTCATAGGGGAGCGCATCGTCAAAGGGCACCAGGTTCCAGACCGGCACCACAAGATACTCCGCAAAACCGCCGTCACAGCGGGAGCCGAAATAATTGTAATTACTGCATTGGGCATACTGCTTTGCTTTGCATGCATCGCATGTCCGGCAGGGCAGCATCGGAAATACACTCGCCCGGCGACCAAGCAGCGCCTCGTCCACGTCATCCGCAACCGCCACAATCCTTCCCGCAAATTCATGCCCCGGGATGGTCGGAAAATGGTACGTTCCCGTCACAAAAACGCGTTCCCTGTCACTGGAACAGATCCCGCACGCCTGAACCTGCAAAAGCACGCAGCCCGCTGTCAGCTCCGGTACAGGCACGGTTTCCAGGCGCAGATCCGCTACTGCGTGCAGCACCAGCGCCCGCATCTGCTTCGGGTATTCATCTATGATTTTTTTCATATTTCGTCTGTCCTATCCAATCTATATTTATTTTACTTCCTTTTCCTTCGCCAGAACGCTCTGTACCAGCGCAAGGTCGCTGTCCGTCGTAATCTTGAAATTGATCGTGTCGCCGGGGATCATATGGATCGGCTGGTTGTTCATCGTACAGATCTGCGAGGTGCCTACGATCACCTTCCGCTGCTCCTCGGTAAGCGCCGCCTGCATGTCCAGAAAATGCTTCAAATTAAAGCTGTCCGGCGCCTGCCCGTGGAAAATCTCGGACCGCACCGGGATATCATCCACAACGCTCCCCGAAACGGAATGGAGCATCGTGTCGCTGGCCGGAACCGCCGCCACACATGCACCGTACTTCGCCGCCGCGTCGATGCTGTCATTTAAAATCTGCTTCGTCACAAAGGGGCGCGCCGCATCGTGAATGACAATCACGTCCTCGTCTCCGATGCCGTGGTCTGCCTCTATGGCATCGGTCACGTTGTGGATTGTGTCCATACGTTCCTTTCCGCCGAGCAAAATCCGTATTTTTTCCGGCTCTTTTACCCGCTCCGCGGTCAATTTTTTCATATAGTCCTCATAATCAGGGTGCACGGCGATATAAATATAATCAAACCGCTCCGCTGCCAGCATGTGCTCAATGGTATAGAGAATGATAGGCTTTCCCTCCATCTCCACAAACTGCTTTGGAATGTCAATGCTCTTCATTCTTGAGCCGGTTCCCCCGGCAAGAATCGCTCCGTATATCATTTGTTCCTTCCTCCAACACGCTTAGTGTTCCTATTATACCACAATTTGCAAAAAAGAAAACCCCACAGAACATCCTGAAGGGTTTTCTTGTAACAGTTGAACTCAGTAATTTGCTCGGTTTTATTTCAATGTAACCTTAGCGCCCTCTGCCTCAAGTCTAGACTTGATATCCTCGGCAGTAGCCTTGTCAGCCTGCTCCTTAACAACCTTGGGAGCGTTGTCAACAACATCCTTAGCCTCCTTCAGGCCAAGGCCGGTTACCTCACGTACAACCTTGATAACCTTTACCTTGTTCGGGCCAACCTCTGTCAGCTCTACGTCGAACTCGGTCTTCTCCTCTGCTGCCGCTGCGTCCCCGCCTGCTGCCGCAACTACAACACCTGCCGCTGCAGATACGCCGAACTCTTCTTCACATGCTTTTACTAAATCATTTAACTCTAATACGGTTAAGCCTTTGATAACCTCAATGATCTCTGCTGTTGTCATTATTATTTCCTCCTGAATTTTTATTTTAGTTTTTGAAATATTGTCTGCTTCGCCTGCCGGCCGCTAGTTGCTTTCGGCCTCTGCAGGTGCGGCCTCGCCGTCCTTCTCCGCGATCTGCTTGATAACACGGGCGAAGTTTGCAACCGGTGACTGCATGCTTCCGAGCAATCTGGAAAGCAGTACCTCTCTGGACGGAATTGCGGAAATGCTCTTCATTCCCTCCATATCATAGAAGTTGCCCTCTACGACACCGGCTTTAATCTCTAATGCAGGCGCTTTCTTTGCGAACTCTGCTAAAATTCTTGCAGGTGCAGTCGCGTCCGTAGTGGAGATCGCAATCGCATTGGGTCCTTCTAATACATCTGAGAGGCTCTCAAATTCAGTTCCCTTAAAAGCGAAGTTCATGAATGTATTTTTGTATACCTTATAAACAACTCCGGCTTCTCTTAACTGCTTACGCAACTGCGTATCCTCGGCAACGGTCAGTCCGCGATAATCAACGATAACGACTGACTGTGCGTCCTTGATACTTTCGGCAATCTCCTGCACGATCGGCGCCTTTAATTCTACTTTTGCCACGAATCTTTTACCTCCTGTTTTATTTTTTATCGTTCAAAGACAAGGCCGTTTGCACGCACACACAGCCACCACGATTTCACGGGCAGATGCCTGATACAGATTCCTCCGGCGCGATCCGCCGGGGCGGGGAAGCTGCCGGATATCCGGGCCTGGCTTTGAATGATTCCATGCTGTTTGAAGCTGAGGCAGAAAAACCCCTTCGCATTGCGCGAAGGGGCAGAATTTTTCTCAAATCTCTCCTCGGCAGGCACTATGTTTACGCCTTACGGCACCTGCTGTCTTCGGCAACATACGCGGTGATTATACCACCATTCATTCTATCTGTCAATCTCTTTCTGACTATGCCAGCTTTGTAACGTTGATTTTCACACCGGGTCCCATAGAAGAAGCTACCGTGCAGCTTCTGATATACTGACCCTTTAAGGACGCGGGCTTTGCCTTGATGACCGCGCCAATTAAGCTCTGGAAGTTGTCCGCTAACTGCTCCTCGGTAAAGGAAGCCTTTCCAATCGGCACATGGATAATATTTGCTTTGTCTAATCTATACTCAATCTTACCGGCTTTGATATCGTTGACAGCCTTGGTAACGTCCATCGTAACCGTACCGGCCTTGGGGTTGGGCATCAGGCCCTTCGGTCCAAGTACGCGGCCCAGACGTCCTACAACACCCATCATGTCGGGTGTGGCAACAACAACGTCGAAATCCAGCCAGCCCTCGTTCTGGATCTTCGGGATCAGCTCCTCGCCGCCGACAAAGTCAGCGCCTGCCGCCTGTGCCTCGTCCAGCTTGGTTCCCTTTGCGAATACCAATACTCTTACGGTCTTACCGGTTCCGTGGGGCAGTACAACCGCACCACGAACCTGCTGCTCCGCATGACGGCCATCGCAGCCGGTTCTGATATGAACCTCAATCGTCTCATCAAATTTCGCAACGGCTGTCTTTTTCGCCAGACCGATTGCTTCAGCTACATCATATTGAACCATGCGGTCAACATTTTTTGCAGCTTCCTGATATCTTTTTCCTCTTTTCATTCCAATTTACCTCCTAGTGGTATTAACGGGTATGACCCTTCCACGATAAAGTATCAAAAGTCTTTTCGATGAATTTGCCTAAGTGATTATTTTGCTGAAAATGTAAGGAAGTTCTTCTCGCTAAGTCCATGCCTCTGCCGTCCGCATTCACTTATCTCAAAGAACGCCCCGCGACACGCTCTGTCAGCGCATCGCCTGCTCACTGCTACTCCTCGACAGTCACGCCCATGCTGCGGCAGGTTCCGGCGATCATGCTCATCGCTGCCTCAACATTTGCCGCGTTTAAGTCAGGCATTTTCAGCTCTGCGATTTCCTGAAGCTTTGCTTTGGAGATAGTTGCAACCTTTGTCTTGTTCGGAACACCTGATCCGCTCTTGATGTTGCATGCTTTCTTTATTAAAACTGCTGCAGGCGGAGTCTTTGTGATAAAGCTAAAGCTTCTGTCTGCATATACGGTAATCACGACCGGAATGATCAGATCGCCCTGATCCGCCGTTCTCGCGTTGAACTGCTTTGTAAACTCTACGATGTTTACACCGTGCTGTCCAAGGGCAGGTCCAACCGGGGGTGCCGGCGTAGCTTTTCCGGCCGGGATCTGTAACTTGATATATCCTTCTACTTTCTTTGCCATTTGGAAATTCCTCCTTTTTTAATAAGGGTTCTTGAGGTCAGAAAGCCTTCTTGACCTCTGCGAAACTTATTTCTACCGGTGTTTCGCGACCGAATAGATCAACATTGATTGTCACGATCTGCTTATTATGATTCATTGACTGAATTACGCCAATCGTGTCCTTCCAGACACCACCAATGACGGTAACCGTATCGCCCTCTTCAAAGTCAACTGTCACGCCCTCCGTCTTGATTCCAAGGTTTCGCATCTCGATGTCGGTCAGCGGAATCGGCTTGGAGCCCGGCCCTACAAAGCCTGTCACACCGCGGGTATTTCTGACGACATACCAGGTGTCATCGTTCATGATCATATTGATCAGCACATAGCCGGGGAACATCTTCTTCTGAACCTGTTTCTTCACACCGTTCTTCATCTCTGCAACATCCAGCATCGGAACCCGAACCTCTAAAATCTGATCCTCCAGATGACGGTTTTCAATTGTCTTGTCAATATTAGCCTTTACCTTATTCTCATAGCCCGAATAGGTATGCACGACATACCAGTTTGCATCTGCCATACTGTCACCTCATTCTTCCTATAATCCAACCAGGAAATTCACGCCATACTGAATGATGAAATCCAGGATTGCGATAATCAGACCTAAGATAATTGACGTGATAACAACTGCTGTTGTCTCCTTGGCAACGTTCTCTTTTGTCGGCCAGATAATCTTACGAAATTCTGCCTTCAGACCTGTGAACCAACTTGTTTTGTGGGTTTCGATATTTTTCTCTGCTCCCATGTTATCACTTCCTTTGCTCAGTCTCGGTTTTTTGAATAGAAATAGAATACAAAATTATTTTGTTTCCTTATGCATCGTATGCTTTCTGCAAAATCTGCAATACTTCTTTGTCTCCATTCTGTCCGGGTGAGTCTTTTTGTCTTTCGTCATGTTGTAATTACGCTGCTTGCATTCTGTACATGCTAAAGTAATTCTTGTGCGCACAACTTCCACCTCCGTTACTTTCTACTTGATTTTAGGCATAAAAAAAAAGACCTACTTCCATCGCAAGCATAATATAGCACGATTATTTGCAAGCGTCAATATTTTTTTACAATATTTTCACAAAAGTTCTTAATTTATGCGTACTTTTGCCGATATCATAAATATGACGGATTAGAAACGATTATTGTCTGCAGCTTATATGGGCAATTTCATCCGCTCCGGCATCGATAAATGGATTTATCATTCCCCTACGCCTGCGGCGTATATTTCATGGAAGAAAGGAGGGGAGACATATGTCAGGTAATGTCACGTCCGTTGTCCACAATCAGATGGTCAGCATGTACGGCGTTTCTTTAGGTACGAGTAATAAGTATGATTCGCACAAGCGCAGCGAGCTGCGCAAAACCTATAACAGTATCATCCAAACAAATAAAACGTCTCCTCTGTACAAAATTAAAGGGGGCAGAGGCGTCTGCAAATTTGCAATTGACATCAAGGAACAGGCACATTCCATTAAAAATGTGGTGGCCTCGCTGTCCGAAAACGGCGAGGGCATTGAGAGTGCCTTTGACAAAAAGGTTGCTACGACGAACGATCCCGACGTTGTGACTGCCGAGTATATCGGCAGCGACGAGGACACTGCGTCCCCGCAGACCGCCGATTTTCTGCTGGAGGTTCAGCAGCTGGCGACCCCCCAGGTGAATACCGGTCATTTTCTGCGCCGCGCCGGCCATGATTTTAAGGCGGGCAGCTACAGCTTTGATCTGAACACAAACACGATGTCCTACGAATTTCAGTACAATGTGACCGACGACAACACCAACGAGGAAGTTTTAAACAAGCTGCGCAAGCTGATCAACAATGCAAACATCGGCCTGCAGTCGGAGCTTGTCAGTGACGCTCATGGTACGAGCAAGGCATTGCAGATCGAATCAAGGCAGACGGGTCTTGACGAGGGCGAAACCTATCTCTTTAATATCATACCGTCCCGCGACAGGCAGTCGCAGGAAGCGATGCGTATACTGGGAATCAACGAGATTACTTCACCCGCAGAAAATTCAACCTTTCTGCTGAACGGCACGCCCCATTCGTCCTATTCCAATACGTTCACAGTCAACAATATGTTTTCCGTAACGTTAAACGGTGTAAGCCAGCCCGGTCGTCCTGCAACGGTCGGCTTCAAGCCCAGCACCGATGCCGTAGCGGATAATATTGAGACCCTGGTCGGCGCGTACAACGGCATCATCGATACCGCACACCGCTATACGGGCCGGCAGGAATCGAGCGACAAGCTGTTAAAGGACATGAGCAGCATCACCCGGGGCTTTACGAACGATTTTTCCCGAATGGGATTGAACCGCGAGGAGGACAGCACCCTTTCGGTTGACCGTCCGGTGCTCACCAACGCCATCAGCGGCTCCGAAGCCGCCCATACGTTCGAGGTGCTCAATAATTTCCGCGACACCCTCGGCAAAAAGGCGAATCAGGCGTCCATCGATCCGATGAACTATGTGAACAAAACACTTGTCACCTACAAGCATCCGGATACGAATAAAAATTTTGCCACGCCCTATATTTCCAGCGTGTATTCCGGTATGATGATGGATCAGTCCTTTTAATCCTATGATAAACGATGCCGCCGAAGAACAGTCAGGTTCTCCGACGGCAGTTTTTTATGCATTTATATAACGGAGCATCTCTTCTATGCGCCGCTCATAGCTGTGTTCTCTGCGAACCGTCTCAAAGCCATGGGCCGCGATCGCCGCGCGCTCCGTCTCATGCGACAGGTAATAGGCCGCCAGCTCCGACAGCTCCCGCGTATCCTCAAAGCAGACAAAATCCTTTCTGTGCTCCAGATAATCCGGAAGCTCTGCCTGGTAGTTCGTGAGCAGAAAGCCCCCCGCACCGAGGACGTCCCATACCCGCAGAGGGATTCCGGTCACGATATTCGGTATCGTGAAGTTTAAGTTAATCTTACTCATCCGAAAGACCTTCGGCATCTCGGTCCAGTAATCCACGCCGCCCCGGTACGTCACATTCAGCAGGTCCGACGTGTCGCTGTTTGTGTAGATCGTCACCTGATGGCGTTTTCCAAGTTCAAGCAACGCCTGTCTCCGCTGTCTTTTTGCAACCTGAAAACCGAGCACTGTCGTTGAAAATATAAGTCCTAAATTCGAAAAAGACCGTTCCGACTTGTCTAATCGGTAATACTCCTCAAGCTCCGCCAGTATATCCGGCTGCAGAAGATCCTCAATAATGTTTCCGCCGCTGATCTCCATCTGTGCACGGATCACCGCCTCGAAATACCCCTGGAGAAAATCCGGCATGCGATCCTTCATCCGGTCATAGCTGTTGCGCTCATACAGGCTTCCCACAAAGGCAATCTCATTTTCATAAGCGTTCAGGTCCGCCGCCTGCTCCAGCACATGCCCGATCCTTCCCGTATCTACCGCCAGCGGCAGGTGCCGGATATGTGCGCAGCCCATCCCTCGAAATTCCAGGTAATTCGTCCGGTCAAAGCAAAAGATATAATTGCAGGAATTGTAAATGGATTCGTGGTACATGCTGATCAGCGGATTGTCGCACGTCCAGCTCACGTATCGCACTCCGCAGCTTTCGCAGGCATCCGAAACCACCCCGAAGTAATTCATCGTGAACACAAAATCATAGCCCCCGGCGCACAGACGTTTCCGAAGCAGCTCGAAAAACACCTCATCCTCATCATAATTGTCCAGATGATATGCAAGCTCCTCCACCGTATGTCCCAGACGCTTAAATGTCTCAATTACGTCAATGTAATTATATGCCTTCCAGCGGTAAATCAGTATTTTCATCGCTCTCCTGCCCCATTTCCTCATTATAACTCCGCACCGCCGACCGCCTCTTTCGCAGCCGTGCTGCACGTCCCCCGGCTTTTGCGCAGGGCAGACGCCGCGCGTCCCGGGCACAGGCCCCGCAGGCATCACAGCAGCGTCAGCAGATCCTCGTGCAGCTCCCTTGCCCGCACCTGCCAGGTATGCCCGAGAAGCGCCTTTTCCCTGCCCCTGTCCGCAATCTGCTGCATACGCTTCGGATTTGCGAGCAGCTCCTTTACCGTCCGGGGAAGCGCGTCGATCTCATCCAGCTCAAACATTACCAGTTCCGCATCCGGATTGTCGATATCGCCGCAAAACTCCTCCTTCATATAGACGGAGCTGTCGGAAAGTGCAACGGCCCCGGCAAGCATCCCGTTAAATACCCGATCGTGCGTCCCGTCCTTAAACCAGGTCATCGTGCTGAGCACGATTTTTGCATCCTGCATCTGCTCCACAACAGCATCTGCCGAAATGCGTCCGCCAAAGTATACGTTCGGCAGGGAAAGCCACGCACAGTCCTCCCAGCCAATGCCGTAAAGCGTAACCGAAATACCCGCCTCCACCAGGGAGCGGACTGCTGCCTCTCGAAAATAAGAGACTGCAAGCAGATCAATATAATGTACTTTTTCAATAAAATCACAAAGTTCAGCCTCACTTAATTGTACCCGGGACCTTAAAAGCGCCTCCTCAACGGCCTGCTCCGTCGTCTTTTGCGGATGTGCAATCAGATCCTCATACGCCAGATCGGCAATTTTTTTTGCATCAAAAGCATACTGCGAGAAATCCGGCATCATCTGATCGGCAAAAGGACGTGACAATCCTCCCGCATAAATTACGTCAATGGAACGCTCCTCCATTGGCTTCGGTACAATGTGAAGATCCTTTCCCGCATGGGCTAAAAATCCGGTAATCGGAATCTGCGGATAAAAGCGCTGCACGTAGCGCATATGGTTTTTATCCGGACAGAGCACAGCCGCATCTCTCGGGGACGCATCCAATGCCGCCTTATGGCAAAACGGATGATCCATCAGGATATTCACGCAAAAGATACCCAGCTCATCCCATATATTTTTTCCCTCCACAAGCTCCATGTTATAGCCGAGATTGTTCAGGGTAATAACGGCCGTCACCTTCTGTTTGATAAACTCGGCCAGCCGCGCCAGGCTTTTTTGCATGTCGCGGGAGTCAAACTCCATCGTCTCATACCCCAGCTCCCGGAAAGCGGGAATCAGCTCATAGGTAAAGATATCCAGCTTATCATAAACACCGGTCATGAATATGAGCCGTCCCTTCACGGCCTCGTCCGGCAAGAATTTTGCCTTCGCCTCCCGAAACGCCTGATCAAAGATTTCATAGCAGCCTGCCGGCGGCCGATCGGTGCGCTGCGGCTTTGTCTCCCCGAGATAGTGGATCACGTGCGCTTCCTCATAGATGGCCTGCGTCATTTCATAGAAATCCTCCGGATGCGCGTCAACCTCCGAAAGCTCTTCACGGTAAAGGGGAAGAAGCCTTCCGGAATCTACATCCTCCTTCCTGCAGATATAGGTTAAAGGCGCGCAATTGTACAGATGCCACGGGACGAGCTTCACCCTTCCCTCCAGCATCGCATTTAACGCATCCTGATCCTCCCACAAAAGCAGCGCTTCATTTTCGTAGATGTAATCTAAAATCTCAGGTGCATACTTGTTTTCGCGAAACCATGCAAGGTTAAAGAGCATGACACCCGCGTTAAAATACTGATTCACATGCTGCATCTGCAGCCTTCTTTCGCTTTGCTGCGTCACACCAAACACATAGCCGTAAATATCCGGGCACGCGGCGGCGGCACATCCCTCAAGATCAGTCTCATACAGCGCATCTAACGGCTTTTTTACGATCATATCTACATCAAGATATAAGATGCGCTCCAGCTCTGCCGGAAGCAGGTCAAGTGCAACAATACGAAAATAAGTTTCAATTGGTAATTTTTCCGTTTCCCTCAAGCCGGATGTCAGCTCCGGTGTCAGGCGGGTCGCAAACAGCCGTTTGAACGGATACTGCGTACAGAGGCATTGCAGGTCCTCCGTATCGGCATCCGACAATTCCCGGTGAAACAGATAGATGTCCACGTCATCCTTCTGCTGTGTAAATAACGAATGCAGCAGAAGCTTCGTATAATCCATATATTTTTTATTTGAAACAATTAAAATATTCAAAATAACCCCCATTTCTCCGTCCCGGGCGGATCTATGCGTATAATCCCAGATTATAAATTTTCCATTCCTCGTACTGCGCACCGTTATAATACAAGGCAGCCTCACTGCCGCCGCAGTTTCCGGCCAGAAGCCCCGCACACTGCGACAGCAAAATAATCGAGCTTAAATATTCCCGGCCGCGCATAAAATTCTGCGAAGGATCGGCTTCATAGACATCCGTAAGAAAAGCCTCACCCTTTTGCTCCGATATATGTGCGTATTCCCGATCCAGATAATGCCGTTCATTTTTGATGACCTGGCCCGGAAATTCCCGGTCGAACCGCTCTGCAATCGCCGCTTCCTCCGTGGCGAGATAAATATACGGACAATGCAGCCGCTCCATCATTTCCCCCGCATCCGCAAGAATCTGCGTAAGCGACGGCTGAATCGGATGCCCCTTCAGCCTGGTACGCACCATGTCCGTTCCCCGGCAGAGCACGCCCAGCACACGCTTTCCCCGAATCAGCGCCTGATATTCCTGCCCGATATAGGAGAAGCACTGATCATGGATGACAGCCAGCTCCTCGTAAAGCTTAGAAGCCAGTATCCGTTCGTGCTCCTGAAAGCATGCCTCATATCTCAGACCAGCCCAGACCGGATAAACGGCCTGCGTTTGTTCCGTTACCGGCAAAGTCCTGATATAATCCTCATACTCATACAGCGGCTGGAAAAAATAGTCCTCCCAGTCAATCCACCCCTATGCGCGTTTCTCCCGATTGAGCTCTATGCGCGGAATGTAGCCGTCATACAGTATCCGCAGGGACTGCATGATCATGTCGTTCAAAAAACAAATATTAAAATACGGATAACGAAAGTTTCCTTCCCTTATGATTTTTATCCCTTTTGCAGTTCTGATAAATTCCTCCTTATCAAACGCAAAACCAAACCGCACCATGTCATAATTTTCGGCCAGCTGCCGGTAAACCTGTCTCATCTATCTCATGCTTCCTTTTCTTAATCTCTCAGGCTTCCGGCGCATCTACTTAGCCCTGCCCTTCAGCCGCCTTCTTTTTCACGTTCTTCATCCCTCAGGATTCCGGCGCCTCCGCCAGACCCTGTCTTTTGCTCCTCATCCACGCGCTTCATAAGCAGCTCCAGATAATGCGCATGCCGTCCTGCTTTCTGTGCGTCCTCTAAAATCCGCCCGACACGGTGGTCAAAATTGCCGGTGGCAAGATAATCCTTCCAATAGCGGAACAAAATACGGCAGCTCGCATCCAGGTAATGCTCTGCCTGCAAGGACACGCTGCCCTCGGTATAACTTTTGTCAACCAGAACCTGGTTTACAAATGCCGCATAAAAAGCATTTCCCAGGCGGAGCGCCAGGTCATAATCCTCAAGCGCCCTCAAGCCTTCATCGAAAGCCCCGACCTCCTCCAGGCATTCCCGCCGGACAAGCAGCGCCGGGCAGTCCACCATATTTTCATGCAGGAGCTGCGCGTAGATATCCCCGCACTTTTGCTCGAGGGGAATATGCTCCTGCGGCAAAACCGCAATCTGCCCTTCGCCAAAATCATATTGAACCTTATGGTAACAAAAGCCCGCCTGCTCCTTCTCAAGCTCCTCAACCTGAAGGCGCAGCTTTTCCGGCCGCCAATAATCGTCCGAATCCTGAAAAGCGACAAATACACCTGTCGCACACTGCAAGCCGTAGTTGCGTGCGCCCGCTGCTCCCCGGTTCTTTTCCGTTCTCACATAGCGAACCCGTTCATCTTTAACCGCCGCAACCAGAGATGAAGTCCCATCCGTTGAGCCATCATCTGCAACAATCAGCTCCAGGTTTTCATAGGACTGTGCCAGCACGCTTCGGATCGCCCGCTCCAACACATATGCGCGATTGAACGTAGGTAAAATTACACTCACCTTTTCTTTTTGAGCTGCCATAAGTAATATCCCCTCTAAAATGTCCCCGCAAGCACCCGCGCCCGCTGCTCCCATGTGTGCTCCTTCATCGCCTTTTTCCTTCCTGCATCCGCGATCCGCTGTGCCTGTGTAAGATTGCCCAGCAGCTCCTCCACAATCGCAGGAAGCTCACCGATCTCTTCCAGCTCAAACAGCTCAACCTCCTCATGGTTCACAAACTGCTCCTTCATGTAAGCCGAGCTGTCCGATACAACCACCGCACCCGCAAGCATCCCGTTGAATACCCGGTCATGACTTCCGTCCTTGAACCACGTCATCGTGTTGAGCACGATTTTACTGTGATACATGAGCGGCAGCACCTCGGGCGCCAGCACCTTGCCGCCCAGAACCAGATTCGGATGGTCACACCAGTCCGTGCGCTCCCAGCCCTCACCGTAAACCGCGACCCGGATGCCATTTTCAACCAGCAACCGTACCGCCTGCTCCCGGAAAAAGGAAACCGCATAGGCATCCAGAAAACGAAACTGCGAGATATAGTCACCCAGCAGCTCCTCCGTAAGGGGAAGCTCCAGACTGGCGAAGTACTCCTCCAGCACATCCTCCGTCGTGCGCTGCGGATGGCGCACCAGCTCCTGGAGCACCTGACTGCACAGCTCCCCGGCATCAAAACCGCGAAACTGGTCAAAATCCGGAATTAAAAGCTCGATCCGGTACTTCGAAAGGCTTCCCGCGTACAGCACATCCACCGGACGCGCTTCCAGCGGAGGAACCGCCAGATCCCGCTCGTCAATCGCCGTTCCCCCGTGGGGAAGAAAGCGAGCCCAGGCAATATTTTTGAAAAATCGTCCCACATAAGCGACGTGGTTGCGGTCGATACAGTACAGCCGCGTCGTATCGGGCAGATGCCGGAGCTTATCCGCGTAGTGAAAGGGATGGTCCATCTGAATATCATAGTAGGGAATCCGATACTGCTCCCAGAGATTAAAGCCCTGATCCTCACAGAGGTTATAGCCCATATTGTTGAACGTTATGCAGGCCGCCTCCTCTGACAGATCTCCCTCCTCCTTTTTCAGACAGGATACGCCAAGCAGCAGTGAGAGCTGCGTTAGGCTCTCCTCCATATGCTCCGCGTCAAGGCAAAACGTGACATAGCCCATGCGCTCAAATGCCTGCACCAGCTCATCCGTAAACAAATCCATCGTGTCGTAGATTCCCTTTATAAATATCAGCGTTCTGTGCTTCATGCTATTTCCCCGCTATCTCTGCCAGCCGCGCCTGCGCTGGCGCGTAGTCTCCTGCTTTTTTGTAATACGTCTTCGCCGCCTGCGTCTGTCCCAGGCACTCGCAGATCACCCCTGCATTATAGTATGCCAGCCATCCGTCCGCACCCGACGCGCGCGCATTTTTCAGCCGCACCGCCTGCTCATATGCATCCACCGCATCGCTAAACCGACCGTTGTTCATGTAGATAAATCCCATTAAAAACCAGAAATCCGAGCTGCCGCCGAAGGCGTCAATCAGTCCCTCAAAGCCAAGCGCCGCCTGTGCCTGACCGGAATTGACCAGCGCATATCCGTAGGTTTGTACCATATCGATCACATACTCCAGCCGCTCGTCAAGCTCGTATTCCAGCGCCCGCCCAAAATACCCGGCCGCCTCTGCATACTGTCCCGCCATGTAAAAGCTCTTCCCCATCTGGTACAAAAGATAAGGATCCTCACCCCCGTCCGCCAGCAGCCGCTCCAGCAGTCGGATGTTTCGCTGCGCTTTTTTTTGCTTCTGCTCCGCGTTTAAAAGATATCCGCTGTGATCGATCCGTATACCGGTATCATAGGTCGCTGCATCCGCATTCCCGGTGGAGCGATCTAAAAGCTGCTCATGGATACATCCCTCATAGCGGTAGTGCCTCCGGTCAAACAGACGGTTGATATATTCGATGCCTGAACGGATCTCCTCCTTCTCATACATAAAGTTTTTCCGGAGAATCCGGCCGACCTGCCCCGGGTGCTGCCTGATCTGCTCTTCCAGCTGCCTCAAATCAAGTGCTGTCACATACTCGTCACTGTCGAGCACCAGCACCATATCATGGGAGGCTTTTGCCACGGCATAATTTTTTGCCTTTGCAAAATCGTCGCACCACGCAAACTCATAGACCGCTTTCGTATAGCCCCTCGCCAGCTCCTTTGTCCCGTCCGTTGAGCCCGTATCCACTACCACGACCTCGAAGGGATACGGCGCGAGCGCCTCCAGACACCTTTTTAAATTTTCCCGCTCATTCCTTGTGATGATACAGACAGAAAGCTCCATAAAAATCTACTCCTCAAAATAGAAGGCGGAAAGCGGAATATGATTTTCAATCAGCATCCTTCTCAGCTCCTCCTCCTGGTCACGGTAGAACGGATACTCATGACCGCCGCCGCAATTGATCATTTTCATATAATCGCCGTATTTCAGCGTCAGAATCTGATCATAACCCACAGGCACCGGCACCTCGATATTTTCAAAAGGCATCATGATCGCTTCATCATAAGCCTCCTTCGGCACATAATACGGCTGGCCGCCGATCAGACGGTGCATTGCCGTCAGGTAATCCGCGTCATCCGGCCCGTAGAGGTTGCACATATATTCCATCAGCAGCATGAGCTGCTGCTTCACCGGCTTTGTCTCGTCAAGGGTCACCCCGTACATGCCCTCAATCATTTTCACCGTATCCATGATTTCCTGCCTGTCTATTTCCGGATCGTCCATCTGAAGCACCGTGCAGCCTACTATATTGATCATATCCTTCCACATTTCTTCCTCTTCCTTCACCCGGGGAACATAATCTATGGGAAAAATATCCACAAAAACGACATAGGGACAGCCATGGAAGGCCTGCAGATGCTCCGGACTAAACTGCATCGTCATGTTGCTGGCGATCTTTGTATCACTTGTCTTGTGCTCGCTGTTTGTGTGCGCATTCACCACCGCATAGCCCTTCGGCAGCTCCTCCAGCGCAGCCCTCCAAAACCGCTCGTAATCCGGACGTTTCATTCCGATATCCATATCGTCGTCCCAGGGGACAAAGCCTTTATGGCGCACCGCGCCAAGCAGGGTTCCCCAATCCGCAAAATAAGGAATGCCGTGCTTTTTGCAGATCCGGTCAATTTCTGTCAAAACCTCCATCTCCGCCGCCCAGCAGTGCTTCATCATAGGCGAAACACGAAAACCCTCCCGAACCTCCGCCTCAAAAAATTTCTCATCAAATGTAATCATTGCTCCATACTCCCTTCCGTCATTCTCCATTATTTGAAGCATGCGCCCTCAGCCACTGCTCAATCTGCGCCTGCTGCTCACGGTAAAACGGATACTCATGACCGCCGCCGCAATTGATCATCTGCATATAATCCCCATACATCAGCTTTAAAATCTCGTCATAGCCGACGGGGACCGGAATCGTCATCTGCTCAAAAGGCATGTCAACCGTATTTTCATAATATTCCTTCGGCATGTGGAAATTCGGACGGTTGGTAATACGTTTTACAACGATTCCAACCTCGTCCCCGTCCTGCTCCTGGTAAAGCGCGCTGATCTGATCCCCTAAGATCCTCAGTTGTTGGGCGAAGGGTCTGTTGATATCAAAATGAATGCCGCACAATTCCTCGATCGGAGACAGGACGCTTACAAGCTCCTGCGGACTGCACAGATTGCTCGCATATTGATCCGCCACTTCCACCGCATGCAAAATCAGATCCACCAGATGCATCTGCGTCGCATCCTCTTCCTGATCACGGCTCGCATAATCCAGCGGAAAAACGTCAATGCCCACCAGATATGGGCATCCGTGGAATTGCTTTAAATGCTCCTCCGTGAGATCAATGCAGCGTCCGTTAATCACCCGGTAGAGCATATCCGTCCAGTCCTTATCGGTATAAAGGCTGATCAGCTCAAACGACTCCCGAAACTCCCCTGGTGCAACCTCCATAAACCGCTGATAATCCGGCCGAAGCATCGCAATGTCGATATCGTCATCCCAGGGAATAAGACCCCCGTGACGCACGGCTCCAAGCAGCGTGCCCCAATAGGCAAAATATTTAATAGCATACTTTTTACAGATCCGGTCGATCTCTGCCAGCACCTCAAGGCTCGCCGCCCATGCCTGCTTCATCATCGGCTCGATGTAAAAACCATGCCGTGTCTCTCCCTCAAAAAAAGAATCCTTAAACTCCAGCATTCCTATCCTCCTTTAATGCTTCCATTATGCAGGCATGCACCCTTTTTCCGCACGTTCCGTCCGCGTGGTTCACTTCCCCTGCAAAAGCGGAAATCTGCTGCTCCCTCGGCCACTGCTGCCCGTCCGCAAGATCATCCAAAAAATCGCCCAGACAGCAGGAGAGCCCGTCCTCATAGACGATTCCGCCCGTTCGTCTGACACGCTCCACAGGCGTCTGCACCCACTCCTTTATATCCTCCGGCGACAGGCAGCTCTCATATCGCTTTACCTCGTCGGTGCAGATATCAATGACCAGAATACTGTAATCATAGGCCGTAACAGCCACGATGGTGTGCTCGTCATATTTTTTTGCACAAACGTAATTGCTTGGCCACGTAAACGCCGTCCCCTTCCGCTGGCCCTCCATATAGGGCAGCTTCCAGTCACACTGCAGCAGCCTGCCGCTTTCCTTGTGCAGCTTCAAAACCATGTTTGCGGTGCCCGGAAACAGATACAGCCACTCGCCCATGGAAACCAGAAACGAAAAAATGCTGCAGCACCCTGTAAAAGCACTCAGAAACGGATAAAAGCCCTTTGGAAAATCATGGTATGTCTCGCACCGGCCCGTGTCTGCTCTCCGCCGGAGCACCCCGGTGCCGTCCTGCGCAGCCGACCAGGTAAACGCATCCTCCTGATACGTGCTGCACTCCTGCCATACCACAGAGCCTGCCGGTGCCGGTCCGGTTACCTCGATCTTTCCCGTCCGCATGCAAAACCGGCACGCCAGGCCGTGCGCTTCCGACACAAAACGAAGATTTTTTTCCTCATCAACGGTAAAATCCCACATCTGAACAATCCGCGCATGCGCCGCCCGGTCTGTCAGAACACGCTGATTCAGGTAAAAAATCGGTTTCCCCGTTACGCCGAACATATAAATCATGGACGAATAATCCCCGATAAACGCATCCGTTGACGCCACCGCAAGGTTGCTGTCCGGTCCGGTATCGTAAATACCGATTCCCTCCAGCACAAATTCCTTTTCCAGCTCCTCGTACGCACCCAAAAGCTCCGGTGCCGCTGTATGCAAAGTTGCCTTGATGAGCGGATGCGGTCTCCACCAGACGAGCACATCACTGCGCTCCTTAAACACGTTAAAGACCTGGCGCATCTTTTCCATGGAACGGTATCTTCCCTGAAGCATCGGGGAAAGCCCCACATTGTACAAAATAATCCTGCGCCCCTGCGCCAGCCTTTTCCATTCCTGCGGAACCGCACCGTGTCCGTCCATCAAAAGCATCCGGTCGATCTTGGGCGAGCCGAGGGGCAGAAGCTTTTCCCGGGGCTGGTATACCGCCATTGCATCAACGGCAGCCTCCCCCGGCAAAACGATATAATCCATATTGCTTAACGGCGGCAGGCTGTTCTGATGATCCGAAAGCACCCCGCCCGCATAATAATACGGCACATAAACAAGCTTTTTCACATACTTTTTTAACGCAGCGGAATAATAGTCCGGCGCGACGGAGGTCACCACATTATAGCCGTCATACGGGTTGTGGATATACGCTACGTCCGGCAGATGCTCCGCAAGCGAATACTTCCCGTAATCCGTAACGGGCACATCCGCCGGAAATGCGCCGCCCTCATAATGCCACTCCTTCAGCGTCCCGTCCGAATTTCGGTCGCAGTAGGGAATCGGAACCACATAAACATCACACGCTTCATCCGCTGACGCTTCACGCCAGATGGATTCCAGCGCATCCCACATGCTCATTTTATACGGAAAAAAAACAATCTCCGTGCGCGTTTTCAGCCCGCGGAGCCCTTCATCCACCGTTTGCGCATCATCCGCAAGCGCTTTTATGAGCGCATCGGCCCGTCCACAGGAAAGCTTTGCAAGCGAGACGGAAACCTGGTAAACCTGTTCACAATATGCCTCCAGCACATGCACCAGCGCTTCCCCGTCCTTTGACGCATAGCTGTCAATATAATTTCCCACGTCAATCGCAATCGACTGACACTCCGTCAAAAGCTCCACAAGCCCGTTCGCGTCCGCGCTTGCGAGCCCTTTAAAAATCTTTTCGTGAAGCCTTCCCGTCCGCTTCCAAAGCCCCGTTATCTTTTGTTTGCCTCCCTGCGTCATACACTGTCCATCCTTATTTTATTTCCGCGAGCAGGTCCTGCGTGCCGGCTACACCGGATTCACCAGCTCCAGCAGCTGCGCCGGATTCCTGTCGTTCAATTCCATGATTTGTATATCGGCTTCCGATATTTTATTCTTAACGTATGGGTTATCGGCGTAGCCGCCCCTCACATATTTTCTCCGCAGCCCGGCAAGTGCCCGCTGGCGCTGTAATATCTGTGCATGGTCTAATTTATTTTTCTGCATCAGGCATTGCGTTAAGGCGTAAGAATACAGCTGAATGATTGTATATTCCACCGCAGCCCGGATTCCCCCATAGCAGGGGAGCGCACTCATCCTTTCATAGGTCGCCCGGATTGCCCTCGACGCGTTTTTCTGATATTTTTCGTATGCGGACTCCTTTGACGCGGAGCCTGTCGTATCACGGTAAATATAACAGATCTCCTTTAAATTGCCGATGCGCCCTGCCGTGGCATAGAGAAACATAAGGGACTCCATATCCTCCAGTATGACCTTCTCCCGAAACCGCAGGCCGCTCGTTTCCCAGAAGCTTCTCCGGAAGATCCGCGTCATGAGATAACCGCCGCTCACGATGTTATGGGAGCGCTTCTCATCCGTCTGCTCCCCCGTATCCTCATCTGCGGTGTGCACCATCGCCAGATCCTGCCCCTTATAATAAACTCCCGCATCAACGATATCAAAATCCCCTGCCCGGGCGGCTTCATACATTTGCTCAAACATTCCCGGGACTGCCGCGTCGTCGCTGTCAACAAATCCGAGGTATTCCCCCTGCGCCGCATCCAGCCCCACATTCCGTGCACCTCCCGGTCCGCTGTTCTGCACCGTATGCAAAAGCTTCACCTGCGGATATTGCAGCGCGTACCGCTCTAAAATCTGCCGGCTTTTGTCCGTCGAGCAGTCATCAACGGCAAGTATTTCTATCTCCTGCGCCTTTAAGGTCTGGTTCACCAGACTTGACAGGCATTCCTCCAAATATGCCTGCGCATTGTACACCGGAACAATCACCGATACCTTAATCCCCATATCTCCTCCGCTTCTACTCCTCCATCTCATCTACAAGTGCTATCAGCTGTCCGGCACGCACGTCCCACGTATGCTCCGAAACCGCCCTTTGATAGGCGCGCGCTGCAATCGCCGCACGCTTTTTTTCATCCGACAAAATCCGCCCGATCAGATCCGGAAGCACCTCCAGCTCATCCAGACGGAACATCACGATATCCTCGAGCTGCGAAAAATGCTCCTTCAAATACCGCGTCTCGTCCGTCAGGCAGACCGACCCCGACATCATAATCTCTATGATGCGCTCGGTCATGCCCGCCTTATGCCAGGACATGACATTCAGGGAAATTTTTGACTTGCGCATCTCCGCCGCCATATCCTCCGGCTTCACCCGTTCGTGGATGACCAGGCGCTCGCCCTCCTTCACCGGATAATCCTTCCAGGATTCCCCGTATACATGAAGCTCATAGCCGGCCGACAGTATTTTTTCTATCACACGTCTGCGATACATGTAGGGTGCAATCCGCGTCGCCTCCCAGATCTGGTTTGCAATCACGACAAAGGGGCAGCCCGCAAAAACCTCCGGATACATCTGTTCAAGCACCTTTTTCAGCTCATTGTAGCTCATATCTCCATGCTCCAGCAACAGCTCGATACACGTCTCTGAGAGTTCCCGCATGATACCGTCCTGTTTGCCTACCACCTCCCACATGCCCTGCTCGTCAAAGCAGGTTCCCATGAAGGAAATCTCATAGGGCTTTTCCCCGTCGCACCACGGCGACACGGCGCCTCCCGGGGGAAACTGGATGCCCTTAGCGTTTGAAAAACACGCATTCAGATAATCCGCATGATCCATGTCCTGACAGAGAAACGTCATCGGCCTGTTCGCGCCCTCGAACAGCCCATGAAAAAACATCGGGTGGTCAAACCAGAAGTTAAACCGTCTCCCCTCCACAAAGTCAAATACCTCCTGAAACAGAACGGTCGCCTGAAATCCGATCACGCCGCGAAATCGCTCGGTCTGCAGCAGATGAATCTGGCTCCCGTCCTCAATGCTGTCTCCGCCGCCCGTCTCAACCACCCGCTGTCCCTGCCTTTTCAGAGCCTCTGTCAGCTGATCCGCAAAGCCCTGCAGCACGCCGTAGCAGATATTGCTCCCGCGAATCACAAAAAATGGTGCCGTAGCCAGATAGATTTTCTGATACGATTCATCCTCCGCAAGCATCCGGCTCAAGCACTGACTGAAAAGCTCCCGGCAGCCGTAGCTTTGTGCAAACGTCACAAACGCTTCAAGCGCGGTCTCCATAAAGCCCTTCATCTTCAAGGGCTGCAGGTATCTCGTCAGCAGATACGCATTTGTCTGAAATATTTGTTCCGTCAGCTTTCGACTCCAGTTTACGTCCGAACATTCCAAAAAGACAGGTTCGCAGACCTCTGCCGCACGGCACAGAAACTCCCGGTTCGTCTCGTCCGACAGCCGGAAATTAAAGCAGCTGCTCAATGCAAAAAGCGTTCTGCGCACGACCATGGCATAGACCTCCAGCTCCAGATCCATCAAAATATCGTACCAGTCCGCCGTTTTCGGCGCATGTGCACACAAAACAAGCAGATCCGTCTGCTCCATATAAGGAAAATCCTCCAGCATCTGGACAATTTCTTCCCCTGCTGCCACATCCCGGTTCACGAAAATCAGCACCGGCTCTTTGGACCCCGCGATCCAATGATTTTTCAGGGCGGCATCCTCAAAATCCGCTCCCGCAATTTCTATAATTCCATACTGCTCCATCCATCTGTTCCCCCGGACCATTTATTCTGTCTGATCATATCCCATCACCCGCCAAAGCACGTCCGCTGACGGAATATCACTCTGATAAAAGGAAAACGCCAGCTGCATCTCCGCCTCGTCTGTTGTCCTCAAGTATCGGTTTTCCCCAATCGCCGGGAAGTGCTTTTGCACATTCTCCTTTAAGTAGCAATAAGCGTCATACGAAAAAAACGCCGCATTTTCCCACATGCGCTGCATCGGCTCCGCAAACGCCTTGGAAAAATAGGTGTAGGCCAGCTCACTTTCACAGTCCTCAAAGCGCGCGTCACCCATCAGCTCATCGATCGCCATATTCTGGACAACAGCCGTATCTAAAAAATAATCCTTTGCCTTTTCACTCGCCATCGTACCGTTGGGATTAAAGCGATAAAGATAAAGCGTATCCGGTATATGCGCATACCGCTTCATGTACTTTAAGCAGCGGTCGGAAAACAGAATGTCCTCCATAAAAAGCCCCTCCGCAAACAAAATCCCATTTTCCCGCAAAAAATCGGTCCGGTACAGCCGCCCCCACGGGCTTGTTTTCCATGCGAGGCACATGAGGTACTTCTGCATGTCCGCGACACTGTTCTCAAAATCAAACAGCGCAGGCTCCGCCCAGACCGGCACATCATCCGTGTGATCCGGGAACGCCAGCCGGTATCCGCAGCCTGCTGCCTCACAGTCATTTTTAAGCATCGTTTCATATAGTCTGTCAAAATAGCCCGGCAGCACCTCATCATCCGCATCCACATAGGTGACATAATTCCCGGCTGCATAGGATAACGCGAAATTCCGCGCCCTGCCCTGCTTCCCGTTCTCTTCCAGCAGGATCACCGTAAGGCTCTCCGGATAACGGGCCTCCCACGCCGTGAGCACCTCCACTGTGTTGTCCGTGGATCTGTCGTCTACGCAGATCACCTCAATTTGCGCCTCTGTTTTCTGACCAAAAATACTGTTCAGACAATTCGAGATACAATCAGATGCATTGTAGCACGGAATGATGACGGAAATCATATCCAACGCGGATTTCAGCAGGCCCGCAAAGCTTTGCAGCGCGATTCCTGCCTCATATGCCTGTACGGACTGCTTACATACGGCGGGCTTAATGCGCGGCAGCTTGCCTGCGGCATAAAAATCCAAAATCTGCGCCAGCTCCCCGCCTGCTCCCTGCGCAAACAAAAAACCGTTCTCCCCGGGCCGCACCAGCTCAATGATCCCGTCAACCGGCGTTGAAAAAATCGGCAGTCCGCACGCCAGCGCTTCGATCGCGACCAGCGGGAACGCCTCATACTCCGACGCGAGCACAAGCGCATCCACTCCCTGCACATGCTCCCAGGGATGATCCTGCCAGCCCAGAAACGTAACCCGCCCCGCGATGCCGAGCCGCTCTGCCTGCGCTGTGAGCGCGCCGTATTCCTCACCGTTCCCGATCACCCGCAAACACCATCCGTCACTCGCCGCGATTGCATCCAGAATAACCGAAACCTTTTTTTCCGGTGAGAGCCTTCCCACAAAAAGCAGACACCGATTATTTTCCGGCGTCACCTCCCTGCACCCTGAAAAATCCACCGGATTGCACACGAGCTTTGCCGGAACCTGCGGCAGCACCTGCTCAAGCGTTGTCAGCGTGCGCCGGTTCAGCACAAAAACCTGATCTGCAAAGCTTAAACACTCTGCGCCTCCCACCTCGTATTTTTTATACACCTCCAGCGGCCCATGGAGCCACGCAACCACCTTCGCATATGCATCCTGGCATTGCTCCAGCGCTTTTCTCGCCGCCAGCGCCATATACGGCCAGGGTGTGGCAAGAACAAGCCCCGGCGCATACGTCTGCTCCATAAACTGTGCGTACATCGGTATGAAATCAAGAATGTCATTCACCTTCTCACGCCGCAGCGGATAAAATGCAACTTCCGCATCCAGCCACGCCGGCCCGTCGTACACCATCTGCACGACACGAACCAGAAAGCCCTGCTCCATCAAATACCGAGCCGTTCGGTTTATAACATTTTCCACCCCTCCCCTGCCGGAGAGCGGCACGACAATATCAACTGTAATCCTCTTTTCATTCGCCATTTCTAGCTAATACCTCCAGCATGAGCTCCGAAACCTTTGTTTCCCTGAAATACTCCCGCTCCTTTTGCCCGATGTCCGCACCTTTCTTTTGTATCGCGCGCACCTTTTTCGTATGGGCGGTCAAATCCCGCAGATTCAGGGAATAGGCCAGCATGCCCTCAATCCCCCGCTCCTGCTCGCATTCACAAATGTATAAGATCAGCTCGATGAGCGGAATCTCTCCCAGCAGATCCGAATGCTCCAGCCGGACATCGGGCCGTATCTTCAAAATTTCATAAAAAAGCGCCCTCGCCTCCTTGATCCGCTTTTGCTTTAACAGCTGCCCTACCGCAAGCTTCAGCTCCTGGGTTTCCGCTTTTTCCTCCGTAATGCGAAACGGGCTTTCAAACACCTTCAAGCCCCGCGCCGTAACCCAGACAAGCAGAAGCTGCTCCGAAAGAAAGCCGAAAATCCGCCTGTGGTACGCATCATAGGAGCTCACGTCAATCCGCGCGCCAAGCTCCGCGAAAATCGTAAACAGCCATTCGCAGTAGGCGTTAAACTGCTTTCTTGAGGTCACCATAAGATTTCCGAAATAATGCTTTTTCCCGCTCATCACCTGATCAAATGCAGCATGATCCTCCGGGAAAAGCGCGCGGATCACCTCACCCTCCAGCTCCAGATCACGAGCATTGTGCGCCTCCCCATAATAATCACGGTAAGGCACCTCAAGCTTCATCGCCTTTGACGTAATCATATCGTATTCCGACAAAATCCGGTCATAATCCGCTTCACGTAAAAGCTCCCGGTTTTCATCCACAAAAAATCTGCGATAATGACAAACCCCGAGGTTGCCTTCATAATTCAGGTTCTGCCACAGCCAGTACAGACCGGTCAGCTCCCCGTAATAGCAGTTCAAATCCGAAATATGCTCCCCCGTATCATCCCCCAGATACCCCAGGTCCGCCTTTCCCGCACGTCCCACATGGAGCGGAATATAAGCTGGGTCCTGTGGAGGATCAAACGCTGTGTGCGTCATCACATAAATTCTTGTGCTCATGCTATACTCCTGTCATCTCTTTTAATATTTTCTGCAGCGCCTTCTCAAACGTGAAATCCTGCTTAATCCGCTCCTGTCCGCACCGGGCGATCTGTCTTCTTCTCGCCTCATCCCTCAAATAGAAATCCGTCAGATAGACAAGCTCCTGCGTATCCCCATAAGTTACCAGCTCCTCGCCCAGCCGGAAATACTCGGCAAGCTCCTCCTGATAATTGCTGATCAAAAAGCCGCCGCACGCCAGCACATCCAGCACGCGAAGGGGAATTCCCGTTTGGATTGTCCGAAGAGAGATATTTAAGTTCACGTCGCTCAGCCGGAAAATCTTTGGCATCTGCTCATAATAGTCTGCGTATCCCATATACACTGCCTTCGCCAGCCGTTCATCCTTCTCTCCGGAATAATACTTTACCTGAAAATGGTTTGAGAGCACCGCAAGCGCCACATAGCGTTCCCGCCCTGTCACCTCGCAGGCGAGCATAAACTCCAGCTCCTCCTTCGTAATCGAAGCCGTACCCCCGGAAGCTTGATCGTAGCGCGCATTCATGCCGTCCAGCAGCTCGTCTGTCAACAGCTCCGGTATAAAATACGCCCCGTATACGTTGCTCTGCGCCTTTAAAATTCCTTCCAGAAAGCCCCTCTGATAATTGTCAAGCGGACCGCAGTAATAAGCATAGTCCGTCTGATAGAGCTGCCCGAGGAAGGAAATCTGCGCCGTGTATTTTTTTCGGTCTGCGGCCGAAATCGCACTCTTCAAAAATAGCTTCGGGCTTGCTGCCAGCGGCAGGTGATACGCATGTATGCCCTGTTTTTCATAAAGCTGTGCCTGGCTGCGGTCAAAGCAGAATACATGTGTGGTATCATAACCCAGGGATTCCCGCTGGCGGATGTGGATCGGTGAATCGTAAATCCAGGCGGCATACGGCACCCCCCTGTCATGGCATACCTGTGCAATAAGCGGGGAAAAATTAACAGACAGCACCATCCGGTAATCTCCGCCCCCTAATCTGTCGGAAAACTGCTCCGAAAACTGCGCATCCGTTTCCCAGTCCGTAAACTGGTAAAAACAGGTGTCATATGTTATGCGCAGCTTTTTTAATGCGGCCTCGATCCCCGGATTTAAAAACGAATGCCATTGGAAAAAAAGTATTTTTGTCATCTGCTCGGATTCTTTCTTGATTTTCATGTAGTGTAATGATACGATTTTATAATAACAGTATAACAATTTCCGGCGAAAAACACTACAACTATTCGCTACTTTACGAAAATACTGATAACGGTTCGTACCGTTCCCGTATAATCAGGAGTTATCATCATGAAATTATTATTTTACCGTTACGGCAGCATCTGCGAGCCGGATATTATCGAAGGGTTTGCGGAGCTTGGCCTGGAAATTCTCGAAATCACAAACGAAGTGCGGCAAAAAAATCTGCTTCCCTCCGACTGCATCAATCTCGTCAGCAATTACCTGCTGGAGCACCCGGTGGATTTTGTGTTCAGCATCAACTTTTTCCCGGCAGTATCGGAAGTCTGCCATATTTTTAAGCTGCCCTATCTTTGCTGGATTGTGGATTCTCCTGTGATGGAGCTTTATACGGCGCCGGTCACGCATCCCACAAACCGGATTTTTTTGTTTGACCGGGCTATTTATGACGAAATTGCACCCCTGAATCCGCAAAACGTGTTTTATCTGCCCTTGGCCACAAATGTCCGCCGGAAGGACACCCTGCGCTCGCAGACGCCTCCCGCGCTGCATGACCGGTTTCGCGCGGACGTTTCCTTTATCGGCTCCCTGTACACGGAAAAGTGTGCCTATGACCGTCTGAGTAACCCGCCGGCGTATGTAAAGGGCTACCTGGAGGGGCTGATGGAGGCTCAGCTGAAAATCTACGGTTATTTTTTTATTGAGGAGCTGCTTTCCGACCAGATTGTTTCCGAATTTATCGCGCATTTTCCCGGCTTTTACCGGCTTCCGGGGGAAAATTACCTGACGGACCGCACCACGCTGGCACAGCTTTATATCGGAACTAAAATAACGGTTATGGAGCGCGACCGCATCATGAAGCTGCTCTCCGAAAAATATCCGGTTTCCATCTATACCGGAAGCGACACATCCGCCTATCCGAAGCTGAAAAACTGCGGATTTGCAAAAACCCTGACCGAGATGCCCCTCGTCTTTCACGCATCGAAGATCAACCTGAACCTGACGGCAAAATCCATCCGCTCCGGACTCTCCCTGCGCATCTGGGATATTCTCGGCTCCGGAGGCTTCTGCATCACAAATTACCAGCCGGAGCTGCCCGAACTGCTCCCGTCCGGTCAATATCTGGAGAGCTATGCCAGCTTCGAGGAGCTGGATGAAAAAGTAAATTATTACCTGTCACACGAAAAGGAGCGCTGTGAAATCGCAAAAAACGGATATGAATATGTCCGGACACACCACACCTATCCCATCCGTCTCTCGCAGATGCTCTCCCTTGCCTTTGCCTCGCTTTTGCAGGGCTAAGAATCAGGCAGCGCGCGAAAATAAAGCCGCACAGAAAGGATTATTTTTATGAATGTTTTATATCTCGACTGGCCCTGCTTTAAAGGCTCCGATTTATGCTACTCCCTGGAACACGATTTTGGTTTTCAGATTGTCCGGTTTTCGCATCCGGATTATACCGAACGTGTCAGCGACGATTTTTTAACCGCATTTGACAATTGCTGCGAAGCGTCACACATTGATTTTTGTATTTCCTATAATTTCTATCCCCTTCTCGCCGAGGCAGCGCACCGGCACGAACTAAAATACATTTCCCTTGTGTATGACTGCCCCTTTGTCAAGCTTTACTCCTACCGGATCACCTATCCGACAAACTATGTATTTCTCTTTGACTATACACTGTATCAAAAGCTGAAAAACGGCGGCATACCGACGGTTTACTACTCCATTCTCCCGGTAAATGCACAGATGATACAGGTTTTGCTGGACGAGCCCTACGAGAAGGAACGTCTCTCCTGCGACATTTCCTTTGTGGGAAGTCTCTACAACGAGGAGCACAACATGTTCGACCGCATGTACGAAAAGCTGGACGATTATACGAAGGGCTATCTCGACAGCATCATGCAGGCGCAGCTGCAGATTCAGGGCTACAATTTTATCGAGGAGACACTCTCCCCTAACATTATTGAGGCACTTCACAAGGCGGAGCCCTATCAGAATAATGTTGACGGGGTGGAGACACTCGCAAATATCTATGCGGATTATTATATCGACCGCAAGCTGACCTCCATGGAACGGATCCGACTTCTCTCCGCCGTCTCCGCCCGCTTTTTGCTCAAGCTTTTTACAAAGGACCCGCTTGCCGCCATTGAAGGTGCCAAAAATCTGGGACCGGTAGACTATTATATGGAAATGCCCTATGTCTTTCATGACAGCAAAATCAACCTGAACATTTCCCTGCGCAGCATTCAGTCGGGCATTCCCCTGCGTTGTATGGACATTATGAGCTGCGGCGGCTTTCTGCTCACAAATTTTCAGAACGATTTTCTCATGCACTTTACGCCGGATGAGGATTTTGTATATTACGAGGACGAGCAGGATCTGCTGCACAAAATTGACTACTATCTCTCCCATGAAGAGCACCGAAAGACTATCGCCGAAAACGGGTACCAAAAAACATGCGCGGAGTACAGCTTTCCCGTGATTCTCTCCGCCATATTTGACACATCAAGAATCTGAGCATACGCTTCCTGACAGAAAATTCTTTGATTCTGTTGATTAAAAAAGGATCCTGCTTTTATTCCGCTGCAGGATGCACGTAAAAAAAGAGAACCGCTTACGCGGCTCTCTTTTTTGGTTGTAGGATAAATCCTACATGGTAGACGTTAATTAACCTAACAGAGACAGAACACCCTGGTTTGACTGATTTGCCTGTGCAAGCATAGACTGACCAGCCTGAGAAAGAATCTGGTTCTTGCTGTAAGTAACCATCTCTTTTGCCATATCTGTATCGCGGATACGAGACTCAGCAGCGGTGGTGTTCTCAGCTGTGGTATCCAAGTTCGCGATGGTGTGCTCCAGACGGTTCTGGATTGCACCAAGTGCAGATCTCTGAGTAGAAACCTTTACGATCGCATCCTGGATGTAAGACATAGCCTTACCAGCGCTAGAGAAGCTTGAAACCTTCAACGTAGAAACAGATGCTGCCAATGCAGTAGAACTCTTGATTGCTCCTGCGTATACGTTGTTTGCGGAAGTTGCGCAAGCTGCTCCGAAGAGCTTGCTGCAGCTCATCTTGGAGATGGAGATCTCGATCTTCTGTCCGCTTAAGGAACCAACCTGAAGGTTCTTCTTGGTGAAGCTTCCGTCTAACAGGTTCATGGTGTTGAACTGTGTAGTAGACTGGATACGATCGATCTCGGATGCCAACTGGTTGATCTCCTGCTGAATCGCGTTACGATCAATTGTGGTGTTGGTGTCGTTCGCTGCCTGTGTTGCAAGCTCGTTCATACGCTGTAAGATAGAGTGAGTCTCATTCAAAGCGCCCTCAGCGGTCTGTACTAATGAGATACCGTCCTGTGCGTTTGTTGAAGCTCTCTCCAAACCGCGGATGGTGCTTCTCATTTTCTCAGAAATGGAAAGACCTGCCGCATCATCAGCTGCACGGTTGATTCTGTAACCGGAAGATAACTTCTCAGTTGACTTTCCCTGTGCGCTTGTGGTGATGCCTAACTGTCTGTTTGAGTTAGCTGCCTGCATGTTGTGCTGTACTACCATTGCCATAATATATTCCTCCTTGATTTTGAGTGTGGCTTCCTTGCCACTCCTTGTTTTTTTACAACCGGGCTGTTTTTTCCCTGTTGTTTTGTTGTACTATATATCGGAGCCTTTCTCCGATACTTTATAGCAAAAAGTAAATTTTTTGAAAGATTTTTCTTTTTCAATTTACTTTTTGTTATCCATAAACTGAGGCGCATAACGGCTCTGCTTCATCATATTCTGGTAATAGCTGTTTACCAGCTTCTGGCTCGCCTTCACCTCCCGCACCTGCTTTTTCACGCTCGAAAACCTGCGCTGTGCCAGTGCATAATTGCGTTTTTCCTCTGCGCGCACGGACGCGTCCCTTGCCATGATCTCGCGGATCAGCTCCCGCATCTCATTGAGCTGCGGCTCATAGGCACTGTGCTCCCGTTCCATAAGTCCCTTGATACGTGCATACACCTCATCGAAGCCCGCGTCCAGCGCCGTAATCTCCTTAACCAGATCCTCTTTATCTCTCACGTTAATCTCAAACGTATCCGGATCAGCATTTTCATCCTGCAGGATATCCCGCTGATCCTGGTTTAAAATGGCCAGCTTATTCAAAATCAGAAGCTTCTTTTTGAGGCTCCGGATTAAAAGCTCTAAATATTCCTTTTCGTGCATGACCTCTCCCGTCTATAAGGATGATGCCGGCTTCTGCGTGTTTACGACATGCATGACCTCTTTCCATGTGTCGCGCATCTCGCGCAGATGCCCCAATACATCGTTCAAAATGGCAGTGTCTTTCCTCAGATTCGCTGCAACCAACTGCTCATGAAGATACTCATACACCTTTTTGAAATCATTTGCCACCGGATATTTGTAGTTCAAGGTTGCCATAAATTCCTCAAGAATCGCTTCCGTCTTTTTAATATTCGTATTGGCGCCCGGAATGTCCTTCTTTTCAATACAAAGAATCGCCATATTGCAGAACTTAATCGCACCATCATAGAGCATGAGCGTCAGCTCTGCCTTAGAAGCAGTGAGAATCTTGCTGCGCATGTACTGATTGTAGCTGTTATTTGCCATCGATTTTTCCTCCCTGAAAGTTTTCCCGGATGTATTTATCATACATCATACATCCGGGATTTGCAATCATATTATCCTAATAAACCGGCTAACTGTGAGGACTGGCTCTGAAGGGTCGCAAGCGCTTTCTCCATAGCAGCAAATTTCTTGTAGTAGCTCTCCTCGATATCGGCGAGCTTATTTTCCCACTTGGCGATTGTCGTAGTATAGTCGCTGTACTCCTTTGCCATCTCCTTATCATTATAGAAGGTTCCGTACGTACGCATCGTCGTACTGGTCATCTTCTTTCCAAGCTCCATGGACAGGTCGTGTGTCAGAAGCTGGAAGAACTCTGCCACGGAATCCGGATCGCTTACGATCGCCGCCATAAGCTTATCGCTGTTTCCGGATACGGACTCGTCATCCGCGTCACCGTCGATATGGTATGCATTCTGCTCGTTCTTCTCCGCATTTAAAATGCCGAGCGTCTTAATTCCAAAGGTAGAAAGCGAATACTTTTTGCCGTTAATCTCATAGGACTTTGACATAACGGACGTCAGGGTACTCATCAGGGCACTTAAGGTGCCGTCCCGGCGCAGTACGCCGCTCTTTCCCCTTTCCTCCCACTTTTCAATCTGGGACTCGGTCATCGACGCACGCTCGTCGTCGGTCAGGGGCTCATATTCCTTTGCACTGTCCGCATTGTAAGCGCCAGTCATCGCGTTAATCAGGTTATTGTACTCGCCCAGGAAATCCTTGATCTTATCGTAAATGCCCTGGTTGTCGGTGGCGGTCGTGATCGTGATCGCGGACGCGTCAGCCTCCGGCGTTCCAATCTTATCCTCCGTCGTCGTTGTCGCCAGCGCCGTGATTGTAAGTCCGTTGATGGTAAAGGTATTGCTGCTGGATGTGTACTGTGCACCGTTCAAATAGATCGTCGCATCCTGACCGTCGATACGAACGGCACCCTCGCTGTAATCACTCGCCCTTGTGCTCTCTGCTGCCAGGGCATCCATTGCAAACTGAAGATCCTTTTCCATCTCCTCGATTACCGCCTGCTGGGTCACGGTGGAGGTATCATTGCCAGCCGCCTCGTACTGTTTCGCATAGGATGCAAACAATGTGTGATCCTCAACAAACTCCTGCCCCTCGGCCCGCTCATCGGTAACCTTCTTCTGCGCATTCTCGATATCCTGCGCGCTCATCGTACCATTATCAATAGCAGTCTTTAAGTCTGCCAGACTGCGCCACTCCTTATACGCCCCGGGTGCCCTCAGCTCCGCATCTGCCTGCTCTTTCGCGTTTGCCTTTGCGGCAGCTTCATCCTCCGGCGTAGCACCGGCCGGAAGTCCATCCAGAAATTCCTTCTCAAGTGCCGCCAGACGGTTATTGTAGGTATCCTCTTCTAACTTCACCGCATCGTCGAACATCGCTATTGCAGTCTTTGCATCGCGGTATCCGCTGATCTGCTCGTCGGTCACGCCCTGCGCCTTTAAGTATTCATCGGCGGTTGACACATCAAAGCCGCCTGTTCCCGCTTCAAGCTCTGTCTCGGTACGGAACACGGCAAACATCTTTTTCTCCATGACGGGATCATTGTTTGCATCGAATACAGGATTTCCATCCTCATCGGTCGCCTGAACCGATCTCTCTTCCATTGCAAAATAATATTTCGTCCCGTTCGGATCATTATCGGCCGTGTAGTAGGTTCTGCCGTTTGCATCACGGTTCACATTGCCGTCGGCATCCACACTGAGAGAATAGATCGTACCGTCCGACGCTACAAACTTCCCGCTGTCGTTCAGCAGCTTCTCGGTATCATCCCAGCTGATTCTCGTACCGCCTGTTATCTCATTCTTGACGGAAGCCAACTTATCTAACGCGGTCTTATAATTTGCCGCTGCCTGCAGGTATTTCTCCGCCTGGGTTCCCTTTGAAATCTGATCCGAATACTTAATATAATCCTGAACCTTTTGCTCAAGCCATTGGGTGCGGGTCTGTGTACCGCCACCTGCGACATACGCATTATACTCGTCGTCAACTGCCTTGTACTGCTCATACATCGCAGTTGTTGAGGATGACTTCGCGTAAAGCCCAAGCTGCTTTAACGCTTCCCGTCCGTCTTCGTTCATCGCTGCCAGCGTAAAGTCACCGTCCTTGCCGCTCGTCTTGGCGTTTACGAAAATACGCTGATTTGTCTCATCAAAGCTCGCACTAACTCCCGCGCTGTTGAGCTTGCTGACTACATCGTTGACGGTCATATCACTGCTCAGTGTGATCTCCTTGCCGTTCAGGCTGATCTTTCCGCTTTTTCCGGCGTCAACACCGAGTGCCGCAAGGGTCGTGTTGCCTGCTACTGCCTTGCCGTTGGTCTGCTTGAGCTTACCGCCGGTCAGATATCCCGCCTTTGCAAGAGATGTGATATTCAGGCTCTGGCTTCCGTTGACCGCATTGTTGCTTGCCGTAACCGTCGCCTTCGTGCTGTTGGACACAGACGTCGTTTTCAGCTTATAGGCGGATGATAAACGCATGCTGTCCAGGCTGGAGCGGAAGCTGTAGGTCTTTGCACTCATCGTTTTCCATGCATCCTGCTTCCAGGTCAGCTTTGTCTGGGCCTTGACATATTTTTCTGTCTTTTTCCGGTATGCAGCCACAAGCTCGGAAACGAGCGCTTCTGTGTCCAGTCCGGAATTCATTCCTGTTATTCTAATAGGCATTGTAATTACCTCCTCAGTCTTTTTGATTAAAGTTTCTCGTCAACCATAAGCCCTGCCATCTCCCACACCTTCTGTATCATATCCAGTGTTTTCTCCGCAGGGTACTCTTTTTTGATTTCCTTCGTGTCCTTGTCCATAATCTTTATGGTGACACGGTTCGTTCCTTCATGATAACCAAAGATTGCCTCCGTGTTTGACGATTGGCGGTTAATCTCCTCGACAGCCTTCTTTAGCGAGCTGTCAGATGCTTTTTCAGGCGCGCTGATCTTGTCTGTCTGTGCGCCTGCTCCCGAGGTCTCATCTGCAGCAGGCTTTGCTGCCGCAGCAGGTGCCTCCGCGGACTTCACCTTCACCTTCTCCGGTGCCTTTGGAGTAACCTTTTTTTCGACTGTCGACGCACTTCCTTGATAAGCCGCAGCCGCATTCTGAATCGGTTCCATAGTCATAAGCTGTCACCTCCGTGTGATCCTGTTGATAGTTGCATTCGCCCTTTCATCGACGGATAAAACGATGAAACCGAGGAAAAATTCCTCTCGTCATACGCCGGACAACATGCACTGCAATTACTTCCTGCGTATAAAAGCGAAGCAGCAGACCTGGCCATCATCTGCTGCTTTGGTTCGGGTTGCTATTTTTTATATCGGCACAGAACCCGTAAACTTTATAGTCGATAATTTAAGTTCTTAAATCAATTACCTAAATCAATTTCTTGAGCGCCTCAAGATTTTCCACGCTGGCCGCAGCCTCGTTCTCCTTCTGGATCTGAAGATAAACCTCCTTACGGTAAACCGGTACCTGTTTGGGCGCCTTGATGCCCAGCTTCACCTGGTCACCACGGATTTCAAGCAGCGTAACTTCGATGTTATTGTTCAGGACGAGGGATTCCCCCTTCTTTCTTGTCAGAGCTAACATTGTATGCCCTCCTTCCGCTTTTTGAGGGTCTCATAAATGGGATGCTTTACTTCATAATCATCCTCCACGATCATCTGCACTGCCCGGTTGTTTTCCATATTGATGATGATCGGGGCCTTTAAGTTTGCGGTCATTTTCTCAATCTCCCCGGGCACGGTAAGCGTCACGAGCGAATAGGTCTGCTCCTCCTTCAGCGTCCCCAGCGGCAGAAGATTCTCATCATCGACCACCGGATTATACCCTGCCACGACCAGCCTCGGCTCCGCAACCGGCATGGCAAACTGCGGCTCCTCCATGGACTGCAGCCACATGATCGCAGCGTCCTCATTTTCTTCGTCGCGGATGAGCGCAAATTTTTTCATAAACGGGAAACCGATGATCCCGTCGGGAAATTCGATGATCTTCTCGTCCTCTATTGTAATTGTCCCAAATAATCTGGTCTTTGCTGTCATGATACGTTGTTCTCCTTTTTGAGAATTTATGATATACGGCAAACAGTTCAGCCGCGTCACGCGAAAGGGCTTCCTTCCGGGAGCACATTTCGCACATTCCTGCTGACGATAGCTGAACTGTCATATATTTTATAGATAATCTAACAGTGACATATCATCGATTTTGCCCGCCGCCTGCAGTGACGCCTGGAAGGCTGTAAATGCGGAGGTGTAATCGATCGTCACGTCGGAGAGCTCCTCGTCCTCATTGTTGGACTTCAGCTCCGTGAAGGTCGTTTTCTGGCTGCTCATGCGGTTCTCCGCAAGGGCAAGCTGATCTCCGCGGCTTCCCACATCCGTGATCGCGAGGTTTACCTTTCCCAGATAGTCCTCGAAATGGCTGACCTGGCTTCCGAACACCTTCTGCAGATGATCGTCCAGATATGCCATCTGTTTTTTCGCCTTCTCCAGACAGTCATTCAGATAATTCTGCTCGGCCTGGGTCGGATAATCGCCGGATTTCATCATTGCCTCAATGTTCGAAACCGTCGTATGTGCATCAATCGTCTCCTGCACGATATCCGTCAGCTCCGCGAGATCGCGGAAGCAGTCTGCGTTTGCCACATCGCGGATCTGCGTGTTGATCCGCATATCCTGATTGGCGGATACGGCATAATTGATGCTCTGAGCAATCCACTTGCCGTCCTCGTCAAAATTCGTATAGCTGATCCAGTTCGCCGGACTGGCATCGGACTTGTTCGTACAGTTAAAATACATCTCCGGCCGGGTCTCACCCTTTGAAAATCCGTTCTTCTCGTAATTGACCTCGAAGCTTGCATATTCCGAGGAGAAGTTCTGTGCCAGATTCTGTCCCACTACCAGCTCGCCGGTATCCGGGAGATAAATGATCGTATCCTTATACTGTGCGTTTACCAGGTCCGGATTGGCAGCCAGGTTTGCCAGATGCTGCTCATATTCCTTTGCGGTCATAGTCGCAACCTTTAAATCGGTCGTCAGGTTCTTATCATTCGTATGAACCTGATAAGCGCCTCCGTTGGCAGTCGCTGTCATTGCCGTATTACCGTCCGCGTTCTGAACAGTGATCACAGTACCGCCTGTCATATTCGTATTCATGGTATTTCCCTGGGCGTCCGTAATCGACGAGAGCGTAGAGCCGGTCGCCGCCGGCGGTGCCGGCAAGTTCAGCGGCTGTGAACGGGTGTAGGTGACACGGTTGCCCTGGGCATCGACGATCACACCTGTAACCTCATTCGTTGCGGCATCCAACGTCTCCTGCGTCGTAAAGATCATGTTGCCCTTTTCATCCGTATAGGTCGAAATGACGGTCTGGTTGCCATTTAGAGTCGTAGCCCTCGCTGTCTTTGTAAGGTTCGTCGCATCGGTCGTCAGTCTTCCGTCGTTTCCGATATTCAGCTTATACCCGTTCATCTCCTCGAACGTGGCACCTGTCATCTGACCGTTGCTGTCCGCCTGATAGGTGAACGCGCTGTCCTTCTGCAGGCTCCTCCACTGAAAGCTCTGGGAGGTAGACGGTGGATTGCCGGTCAGATTCGTCGTATCTGTCGTAATCGTGACATTACCGTTTGTGGTGCCATTCGTTGTGCTTGAGCTGGTATCTACCGCATAATTATAGGAAAAGCTGCTGAGGTTATCAAGCTTCCCATAAGCAAGACGGATACGTTTTATAATTTCATCTTTTGGTGTGCCGACCGCAACCTGGTTCTGGATATCGCTGATCGTCGGCGTATCAAGCTTATTTGCATAATAGGTGTAGGTCTCGATCTTATTGAAGTCAAGACTCTCGGTAATCGCATATTTTGCCAGTGCAGCCTCGTTTGCATTCGTGAAGCTAACGGTGGAATTTGTTTTATAGCCGCTGAACACCGTGCGCTCCGCGTAATCCGCATTCGCCTCCGCATAGAGCTGGTTGCTCAGACCCTTGAGCTGCTCTAAGACCGTCTGGCGGTCCTCCTCGGTCAGTACATCCGTGGAACCGTTGACGCAGAGACGGTAGGCATCCGTGAAGATATCCTTCATATTGGTGAGCGCGGTCTCCGTAACGTCCATCCACGAATTTGCATCCTTGATATTATTTTCATAATATTGTTTGATCTGGGTAAGCGTTGCCGAGAGCCGCAGGGATTTAATCGCGATCAGCGGGTTATCCGACGGCTTCGTAATCTTTTTCTGTGTGGACATCTGCGTATTCAGACGATCCACAGACACTTTATTGTTATTGATGTTGAGCTTTGTGGTATTCATCATCATACCATTTGTAATTCGCATCATAATCGTTTTCCTCCTAAAATTACAGGCATTGGGCAGGGGAAACAAATCTGCCCCTTTATACGCCGGTGCTGGTGACCAGACGGTCATACATTTCAGACAGAACCTGCACGACCTTTGAGCAGAGATTGTATGCATTCTGGAACTTCACCAGATCCAGTGCCTCCTCGTCCTCGTCAACGCCGGAGATGGAGGTCCGCTGCTTGTCAACCGTGTTCATAATCGTAGTATAGTTCTCACATAAAAGCTCCGACTCCTCTGCGTCTACCGTTATATCGCCGTAAATGGTCTTCAGGAACTGCTCACCGCTGGCGCCGCGGTACATCGGCACATCCCGCTGGAGCTTCTGAAGCTCCTCAACAAGCGACTGATTGCTCTCGCCGTTTGCCAGATCCGGCCGGATCGCAGTTGCAAAAATATTCGGGTCCCTTGACGCGTCCGCAATCTTGATGTTTGCCGCCGTCAGCCGGTAATAGCTGTTAGAATTAGAGCGCAGTGATGCCGCGCCTGCCTCCGAAAAGTCAAGCTCGTTTCCGAGCTTATCCTCCGCCACAAAGAAGGAACCCATCGGATTGTTATATAAATCAACACCCTTGTGCTGAATGTCGTTAAACGCCTTTGCAAAATTACGTAAAAACTCGTTCATCTGCGACTGATAGTACGGGATACCCTTAAAATCAATAGAGGTTCCCACCGTAGCCGGCTGCCCCATCGTTGAGGCAAGTCCTGATATATCCGAACTGATCGTGAACGAGAATCTGG
Organism: uncultured Eubacterium sp.; assembly: GCA_910589045.1. Lineage (GTDB taxonomy): Bacteria > Bacillota > Clostridia > Lachnospirales > Lachnospiraceae > W0P33-017. The sequence goes on from CAJUSH010000007.1 coordinate 51,106, forward strand.
TCTGTCCGCTCGGATCGGTTGTCATAATAAACGAGGAATATTCGTATTCCCGGTTTCCCAGGGTCAGTACGCCCTCGCTCGGCAGGTTCATGCCTACCTCCTCCAGGACGTTTGTATTTGTGATTACGACCTGCCGGCCCGACGCACTCTCAACCTTACCGCAGAAATTGTTGTGGTTGTTGCCGTCGCGCATCTCCACCAAAGCCTTTAAGCTTCCCGTTGCAAGGGAGCTGGTCGCACCGAAATCGGACTTTGTGTCCGCCCAGCGGATATCGTAAAGGCCGTCCGCGTCGTTCTGATTGTCTTTATATTTTCTGGCAACGCACTCCAGCTGACGGTACTGTTCCCCGTTTACCAGCTCCAGTCCGTTTACCTTCACCGTATAATTTGTTCCCCCGGTATACATATCCGGATAGTTGCTGTTGACGACCTTTGTCTCCTGAACCTCCACTGCTACGATCTGAGAGAGCTGGTCAACAAGCAGCGCCCGCTGGTCGCGCATGTCATTTGCAAACGCGCCGTTGATCTCCACATCGTTGATCTGCGTGTTTAAGAGCGCGATCTTCTGTGCGATAGAATTGACCGTATCCACCGTGGACTTTACCTGCTCATTCAAATCCTCCTGGATTTTGAGCAGACCGTCCGATACCGTATTAAAATAGCTGCACAGCTTTTTGGCAGAACTGATAAACTGGTTGCGGTAAGACGTATCCGCCGGCGTACCCCGCAGTGAATCCAGATCATTGAAAAACTCCCCGTAAATGGACGAAAAGCCTTTGATCGTGCCGTCATCCTGAAAATATGTTTCCAGCTGGCTCATGTACTTGACCTTCTCGTCATACTCTCCCTGAAAGCCGCTGTACTGCCAGAATTTGTTGTCGTAATATTCGCTCCGAAGCTGTGTAACGCTGACCGCGGAGACACCGGCACTCAACGTTCCGTACTCCGTGTAGCTGCGGATCGCATTGTTCGCCTTTACATTTGTTACCTGCTTCGAGTATCCGAGTGTATCGACATTTGAGATATTGTTAGCCACGGTATTTGCAGATGCCTGATACGTACGCAGACCCGAAGTCGCGATCGATAATCCAAAAAATTGACTAGCCATAATTTTCGCTCCTTTTTTACAGTCCTGTCACAAGCAGCTCGATCATATCCGAAACCGTCTGGATATAACGGCTGGCTGCATTATAGGCATTCTGATACTTGATCATGTTTGTCAGCTCCTCGTCCGTAGACACACCGGTGATCTGCAGACGCTTATTGTCCAGAGCATTTGTCGAGCTCTCAAGCGTCGTAGCGGTTGACTGGTAAGTAGAGCCTGCGGTCGCGATGCCGCCGATCATCTCCGTATAATACTCGCCAAAGCTAAAGCTTGCCTCGGAACCAGGGTATATTTTCAGGCACTTCGTGCGCCACAGCTCGGAGAGCTCCGCGCCCATGCCGTAGTCGATCTCATGCGTGTCCTGCGTCAGATGCGGGAACAAATTCGGCTGATTTTCCAGGGCATCGTTGACACCGAGGGAAACCAGTGTATACTGGGAGCCGGTTTCCAGGCTGTACGCCTCGTTATAGACATAATACAGCTTACCGGAGATGAACTTCTCCACATATTTCTGGTTATCCTTTGTCTCCCACTGCTCATAGGGACACTGCTTTGTGCCGCGACCCGGAATAGCCGTACCGTTGGCATCATAAACTGTCGTGGAAACGGTTCCGTTGCCCTTTGTCTCATCCCAGATCCGGTATTCATTTCCGGCCAGCGTCACAGTCTTGCAGTCATAGATATCCTCTTCGTTATAAATATACCATGTCTTGCCGTCCGTATCCGTGACCTTCTGGTAACGTTCCGTCCCGTTTCTCGTGAACAGCTCCGCGGGCGGAATCTTCATGTCGGAGCCGAGCCTGCACTTCTCCTCATCGAGCACCTTAACGTTTTTATAGGTGGTGATCGTATAGGTGCCGTCACCGTTGTCTGTCTTTACATCAAAGCTCGCCCTTGTATTCGGGCATAAAATCTCGTTAATCTTCGTCGCGATACCATGGATCAGCACATCAAGCTGTGCCTCGGACTCCTCCATAACGGACATGCCGACGCTATTTGCATAGATCATGGGATCCGCACCCTCCAGATACGCAAAGTTCCTCAGACCGTCGCCCCGCGCCTGAATGAGTGCCTTGATCTCGCCGATATCCGAGTTTTTCTCGGCCGAGATCGGTATCGAAAAATCGAAGAGGTCCATGTACTGTCCGTTTTCCTCGTTCGATAAATGAGGCCAATAAGCATCCACATAGCCCGTTGCGCGGTCTATCTTTTTGCCGACCTCATGGAAAAATGATTCGTCGACAAAGGACTGCCCCTCCACCGTAACCGTAACAACCCCGGTAGCATCCTCACTGTAGGACATGTTCACAAGGGCGCTCAGCTCATCGAGGGCCGCATCCCTCGCATCCCGCAGGTCATAGGCAGTCTCCACCTTGCCCGCCTCGATGCGCTGAATGTCCTGATTCAGCTTAAAGATCTCCTCGCCAAGCTCGTTGACACGGTCTATGTCGTTGGATATCTGAATATTTATTTTTGACTGATATGTGGATAAACTCGAATAAATTGCTTTTGCCCGAGTAAGAAGCAGGTTGGAGCGCTGTATAACCAGGCTCTGATTTGTCGCGTCCGAGGGATCCTGTGCCAGAAACTCAAACGCAGACCAGAGGCTGCTGTTCGATTCCCGCTCATTGCCGGAACCCATCAGTACATTCCTGAATGCAACGCCCTGTGACTCCTGATACAGACTCTGTACCTCGTCAATCGCACTAAAATAAGATGCGTAGTAGGACATACGCCCTGCCTCCGCACGATATCTCTTATCTAAGAAAATATCCCTGGCATGGACGATATCTCCGATTCCTACTCCAAGACCCGTCTGCAGCGGGCCTGCGGCAGACTGTCCGAACGTATTGTAGTGCTTATTTTCAAAAACTACCTGCTGACGCACATAACCCGGCGTATTTACATTCGCAAGGTTATTTGCAGACGTGTTGATGGCGTTCTGCGCCGAACGTAAGCCGCTGCTGCCTACGTACAGCGAACCCATTCCGTTAGCCATACTAATTCCCCCTATCTGTTATTGCTTTGTGTCGAAGCCCCGACTTCCGAGCAGATCCCCGGTGTTTACGGCAGATTTGTTGTAATTTGCCGTCTCCGGAGCCTGTCGCATACTGCGAAACAGATTAAGGTCAAATTCTAATAACTCCATAGACTGATGAATCAGCGTCTGATTCGCCTTGTTGATGCGCTTTAGCTCACTCATCGTCTCCCTGAGATCGATACGAACCGCAGCAAGCCTTTCCTGCTCCCTCGGCTGGTTTGCAAGCGTCTCCTCCAGATGGGAAATTTTTAATTCCTCCGGATTTTTGTTCAAAACGACCGCAATATCATTCATGATGCGCGCGCGCTTTGATTCCAGACTCTGAATCCCGTTTGCAACCTCCTCCTGGCCCGCACTGATGCGCTCTACGGCCGGGACATCAGAGGCGATCAATGCCTCTCTCAGATCCTCGGATAAATCAATCAGCTTCTGGTATTCAACTGTCTCATTCTCCAGGACCTGTGTCAGGTCATCCATCAAGCTTGCCACGTTCGATACCTCTCTTAATACAATTCGTTGTACTTTTCTAACAATTTACTTGCAAAATCTCCAGCATCAACCTTGTAATTACCAGAATCAACCTTAGTTTTCAGCTCTGCGACTTTATCTTCCCTGATGTCTGAAGCATTTGCGACTGCCTGTTTTGCGATCTGATAGTCCCGTCCGGTCTGCGAAATCTGCAGTTGATCCTGAAAACTGCCGGTCTTTTTCGCTGCATTCGTGCGGGCAGGCTTGCTACTCTTATAGATCGCAGCTACCTGATTATATGCATCTATACGCATAACGGCATCTCCTTTCTTTCTTCCCTGAAATGTAAAAAGTAATCTTTCCGATTGCTTTTTCTAAACTATTTATCGGAGGATTGCCCGAAAACATTAGAGGAAAAATAATTTTTTTGCCCTGCCGCCTGCGATGTCCCTTTTAAGCCTGCGCTTCGTCCAGTATCTCGTCTAAGGTTTCCATGAGCTTTGCGATATCGATGGGCTTTGCGATGTGCCCGTTCATGCCGCTCAGCAGCGCCTTTTGCTTATCCTCCTCGAAGGCGTTTGCCGTCATGGCAAGAATCGGAATCGATGAAAGCTCACTGTTTTTCAGCTCGCGTATCCTCCTGGTGGCCTCATAGCCGCCCATCACCGGCATCTGGACGTCCATCAGGATGACCTGGTAATAGCCTGGCTTTGATTGCTCCAGCATATCCAGGGCAATCTGTCCGTTCTCCGCCGACTCGATCTCAAAGCCGGCCTCCTCTAAAATTGTCTCCGCAATCTCGCGGTTTAATTCATTGTCCTCCGCGAGCAGAATCCGTCCCGTATGCCGCGCCTTTCTGACGGTGCTGACTTTCTCCTCCTTATCCTTGTTCACGATGGAGTACAGGCAGTCCTGCAGCTCGGATAAGAACAGCGGCTTGCTGCAGAAGGCTGTCACACCGGCCTCGATCGCCTCGCTCTCGATATCGCTCCAGTCGTATGCCGTCAGGACAATAATCGGAACGTCCTTCCCCATTTCCTTGCGGATGCGCCTTGCCACCTCAACGCCGTTCATGTCAGGCAGCAGCCAGTCAATAATGTAAACCGCATAGCGGTCGTTGCGCATCTTTGCCTGTCGGGTGCGCAGCACCGCCTCCTTGCCGGAAAGCGTCCACTCCGCCCGCAGCCCGATCTCCTGGAGCATGCACGAAACGCTGTCACAGGTGTTAAAATCATCGTCCACCACAAGCGCACGGACATTTTTCAGCTCCGCAATCTCCTGTACCTCCCTGCCCTCCGAATCCAGCTGGAAGGTAAAGGAAACCGTGCATTCCGTGCCGACGCCCACCTTGCTTTGCACCTCGATCGTGCCGTTCATCATCTCCACGATATTTTTCGCGATCGCCATCCCAAGACCCGTTCCCTGGATTCCGCTGGTGGTGGAATTGCGCTCACGCTCAAACGGCTCGAAAATTTTTGCGACAAACTCCTCCGTCATGCCGATACCCGTATCCTTGACATGGAACTCAAAATGGGCGTGGCCCGCCGGTGCGCCTGCGCGCTCGATGACCTTTAAGCTCACCATGCCTCCCGCGGACGTATACTTCACGGCGTTGCTCATCAGGTTTAAGAGCACCTGGTTCAGGCGCAGCTTATCGCAGTAGATCTCCTCGTGCCGGATATCCACGGCATCCATATACAGATCCAGCTGCTTTGCGCGGATATCCGCCTGAAGAATGTTGCGCAGGTCGTGCAGAATATCAGGCAGACAGCAGGGCTGCTCCTCCAGATGTATTTTCCCGCTCTCAATACGGCTCATATCCAAAACGTCGTTGATGAGACTCAGCAGATGGTTGCCCGACGACATGATTTTCTTTAAGTACTCCTCTACCTGCTCCTTCTGATCAATGTGCGTCAGGCCAAGAGCGGTAAAGCCGATAATCGCGTTCATCGGCGTGCGGATATCATGGGACATGTTGGAAAGGAACGCACTTTTCGCCTTGCTCGCCCGGTTTGCCTGGGAAAGCGCATCCTCAAGCACCGCTTTTTTCTCCATCTCCGAACGCGTTTCCTCATCTACACTGTGGAAGCCCACCACAACTCCCCGCTGCACATTCCAGTCACCCGTGCGTGCTGCCTTCATCTGGAAATACCGGACATCTCCGCAGCAGACCGTGCGGTAGTTAATGTAGCACATCTCCTTCTCCGAAAGCTCCCGCTCCATCGTCTCGCGGGCCATGGCTTCCCGCATTTCCTCCCGGTCATCCGGGTGAACGCATTCCTCTATGTAACGCCCGATGGCCTCTGCCGCCGGAACCTCCTTTGCAAAAATATCCTCCAGCAGGCCGCTCCTGCAGTCGCCGATACGCAGCGGCCGCACCAGCCCCGTATCCAGGTTGAAAAAGAAAACCAGGTTGTATTCCATGCTCAGCGCATGGATCAGCTCCACCTGCCTGCGCTTACTCTCACGCCGTTTCTGCTCCTCCTTCAGCTTCTGGTCCGTATAATCGAGCAGGAACCGCTGACAGTAAACCTCCCCGTTCTCCTCAACCAGCTTGATATTTCCCATGATATGGTAAATTTTTCCGTTCTCATGCTGTACGCGGTATTCGATATTAACGCTGTCGCCCACATTTTCGAGGGAGCGAATGCTTTCTTCGAGCTTCGACCGGTCCTCATCCATGACGGAATGCGCAATCAGGTCAAAGCCGCACGCCATCATCTGCTCCTGTGTCTCATAGCCCAGGATGTTCAGCGCGCTCCTGTTTATGCTGATAATCCGCGAGCCGTCCAGCGTGTGACAGATAACGCCGCAGTCCAGCGACATAAACAGTGATTCGAGCGTCCTGTTTTTGCGTATAATCTCCTCCGCGTACGCCCGTTCCTGTGTTATGTCGATGCCGACACCCACCGTCCCCATCACGCTCCCGTCCACATCATAGAGCGGGGATTTATAGGTCGTGAGCAGCTTTGTCTTATCGCCGGTCTGCACCTCTTCTTCCGATACGATGGTTTCCCTGCGCTCCATCACGATACGCTCCGACTCGATGCAGGCAGGGTCATCCTGCTCCACATCCCAGATATAAGCGTGCCCGCGTCCCTGGATCTGCTCCTTTGTCTTGTTTACCGTCTTGCAAAAGCTGTCGTTTACTTTTTCATGAATACCGTCTTTACTCTTAAACCAGATCAGATCAGGGGTACCATTGATTGTCGCATCCAAAAACTGGCCTGTCTGCCAGCTGTCTATGCGGTTCTTCAGCAGCTGCTGCCATTTCAGAAAATGAAAGCCCAGCTCCGAAACAGACAGAGGAAGCGTCCAGATATCCGCGATGCCGGTTGACATTTCAGATGGATAATCCAGCATTTCCATGATCTGCGGCTTTTCGGCGAGAAGAATCAGATCGGCGTCCGGATTCTTTGCCGCAACTAAAGAACGCGCTGTATCCACCGCGTTTAATTCTCTCAAATCAGCTATTATCACATCGGCTTTTTTTGCCAGTTCTTCCTTCGGCACGTCACTCTTAAAAAATTCATGTGTGAAACCTTCAAACGGAGGCATTTCCTCCAGCGTTTCAACCAGCCCGCTTTGGCGCCCGATAAAGTAGAAGCGCATATGACAATGATACATGATATCCTCCTCACAGCATGTCCTGTACTTTAAGTTTAAGAATATTTTTTTACAGTAAAAACCATTTTTATTTTAACAGATTCATTTCTGTTTGTCTACTTGCGATTTTTTAACTTTAATTGATTTTAATACTGTTTGAAACCGCATAAAACGCCGATAAATATTTATACGTAATTTTGTCAGGATGACAAACACAGATTTGTGCTTTTACTTTGTGCTTTTACATGGAGGTAAACTATATGTCTATGACCGTTTCACATAACCTGACCGCGGCAAATGCCGGGCGCCAGTTAAACGCCACCACAGACAGCAGACGGAAATCCACGGAGAAGCTCTCCTCCGGTTTCCGCATCAACCGCTCGGCAGACGATGCCGCCGGCCTTAGCATCTCGGAAAAGATGCGCTGGCAGATCCGGGGGCTTGACCGTGCAACTGCAAATGTACAGGACGGCATTTCCCTGATCCAGACTGCGGACGGCGCGCTGAACGAAATGCACAGCGCCCTGCAGCGCATGACCGAGCTTGCGACACATGCCGCAAACGACACAAACACCACCACCGACCGCCAGGCCATCCAGAAGGAGCTGTCCGCCTTAAAGGCGCTGATCAGCCGGATCTCGGACTACACCACCTTTAACGGCCGCACCGTCTTAAAGGCGAAGCAGCTTGTTGAGATTGACTGCGACGATTTTTCCACCGTTCTTATGGAGGATCGGTTTTCCGGTATTCCCAACGCGCAGCCGAAGGTCTACGGTAAGGCCATCAACTTCGGCAATGTCAACAGCAGCAACAAGGAACAGCTTATCAACAAAAAATTCACGGTCACCTGCAGCCAGAACTGCACTCAGAAGTTCCGGTTTGAATTTACGGACGACACCGCAACATCCTCCAGCATCACCGGCAGCACGACCAACGGCCGGGGAAATCTGACCGTCACAATCGGGATGAAGGATCCCAGCATCAGCAGCGGTGCGGACGTTGTGCAGCGGATCTATGACGAGGTTGTGAAAAATCAGGGTGCACTCGGCGGCGGCGGAAACAATCCCATTCACATCGGACATGCAAACGGCCTTCACATAGATGGCAGCTCGCTCATCATGTATTCGATTGCCGACGGACCGCCCTACGCGGAAGGCATGGGCCAGATTTACGCGGACGACCTGTTAGTGAAGAACGAGCAGATGCGCCTTCAGGTTTCGTCAAGGCCCTGGCGTGAAGTTGAGGTGGAAATCCGCACCATCAATTCAAGTACACTTGGGCTTGGAAATCTCAATGTCTCCAGCTACGAAGCCGCCGGAGACTCCATAAAGCGGATCCAGAACGCCGTGGAGCTCGTATCCGATTACCGCTCTTATCTCGGCGCGCTGCAGAACCGGCTCGAACATACGATGCACAACAACCAGAACACCGCCGAAAATACACAGGACTCCGAGAGCCGTATCAGGGACACCGACATGGCCGGGGAGATGGTGAATACTACGAAATTGAGAATTCTTCAAAATGCCGGCGAATCCATCCTGGCCCAGGCAAACCGCCAGAAAACGGAAGGCATTTTAAGCCTGCTCACTTAGACAAATACGGCAAAATGTCTAATTGAAGCCGGGGTGATTCCGGGGTATAATATTCTTAAAGTTTAAATCAAAGTGCTGCCGGAACAGTCTCCGGCTGTCTTCCGGCAACACGGAATTTTAAGGAGGAAAAGTTATGTTATTTCACGTCTATGGCAGCAATGCCATCCCACAATGGATCGCGATGCTGGGCGTTCTGGCCGGGCTGATTCTGCTGAATGAATTTGCAAGGAGAACCAAAGCGGGCGGGCTTATTATGTTCGGGGTGATCCCCGCCGCACTGACCGTATATTTTATCGCCATTGCGGTAAGCGCCTCTTCCGGCGCATCCTGGGCACTGGAAAACCAGACCTACCTTTACATGAACGGATGGTTCCACTATGCAAAGCTCTATGCGGCGCTGGCTGGCTGTATCGGCTTTATGATGATCAAGTACGGCTGGGGTATCGGAAAAACCCACTGGTTTAAGGCCTATCCCTTCGTCATCGTGGCCATCAACATCCTCATCGCGGTTGTCAGCGATTTTGAATCCGCCATCAACGGCTGGTATCAGTGGTGGCTCTCCAGCGAAGATGTATGGCTTTTCGGCGGCTGGCACAACGTATTTAACGGCATCGCCGGAATTATTAACATTTTCTGCATGACCGGCTGGTGGGCCGTGTATTCATCCAAGGATGAAAAGGACATGATCTGGCCCGATATGATCTGGGTATACATCATCGTCTACGATATCTGGAATTTTGCCTACACCTACAACTGCCTGCCTACCCATACATGGTTCTGCGGCGTTGCGCTTCTTCTGGCACCCACGATCGCAGCGCTTTTATGGAACAAGGGCGGCTGGATTATGAACCGCGCCAACACGCTCTGCATCTGGTGTATGTTCGCACAGGTATTCCCGCTGTTCCAGGAAACCATGTCAACCGGCGAGAGCTTCTTTCCGTGGGCGACTCTTCCTGTTTTATACGCGGACGGAACCTTAAACGGCATCGAGGCGGGCGGTTCCGCAAACGCGAACCCTACGATGATGACTGTCGTGAGTCTCCTCGCACTGATCACAAACGTCATTGCGCTGGCCTACATCGTGTACAAGGCAAAAAAGACAAGAACAAACCCTTACAAGGGGGAGATTTTTACGGACTTCAAATATTATCAGGACGCTGCCGCGCGGGCGGAAATGTAATTTAAAAAGGGGGCTGTCCCAGACGGGCAGCTCCCTTTTTTTGTGCTTTTATAATATATATTTCTTTAACAGCGCTACAACCTCGTTCAAATTGATTGGCTTTGCCGTATGTGCGTTCATACCGCATTCCAGGCAGTGCTGGATATCCTCCGAGAAAGCGTCCGCCGTCATCGCTATGATCGGTATCGCCTTCGCATCCTCCCGGCTTAATGCCCGGATTGCCTCCGTCGCATCATAGCCGTTCATGACAGGCATCCGGATATCCATCAGGATCAGCTCGTAATAGCCCGGCTCCGATGCAAGGAATTTGTCGATACAGATCTTTCCGTTCTCCGCCCATTCCAGCTCGAGCCCGATATCGGTGAGCAGCTCTTCTATGATTTCCCAGTTCAGGTCGTTGTCCTCGGCAACCAGTATCCGGTGCCCGTTCAAATCAACGTCTCCGCCGTCCTCATCGTTCTTCGTTTCCACACCCATATGCTTGCGCAGTCCGTAAAATAGTGTCGATTTGAAGAGCGGCTTGGAAATAAATCCGCTGATACCCGCCTCCCTGGCCTCCGTCTCAAACTCGCTCCAGTCATACGCGGAGATTAAGATCAGCGGCATATCATTGCCTACAATTTTCCGAAGCCTGCTTGCAACGAGCAGGCCGTCCATATCCGGAAGCTTCCAGTCAAGCAGGACGATCTGATAGTCATCCCGCTTCTGATGGTGCTGCTCCACCATCCTTAACGCCTTTTCACCGCTCAGTGTCCAGTCCGCCTGCACACCGATGGATTCCAGTGTAACGACCGCGGTGCGGCACAGCTCCTCGTCATCGTCAACGACCAGCATCCGCCACGGCGGGAGAATCATATCTGTCTCCTCCACGATAGCCTTTTCCAGATCCAGAACCAGATGGAACTCCGTTCCCTGCTGCGGCTCACTCTCCACGGTGATCATCCCTTCCATGGCATCTACAATATATTTTGTGATCGCCATACCAAGACCGGCACCCTCCGTTTTCTGCACGCGCTTGCTATCTGCCCGTGAATAGGAATCAAAGATATGCTCTAAAAATTCTTTGGTCATACCGATTCCGTTATCCTTTACGATGACATGGGTCCGCACATACGCATCACCCTTCTCATCCGGCGTGTCCTCCTGATAGAGGGAGAGCTGTATCGTCCCGCCCTCCTGGGTATACTTCACCGCGTTGGACAGCAGATTCAAGAGCACCTGGTTCAGGCGCACGCTGTCGCAGAACACATCCTCCGCCACAATATTGTCTATATGTACGTTAAAGTTCTGTACCTTCGCCTTTACCTGCGTCTGCACAATGCTGACGATTCCCTCGACAACCTCCCGGAGGGAAATCATCTCCGGCGTAAGCGTCATCTTGCCGCTCTCGATCTTGGACATATCCAGCACGTCATTGATCAGCCCGAGGAGATGCTTACCCGAAAGCGCAATCTTTTTCAGGCAGTTCTGCACCTGCTCCTGGTCGTCGATATGCGTCGTCGCAATCGCCGTCATTCCTACGATCGCGTTCATCGGCGTGCGGATATCGTGACTCATGTTGGAGAGGAATTCGCTCTTTGCCTTCGTCGCCTTGAGCGCTTCCCTGCGCGCCAGATCCAGCTCAAGCATCTGCTGGCGCGTCATTTGGAAGTATACGCAGAAAATAAGCAAAAGTGCAACAAAGATCACTCCGCACATGAAAATTGTCGCAAAGGTTCGGTTGTCGTTCAGATCCTCCACTGTCTCATTCAGTGCACCGAAGGGAAGCACGGTCAGAAGATGCCATTCGGAATAAGGCAGCTCCGTACAGTAGATCTGCTGCCGGCTTCCGTCCAGATCAAGGATTACAGAATAATCCGCCTTTTTCTGCATGGAGCCTGCCAGCGCCTCGATGTAAGTGCGGATCTTCTCGGAATCGTCCGGATACCGCTCATATAAGCTGCTGAAATAATCGTCGTACTCCTCCCCGACTGTATTGACGATGAAGGTACCGTCCTTTCGTATAATGTAGGAATACATTAACGCATCCTCATCCTCCACGCTCATCATCGCACTGATATACTCCAGCGGAAGCGCCATCACAAGCGCCATGGACTCTTCGCCGTTTTTCATCGGGTAATGCGCGTCAATACCGAAAATCACAACTTTGTTTCCGGCAATGTCCTCACCCACCGCTACCTTTTTTTCATTATTTTCCAGCGACTCAAAAAACGGTTCCGGGTCTACCAGTGAAATCTGGTTGCCGTAAAGCATCTCCAGGGTATGATCCTTCGAGCACAGGGCCAGATAATCAAAATTCCTCACATGAACCCGGTAAATCAGCTCGTCATACAGGTCGTCCGCATTGTCCCCGTCCACCGAGACAACCTCAACCACCGTTTCCACCTGCTCCAGCTTCAGATTGATCAACGTCTCGAAATGCGAAGAAATCTGTTCGTTTATACCCGTCATGTATAAGTCGCCGACCTCGTCGATGGCATCCTTGCTTATGTTGCTCATATAATATCCCAGTAAAGCAAATGCCCCCACACTGAGCAAAAGAAGCATGCAAAAGCTGCCTATCAGAAAACGCGTTGTGCGGCTTCTCTCTCTGCCATGGATATCCATGTATTTATTTCCTCCTTAAAAGCATGCTGATTACCTAACCGAAATTTCTCCTGACAATACCTTCCGGTAGTCCTCGTAATTTTTCTTAAGCAGCTCCGGCGTGTCCAGCTCATAGGGACACTTCTTTTTGCAGGCACCGCACTCCAGGCAGCCTTCGATTTTTTTCATCTCCGTCTGCATCTCCTCTGTCAGCCAGGCTTCGGAGGGCGCACGGCGCAGCAAAAGCGACATACGCGCACACTGATTGATCATAATACCTGCCGGACACGGCATGCAATAACCGCAGCCACGGCAAAATTCGCCCGTCAGCTCGGCGCGTTCCTTCTCGATAAACGTCCGCAGCTGTTCGTCCAGCTCCGGCTCCCTGTCCATAAATGCCAGCCACTCCTCCAGCTCCGACATGCGCTGCACGCCCCAGATCGGAATCACGTTATCAAACTGAAGCATGAACGCCATCGCCGCCGGTGCATGGTTGATCAGGCCGCCGGAAAGCCCCTTCATGGCGATAAAGCCCATCTGCTTCTCCCGGCATGCTTCAACCAGCGCCAGCTCCTCTTTCGACGAAAGGTAGCTTAAGGGATACTGCAGCGTCTCATACAGCCCCGACTCGATAATTTCCTTTGCAATGCCCAGCTTGTGCGTCGTGATACCGATGTGGCGGATCTTTCCCTGTGCCTTCAGCTCCTGGAGGCACTCATACATACCGGTTCCGTCCCCCGGCTTATAGCAGCGGCTGACACAGTGGAACTGGTAAATATCCACGTAATCAAGCTCCATATTTTTGAGGCTGACCGCAAAATGCTCCCGCACCTGCTCCGGTGTCTGCGCCGCCGTCTTTGTTGCAATGTATACCGTTTCACGCTGCGCGCCAAACCCGTGAAAGGCCGCACCGATTTTTTCCTCGCTGTCGGAATAAGCCCGCGCCGTATCAAAAAAACGCATGCCGCCTTCGTATGCCCGGCGCAGAATCGCCGCTGCCGTATCCGTGTCTACCCGCTGAATCGGCAATGCCCCAAACCCATTTTGGGGAACTGTGATCCCGGTGCTTCCGAGTGTGACATTTCTCATATTATTTCCTCCCGTTTATCCGCATATGAAAAATTCAGCCTGCAAAGGTTCTTCTCAAAAATCAGTAATCAGATCCGGCAGCTCTCCCGAGAATGATGCATTTTCCGACACACCCTGCGGATCATGCTCCGGCAGCTCCTCCTCATCCTCCCAGAGGGAAGCATATTCCTCTTTTTCCTTCTGCTCATTCAAAAGCGCCATATTTTTGGATGACATGTACAGCTCCATGCTGTAATCCATGAGCTTTTTCTCGTCACTGTAGGGAACCAGACCGCCCTTTGCAATCCGGCGCGCCACCTCCATGATCTTTGCCATATCCTTCGCGGCCTTCGCCAGAGCCTCGCTCTGCTGCTTTGAAACCTCCGCGTTAAAATACGCCGTCTTTGTTTCCAAAACCCGGCCCATGAACTCCATGTTCTCATCGTACTGCGCGCCGATCTCTTTTATGGAAAGCTCCAGCGTTGCAGCCTCCTCGCTGAACCTTGAGCGCTCCTCATCCGAAGCCGCAAGATGCTGCTGCTTTTGCAGATCCTCCCGACGCTGCACAAGGCTTTGCTTTTTCTCCCGCAGATATTGTATCTGATCGCGGTAAACCCTTTGAATCTCGCCGATCTTCATAATTTTTCACATCCTTATGTCTGAAACAGATACGTCCGTGTATCCCTGTGTCCAGGCTTTTGGTCAGAAATTACCGCCATTCCAGCCCCAGCTGCTCACTGCCTCGTATTTTATGTAAATATGATCTGCCTTCAGGTGAAGCACATCACAGAAAATATCGGTAATTGCCCCCGTGAGCTTCTCAAAAGCCTCCGGGTTCTCACCGCCGAAAATCTGCACCTCGATAAACGCCGCCGGCTCCTCGTTGCTTCCCCTGAAATACAGATGATAATTATCCTGAAAGCCCGTCATCAGCCATTGCTCGCTTTTTCCCGGAATCAGCGAAATGCTTTTTCCAAGACGGCTTTTAAGCTCCTGTTCCTGCTCCGGCGTGATGGCAGTACTTACCCTTGAATTGATAAAAGGCATTGATTTTTCCTCCAAAATTATTCTATAAAAATTTAAGCGAATATATCGTTTATAGTTTAACACATCTTCCACTGTTTTACAATTCAAAATTCATTTACAGCATACGTCCCCTCCCGAGAGCAAAGCGGCAGGCAAACCGCTATAAAAAGCTATGAAAAAAGATATGTCTCCAGATCGCTGACACGCCCGCAGTACGCGCCGCATTCCCGCCTCATAAAATCCGATATTTCCGGTATCTGATGCGCCCAGCCCGCCGCGATAAAATCCACGCCGACCATATCCGCCATGTCCTTTCCGGGCTTTAAATCATCAATCATTACAAGCTCACCCGGCAATAAATGCAGCCGCTCCATAATCTGCTCGAGCGCATAGGGTGAGGGCTTGCGCTGCTGTGCGGGCAGATCCCACCCGAAAACCAGCTCCGGCTCCGGAAAGCCGTGCAGCGCGTAATCCCGCAGGATATTTTCACGCATAGAATGAGAGGACACACAAATATGCCCTCCCTCATCATGAAAACGCCACAAAACCTCCCGCATACCTTCGAACGGCTCCGGCGCATGTGCCCGCACAAAAGCGGCCCAGTTATTCACCTGTATCTGCATTTCCTCCTCCGTAAACGAGAGCAGGTCATAGCAGAGAGCTGTAAAGCCCGGCTCAAAGTTATAGCGAAAATACTGCTCCAGCGTCATCTCCACTCCCGGCCGAAGCTGCCCCAGTGTTTTCATAAATGCCGGAAAATTCACGGCTGCCGTGCTGTTTACTACCGTATCGTCGTGATCCAGCACAAGACATTGATACTTCCGCATAGCTGTTTTTATCCCCTCTCATACCTCGTAGTCAAGACATGCCCGCGTTGCCGTATAGGGGCGCACCTTTGTGTCCGCCGCCGCGACATGCTCCGGGTGAACCGCATAGCCCTTTAATGCCTCCGCACTTTCAAATGAAGCGTCCAGCATCAGATCCGCCGTGGAGC
Source organism: uncultured Eubacterium sp. (assembly GCA_910589045.1). Classification (GTDB taxonomy): domain Bacteria; phylum Bacillota; class Clostridia; order Lachnospirales; family Lachnospiraceae; genus W0P33-017. The sequence goes on from CAJUSH010000007.1 coordinate 66,772, forward strand.
TTTCCAGCCCCTCCGTGTTGACGCAAATGTCCAAAAGCCCCGGTATCTTACCCGCAAGCCCCTCAAGCCCCTTCTTGATATCCGCCTTGATCGTCTCCTTTTGCTCCGCCGTAAATTCATCCTTTAAGGTCCAAAGAATCACATGCTTTACCATCGTCCGTCCCTCCGAAAACGTAATTGTTCCATCCCCCTGCGATTTCCTGCTGTAATCCCCCGCAACCGCGCATTCACTCCTGCTCGGGTCTATGATAAATAAAACAGAGATGCCGGTTATACGGCAGATGCCGCACTCCTGCCGGAACGGAGGATTAAGTTTATTCTACTCTCTTTTTCCGGTTTAGGCAATGTTTGCGAGCATCTTTTTTGAGGACATTTCCTGTCACCTGAAATTGACTTTAACCTTTTCACGGTCAAAAAGCAGGCGGCTAATCTGTCCGTTCAGCTTCATTAACGCCTGCTCATCCGTAAAGGCCATCCGCTGTCTTTCGCTTCCCGCATCCAGAATATCCGCCGGCCCTCTGCTCATTTTTCAGGCACCGCGGCAGCTCCGCTATGAAGCATATACCGCCGGTATACACTGCCAATGCTCTGCCGGGCAGAAAGCTATTTACACCAACATCGAAAATGTGGTATGCTACACGTTACAGAAAGAGGAATGCTTATGAAAATTATTATTTGCGATGATAACCTAGAAGATTTAAGCAGCATAGAGGAACTTTTAAAGCAATACATGCAGGATCGTGAGATCACCGGGTGCCAGATCGAAATCTTTTCGGATCCTTCTGTACTCTTTGAAAAAATAGAATACGGCGAGCAGGCAGACGTCTATCTGCTGGACATGATCATGTCGGAGAAAACCGGCATTGACATCGGCAGGCAGCTCCGCGATCACGGATGCGAAAACGCAATCATTTACATAACCTCATCCGTCGATTATGCGCTGGATGCCTTTCATGTACATGCGGTGCGCTATCTTCTCAAGCCGCTGGCAAAAACCGACCTGTTTGAGGCGCTTGACCACGCATTTGCACACATAAAGCCCAAGCCCGATCCGGTGTATTTCGTCAAGACAAAGGACGGCCTCATCCACGTCCCGCACTCACACATCGAGTATATCGAGAACGTCTCCCGCACCCTTGACGTACACCTCACAAACGGCGAGCGCGTTACGAGCATCTTTATCCGAAGCTCCTTCGACGAAAAAATCGAGCCTCTGCTGGAAAGCAAAGCTTTCCTTCAGGTACATAAATCTTTTGTCGTTAATTTAAAATACGTCAAGAAATTAGGTACAAATCATGTCATCATGGACAGCGGAGAGAAGGTTCCCGTCAGCAAGGCGAAAACTGCTGCCGTGAAAAAGAAATATCTATTATTCTTCTCCGAACAATACAGGTAGGAAAAAATATGAACTATTTTAGAGACATTTATTACATGATCAGCTACATCTACGTGCTGCTGTTCATCTATTTATTTATCCCCCACCGTTACACAAAAAGAAAAACAGTCCTCATCTGTTTTTCTTCTTTTTTACTGCTGACGCTTCCAAACTACCTGAAGCTGCATCTGTATGCGGACAGCAGCCTGTGCTATTTGCTTGTGACGGTATTTCAAATCCTGCTCACGCAGTCTACCGCCCTGCTCATTGCGCGCACCCGCGATAACCGCTCCCTGTTTTTAGGGCTGAGCGCCTCCAACTATGTGATTGCGGGCAGCATTACCGCCTGCATTGTGCACATTTACATCAACCACATTCCCCTTGCACTCGCAGGCTGTATTGCCGTGCATACAGCCATCCTGATTATCATGTACGTGAAGATCCGCGATATCTGCCTTAGCTTCTGTGAGCGGAAACCTGTGAAAAGCCACTGGGAGCTGTGCCTGATCCCGGTATTCTTTTTCTGCGGCTTTTCCTCCCTCGCCTTTTTCCCATATACCTTCTATGACAATCCCAAAAGCATTCCCGGCGCTGTTTTCTTTCTCATCACGATGTTTGTCTCCTATGTCGTCGTGCTCCGCTATCTGCAAAATGAGCTCAGCAGTGCCGATATTTACTGGAAAAATGCGCTCTTTGAATCCCAGATCAAAAGCCTCGAAAATCAATACCGCCTGGCGGAGCAGTCCGCAGAGGGCATGCGGATTCTGCGGCATGACATGCGCCACTATTCCGGCATGATCGATTCGTTTCTGGCGCAAAAGGAATACGACAAAATCCGTGAGCTTACCCGGCACATAAACGAGATGGCCGAGGAGCACAGGTTCACCTCCTACTGCCAGAATATCATCGTCAACTCGGTCCTCTCGGATATGACGGAAACGGCGCGCAGCTTTCAAATCGACCTGAGCCTTGACGCGCTCGTACCAAGCGAGCTTCCTGTAAACGCCTACGAGCTTGCCTCCACGGTCGCAAATTTGCTGGAAAACGCACTCTACTGCGCAAAAGAGCTTCCGGTACAAAAGCGCCGCGTCGATGTGCACTTAAACTGCGCTGCGGATCATCTGCTCATCGAGACGAGCAACGAGTATGAAAAAGAAATCGTCTTCGACCCCCTCACGGGCCTTCCCGAGAGCACACGGGGGAAAAACCACGGGTTCGGTATCAAAAGCGCCTCCGCGTTCTCCGATAAAATCGGCGGCCAGTTTGGCTGCTACTGCGAGGGCAGCCGCTTCCATGTTCTTATGGTCGCAAAGTTTTAAATCACTTTTGCGGGACAGCCGCGAAAGGGTCTGTCATTTACGTGAAATTTTAGGATTGTTCTGCGAAGAACCGGGCATGATACAAACTGTCGGGAAATGTTAAAATATATCGTAGCTGTTTTTTCAAACGGCTTTGATTTATTGCTTTATTTTCCCCCGAAAAAGAGAGGACCGATCATGCAGAAAACCTTTATCAAGTATACCGCCGGTATCGTGACGATCGCTGTTTTGCTCATACTCTTTATCAATTTTATTTTCAGTTTCCACATGCTGGAAACACAGCAGTTTGAAACCTTTTATGCCAAGACGGAGCAGATGATACACACCCTGAAAAACAATCAGGAGGAGCTGCGCCTTTTAAACGAGAGCTTAAACGAGGATTACCTTACCCGTGCCAGGGCGGCCGCTTACGTGATGGACCGGCGCCAGGGCGGTGCCATGAGCGTTGCACAGATGCAATATCTCGCAGACCTGCTCAACGTGGATGAGCTTCATATGATCGATGAGAACGGAATCATCGTGCTTGCATCCGTCGCGGAGTACATCGGCATGGATATGCACGACCATGATCAGACCCGTCCCTTCATCGCTCTTCTTGAGAGCGACGACGAGGACGCCTATCTCATACAGGAGCCCCGTCCCAACGCCGCCATCGGCAAGCTTATGCAATATATCGGCGTTGCACGGAAAACACAGAAGGGAATCGTTCAGGTCGGCTTTACGCCCACCAGACAGCTGGAAGCCCAGTCCAGAAATACCTATGACTATATCTTTTCAAAGTTTCCCACGGATATCGGCGAGGAGCTTTTTGTCGTTGACAGCTCCACCGGGGAGATGCTTGGTCATTCCGACGGCACGGATTTTGACTTTGATGCCGACTGCTACCGTCTGGACAATCTTTTACACTGTACAGAGGGAAATTACTGCACCGGAACGAACGATACGGAAATGTATGTGGTCAGCCGCCCCTACGAGGACGTCCTGCTGTGCGCGGCGCTTCCAAGACACACGCTCTTTGAACGCTTGTGGGGAAATGTTGTCGCAAATTTCTGCTACCTGCTGTTCATCGAGGCTGCCGTCATCCTGCTTTTAAGCTACCTTGTCCGCAAAAAGGTGATTGTGGGCATCCACGATATCATCCGGGATCTGGATGCGATCACGGACGGCAATCTGGATACCCTGGTATCTGTGGGCGGCAATCTTGAATTTGAAGAGCTGAGCAACGGAATCAACACGATGGTAAAAAAGCTGCAATATGAAAATACCCACGACGCACTCACCGGCCTATTTAAATTCAACTACTTTAAGCATCTTGCGGAGGATATATTGCACGAAATGCCGGAGGGTAAGCTTTGTGCCGCCGTCATGATCGACCTGGATTACTTTAAGTCCATCAACGACACCTACGGCCACGATATCGGCGACCATTACTTAAAGAGCTTCGCCGCGGTCTTAACGTCCCTGCCCGATTCGCATTTTCTGCGTGCGAGACGTTCCGGAGACGAATTTTGTCTGTTTATTTATGACTGTAATGAGAAATCAGACATAGAAAAATGTCTTAACGACTTTTACAACGCACTTTCGGAGCATCCCGTGAAGCTCTCTGACCTTCACACGAAGCAGATCAGTGCTTCCAGCGGATATGCATGGACCAAAGACAAAAGTGCCTCTATCCCGCAGCTTCTCGCAAACGCGGATAAGGCACTTTATAAGGTAAAATATGCGACCAAGGGTCATTATGCGGAGTACAGAGCCTAAGCTACTTTACCGCTTCAAAGGCTTCATCCAATGCCGCAATCAGATCCTCCACCTTCTCGATACCGATGGAAAGGCGTATCGTGTTGGGCTTGATGCCCTGGTCGAGCAGCTCCTCCTCGGTGCACTGGCTGTGGGTCGTCGTTGCCGGATGGATGACTAACGATTTCACATCCGCCACGTTTGCCAGAAGGGAAAAGATTGCCAGATTGTCGATAAAGCGCCGGGCCGTCTCTGCATCTCCCCTGATCTCGAAGGTAAAAATGGAACCGCCGCCGTTTGGCAGATACTTCTGATAAAGCTCATGGGTCGGCTCTCCCTCCAGGGACGGATGATGCACCGCCTCCACCTGGGGATGACCTGCAAGATAGTCCACAATCCTTAACGTATTGCTCACATGGCGCTCCAGGCGCAGGGAGAGTGTCTCAAGCCCCTGCAGGAAAATAAACGCATGGAACGGTGAAAGGGTTGCCCCCGTATCCCGCAGAAGGATCGCGCGGATGTAGGTTACAAATGCCGCTGCACCCACCGCATCCGCAAAGGAAATGCCGTGATAGCTGGGATTTGCATCTGCAATCCAGGGGTATCTGCCCGACGCCTTCCAGTCAAAGCTGCCGCCGTCCACAATTACACCGCCGATGGCCGTTCCGTGCCCGCCGATAAATTTTGTCGCGGAATGTATTACGATATCTGCTCCGTACTCGATGGGCCTGATGAGATACGGTGTCGCAAAGGTTGAATCCACAACCAGCGGAAGATTATGCTTATGTGCAAGTCTTGCCAGCTTTTCCAGATCAATCACATTTGAGTTGGGATTTCCCAGTGTCTCTACAAAGATCGCCTTTGTATTCTCCTGAATCGCCGCCTCAAAGGAGTCCTCCACGTAAGGGTCAACGAACGTGGTCGTCACATCATTGTTCAGCGGAAACGTGTGCGCCAGATAATTGTAGGTGCCGCCGTAAATCGTCTTAGAGGCTACGATATGCTCCCCCGCCTTTGCCAGCGCCTGAAACGTATACGCCAGCGCCGCCGCGCCCGATGCCACGGCCAGCGCCGCCACACCGCCCTCCAGCGATGCGATCCGCTGCTCAAATATATCCTGGGTGGGGTTTGTCAGCCGCCCGTAAATGTTTCCCGCATCGCGCAGACCGAACCGGTCAGCCGCGTGCTGAGAATCGTGAAACACAAAAGATGTAGACGCATAAATCGGAACCGCCCGCGCGTCCGTTACCGGATCTGCCTGCTCCTGCCCGATGTGCAGCTGTCTTGTCTCAAAGCCCCAGTTTTTTGAATCTTTTATTCCTGCCATTTTTCTTTTCCTCCGATGCTTTTTTGTAATCGTGCGAACGATACCAGGCTGCTTTCAGCCGATACTTACCGCCCTATTCCGTAAATAACGGTGTCGAATAATATCGATCTCCCGTATCAGGCAAAAGCGCAACGATCACCTTGCCCTTATTCTCCGTCCGCCTTGCCAGCTCGATCGCCCCGTGCAGCGCCGCACCGGAGGAAATACCAACCAAAATACCTTCCTTCCTCGCCAGAAGCTTCGCGGCGGCAAATGCATCCTCACTTTCCGCCTTGAATACCTCATCGTAAATCTTCGTATTCAGCACATCCGGCACAAAGCCGGCCCCGATACCCTGGATCTTGTGCGCCCCCGCTTTTCCCTCGGAGAGTACCGGGGATGCCGCAGGCTCCAGCGCCACAACCTGAATATTCGGGTTCTGCTCCTTTAAATACTCGCCGATTCCCGTCACCGTTCCTCCGGTTCCGACGCCTGCAATGAAAATGTCCACTCTGCCGTCCGTATCCCTCCAGATCTCCGGCCCGGTTGTAGCTCTGTGGACGGCAGGATTTGCAGGATTTACAAACTGTCCCGGGACAAAGCTGCCGGGGATCTCCCCCGCCAGCTCCCCGGCCTTTTCGATTGCGCCCTTCATGCCCTTCGCGCCCTCGGTCAGCACCAGCTCTGCCCCGTATGCCTTCAGGATGTTTCTGCGCTCCACGCTCATCGTCTCCGGCATAGTCAGGATGATCCGATAGCCCTTTGCCGCAGCAATAGCCGCAAGCCCGATTCCCGTATTCCCGGAGGTGGGTTCGATGATGACGGAGCCTTCTCTGAGCAGACCCCGCTCCTCTGCATCCTCAATCATCGCCTTTGCGATGCGGTCCTTCACGCTTCCGGCCGGATTAAAATACTCCAACTTTACCAGAACCGTCGCCTCCAGCCCCAGCTCCTTCTCAATGTTTGTCACTTCCACCAGCGGTGTGTTTCCGATTAACCCTAAGGTACCCCTGTAATAATTAGCCATAGCTCTCACGCTCCTTCTTCGTTCACTGCTACAAAGGATACCACCATTTACCTATCTTGTCAATAGGTTTATATATTTTGCACACCGCCGTGCTTCCGTGCTTTTCCCGGTTACTCCTTGACACCTCCAAGCGTCACACCCGCGATAATGTATTTCGAGAGAATCAGGTATACAAATATGATCGGGACAATCGCAACCAAAATCATCGTATAGATCTTACCCATATCAAAGTTCATGTAGTCCGCACCGCGGAGCGTTGCGATCAGAATCGGCACGGTCATTTTATTCTTTGACTGGATGACCAGCGCGGGAACAAAGTAATTGTTCCAGCAGCCCACAAAGGTGAAGATCGCCTGCACCGCAATCGCGGGCTTCATAATCGGAATGACAATCCGGTTAAACGTACGAAACTCTCCGGAGCCGTCGATTCTCGCCGCCTCGATGAGTGAGAGGGGGAGGGACGACTGCAGGTAGCTGTACATAAAGTAGAACACTGCCGGGGATGCGATCGACGGGATGATCAGCGGAAGCAGAGAGTCATACATTCCCATGTTTGTAACCAGCCGCAGGAATCCCATCGCCGTTACCTGTGTCGGCATCACGAGGATTGCCATAATAAAAGTGAACGCCGCCTTCTTCAGCTTAAAATTGTACGCATAAAGGCCATAGGCCGTTAAAGCCGAAAAGTAGGTACAGATTGCCGCGGAAGTACCGGAGACGATCAGGCTGTTTAAAATTCCGCGGAACATGGGAAACGTTCCGTCATTTGCGACATTTTTCAGATTCTCAAGCAGGTAGCTCCCGGGAAGTGCCGAAAAGCCCTTCTGGAGATCCCCATGTGAGCGCGATGCATTGACAAATAAAATGTAGAAAAAGAACAGGCATAAAAACGCCAGGAAAATCAGCACAATGTGTGCAAAAACCGTCCGCAGATGATTCCCTGTTTTTGATTTCATAAGCTATTTCCTCCTTTGCTTTTTTGCCCGCTTTGCGGCAGCCCTTGAGCCGTCCGGGTCGTTGTCGTTTGTCATCCGGTATACAAAGAAGCACAAAATACCGCTGACGATAAACAGGTAAACGGAGAGTGATCCTGCCATGCCGTAATTTCTGCTCTTCAAATGACTGTTCAGGAACATGATCAGCGTCATGGAGGTACGGTCCGGCGTACCCTGCCCGTTCGTCAGAATCTGCGGGACGTCAAACATCTGCAGGCCGCCGATCACGGATGTGATCAGTGTGTAGGCGAGAATCGGGCGGATGAGGGGCAGCGTAATGTAGAAAAACCGGTGGACGCTGCCGCAGCCGTCGATTTCGGATGCCTCGAAAATATCCGGGCTGATGCCCATAATCGCCGCCATCAGCATGATCGTCGTATTTCCGAACCACATCAGAAAATTCATGAAGCCGACCAGTGCCCGTGTCCCGAACACGGAGCCGAGGAAGTCGATGGGCTGACTGCTCCATCCCAGATGCATCAGAATCGAATTGATCGGTCCGTTGGTGGAAAACATCGTAAAAAAGAGCATGGCAAATGCAGATGCCATGATCAGGTTCGGAAGATAGATTACAACCTTAAAAAACTGCGTGCCGCGGATTTTCAGGCGTGCATCCACAAACCATGACGCAAGCAGCAGTGCGATCACAATCTGAGGAATAAACCCGATGACCCATAAAATAAGTGTGTTGCCTGCATATTTCAGCATATCTGAGCCGAGCAGACTGATATAGTTTGCCATGCCCACAAAGTTCGGCCCGATCTCCTTGATTCCTGAGCGGTAATATTCAAAAAAGCTGTACCGTATCGTATCTACCAGAGGAATAAAAGAAAATATGAAAAAACATACAAAGAACGGGAGGATAAACAGGTATCCCCATTTTGCGTAATCGATTTTTTTATGCTTTTGCTTCATAAGCCGTCATTCCTTTCTTGTTGTAAGGGCTGCATATGCCGGGGCAGATGTCCTGCCCCGCTGCAGCTGTTTGGCTCCTGACCTTTATTCCGGCCACTGGATTTCGGTAATGTCGGGGTAACGCTCTCTGATTGCCGTCTCAAAGTTTGCCTTCGCCTTTTCAAAGTCCACCTGTCCCTGGAAATAGTCCGAGAAGGAGTTCTGGATCAGCTCCACGCAGCCCTGATCATATGCGGAGAGCGGAGCGATTTGAATGTTTTCCGCAACCGGCGCGAAATATGTAAACGCGTTCTGTCCGCCCAAAAAGTCAGATGAAAATTCATCGTCATGCACGGCTGCCTCCTGCATACCGCTCTGGGTATTTGTAAAATCCGAATATTCCTTGGAAATCTTTAACAGGTTATTTTTGTCGGCGGTCAGTGCCAGGATAATGTCCTTGACGTGCTGCGGGTTGTCGGTTCCCGTGCAGGCATGGATGTAGGAGCCGCCCCAGTTGTATTCCTGCGGGGGATTTGTAACCGCCCACATGCCGTCCCCGCCGTCCCAGTTGGGGTTCAGGGTGAAGTCGATTCCCCATGCCGGGAACAGAAATGCGAACACCTTCGAAGAGGAGCCCATGGCCTTGTTCCAGTCGTCGTTCCACTGGCCCTTCACGTTCTTGTCCAGATAACCTGCATCCAGCCATTCCATGGAATCCTTCACCCAGTCCATAATCTTCTGATCTACCTTAATGACCGTCTCACCGGGGCTGACCCAGGACTGGGCGATGCTGTTGCCGTAAAGCCGGAATGTATCCGCGTAGGAAGAAAAGGTATAATAACCCTTTGCCTTAAGCTCCCCTGCTGTCGCCTTAATGGTATCCCAATCCTTTACCTTCTCACCCACCTTCTGCGGGTCGTCCGTTCCGAATACCTCCTTTGCGATGTCGCGGCGGTAAACCAGCAGGCCCGGGCAGCACTGCCAGGTGGATCCTCTCTGCACACCGTTTGCATCGGATGCCGTTACCTTCGTAAAGCTGTACTGATCTACAAGATCGCTCTCCGGGTCAATGCCAAGATCCTTTAAGGGCATTGCCACGTCCGCCTCCGCGTCTGTATACTTATACACATAATCCGTCTCCGACAAAAAGATATCCACCTTATCGTCCGCGGAAGCACTTGCCTGGTTCATGAGCGCCTCATCGAGCTTCTGCTGATAAACGCCGTCCTGGTTCGGATTGACAATCCAGTGGATCTCCGTACCGTCCTTTAACGTGGTTACCGTACCGTCCTTTGACGTTTCCTTTACCTCCGGATAAACTGCCTCCACACGCTCACGGAACTCGTCGTTCCAGCTGTAAATATTGATTACCTTGCCTTCCTCCACATTGGACGAGACATCCGCGTCCCCATCCGTCGAGTCGGCGTCCTCCTGCCCATCTGTTCCTGTCTGCACCTCCGGACTGCTGTCCGCTCCACAGCCTGTCAGTGCGCCGATCACCATAGACGCAGCCAACAGCATACTAACAACGTTCCTTTTCATTTTCAAAGTCCTCCTGATTCATAAATTTGATGAAGCATGCGCTTCAAGCCTCTTGATGAACGAATTATAGCCTAAAATTTTTCCCGGATATATTAAAGATTTTAACAAAATGTCAGATTCATGACACATTTTGCATTTTGTGGCTGCTGAAATTCGGGGCGCTGCATCAGGCTTCTGCTCGTTTTCTCATATTTTAGGTCATGATTCTGATATTTTTCACATGTTTTTTGTTTTCACAAAGTCAGATTTCCTCTATGATACCTCCATACAGAACGCACGAAAGGAGTATAAGCAATTGAAACACCTGAAATTTATTGACGAGCACGGCAGCTTTCTGGTTGAGCAGCCGGAAAATACAAGCTGTCTGTATTTCCCTCTGGCATCTGAAAAAGGGCTGAAAAGCGCCATTACCCCGAACCTCGGCGGTGACGCCAAGCTGGATCAGGAGGCCTTCCTATTAGAGCCGGTAAGTGCCGAAAATCTTCACAACAATCGTTCCACCCGCAACTTCTGGTTTATGGATGAAACCAGGCAGGACATCCCTGCTGCCTGCGGCGTTTACTCTGCCACAGGAGCATCCGCGCAGCAGGAAGCCGCGCGCTGCTCATCCGGGCAGGATAAAAGCGAGCTGACCGCGGGGTTTTTATGGCATACACTGACGCGCGCTTCTAAAGACTGCAGGCTAAGCTCCCGCATCACCTCCTTTATTCCGAAGGACGACAATGTGGAGATTATGCATGTTAGCGTACAAAACCAGTCGGCAGATACGCGCACGCTGGCCGCCTGCGCGGCGATTCCCATCTACGGACGCAGCGCGGACAACATCCGTGACCACCGGAGCGTCACCTCCATGCTGCACCGCATAAGCACGACTGAAAACGGCGTCCTCGTCTGCCCCTCCATGTCCTTTGACGAGAAGGGACACCGTCCCAACCACCGGATCTATTATGTCATGGGCACCGCGGGAAACGGCTCTGCGCCGGAGTGCTTTTATCCCACGGTTGAGGATTTTATCGGCGAGGGCGGGAGCTTTACCCATCCGCGCGCCGTGTATGAACAGTATCCCGGCTGCCCGGCCGGCTGCCATATCGCCGGAAAAGAAGCAATGGGTGCTTTCCGGTTTCCGCCGATCCGGCTCGCCCCCGGCGAAAGCACGGATTACATCATTCTCCTTGGTGTAGAAAACGACGAAAAGGATATCCGCCGTATATACGAAAAATATAACGACGTGGACAAGGTACAAAACGCCCTTGCACAAACAAAGGCTTACTGGGAAAACAGGATATGTGTGAATTTTCAGACAGGTGAGCCGGATTTCGACCGTCTGATGCGCTGGATCTGCTTTCAGCCTTTCCTGCGCAGGCTCTTTGGCTGCTCCTTTCTCCCCCATCACGACTACGGCCGGGGCGGGCGGGGATGGCGGGATCTCTGGCAGGACTGCCTTTCCCTGCTTTTGATGGAGCCCGCGCGCGTCGGTGAGATGATTGCCCTGAATTTCGGCGGTGTACGCATTGACGGGACAAACGCAACGATTATCGGAGCCGGGGACGGCAGCTTTATCGCAGACCGAAACGGCATCCCGCGGGTATGGATGGATCATGCCCTCTGGCCCCTCATGACGACAAAGCTCTATATTGACCAGACCGGGGATATCGGGATACTGAACCGGCAGGCTCCTTATTTTAAGGATGCCAGAATCATGCGCGGAACGAAAACCGATACCCTCCAGGCACAGGACCCGAAAAACAGACAGTGCACCGAAGATGGCTCTGTCTATACCGGAAGCATATTGGAGCACCTGCTTATCCAGCAGCTTACCGCCTTCTATGAAGTAGGGGATCACAACACCTACCGGCTGCGGGACGCCGACTGGAACGATGCCCTCGACATGGCCTCCGAGAACGGGGAAAGCGTTGCCTTTACCTGTGCCTACGCCGGAAACCTGCTGGAGCTTGCAGCGCTGATCCGTCTGCTGGACAGCTGCTGTGCCTCGCATACGGCGGAGCTTTTAGAAGAAATAACCATTCTCCTTGACAGCTCTCCGGAGGCACTTGAGGACATCGAAAGAAAACGGCAGATTCTGTCGGATTATACAAGCCGCTGCCGCCATACCGTCAGCGGAAAAAGCGTCCGGCTCTCCCTTTCGTCCCTCGCCGTAAATCTGATCCGGAAGGCAAACTGGCTCATGGAGCATCTGCGGAGCCAGGAATGGATCGAGGGAACCGACGGCGAAGGCTGGTTCAACAGCTATTATGACAACAGCGGCCGCGCCGTTGAAGGCTTTTTCGACGGCCAGGTACGCATGATGCTGACCGGTCAGGTCTTTGCCATCATGAGCGGCGTGGCGCAGGAGAGCCAGATTGAAAAGATCACCAGGAGCGCCGACCGCTATCTCTATCGGAAGGAAATCGGCGGCTACCGCCTGAATACGGATTTTCAGGAGCTGAAATTTGACATGGGCCGCATGTTCGGCTTCGCTTACGGGGAAAAAGAAAACGGAGCCGTATTTTCCCATATGACGGTGATGTATGCCAATGCCCTCTACCGCAGAGGCTTTGCAAAGGAAGGCTGGAAGGCCTTAAAAACCCTCGCCGATACTGCCCTTGATTTCAATACCAGCCGCATTTACCCGGGCATCCCGGAATATTTCAGCTCCAACGGGCGCGGCATGTACCACTATCTCACCGGTGCGGCGAGCTGGTTTATGCTCACGATGGTGACGGAGGTATTTGGAATGCGCGGGGACGCAGGGGATCTGATCCTTCATCCCAAGCTTCTCGCCTGCCAGTTTGATGCTCAGGGAGCTGCCTCCATCTCCTCCCGCTTTGCCGGCAAAGACTTTACCGTCACCTACCGCAACGAAAACGGAAAGGATTTTGGCTCCTACATTATCGGCTCCGCCTTCTGCGACGGCAGGGAGCTTGCAGTCAACGAGGATTCCTTTGTAGTTCTCTCCCGGGAAATGCTCCAGTCCCTCTCGGATGACGTGCACCAGATCACGGTTCATCTGGTATAGAACCCTCTTTCGCCGCGATGAGATATGCGAATTATATGAAATCTAACATATAGAAAGGAAAGACGAAACACTATGAAATACGGATATTTTGATGATGTAAACCGGGAGTATGTAATCGAGCGGCCGGACACGCCGGCTCCCTGGGTAAACTATCTTGGCTCTCCGGAATACGGGGCCATCATTTCCAACCAGGCGGGAGGCTACAGCTTCGCGAAATCCGGTGCAAACGGGCGGATTCTCCGCTATGTGTTCAACAGCTTCGATCAGCCCGGCCGATACCTTTACATCCGCGACAACGATTCCGGGGACTACTGGTCAGCCTCCTGGCAGCCGGTGGGCAAGCCGCTCGACGAATACAAAAGCACCTGCCGCCACGGCATGGGCTATACCGAGATGACCGCTGACTACGGACAAATAGGCTCCCGGGCATCCTACTATGTCCCCCTTGGAAAGGCCTGTGAGGTGTGGGCGCTCTCCGTAACCAATCATTCCTCCCGCACGAGAAGCCTTACCTTAACCGGCTACGCCGAGTTTACAAACCACTGCAACTACGAGCAGGATCAGGTGAACCTGCAGTATTCCCTGTTCATCACGAACACACGGTTTGAAGAGAACCGGATCATCCAGCAGATTCACGGAAACCTGGATGCGATTCCAAAAAACGAGGAGGTGGATGAAAAAAGGGTAACGGAGCGCTTCTTCGGCCTTGCGGGAGCCTCCGTAGACTCCTACTGCGGAGAAAAGGAGGCCTTTCTCGGAAAATATCACGGATACGGCAATCCCCAGGGTGTCATATCCGGCAAACTCGGCAATGTGACCAGCTACAACGAGAATTCCTGCGGTGCCCTCTCCTGTGTTGTCACGCTCGAGCCTCAGGAAACAAAAACCGTTGTCTTTCTCCTGGGAACGGGCGGAAGCGACACCTCCTCCCTTCTGCTTGACGCCTACAAAAAACCGGCAGAAAAAGTACAGGAGGAGCTTTTGGCACTGAAAAACGACTGGTATGAAAAATTCGACCACCTGAAAGTACATACGCCCAGCCCGGAATTTGACACGATGCTCAACACATGGAACGCATACAACTGCTTTATGACCTTTATCTGGTCACGCGCCGCATCCTTCATTTACTGCGGACTGCGCAACGGCTATGGCTATCGCGACACCGTACAGGACATCCAGGGCATCATCCACCTTGCGCCGGAGATGGCGGCAGAAAAAATCCGCTTCATGCTCTCCGCGCAGGTGAGCAACGGCGGCGGCCTGCCCCTCGTAAAGTTCACCCACACCCCGGGGCAGGAGGACACGCCGGACGATGCCTCCTACCGTCAGGAAACCGGCCATCCCGCCTACCGCGCGGATGACGCACTGTGGCTCTTTCCTACCGTCTATAAATATATCGCAGAAACCGGAAACCTTGCCTTTCTCGATGAGGTCATTCCTTTTGCGGATCAGGACTGCGCCAGCGTTTACGAGCATCTTAAGCGCGCCATTTCATTTTCCCTTGACCGCCTTGGCCCCCACGGCATGCCCGCAGGGCTGTATGCGGACTGGAACGACTGCCTGCGTCTCGGGGAAAACGGCGAATCCACCTTTGTGGCAATGCAATTCTACTATGCCATGACGATCCTGAAGAAATTCGCCGAGCACAGGAAAGACGGCTACGCGGCATATCTCGAGGAAATGCTGGAGCGGACAGGCCGCATCATCCGGGAGCAGTGCTGGGATCAGGATCGCTTTATCCGCGGCTACACACAGGACGGCGAGCGGATCGGTGCCGCGCAGGATCCGGAAGCCAATCTGTGGCTGAACCCCCAGAGCTGGGCCGTTATCAGCGGACTGGCGGATGCCGGTCAGGCCGAAACGGTGCTCGCAAACGTGTATGAGCGGCTAAACACGCCCTACGGCGCCCTCTTAATGGATCCGCCCTACCATGCCCACGCCTTTGACGGCGCCCTGGCTGTCATCTACAATCAGGGAACAAAGGAGAATGCCGGGATCTTCTCCCAGTCCCAGGGGTGGCTGCTTCTGGCGGAAGCCCTCTGCGGACATGGCGATCGCGCCTTTACCTATTTCATGGAAAATTCGCCTGCCGCCTGGAACGAGAAAGCCCAGCTTCGCCGTCTGGAGCCTTACTGCTATGGCCAGTTTACGGAAGGGCGCGCCAGCAGGCATCCGGGGCGCTCTCACGTCCACTGGCTTACCGGAACCGCCTCAACCATGATGGTAGGCTGTGTGGAGGGCATCCTGGGGCTCCGCCCGGATCTGGACGGAATCACAATCGCTCCCTCCATTCCGGGAGACTGGCCGCACCTGGAAATCGAGAAGGATTTTCGCGGAAAGCATCTGCACATTGTTGTTGAAAATCCTCACGGACAGGAAAGCGGCTGTGAGAAGCTGATCTTAAACGGCAAAGAGTTAAACGGCTGCTATATCCCCGCCGCCCTCCTCGCCGACACAAACGAAATTCGGCTCATTCTCTGACACAAGCCTTCCCATGTGCAAAAGCATGCCAAAGCCCGCTGCACATCACCCGCAAAAGGGACGCCGTATCAAAAACACGGCGTCCCTTTTTTACGCTTTAAAGCTGCGGTCCCTCGTATCCGTTTCGATATTCCAGCGCACCGTATGGTTTAAGTCCCGATATTTTTTCGGTGTCATTCCCACAAACTCCCGAAACTGCTGTGTAAAATGGCTCTGTGAGGAAAAGGACAGCCTGTTTGCAATATCAATCATGGAGTACTCGCTGTACTGCAGCAAATTTTTGGCAATTTCCATTTTCTGCCGGCGTATATATATGCTGACAGAATCCCCTGTCTCCTTTTTAAATAATCGGGAGAGATAGCTGGCCGACACTCCAAGCTCATCCGCCAGATCCTCAATCGTTATACGCTCCTTGATGTGGGAATAAATATATTCCTTGCAAAGACTGATATGCCTGGAATTTGTATCGCTCCGGCAGATTTTGCGCATTTTCTCCGTAAAATCCAGTACCATCTCATCATGAAGGCTGCGAACCCCCTCTACGGTATGGATATCATCCAGCTTCTGAATATAAAAATCACTCATTCGGAAAGCCAGCTCCAGCTCCATCCCCTTTTGCTTGCACAGCCTTGTAATCATGGCCGTTGTGATAACAAAATGATATTTCAGGCTTGTGAGGGGGTTGCGGGAGAGCACGCCTACGCCCTCCTTATCCAGAAATCTTTCCTGTTCACAATTTTTCCGCACCGCATCCACATCGCCGCCGGATACCGCCTGGTAAAACAAAAATTCCTCGGTCGGCTGTCTGTGCTCTATTTCGTCTATGTCGTCCTCCGCCTCCAGTAGCAGCCATTCATCCTGATAGCCCATACCAATCCTCCTTCTTCCATTACTGCATATATCATGTTCATGTCCCACGCACGCCCTCCCGCGTACCCAAAAAGGAGCCGTCAAACGTTTATCACGTTTGCAGCTCCAGATTTTCATTTCATCCTAACAGAATTTACGTTGTTTCCCCACACCTCGTTTACTTCTCCACCTCTTCATCCGCTTCCCTGATATTCTTAATGCATCGAAGCATGTCCGCATACTCGTAAAGACGTTTCAGCATTCCATGCTGTTCCTTATACTTCTCCATAATCTTCATGTAAACGTCCGGGGCAATTTTACTCTTCAGCCGGATACAATCGCAAAAGGTGCGTTCGGGGCTATAATAGTAATAGCTGCCGCACTTCGTCTTTTTCTCGACGACCTCGCCTCTGATTCCGGTCTGCTTAAAATAAAACCGCCTGGTTGGAAATTCCAGCTCCATCTTTTTTCGATCAGTACGCTCCGTGGCCAGACAGATTTCCTGCGGCTCCTCCTCAATTAAACCGCCCAGGTAGCAGGCACTTTCCATGCAAATCACTGCACGGGGATTCAGCTTTGCAATCTCCACATATTTATGGTCCGTCGGCTTCGTATAACCACATTCATTACACCAGTACCAACCTCTTGCAAACTTTTCCAATACACCTGCCTCTTCCATTTCACGGATCTGCAGAACAGTGACACCCCTTTCCTGGATCTGCTTGAAACTCATGTAGCCCTTGTGCTCCTTAAAGGCATTGATCATTCTCTCGCGTGTGCGTGGTAACATAATTCATCTCCAATCTCTCGTTATCATTCGATTTCGCAAATACTGCGAGCCATGTGGTTACTTGTGGTCCATGCAGTAAATTTGCCGACACACCGACTGAATAGTCAAATCTATTCTACAATGTTCTCGAATAGGTGTCAATCGTCAAAAAGTCGAAAACAGTGGTCGCTTTTTATGCAAAACGACCACTGTTTCCACTAATATTCCAAGTCATACACATATTGTACGCCACCGCTTTTTTCATCTCCGATCAGGAAACCGATCTGCGCACTGTTATAATACCATTCCCCGCTCGTAATCTCTCCGTCCCAGTTTAAAAAGAAATCCCCCTGCGCCGTCACCGAATTGCCGTCGTCATCCTGTACATACCCGGTTCCGTTTCCGTTTCTGCGGAAGATCAGATACCCGCTTTTCTTTCCTGCGTGCAGCTCATATGCTACACTCGCCACCGGTGCCAGTGTCTGCTGTGAGCAGCTCATCGTCACCTCTGCCGCGTCCGCTACACGGACACGGATGGTAGGTGTCAAATCCGGAAGATTGCGCTCCACGGGATTTGTCCCCAGCCGCACGAGAGAGGCACCGCTAAAAAAGCCGTTTTCCAAAAAAGCATTGTAATAAGTCTCCTTTTCGCTGTCGCTCATCTGCATATCATAGATGACATGCACGAAAATCCGCTCCATATCCTCCGCTACGTATTCCTGCACATCCGATTCCGAAAAATCAAACTGGCTGTATCCGTACGTGAGCTGTGCCGCTACACGCTGCTGATAATCCATCATCCGGTTTACAAGACTGACCTTGCTGCCGCTCTCCGGGAGAGCGTCCCCTGAAGAGACATCCTCGTCCAGATCGCTGCCCGGCTGCCCGGCTGCACCGCTGAGCGCGATCTCCGCCTTTAAATCGGTAATGGCCTGCGGCTCATTAAAGCTATTGTTCACAAGCTCCCCCGCTGTGGTGAGCTTCTCGTAAACCTCCTCAATCTGGGCGTCGGAATAATCCGTTACATTCTCATTGACAAGATTGATACAATACGCGTTCGAGATCACCTCATTCGCGGATGCCGTCGCCGCCTCCGCCTCCGCACCCAGCACATTTTTATAATAATTGTAAAAGCTCCTCTGCAGCTCCACCTGATTTTTTGCATATGAGAGCACGAGATTCCGATGCTCGGTCTCCGTCTGCCCGCCCGACTCTCCGCTAAACTGCGGCCAAACGACCGGAACCAGAAACTTCGCCCCAACAGCCAGTACGATGATCACCATACCGATCAGGATGTTGCGCTTTGTGATGATATGGACCTTTTTTTCCTTTTTGACCTTCTGCGGCTTTGCTTCCTTCTTTGCCTTTGCTTCTTTTTGAGACTTTGCTTCCTTTTGCGGTTTTGTTTCTTTTTGCAGCCCTGTCTCTTTTGGCGGCTTCGCCGCCTGTCCGCCCGGCCCGCCTGCAGCGCCCTTTTGTCCCGCGATCTTCACGGCAGGTGCACCGCCTGCGGTTTTTTCCAGCCTTTCCACAAATTTCAATCCGTAGCCGGACGCAAAAACCGGCTTGTCTGCAATCTCCTCCAACACGGCCCGCGCCTCCGCAGGGTTCGTGATATCATACTTCTGCATGATAATCTTAATTTTTTTCAAGTCCTTGGAAGCATCCAGATATTCCTGTTCGCTTTTAAACTCCAGATCTCCCAACTTCCATGTTTTTTCTGCCATAGTTCTCTCCGATTTTTCACAGCCGAGCTGTTTTGTTTTCTATAATCATACCCGAAGAACGGTTATCATGCAAGAGCGTATTTTTCCGTTACTTTTCACACCATATCTCCATGGGCATATCAAAGGATACGCAGCCCATAAACATCGGGGCTACATCCCCCTCGTTAAAGCAGATG
Source organism: uncultured Eubacterium sp. (assembly GCA_910589045.1). GTDB lineage: Bacteria > Bacillota > Clostridia > Lachnospirales > Lachnospiraceae > W0P33-017. The sequence goes on from CAJUSH010000007.1 coordinate 85,985, forward strand.
ACAAGCTCCCCTGCCGGGCTGATGTAAAAGCTCTGGTCCGGGGCAATCTGCTCAAAATTCCAATACGATACCTCCGGATCATCCAACCAGTAGACTACGTTCTCATCCTCCGCCATCTCCCGGCGCATCTGCCCCTTGATCTCCTCGCTGATCGTCTCAATATAGGAATCATCCTCAAATAAATCCGCCAGCGTCAGTATCTTTCCGGTATGCCGGTCAATCGTGTAAAAGTAATCCTTCTCCCAGCCGCTGCCCATAGCCTCCGTGACCCACACCTTCATGGAAAAATAATGCTCATCATCCGTCAAAATCTCATGTCCGACTGTTATGCTGTCCGCACCCTCCAGGTTTTCATCCTCCTCCAGTCCCTTCTCAAACTCCGCGATAATCTGATCGGTCAGCTCCTCCACAGAGGCGTTGATCATCTCCACGGACTGCTGAAGCTGCTCCTGCGTCTTTTCATCCGCCTGCTCCCCCGGCTCAAGCGCGAGCTGCGGCGTCGCCACATCGGCCTCATAACGGCCCTCCTGCACATGATAATCCCGCCACACCACAACCTTGACAATCGTCGAGAGCACAGGCAGCTTTTCCCAGGCATATGCCACCGACATACTCAAGTTTGGCAGAAGAATGACCAAGGCCAGCGCCGCCGCCAGCCCGACCAGACATCCCTTCCACAGCTTTTTCTTCTTCCGACTGCGGGATACCTCCGGCGAGGCACCGCTCCAGGCTTCCGCCTCCGCAATCAGGTCATCGTCAATTTCGCCGATTGCCTTTAACAATTCCTCTGTTGTCATATGCTTACCTCCTCTCGAATAAGCACCTCCTGCAGCCTTTTACGGCAGCGGAACATCGTCGTTTTCACCCTGCTCTCACTGCACCCCAAAAAGAGCGCAACCTCTGCTACGGAATCCATATAGAAATAACGCCGCACGAACATGACACGCTCCTCTTTCGGAAGCTCACGCAAAAAGCCGCTGATAATTTTTCCCAGGCGGCCCTTCTCAACGGTCTGCTCCAATGTCTCACCACTGGGCACACATTCCGCCAGTTCCTCCAAAGATACTGACACACGGTCAGCCCCGCGCTTTTTCCGGTGGGCGCTGCGATAGCGGTTCAGAGACAGGTTACGGGTTATTTTTGCCAGATATGCACCCAGATTCTGCGGATGCGCGGGCGGTATCGCCTGCCACGCCTGAAACCAGGTATCGTTGACGCACTCCGCCGCCTCACCCTCGTCCTGCAAAATACGGTATGCAATCGTGCGGCAGTAGGCGCCGTAGCCTTTCTCACACCTTTTGATCGCCTCCTCATTCCGCGCTGCAAACAGCTCCAGTATCTCCAGCTCAGACATATGTACTCCTTTCCTCGTACATGCGCGTGTCCTATATTTATCTTTTATGTTACGAGAATCGTAATCGGGCAGAGGAATGCTGTCTCTGCACGAAAAAGGAGGAAGATATTTACTCCCTCCATAATATATGACACCTTTTTTTCATTTTGGTTACAAAAATATTAACGCTCCGCCGTCTGCACCTGACGCTTGATCAACACGATGGAACCCTGCAGGAGGGCAATCGTAACGATCTGTACGCCTCCGGTCACGAGCGCCTGGATCAGCCGTGTGGACAGCAGCGCCCCATAGCTGCTGCCTGTCAGGATCGAAAGCCACAGGGTATTCAAACCCAGACTGCAAACAAGCTGCACGGCCGTTACCGCACAAACGATGCGAAGGACCGTTACCTTTTTCTGCAAAAATAATCCGTAAAGCAGACCGGTGAAAACCGCAGTCACAGTAAATCCCGGAAAAAAGGGACCGCTGGGAAACACGATCGCCCCGATAAAATCCGCGATGCCGCCTACGGCCGCCGCCTGCAGGGGACCAAGGACAATCGCTGCGATCGCCTCCGCAATAAAGGCAAAGCCTATGCGCGTAATCGGTGTGTTGATGGACAAAAAGCGCCGCAGAATCACGTCCAGCGCAATCAGTGCGCCCATAATGGCCAGTTGGTTGACATTACTGTTCTTTTCCAGTTTTCTTTTCCTGTTCATATACGATTCCTTTCTGAACTGCTTGGTTCCTTAAAGAAGAGGCGGAACAGGGCACCGCTTTACCCGCGGAAACAAAAAAATTCTGTGACGAGTTATAGGTCACAGAACATCTATGTTATCATGTAGACAGCGGATGCAATGCCACACCGCAAGCCTTCCGGCTTTTCGCCCAAAGGCAACTCCCATCCTTTGGTACTTAACGCGTGACACCTACTCTGTTCACATTGTTTACTTGTAGTCGATGCGACAGGATTTGAACCTGCGACCCCTACGTCCCTAACGTAGTGCTCTACCAAGCTGAGCCACGCATCGATATTTGATCTCATCCCTGCAGCTTTCTGCAAGGAGTCGATGCGACAGGATTTGAACCTGCGACCTCTGCGTCCCGAACGCAGCGCTCT
>CAJUSH010000008.1 GCA_910589045.1 uncultured Eubacterium sp.
AGTTTGGTCTGACAGAAGAAACAGCAGAAACGTACTTAAAAGAAATATGTTAAATATTTCAAGCAGAGCATTTTTTGCGTTCTGCCTGAAATAATATTATGAGATTTTTCGCACTTAGGCATGTTATGGAGAGCCATATCACAAGTAAAGGCGAAAGGGAACGGGAGTTGCGGTAAAGATCGTTCGCAATGCAAAAGGAACTCTCGTTTAACAACAGGATCCGCTGTCAGGCCCTTTCAATTATCATAGAAGCTCTGAATTTACAGAGAAAATATCTCGACTGAGAGCGCAATAAAACATACATAGTTTGACAAATATTCTGTGATAAGTTCTCCATAAATATAGTTCATTAAATATCTCACGTAGATAACGGGTCTTAACAAAATACGGATACAGATACATGCTAATGGATATGCAAAAATATATTTCTTATCTACAACCGAAGTTGCTATTCCGTTGTCCCATTGAACAGGAAGCTAACTGAATCCATTTTGAAAATATGAAAGCACCGAGCAAATATTTTTAGAAATAGTTAATGCTTTTTCCAATAAGCAAAAAAGTGAAATATTTACTAAAATTGAACAGCACATTCCAGCTTCCACGATATTAGAGGAGCTTCTTTCGAGGTATGCAAGTGAAATGATTGATTGCGAAAATTCTATAAGCCTTGCTATTTACGAATTTTATAGTAATCCGGCGGTTTCTAAAGAACATAATTCTGTAAAAAAACAGTACGAAATTTCAAAATCAGCATGGATAGCGCTTATCAACTATGGAATAGATACGAAAGAATTTAATTCCGTGAACCCGGAAACAATTTTCAATGTAATTATATTTGCATATCAGGGAGTACGAATGTACAGCAGGCTGATGAAAATGGATAAAGATATTCCCACTCAAATAATAAATGAAATAAAGCAGCTTTTATTGCCAGAGGAGGTTGCGCATGAAGAATGATATTGTTTTGGTAAGACCGGCTTTAGAGCTAAAAGAAAAGGCACTTGATTATCGTAGGGAACATTTTCAACATGGAGAAAAAATTATCTACGGAAGTGAGCTTTTTGATAAGAAAGAAGATTACGAGGAATGCCTATCCTCTGTAACGCTGAACACGAATCCCAAAACGGTAAATGAAAATTGGGTAGTTACAGATACTTTTTTTGCAATAAGAAAAAGTGACGACAGGATAATCGGAAAGCTTGCTTCCTCAAGCAATCCGTTTTCCTCTTTCAAACGGCGGATTTCTTTTTCCTGCTTCTTGACCTGTCTGCGCAGAAGAGCCGGCTCCTCTGCGCGGCTCACGGCCCGGATTTTATTTTCCCATTGACAGCTACATTCAAGTGAGCGTAAAATGAATTACACTCACTTGAATGTAGAGAAAGCGGGGAGAAGTTTGGAGCACATCCGCGGGGAATATACAGTCGGGGAGAAAGTATATCCATCAGCGGAAGGGCTGCGGTACCAGAAAACAGGCAGACTGACGAATGAGGATGCTGCGGAGGCGTAGGCTGCCGGAAAGGAGGACATGGGATGAAGAAATTGTTTTGCTATGCAAACAGGTACATCGGAAAAAGTGACTGGAAAGATTTAGCTATGATTAAGTTCTGTCTTTTCTCTATGGGGATTTTAGCGGGTATGCGGATACCGAGAAGGATTAAGAGGCAGGCAGGGTGGATCGCCGCCGCCGTTTTTGCGGCAACCTACATTCCTCTGATGGCGAAGTTTTTTTCAGTCATTGCGGAAAAGGAAGCGTAGGGCCCGGACCTGTCACATCAGCTGCGCCCACATTGGCGTTGCCGCGATTTTCACAACGGATAACCGTTCCGGCAGCTCCGCGCTTCCCGGCTCCAGGCTTGATTTTGCTCAGGAACTTATCCTGCTGGCGCTGCGGCGGAGCGGATGGCATCTCCACGCCATCGCGTTTATTACCCGGCGTTTTGGCATCCCGGCAGACATACACGCCAATCATGACGGGAATGGTCAGCAGCACCAGCCGCAGCTTTTCCGGCAGCCTGTCTGCCGCTTCATACACAGGCGAATAATCCTTTTCCTCCGGGGCGGGAATGGAGGCCAGAAGCCGGCAATAATAGAAAAAGATAATAGGGATTTTAAAAAATACACAGTTTTCCGAAAGCAGACAAACCAGGAAGAATAGAGAACGGAGGCATGCATGAGTGCACGAAAAAGAAGGGGCCGGCAGATGGAGCAGCGGAAACCGATATGATCTACATATTCACCGCCTTATACTGCGAGGCACACACACTGATCAGACAGCTCCATCTGACAAAAAATCAGGCCAATACGCGTTTTCAGGAATTTTATAACGAGCAGGATGGCATTCGTCTTACCATTACCGGCGTCGGTGAGATTGCCGCTGCCACGGCAGTGGGCAGCATATGCACGGCGTTCCCGCCAACGGAGTATGATCTGCTTCTCAACGTCGGAACCTGCGGACATGCTAAAAACGAGGACGGAATCTTTTTGTGTAATCAGATTTTTGAGCAGGCAACGGGCAGAAGCTTTTACCCGGATATGCTGCTGCGTCACGATTTTCGTGAGACGGCCGTTGTGACGGGGATGACGCTGTGGGACACCGGGCCGGATGACGAAGCGGCCGGCAAGCTGCTGTATGATATGGAAGCAGCCGCAATCTATCAGGCGGGGGCGCATTTTTTCGGTCCCCATCAGATGCTGTTTCTAAAGATCGTATCCGATTGCGGAAGCGCGGACAAAATTTCAGAAGCGCAGGTAAAACGGCTGATGGAGCAGTACGGAGACTGCATGCTTCCTTTGATCGGGCGGCTGCGGGAGCTGTCCGGGCATGAGCAGCAAAGGAATGCGTCTGCGGTGTACGAAAGGGAAATCACAGAAAGGCTCTGTCTGGATCTGCAATGCTCGAAGGCTATGGGGGATTCCCTGAGGAAGCATCTCCACTATCTGGCGCTCACGGGGACGGATTATACAGCTGTTATAGAAAATTTATATAAGGAAGGAATGCTTCCGTGTAAGAATAAGAGAGAGGGAAAACGCTGCTTTGAAGAGCTTAAAAGAAGATTATTTTAATCCGTTTTTTTCACATATATACGTAGAGACAGCCGTTTTGGAGCATCCGCGTACAAAACGGCTTCTTTCAAAATTTCCGGCTGCCACCATCATTGAAATTCGCCATTATAAGGATGTGTTCTGCCGGAGCAGACAAAACAGCGCCCTGCAGCGCCGTTCAGGAAAGCTGATTCTTGCGGCTAGGCAGGGAACCCTTGTCTACGAGGGCGCGCCGGTGTGCCAGAGCTTCGGCAATCAATATTTCTACTATACATCCTGTGTGATGAACTGCATATTTGACTGTGAATACTGCTATTTGAAGGGAATGTACCCCTCCGCCAACATCGTCATATTTGTCAATCTGGAGGATATTTTTGCGAGGGCAGAGGAGCTTCTGCGCGCACATCCCCTGTATTTGTGTGTTTCTTATGATACAGATCTGCCGGCGCTTGAGCCGATTACCGGATATGTGAAGGAATGGTGTGCATTTGCCGGAAAGCATGAAAGCCTGAAGCTGGAAATACGGACGAAGGCTGCAGGCAGACAGCTTTTTGACTATGCAAAACCGCTTCCCAACGTGATCTACGCCTTTACCCTTTCGCCGCAGGCAGTGATCGAAGCATGTGAGCACCGGACGCCTTCACTTGCGGAGCGCCTTACGTGTGCAAAAGAACTCATGGAGGCCGGGTGTCTGCTGCGGCTCTGCTTTGACCCGATGATCTATGTACCCGGGTGGAGAGCGCATTATGAAGCTATGCTCGAGCAGGTGTTTGGCGTCCTTGATTTGGACAAAATCGTGGATGTGAGCGTCGGAAGCTTTCGGGTTTCGCAGGACTATTTAAAAAATATGAGAAGACAGCAGAAGGATTCGGCGGTGGTCTGGTTTCCCTTTCAATGTGATAACGGCTACTGTCATTATCCCCGGGAATTATTGGAGCAGATGGAGACGTTTTTGACCACCCGTTTGGCGGCAAAAATTTCCGGGGAAAAAATTTTTCGATGGAGTATCTGATGGAGTATTGCATAGAGCATTTAAAAGCGTATCTAATAGAAAATCGGACGGAACACGTAAAAACAGAGCAGAAAGAAAACGTACCGGAAGAAGACATGCGCGTGAAAACCGTACATGCATATAACGGGGCGGCAATCGTAACCGGGGCCTCCTCCGGCATCGGCGCAGCCGTCAGCAGACGGCTGGCTGCCCTGGGGTATGAGGTGTTCGGCTTCGGACGAAGCTTTGAAAACGACGCGTCCGGGATGGACGGGCTTTATCCGGTTGTCTGCGATGTGCTGGATACGGAAAAGCTGTGCGCCTGTGTCAGGGAAATCGCGGCGCGGCGAAGGGTGCGCATCCTGGTGAACAATGCGGGCATTGGATATTACGGGCTTCACGAGGAATTAAGCCCGAAAAAAATCCGGGAGCTAGTGCGGACAAACCTGGAGGCACCGATGATTTTGACACAGCAGCTTTTGCGGCATTTAAAGAAAAGCAGCGGCTACGTCATCAATATTTCCTCGGTGACGGCAGGGCAGTCCAATCCCCACGGCTGCGCCTACGGCGCCACAAAGGCCGGGCTTTTAAGCTTTTCCCGCAGCCTTTTCGACGAGGCGCGCAAATACGGGGTGAAGGTCGTGACAATCTCACCGGACATGACGAAAACAAAGCTTTACCGTCATGCGGATTTTGCACAGGGAGACGAGCCGGAATCCTATCTTTGTCCGGAGGAGGTGGCGGATGCCCTGGAATATGTGCTGTGTCAGCGGGAGGGACTGGTCGTGACAGAACTCACCGTAAGACCCCAGATCCATCGGATCAAAAAGAAAAAATGATGCAGGGGATCGATGCATGATTTTATTTTTTTGTCATAAGATACACTATGACGAGAAAACATCGAACAAACAAAGACAAACAAATCCGGGAACGGGAGCCGCGGCTCGCCGACGGGATCGGGCTGCCCCGGGATATTTCCTGCGGGGCTGCGATCATTACCGTGAGCGGCAGGCGTGAGCTGGTGCTGGAAAATTACAAGGGCATTGTCTCCTATGACGACACATGCATCTGCATCCAGACGCGGGACTGCAAGGTTACGGTTTCCGGCTGCCGCCTGAAGGTGGACTATTACACCAATGAGGAGATGAAAATCGTGGGGCTGATTCATCAAATCTGTTATGAGGTGTAAAAAATGCTGCTTTCCATCGTAAAATATCTTCAGGGCTATCTGCATGTAACCCTGACGGGGCGTGCAAAGGAGCGCTTCCTGAATCTGTGCTGTAAAAAAAATATTCTGATCTGGAACCTTGTCCCGAACAAGGAAGCAGAGGGCTTCGATTTCTGCATCAGCCTGAAGGGCTTGCGCGCCTCGAAGGAGCTTTTGAAAAAGACCCACACAAATCTGAAAATCAGGAAAAAATGCGGCCTGCCGTTTTTTCTGCACCGTTACCGCGCCAGAAAGCTCTTTGCCATCGGCGTGCTTTTGTGCATCCTGCTTCTGTTTGGCTGTTCCGGATATGTGTGGAAGATCGAGGTGAACGGCACCTCAAGTCTCTCGCAGGACATAATCCTGACGTGGCTGGAGTCCCAAAAAAAGGGGTTTGGCACGAAAAAGAGCGAGATTGACTGCGCCGCGCTCGAGGCGGCGCTTCGCAGCGACTACGACGTGGTGGCGTGGACCTCGGTAAAGCTGGAGGGAACAAAGCTCACGGTGGATATCCAGGAAAGCCTGCCCCAGGATGAGCAAAAGACAGCGCTGCCCGCAGAGGGCGCATGGGATATTGTCGCGTCGGAGGATGCGACCATCGCTTCTATTTATACAAGGCAGGGCACCCCGGTGGTGGAAAGGGGCATGGCTGTCTCCAAGGGCGCCGTGCTTATTTCCGGACGGCTGGACATCATGGACGACAACGGCGAGGTGGCCAATTACCGCTACGTTGTCTCGGACGGCGACGTAACCGGAACGGTAACGCGCACCTATCAGAACGAAATCCCCCGCACCTATCAGAAAAAGAATTACACCGGGGAGACGGAAACCTCCTATACCCTGCAGGTTGGCAGCTTCCGCCTGCCGATCAGGCCTGAAAAGGCAGCGTATAATGCCTGTGAAACGACGGTAAAGGATTATCAGCTTGAAATTTTGAAAAATTTTTACCTTCCGGTGCATCTGCTCAAAACAACCCGAAAAGCCTATGTTTACAAGGATGCGACCTATACGAAGGCTGAGGTGGAGGCACTCGCCGAGGAGGGCTGGAACCTTTTTTTGGAAAATTTCACACAAAAAGGGCTTCCAATCATAGTAAAAAATGTTAAAATAGATACGAGTGAGACAACATGCACCATTCGCGGAAGCTTAAAAGCGGAGGTTCCGCTCGTTACATACGCGCCGACGGAGCGGGCGCAAGAGCCCACGGAGGCTGAAAACGAGCGCTCAGACGGCGGGTAAACTATCAGAAACCAAAGAGGGATACAAAATAAATGGCATTGACAGAACTTGCATTTGATTTACCGGTAGATCATATGGCGAATGTGTTCGGTCAGTTCGACGATCACATGAAGAAAATAGAACGTGCGCTGAATGTGACGGTAGTTGTACGGGACGGACAGATGAAGCTGCTTGGGGACGGCGGCAGCGTGCAGAGCGCTTCCCATGTATTTGAGCAGCTTTTGATCCTTTCACAGCGGGGCAACACGATCACGGCGCAGAATGTGGATTATGTGCTGGAGCTTGCACGGGAGAAAAAGGAGACGTCCATCGTGGCCATCGACGAGGATCTGATCTGCCACACTACAAACGGAAAGCCTATCAAGCCGAAGACCCTGGGACAGAAGGCTTATGTGGACGCGATCCGAAAGGACATGATCGTGTTCGGAACCGGACCGGCAGGCACCGGAAAGACATACCTCGCCATGGCAATGGCGATCACCGCCTTCAAAAACGAGTCGGTGGGCCGGATCATCCTCACCCGCCCGGCGATCGAGGCGGGAGAGAAGCTGGGCTTTCTGCCCGGCGACCTGCAGAGCAAGATCGATCCGTACCTGCGGCCCCTCTATGACGCGCTCCATCAGATCATGGGCGCGGAGAGCTTCGCAAGAAATTCGGAAAAAGGGCTGATCGAGGTGGCGCCGCTCGCCTATATGCGCGGGAGGACGCTGGACAACGCCTTTATCATCTTAGACGAGGCACAGAATACGACCCCGGCGCAGATGAAAATGTTTTTGACGCGCATCGGCTTCGGCTCGAAGGTCGTCATTACCGGAGACGCAACCCAGAAGGATCTGGCCCCCGGCACAAAAAGCGGGCTGGACGTGGCGCTGCGTGTCTTAAAAAACGTGGAGGGCATCGCGGTCTGTGAGCTGACGAGCAAGGACGTTGTGCGCCATCCACTGGTACAAAAGATCGTAAATGCCTACGATGCCTACGAGCAAAAGCAGCTTCAAAAAGAAAAGAAGAAGGCCTCGGCAAAAAAGCAGAGGAGTAAAAAGCTATGACAGAAACCGGATTTTCCGCGAAGCGTATGTCGAACCTTATATTGCTGCTGCTGGTTTCCGTCATTTTGCCTGCTGCAAGCGGCTATTTGCACAAAACCAGACTGTCCCATGTGATCCTGTGGATTGTGATCAGTCTGATGTTTTTTCTGTGCTTTATCATCTATCTGGAACACGAGCGGGTGTGCGGAACGATGGCGATGGGCATGAGCAACGACTATTCGCTACTGGCCTTCGTCTATCTTGTGTGCCTGCTCGTCTCGTGCGCCCTGTCGTTTCTGCCGGCCTACTGGGCCCCGGTGCTGGCTGTAAGCGCCCTTTGCAACGCGGCGTTCCGCACCCGCATGGGACTCGTGCTGGCCGTTTATTTTGCGCTGCTGACCGCACTGTTTTCAGAGGGCAGTGCATATGTGGTAATTGCGTATATGCTGCTGGCCGTGATCGGTGTGTTTTTTGTGGAGCTGTTTATGCAGGAGGAGCTGCGCATCTGGGTAAATATTCTGGTCATGAGTATGTCGTCGGTCATACCGACCTGCTGCAATTATCTGGAGTACAACTACTTAAACGCCTACACGCTGCTGGCGGCACTGGCAGGGAGCTTTCTGTCGCTGTTTGCACTGCGGTTTGTGCCGAAGCTTCGAAACCGGGAGAGCGTGACCGAGACGATCAGCCTGGACACGGTCATGGACGAGAGCTTCCATCTGCGAAAGGAGATTGAGCGCTATTCCACCATAGATTACAACCATGCGCTCAAAACCTCAAACGTGGCCCGTCGGCTGGCCGAGGCGCTTGGTGCGGATGAAAAGCTGGCAAGGGCCGGCGGCTTTTACTACCGTGTCGGAAAGCTGGAGGGCGAGCCATTTATCGAAAACGGTGTGCAGCTCGCACAGAGCAACTGTTTTTCCGAGCGTCTTGTGGCGATTCTGGCGGAGTACAACGGCGTGAATAAGCGTCCAAGCTCTACCGAGAGCGCGATCGTGCAGATTGCGGACATGATCGTCACAAAGTTTGACCTGTTGGACAAGGACACCTTCTCCTCCGGCTGGAACCGGGAGATCGTGATCTATCAGACGATGAATGAGAAATCGGCGGAGGGGCTTTACGATGAATCGGGACTGTCCATGAACCAGTTTCTCACGATTCGGGAGATGCTTGTAAAGGAGGATCTGCTGTAATGACGATTCTGACCGAATGGGAAACGGATGTTTCCTTTGATTTTGACACCGAAGCACTGGCAGGGCAGGTAATTCATGCCGCATGTGAAGCGGAGCGCTGCCCTTATGAGACACAGGTAAATCTGACCTTTACGGACGATCCGGGGATCCATGGGATCAATCGGCTGCACCGGGGCATTGACAGTCCCACGGATGTGCTGTCCTTTCCGATGCAGACCTACGAGACGCCCGCGGATTTTTCCCATGTGGAGGAGTGTGTGGAGGGCAACTTTGACCCGGACACGGGTGAGCTTTTGCTGGGGGATATCGTGGTGAGCACGGAAAAGGTAAAGGAGCAGGCTGTCCGCTTCGGCCACAGCGAAAAGCGGGAGCTTGCCTTTTTGATTTTACATAGTATGCTGCATCTCTTCGGCTATGACCACGAGACGGAGGAACAGCGTGAGGAAATGGAGGCGCGCCAGCGCGCCATTTTAGACGGCCTTGGCATTACGCGGGACACTTAAGAAAAGCGGATAAAACAGAAGGAAGGTACAAAGCATATGAGAAAGAAGCTGTCGAAAGTCATCATCGCTGCACTGACCGCATCGCTGCTGTTCGGCTGCGGGAAAAAGGAAGAGGAACCGGATGTCGTTGATCTGACCGTTCCTCCAATTGAGGTGGAGGATGAGCCGGAGCCTGAACCGGAGCCCGAGCCCGAACCGGAAAATACCCACGAGGGCGAGGCGCAGAGCCTGCTCACCGGCGAATGGCTCCCCGAGGAGCAGACCCGAAACCGGCCCTTAGCGATCATGTTCGGAAATACGACGGATGCGCTGCCGCAGTACGGGATCAGCGAAGCGGATGTGCTCTACGAATGTCTGGTGGAGGGCGGACTGACCCGTCTCATGGGAATTTTTGACGATTACACCAAAGCGCCGAAGTACGGCTCCGTGCGCAGCTGCCGCCTGTACTATGCACACATTGCAAAGGAGTACGATGCGGTGTATATGCATTACGGACAGGCGGATATCGCGAAAAGCTATTTGAACAGCGATGCCATCGACAACATCAACGGCCTGGAGGGCAGCATTGAGAGTCTGGTATTTTACCGCTCCGGTGACCGTCCCGCACCGCACAACGTGTTTGCAAAGCCGGACGGCATCGCGGCAGGCATTGAAAAAAAGGGCTACCGCACACAGTACGCCGAAGGCTACGGCGGACATTTTGTATTTTCCGACGGGGAGGAGCCGGTGTCTTTGAACGGCAACCCGGCGGCCGTCATGCAGACATCCTTCCCGGCAAGCAAATCCTGGTTTGTCTATGACGAAACGACAAACACCTACAAGCGCTTCCAGTACAAAAAGGAGCACATCGACGGTGAGACCGGCGGGCAGCTTGCCTTTACAAACGTTATTTTCCAGTTTGTGCCGGGACGGGTCATCGACGGCAAGGGCCGTATGGAGTTTGACACGGTCGGAAACGGAACCGGAAAATATTTTACCGGAGGGGCGTATGTGGATATTACCTGGAGCAAAGCGGATTTGAACACGCCGTCATATTTTTATGACGGAAACGGGGATCAGCTTGTGATGAATCCCGGTAAGACCTGCATATGTATTATTACAACAGATTCTGCTGATAATATCGGTATCTACGAAACCGCGGAGGCGTTTTCCGCTCCGTAGATCCGGCGGCGGATGTAAAGGATAAATTTAGTTTATGGAACAAAAACGTAACAGAACACGCAAACAACCAAATAATTCCGGCTTTTTAGTGCAGGGCTCGATACTGGCGGTAGCATCGATTTTAAGCCGCATCATCGGTCTGCTCTACCGCGGACCGCTGACCTCCATCATCGGTGATCTCGGAAACGATTACTACAGCACGGCCTTTGAGATTTATTCCCTGCTGCTTTTGATCTCCTCCATGAGCCTGCCGCTGGCCGTCTCGAAAATGGTGTCTGCCCGCGTATCCCAGGGACGCGTAAAGGATGCTTACCGCGTATTTAAGGCCGCCCTGGGCTTTGCGGTGCTTAGCGGGGCGCTGGCGGGGCTTGCTGTGTTCTTCTTTGCGGATTTTTTTGCGGAGCTTTTAAAAACACCCTTCTGTGTATTCGCGCTTCGGGTACTTGCCCCGACGCTTTTTATCGTCGCGGTGCTCGGTGTCATCCGTGGCTTTTTCCAGGGTCTTGGGACGATGATGCCAAGTGCGGTCTCGCAGATCGTCGAGCAGGTGATCAATGCGGTCATCAGCGTACTTGCAGCACATTACCTCTTTGCCTACGGCGCAAAAATCGGTGCGGTGCTGGGAGACGAAAAGGAGTACAGCGCCGCCTACGGTGCGGCGGGCGGAACACTCGGAACCGGAGCAGGTGCACTTGCCGGGCTTTTGTTCGTTCTGTTTGTCTTTGTGATCTACAAGCGGGTTTTAAAGCGGAGGCTGCGCAGAGACCGGGGCAATTCCAGAGAATCCTATCGGGTGATCCTAAAGGTGCTTATCATGACGGTCATCCCGGTTCTGCTCTCCACGACGCTCTACAACCTCAGCGCCATCGTGGATCAGGGTATTTTCAAAAACGTTGCCCATCTGCAGGGCTACACAGCGGATGAGATCCATGTGTTCTGGGGTGTGTTCGGCGGAAAATACCGCGTGCTCGTCAATGTCCCGATCTCCATCGCCTCGGCGGTGGTGAGTGCCAGCGTTCCGGCAATCACCTCCTCCTTTGCAAAAAGGGACATGAACAGTGTACACAAGAAAACCGAAAATGCCATCCAGTACAGCATGGTCGTCGCATTTCCCTGTGCCATCGGGCTTGGCGTTCTGGCCTCGCCGGTCATGCAGCTTCTGTTCCATGACAGCTCCGCACTGGCAGCGCAGATGCTGCAGGTTGGTGTGGTTTCCGTTGTGTTTTATTCGCTCTCAACGCTCTCAAACGGAATTTTGCAGGGTATCAACCGCATGAAGGTTCCGGTCATCAACGCCGGGCTTGCGCTTGCTCTGCAGGCCGGTCTGCTCTATGCACTGATGCAGGTGCTTGACCTGAACATTTTTGCGGTCATCTGGGCAAATACATTTTTCGCCTTTGCCATGTGCATCCTAAACGGCATCGGCATTTACCGTTCCATCGGCTTTCACCAGGAGGTCAAAAAGACGTTTTTGCTTCCGGCGCTCTGTTCGGGCATCATGGGTGTGATTGTCTATGGTGTTTATACGCTGCTGCAGATGCTCATAAAGATCAATGCGGTCAGCACATGCGTGGCAATTGTTCTGGGCGCTGCATCCTATTTTGTCCTGATGCTTCTGCTGAAGGGCCTAAATGAGGAGGACCTGCTTTCCTTCCCCGCGGGGCGCAAGCTGATATCCCTGGGACGCAGACTCCGTCTGCTTAAATAAAAATTAGAAAAAACTGGTTTTTGCTGTATTCTTTTCCACAGAACGGACATACTATCTGTGGTGATGAATATGAGACAAAACGAAGCAATCAAAACAAATTTATGCGTTCTTCTGGCCGTGCTTGTCGTAGCGGCGGCAGGGCTTACGGCCGCGCTCGTGATGGATACGGGCAGCGTGCCCGAGCAGGCACAGACACAGCCGGCGAAGCAGCAGACCGTCCCCCGGACGGACACCATCACGGAAGCGGACGTGCCGGAGCGCAGCACGGAAGAGCCCGCAGCTCCCACCCAGGCGGTGGATGCGGCAGTACCTCCAAAGCAGGCAGACACGACAACCTATGCGCTGCGGACAAGGGACGGCTGCCTTCAGGTGTATATTTTGGAGACGGATGAGTTTTACATGGAAACCTCCATTGTCTACCGGCTTCTGCCCGAATCGGTGCAGGCACAGATCGACCGGGGGAAATATTTCGAGTCGGAGGAGGAGCTGTTTGAGTTTTTGGAAAATTATTCCAGTTGAATGACAGGTAACAAAGGAATTATGAGTCAGGAAATCAAAAAAAGACCGTGCATCTGCCGGGATATCATCGTTGTCGGCGCCGGGGCATCGGGCCTGATGGCCGCGATCCACGCGGCGCGCTGCGGTGCTTCCGTGCTCATCCTTGAGCACATGGAGCGGCCGGGCAAAAAGCTGCTCATGACCGGAAACGGCAGATGCAATTTTACAAATGAGGCACTTTTTTCTCCACATGTTTCAGACGAACCGCAGGACGGGGCTTCTTTGGCGTATTTTTATGGGCAATTTTATCACGGAGCCAGTCCTGCCTTTGTCTTGCCCGCAATGGAGTCCTTCTCGCCCCGGGATACCCTTCGCTTCTTCGGGGAGCTTGGCATGCCGGCTGTGGTGCGAAAAGGCGGCTATTATCCCCGCGGCGGCGGAGCGGCGGGCCTGTGTGCGCTGCTTCAGCTGGAGTGTGAGCGGCTGGGCATCGAAATACACTGCAATATCGGTATCCGCAAGATTCGAAAAGCGGAAAATAAATTCATATTTGAAACAAAATCCGACACATATATATCAAAAAAATGCGTGCTTGCCACCGGCGGAAAATCTTATAAAAAGACGGGAAGCGACGGCAGCGGCTTTCTATATGTAGAATGTTTCGGACATCACACACAAGATTTTGTTCCGGCCCTTGTGCCGCTGCAATCCAGACTTGCATTTTTCGGGAAGGTTGCAGGAATTCGTGCAGAAATTTCGACAAAGATTTACATAGATAATGTGGAAATGGGCTGTGAATCGGGCGAGCTGCAGCTTACGGATTACGGCGTTTCCGGCATCTGCATTTTTCAGGTGAGTCATCTGGCGGCGAAGGGCATCCGGCGTGGACAGTCGGTGCACCTTGCACTGGATTTTCTTCCGGATGTTAAAGAAAGCGAGGTGCGCACCCTTTTGATGAAGCGGGCGAAAAGCGTTTTTTCCGGGCATAAGACAATGGCACAGTCCCTGTTCGGGCTGTTTCCGGAAAAGCTTGGCAGTGCGCTTCTGGAGGAGGCAGGGCTTCAGCCGGATGCACCCTGCGCATCGCTTAGTGCGGCGCAGGCCGGGAAACTGGCGGCACAGATCAAGCATTTTTCAGTTCCTGTGGAAAATACCCGTTCCTTTGAGCAGGCACAGGTAACCGCGGGCGGCGTGGATACCGGCGAGGTGTGCGAAGAGACGATGGAGTCGATGCTTGTGAAGGGGCTCTATTTTGCCGGGGAGATGCTGGACATTGACGGTATCTGCGGCGGCTTTAACCTGCAGTGGGCATGGTCGAGCGGGGCGGCTGCGGGCAGATGTGCCGCAGCATCCCTCTCAGAAGAGAAGAAAACATAAGCGATCAATCAGTGAACGTGAACCGAAGGCTGAACTGTTACATAGGTCAGCAGAAAAGAGCATGTGATGATACGAATACAGCAATTGAAGGTGCCTCTTGCGGCGGACGATGCTTCCCGGGAGGTGCGTCTGGAAAATAAAATACGAAAGGAGCTGCAGCTTTCCCCGGATCAGCCCCTTACCTATGAGATCCGAAAATGCTCGATCGACGCGCGCAAAAAGCCGGAGCTTTTTTATGTCTACACCGTGGACGTGTGCATGAGGGGAGAGGGGCGGCTTGTGAAAAAGCTGCACAGACCGAACATTGTATGTGTGCAGGAAAAGCGCTACCATTTTCCAAAGCACGGCGACGAACCACTCAAGCATCCGCCTGTGGTAGTTGGTGCAGGACCGGCGGGGCTGTTTTGCGCCTATGAGCTGGCACTTCACGGCTACCGTCCCCTTCTTGTGGAACGCGGCAGACGTGTGGAGGAGCGCACCGCAGACGTGGCGGAATTTTGGGAGAGCGGCGTCCTAAAGCCCGACTCCAACGTGCAGTTCGGAGAGGGTGGGGCGGGCACCTTTTCCGACGGGAAATTAAATACGATGGTAAAGGACCCGGACGGGCGCGGCCGGCATGTGCTGGAGCTTTTGTGCAAATTCGGCGCGCCCCCGGAAATCCTCTATGAGAGCAGGCCGCACATCGGAACGGATATTCTGACGGCGGTCATCCGAAATATGCGCGAGGAGATCCGGCGGCTGGGCGGACGTTTTTTCTTTCAGACAAAGCTTATCGACCTTCTGGTTTCTGATGGCAGGCTCACGGGCGTCGTTGTCCGCACGCCGCAGGGCAGTGAGAAAACCATCCATACGCAGACTGCGGTTATCGCCGTCGGGCACTCGGCACGGGACACCTTTGCACGCCTGCACGCGCTTGGGCTTGTGATGGAGCCGAAGGCATTTGCAGTGGGCTTTCGCGTGGAGCATCCTCAGGCGATGATCAACGAGTGTCAGTACGGCACGCACTGGGAGAAGCTTTCACTTCCCGCCGCACCCTACAAGGTCACCGCAAATATGCCGGACGGGCGCGGAGTGTATTCGTTTTGCATGTGCCCGGGCGGCTATGTGGTCAATGCCTCCTCTGCGCCCGGACAGCTGGCGGTCAACGGCATGAGCAATTACAGGCGGGATTCCGGCAACGCGAACGCCGCGGTCATTGTCTCCGTGACGCCCGCCGATTTTCCGGGGGACGGCCCCTTATCGGGGGTGCACTTCCAGCAGCAGCTCGAGGAACGGGCTTACCGCCTCTGCGGCGGAAACATACCCCAGCAGCTGTTCGGAGATTTTAAGGAAAAGCGCATGACGGATGCCTACGGGGATTTTGCCAGCTGCGTAAAGGGGAAGGCCGCGTTCGGCGCGCTGCATGAGCTTTTGACGCCGGAGATGAACGGACGCTTTTTAACCGGCATGCGTCTGTTTGGCGAAAAGCTTTCCGGCTTTGACCGGTACGATGCGATTCTCTCGGGTGTGGAAAGCCGCACCTCCTCACCGCTTCGCATCCTGCGGAATGCGGATTTTCAGAGCAATATTGCGGGTATCTATCCCTGCGGGGAGGGCGCCGGGTATGCGGGCGGCATCACCTCCGCGGCGATGGACGGCATTAAGACCGCGGAAAAGCTTGCCGGACACTATCAATTACCGACATGACCATGCCCGCAGGGAAACGGGCGGTACTACGTTAGAATTAGGAGGAAGGACATTTTGGCTGATTATTCACCCATGATGCAGCATTATCTACAAACGAAGGAAGCACACCAGGATTGCATTTTATTTTACCGGCTGGGAGACTTTTACGAGATGTTTTTCGAGGACGCCCTGAAAGCCTCCGAGGAACTGGAGCTGACGCTGACCGGAAAGCAGTGCGGCGCCGAGGAACGCGCGCCCATGTGCGGCGTGCCGTTTCACGCGGCGGATACATACATTAACCGCCTGGTGGCAAAGGGCTACAAGGTCGCCATCTGTGAGCAGGTCGGCGACCCGAAGGCATCCAGAGGTATTGTGGAGCGCAAGGTCATCCGTATCATCACGCCCGGCACAAAGACGGACGAGTCGCTGGATGAAACAAAAAACAACTATCTCATGTGCGTTTACTGTGACGCGGATGTTTTCGGCGTCTCCACTGCGGACGTCTCCACCGGGGATTTTTTCGTAACGGAGATTGATTCGGCGGGGAAGCTTTTAGACGAGATCAACAAGTTTGCGCCCTCGGAGATCATCTGCAACGATGCCCTTTTCATGAGCACACTTGACGTCGAGAATTTGAAGGACCGGCTGCGCATCACCGTGACGGCGCTGGATTCCTGGTATTTCACCGATGATCAGGCAAAGGAAACGCTGCTTTCCCATTTCCATGTGAGCAGCCTGCAGGGGCTTGGGCTTGCCGATTATCCATGCGGGACGCCTGCGGCGGGTGCGCTTTTAAAATATCTTTACGAGACGCAGATGAACGGGCTGGAGCACATGACAAGCATCCATCCCTATTCCACCGGCGCCTTCATGGTGCTGGATTCCTCCACGCGCCGAAATCTTGAGCTGGTGGAGACGATGCGCGAGAAAAATAAAAAAGGCTCCCTCCTGTGGGTGCTGGACAAGACAAAGACCGCCATGGGCGCAAGGCTTCTGCGTACCTATGTGGAGCAGCCGCTGATCGGCAGGGATGAGATCGAGGCGCGCTACGACGCCATTGAGGAGCTGAATAACAACGTAATCAGCCGCGAGGAGCTTCGGGAGTATCTGCATCCCATCTACGATATGGAGCGGCTCATCACCCGTATCAGCTATCAGACCGCGAACCCCCGGGATCTCATCGCGTTCCGCAACTCCGTGCAGATGCTTCCGGCTATCCGCATGGTGCTCTCCGAGTTTGGCAGTACGGCCCTTGAAAAGCTGTTTGACGAAATGGATGCGCTCGAGGATATCTATCAGTGGGTGGACGAGGCCATCGTCGAGGAGCCGCCCATCTCCGTACACGACGGGGGAATCATAAAGGAGGGCTACTTTGAGGATGTAGATAAGCTGCGCCGTGCAAAGACCGACGGCAAAAAATGGCTTGCCGAGATTGAAGCGCGGGAGCGTGAAAAGACCGGTATCAAAAATCTGCGCATCAAGTACAACAAGGTGTTCGGGTACTATCTGGAGGTCACAAATTCCTACCGGGAGCTTGTGCCGGATTATTATACGCGCAAGCAGACCCTTACAAATGCGGAGCGCTATATTACACCGGAGCTAAAGGAGCTGGAGGAAACAATCCTCGGCGCGGAGGACAAGCTGTTTCAGCTGGAGTATGAGCTGTTTCGGCAGCTGAGGGAGAAGCTTACCGGTGAGGTTATGCGCATCCAGAAAACCGCCAAGGCGATCGCCGGGCTTGATGTGCTGCTCTCACTCGCATATGTGGCGGAGAGCAATCATTACTGCCGTCCGACGCTCAACGAAAAGGGTGTCATTGACATCCGTGAGGGACGTCATCCGGTGGTGGAGAAGATGATCCGGAGTGACATGTTTATTCCGAACGACACCTACCTCGATAACCGGACGCACCGCATCTCCATCATTACAGGCCCGAATATGGCCGGAAAATCCACCTACATGCGCCAGAGCGCCCTCATCGTTCTCATGGCGCAGCTTGGCAGCTTTGTTCCGGCAAAGAGCGCCGAGATCGGCCTGGTAGACCGGATCTTTACGCGGGTGGGCGCCAGCGACGACCTCGCCAGCGGCCAGAGCACCTTTATGGTAGAGATGAACGAGGTGGCAAATATTCTTCGAAATGCGACGCGGGACAGCCTGCTCATTCTCGACGAGATCGGGCGGGGCACCTCCACCTTCGACGGGCTCTCCATCGCCTGGGCGGTAGTGGAGCACATCAGCAATCCAAGGCTTCTGGGGGCGAAAACCCTCTTTGCGACCCATTACCACGAGCTTACCGAGCTGGAGGGAAAGCTTGACAACGTGAACAATTACTGTATCGCCGTCAAGGAAAAGGGCGACGATATCGTGTTTCTGCGGAAAATCGTAAAGGGCGGCGCCGACCGCAGCTACGGTATCCAGGTGGCAAAGCTGGCGGGTGTGCCGGATTCGGTCATCGGCCGGGCGAAGGAGATCTGTCAGGAGCTGATTGACAACAACATTACCTGCGGAGTGGAGAGCCTTGCGCCGCAAAAGCGCACACACAGGCGGGTCAAAAAGATGGACGAGGTGGATCAGAACCAGATCTCCCTGTTCGATGCTTCGGGGGACGAGCAGATTCTCTCGGAGCTAAAGGAACTCGATCTCGGGAACTATACGCCAATCGAGGCATTAAACAAGCTCTACGAGCTGCAGGGGAAGCTGAAAAACCGCTGGCAGGGCTAGCTAATGGCTGCTGCGGCACCGCAAAACGTATATTGTAGGGAAAAATGCTTTATGCTATGATTGAGGTAATGATACACACACAAGGAGGCTGCCATGCCGGACATACAACTGCTGGACGAGGCTACAATTGAAAAGATCGCGGCGGGAGAGGTCGTGGAACGCCCCTCCTCAGTGGCGAAGGAGCTGGTAGAGAACGCCATCGATGCCCGTGCAACCTTTATCACGGTGGAGATCAAGGAGGGCGGTACGACGTTTCTGCGTGTTACCGACAACGGCTGCGGCATCGAGCCGGATCAGGTAAAGCTTGCATTCCTGCGCCATTCCACGAGCAAGATCCGCAGTATGGAGGATCTGCTCTGCGTAAAATCCCTCGGTTTCCGCGGCGAGGCGCTCGCGAGCATCAGCGCGGTTTCACAGGTGGAATTGATCACAAGGCCACGGGGTGCCCTCACCGGCGCGCGCTTTGTCATCGAGGGCTCAAAGGAAAAGCTTTTTGAGGAGGTGGGCGCGCCGGAGGGCACCACATTCCTCGTAAGAAATCTGTTTTTTAATACACCGGTGCGGCGCAAATTTTTAAAGTCAGCACAGACCGAGGGCGGCTATATTTCCACGCTCATGGAGCGTCTCGCGCTCTCGCATCCCGAGATTTCCTTTCAGCTCATTGTAAACAACCAGCCGAAGCTGCACACCTCGGGCAACTGCAACCGCAGGGATATTATCTACCATATATATGGAAAGGAGATCGCCGCAAACCTTCTGCCTGTCGACGGTGAGCGGGGCGGGATCCGTTTGACGGGCTTTATCGGAAAGCCCGTGATTTCCCGCAGTAACCGTAATTTTGAAAATTATTTTATTAACGGACGGTATATGAAAAGCCAGATCGTGGCAAAAGCGCTGGAGGAAGCATACAGACCCTACCTCATGAACCGTCAGTATCCATTTGCGGTGCTCTACATCACGATGGACGAGGAGCTTTTGGACGTGAACGTCCATCCCACGAAGATGGAGGCGCGCTTTGCACATGCGGAGCAGTTTTACGAAAATCTCGCCGCGCTTGTGCGTGAGGCACTCTCCGGGCGCGACCTGGTCGTGGAGGTATCGGGGGAAATGAAAGCAGCGAAGGCCGCGCAGCAGTCGAAGGCCGTGCCGGCACCGATACAGCCCTTTGAGCAAAAGCGGCTCTCGGACATGAAGCAGCGCACCGCGCAGGGGAAGCTGCCCGAGAGCTCCTACGAGAAAAAATATGCCCCGCGCCCGGCACAGACAAACACGAGCGGGGATGACCGGTCTGCTCCGCCGCCGCAGAGCCTGACTTCGGCACAAAATGCGCAGCCGCCGCAAGGCCAGGCTTCGGCACCAAATGCACAGCCGCCGCAAAGCCAGGCTTCGGCACCAAATGCGCAGCCGCCGCAAAACCAGGCTTCGGCACAAAATGCGCAGCCGCCGCAAAGCCAGGCTTCGTCGCAGCGCACACAGCCGCACCAGACGACCCTCACCGAGTTTTTCCGTGAGGAGGACGGCTACGGGGTCGGCTTTATCGAGCAGGCGAAGCGGGAAAATATCCGTATCATCGGGCAGCTGTTTGACACGTACTGGCTTACACAGGCGGAGGACAAGCTCTTCATCATTGATCAGCATGCAGCACACGAAAAGGTGCTCTACGAGCGGATGATGAAGCGCTTTGCAGATCGGGAGCTGACCTCCCAGCAGCTAAGCCCGCCGATTGTCCTGAGCCTGAATTTGCAGGAACAGGTCATACTGGAAACGCACACGGAATTTTTAAAGGGGCTTGGCTTTGCCATCGAGTCCTTCGGGGGCCGGGAGTACGTGCTCTCGGCGGTGCCGGACAATCTCTATGAGCTGGATGCAAAGGCATATTTTTATGAGCTTTTGGACGGAATCGCGGAGAGTCCGTCGGGAAAGGCCGAGCCTTCGGCGCTTCTCGCGAGGATTGCGACGGCGGCGTGCAAGGCAGCGATCAAGGGAAACCAGAGCATCAGCCGCGGGGAGGTGGAGGCGCTCATCAAGGAGCTTCTAACCCTTGAAAACCCGTATCACTGTCCCCATGGCAGACCGACCATGATCTCCATGAGTAAGCGTGAGATCGAGAAAAAATTCAAACGTATTATATAGCCGCGCTGCGCAGGGCTGTCTGCGGCCAAACGCGGCAGGCACCGGTAAGAGGGGAACGAAACATGGATAAAAAAAGCCTGGTTATTTTAACCGGTCCGACCGCAGTGGGCAAAACGGCGCTGTCCATTGCGCTCGCAAAAAAATTGAACGCCGGAATCATTTCCGCGGATTCCATGCAGGTGTATAAGCACATGGACATCGGCTCCGCAAAGATAACGCCAGCGGAGATGCAGGGTGTCAGCCACGATCTGGTAGATGTATACATGCCCTGGGAGGAATTTCACGTCGTCCGCTTTCAAAAAGACGCAAAGGCGGCGATGGAGCGCCTCTGGGACGGGAACCGTCTGCCCCTTGTGGTGGGCGGAACAGGCTTTTACATTCAGGCGCTTCTCTACGATATCGATTTTACGGAGGAGGAATCCGACCCGGCGCTGCGGGCGTCCTACGAGGCTATCGCAAAGCAGGAAGGCGCACAGGCGCTCCACGCGCGCCTGCAGACAGTCGACCCGAAATCGGCGCAGGAGATTCATGCCAACAATATCAGGCGGGTGATCAGGGCGCTGGAATTTTACGAAAAAACCGGTACGCCCATCTCCGCGCACAACGAGCGGGAGCGCGCCAGATCCTCCCCCTATCGGTTCGCCTATTTTGTGCTGACAGACGACAGGGAAAAGCTCTATGCGCGCATCGATGCCAGGGTAGACACGATGATGGAGCGCGGGCTGCTTGCAGAGGTAAAGGCCCTGCAGGACATGGGCTGTAAACGGGATATGACCGCGATGCAGGGACTCGGCTACAAGGAGCTGTTTGCCTATCTTGCGGGCGAGTGCTCCTTAGAGGAGGCGGTGCGCATCATCAAGCGGGACACCCGCCATTTTGCAAAGCGTCAGCTCACCTGGTTCAAACGGGAGCGGGATGTAACCTGGATCGACAAATCAGCCTTTGATTACGACAAAGAAAAAATATTATCTTATATATTGGAAATAATAGAAGAGCGGGGGATACGATAAATGGAACAGATGCTTGATTTAAAGGCGGCATACGCCCGGATGGGCATTGAGGAGCCGGTATTTGATTTCGGGGCAAAAATCGAAGCGGAGCTTTCCGGGCGGTTTGCGTCCATCGACGGGGTAGCGGAATATAACCAGATGAAGGTCATCGCGGCGATGCAGAAAAACCGGGTGAGCGCCGAATGCTTTAACGCCACGAGCGGTTACGGCTACAACGATCTGGGGCGCGATACCCTCGAACAGGTTTACGCCGACGTCTTTCACACCCAGGCGGCGTTAGTCCGCCCGCAGATCACCTGCGGCACACACGCGCTGGCACTGGCGCTCATGTCAAACCTGCGCCCCGGCGACGAGCTGCTCTCCCCGGTCGGAAAGCCCTATGATACGCTCGAGGAGGTGATCGGCATCCACCCGTCAAGGGGCTCACTTGCGGAGTACGGCGTCACCTACCGGCAGGTGGAATTTTTGCCGGACGGCGGCTTTGACTACGAGGGCATTAAAAATGCCATAAACGAGCGGACAAAGCTTGTGACGATCCAGCGCTCCAAGGGCTATCTCATGCGAAAAACCTTGTCCGTCGCACAGATCGGCGAGCTGATCGCCTTTGTAAAGGGCATTAAGCCGGACGTAATCTGCATGGTTGACAACTGCTACGGCGAGTTTGTGGAACGACAGGAGCCAGGCGACGTGGGCGCGGACATGGTGGTCGGCTCCCTCATCAAAAACCCGGGCGGCGGGCTTGCACCCATCGGCGGCTACATCGCAGGCACAGCGGAATGCGTGGAAAACGCGGCCTGTCGGCTGACATCCCCCGGACTCGGAAAGGAGGTCGGTGCCTCCCTCGGCGTCATGCTGCCCTTTTATCAGGGGTTATTTTTCGCACCGAATGTGGTTGCCGGTGCGTTGAAGGGCGCGATCTTTGCCGCAAACCTCTACGAACGGCTGGGCTTTACTGTGCTGCCAAACGGCTCCGAGCCGCGTCATGACATTATCCAGGCCATCGCGCTTGAAACGCCAGAGCGGCTGTGCGCCTTCTGCGAGGGCATCCAGGCAGGGGCACCCGTGGACAGCTACGTAACGCCGGAGCCGTGGGACATGCCGGGCTACGACAGCAAGGTGATCATGGCGGCCGGTGCCTTCGTCCAGGGCTCCTCCATCGAGCTTTCCGCTGACGGGCCGCTGCGGGCACCCTACAACGTTTATTTCCAGGGCGGGCTGACGTGGCATCACGCAAAATTCGGGATTCTGATGTCTTTAGAAAAACTTTATATTCACAACCTTGTTAATAAAGACCTGATGTGTTAGAATAAAACGATACCAGTTCAGCCATTTTTTGTAAAAAGGCCGAGCGGTTTACGAAGGAAACATGGGACATACCTTTTTGGGGAGAGAGCAGGAAGGGGACCGTGTGACTAATCATTTTACAGCAAAGGAGCTTCCGGTATCGGAACGCCCCTATGAAAAATGCCTGCTGGCAGGCCCGCAGGCACTCTCGGACGCGGAGCTTTTAGCCGTCATATTAAAGAGCGGCAGCAGACAGCAGAATGCCGTGCAGCTCGCACAGTGCATTCTGCAGGCAGGGGAGCGGGGACTTCTGAATCTCTATGACCTCTCCCTTACGGATCTGCAGACCTTTGACGGCATCGGTAAGGTCAAGGCGATCCAGCTCAAATGCGCGGCGGAATTGTCCCGCAGAATTGCCCGGACGGACCGCAGGGATCGCGTATGCCTTTCGGAACCGGAATCCGTTGCGGCCTACTTTATGGAACGGCTGCGGCATGAGCACAGGGAGCAGCTTGTAATCGCCATGTTTGACACAAAATGCCATCTGATCGGAGACGCGCAGATCGCTACGGGGAGTGCACGCGCTGTGCTTGTCTCACCGCGTGATATTTTTATGTGTGCCTTAAAGCAGCGGGCGACAGCCATTATCCTTCTGCACAACCATCCCAGCGGGGATCCCGCGCCAAGCCGGGATGACATGCAGCTCACAAAGCGCATTATGGAGTGCGGGGAGCTTCTGGATATCGGCCTGTCCGACCACATTATTATCGGGGACAATCATTATTACAGCTTCCGGGAAAACAAACAGATTTTAGTTTAGGAGAGAACACTTATGAGCAGCAATGTATACGGAATCGACTTGGGAACCACAAATTTGAAGGTATTCTGCAAAGCCACCGGAACGATTTTGAACGAGAAGAACACCGTTGCAATCGTAAATAAAAACCAGCTGTATGCCTACGGAGACGCGGCATACGCCATGTATGAGAAGGCGCCGGAGAGCATTCAGGTATCCTTTCCGGTGGTGAGCGGCGTCATTGCGGAGTACAATTTCCTTCAGACCATGATTTTTGAATTTCTGGAGAAAAACACGAAGGGCAAGCTGCGCGGGGCGGAGTTCATTGTTGCCGTACCCACCGATATTACGGAGGTGGAGAAAAAAGCGTTTTTCGATATGTTTTACAAGAGCAAGGCAAAGCCCAGGCTCGTACAGGTGTGCGAAAAGCCCATCGCGGATGCGGTAGGTCTGGGCCTTGACGTCAATGAGCCGACAGGCGTCATGGTCGTGGACATCGGTGCGGACACCACGGAAATCTCGATTATCTCCCTGGGCGGGCTGGTCCTCAGCAGTCTGCTTCATTTCGGCGGCAACCAGCTCGACGAGTCCATCATTTCCTACGTGCGCAAGCACAGCAACCTTCTGATCGGACAAAAGACCGCCTGCGCCCTCAAGGAGACCATCGGCTGCGCACTGCCCGGAAACGAGGAAACTATGGCCATCGTGGGCCGGGATGTGGTGAGCGGACTCCCCATCGAGATGGAGATCAGCGCTGCCCAGGTACACGAGGCGATACAAAACGATTTGAGCGATATCTGCGGCTCCATCAAGATGACGCTGGAGCACACGCCGCCGGAGCTGGCGCGGGATATCATACACGCGGGCATCTATATGACCGGCGGCTCCTCGCGGATCGCCAAGCTCGACGAGCTGTTCTCCACAACCACCGGCATCAAGGTCAATACGTGCGAGGATCCGGAGGAGTGTGTGGCGAGAGGGCTGGTGAAGCTGGTGAGCGACACGAAGTTCCGCCACCTCGCGTACACGCTCAAGGAAAAGATTTATATATAAGAGGACATAAGTAAGAATGGCGCGTGTAAGACGTAAAAACAAAAAAAATATTCCCGCTAAATATATACTGCTTGTATTGACCCTTGTGTGCTTTCTGCTTATGATGGGAAGCTTTACCCTTGGCTGGACAGCCGGCCCGGTGGGGACGGCTGCGAGCTACGTATTCATTCCCATGCAGCGCGGGCTTACCGAGATTGGAAACTGGATTTCGGACAAGACCTATGAGCTTGCCTCGCTGCGCAACGTCATGCAGGAAAACGAGACGCTGAAAAACCAGGTGGACGAGCTGACCGAGGAATTGAACGCACTCAAGCTGGAGCAGTACGACACGGAGGATCTGCGCGAGCTGGTGGAGCTCCAGAAGAGCTATTCCGATTACAACAAGCTCCCGGCGAGCGTGATCAGCAAGGATCCCGGGAACTGGTTTGATACGTTTCTGATCGACAAGGGGACGGACGACGGCGTCGCCGTCGGCATGAATGTGATCACCGGGAGCGGGCTTGCCGGTATCATCACAGAGGTCGGTGCAAACTACGCAAAGGTGCGCTCCATCGTGGACGACATGAGCAGCGTCAGCGGTATGGTGCTCTCGACCTCCGACTACTGTGTGGTCAACGGTGACCTGCAGGTCATGGACGAGCGGCAGATGATCACCTTTTCAAATTTGAAGGATACAAACAACAGGGTATCCGTGGGAGATCAGGTCGTGACCTCCTACATCAGCCCCGACTATGTACAGGGGCTTTTGATCGGCTACATCAGCGAGATACATGTCAATTCCAACAACCTGACAAAATCCGGCCTGATCACGCCGGTTGTGGATTTTGAGCACATCAAGCATGTGCTTGTAATCACGGATTTAAAAACCACGACAGGAACCGTGGAGAAAGAATAGGATGTTTATGCTCCGGAAAATTACGGTATTTTTTATTGTGCTCGTCTGTTTTTTATTGCAGACGACACTGTTTCAGTCAATTTCATTTTTGACCGTTGCGCCAAACCTCCTGATCATCGTGACCGCCTCATTCGGCTTCATGAGAGGAAAAAAGGAGGGCATGTACATCGGCCTTTTCTGCGGTGCCTGCATGGATATTTTTTATTCGCATATTCTCGGCGGCTACGCAATGCTTTTTATGTACATCGGATACCTCAACGGCTTTTTTCGAAAGCTGTTCTTCCCGGAGGATTTCAAGCTTCCGATGGTACTTGTGGCGGCGAGCGATTTTGTATATAATTTTGTAATTTACTTCTTCGTGTTTCTGTTCCGAAGCAAGCTGAAGTTTCCATACTATCTGTCACATGTCATCCTTCCGGAGATGGTCTATACCCTGCTTATGATGATCATCCTTTATTTCATCATATTGAAGGTCAACCGCCGTCTGGAGGAAATTGAGCGAAGGAGCGCGGCAAAGTTTGTTTAAGAGTATTCGAACGTTTTTCAGACAACTGTTTCAATCACGTATCCTGTTTCTGGCTATCTTATTTGTGTGCATGGCTGTGATTTTGCTTTTGCGGCTCTTCCAGCTCCAGATCATAAGCGGTGCGGATCGTCAGTCCGATTATCTGATGCGCGTCATCAAAACCCGCAGCTTAAGCAGCACCCGGGGCAATATTTTTGACCGCAACGGAAAGCTCTTAGCCTACAACGAGCTGGCCTACGGCATCACCATCGAGGATAACGGCACCTACAGCAGCGAGGGGGAGCTGCGGGCATCCCAGGTGAAAAACCGCTCCATCAACGAGGATATCGCACAGATTCTGCATACCCTTGACGCAAACGGAGACGCCATTGACAATGATTTTTCCATCACGCTCACGGCGGACGAGAGCTATGAGTTTACGGTCAGCGGAACGAGACTGCAGCGCTTCCGCGCCGATATCTACGGCGAGACAAAGATCGAGGACTTGGGATACAGCGAAAAGCTCGGCTACGATACCGCGGTCGCAACGCCGGACCAGATCATGGGATATCTGACCGGCTCCGGCGTATTTGACATTTCCGAGGAATACAGCAAAAGAGATGCGTACCGTATCGCGATCATCCGCTATAAGATGCGGCAGAACGGCTATCAGAAATATATCGCGACAAAGATTGCCTCCGACGTCAGCGACGAGACGGTTGCCTTCGTCAGTGAGCACGCCTATGAGCTTCAGGGCGTAGAGGTTACGGAGGACACGATCCGCCGCTACAATGACAGCAAATATCTCGCCCATCTCATCGGCTACACCGGACAGATCGACGAGGATGAATTTATCGCCTTCGGCGGCGATCAGGAGGGATCCGAATATGCGCGGACCGATACGGTCGGCAAATCCGGCATCGAGCAGCACATGGACACCGAGCTTAAGGGCAAAAAGGGACAGGAAAAGCTCTATGTCGACAACATGGGTAAGGAGCTGGAAACGATCGAGCGCACCGAGCCGGTGGCCGGAAACGACGTTTACCTCTCCATCGATATGGATTTGCAGAAGGCGGTGTACAACCTGTTAGAGCAGGAGATCGCGGGCATCGTCTACTCGAACATCATCAACGCCAAGGAGTATGAGTCGACGAGCGCTGCCGATATCAAAATTCCCATCGATGACGTTTATTATGCGCTGCTCAACAACAATGTCATCGACATGGATCATTTTGCCCTCAGGGAAGCCTCGGATACCGAAAAGAAGGTTTACAAGGCATTCCGCAGCCGGCGCAAAAGCGTGCTCGAGGACATCAAAAAAGAGCTGACGAAGGCCGATCCGGCAGCTTATGAAAACCTCTCCGAGGATATGCAGATGTATATGAGCTATATCCTGACGATGCTCACGGAGGAGGAGATTATCGTAAACGCGCGGATCGACTGGAATGACGAAACGTATATCGCATGGAAAAACGATACCATCAGCCTGCAGGAATACCTGTACCACGTGATCAACGAGCAGTGGTTTGACATCACGAAGTTCCCAACTGGGGAAGGGTATTCAGATTCCGCGGAGCTTTACGGCGCCCTCGTGGATTATGTGATGGAACAGTTGAAGCAAAATGACGGCTTCAACAAGCGCATTTACAAATATATGATCCGGGATAACCTCATCAGCGGCGTGGATATCTGCCTGATTCTCTATGAACAGAATATCCTCGACTACGATGACGAGATGATTGCGCAGCTGAAGGGCGGCAGCTTAAGCCCCTTTGATTTTCTGATGGAGCGGATCCGGCATCTGGAAATTACGCCGGCACAGCTCGCCCTTGATCCGTGCACCGGCTCCTGTGTCATTGCAGACGTGCAGACGGGTGAGCTTTTAGCCTGCGTCACCTATCCGGGCTATGACAACAACCGTCTGGCGAACACGGTGGACAGCGCTTATTTTGCTGCCCTACACAACGATCTTTCGCTGCCCTTTTACAACAATGCGACACAGCAGCGGACCGCACCCGGCTCCACCTTCAAGATGGTCACGGCAACGGCGGGGCTGATGGAGGGGACGATCACTACCGCCACGCTCATCCAGGACAAGGGCAGGTTTGAGCGTGTGGAGGACGGACCGAAGTGCTGGGCCTTCCCCGGCTATACACACGGAAATATCAACGTCTCGGAGGCGATCCGTTTTTCCTGCAACTATTTTTTCTATGAGCTGGGATGGCAGTTCTCGCAGATCGGGGACAGCTACGTGGAATCCGCAGGTATCGAGACGATTACAAAATACGCAAATATGTACGGTCTCGGGGATAAGACGGGCATCGAGACGGTGGAGAGCGAGCCGAAGATCGCCACGGAGTTCCCGATTACGGCGGCCATCGGACAGAGTAACCACGACTATACAACCGTAGTGCTCTCGCGCTATGTGACGGCTGTGGCAAACCGGGGAACCGTGTACGACTACACACTGCTAAACAAGCTGACGGACGCGGAGGGAAATGTGCTCGAAACCTACGAGCCAAAGGTCAAGAGCCGGATGACGGATATTCCCCAGTCCGTATGGGATGCGATTCAGAGCGGAAACCGTATGGTGGTACAGGATTTAAACTCCTTTAACGATTTTGATACGCTCGATGTAGCGGGCAAAACCGGAACTGCACAGCAGGTGACGAACCGCCCGAACCACGCCCTGTTCGTGGGCTATGCGCCCTACCAGAACCCGCAGATATCCATTGCGACCCGTATCGCCTACGGCTACACCAGCCACAATGCGTCGGATGTGTCCGCGGATATCTTAAAATACTATTTCAAGCTGGAGGACGAGGAGTCACTTATCAACGGAACCGCGGCAAATGTCGGACAGACGTCCAGCTCATTTACCGACTGATCAAAAAAACTACAATAATAAGCATATAATTAGGAACAGGAGGCATAAAAAGTTGAACCCACAGCCTGTGATCATCAAAAGCTCAAAAAACGGCATCAATCTGATCCTGGATGATACACTTTCCTTTCGTGAGCTGTTAGAAGAGATCAAGAATAAATTTATCGACTCGGAAAAATTTTTCAAGAATGCGCGTATCGCCATTTCCTTTGAGGGACGGGCGCTTTCCCAGGGAGAGCAGTTTGAGATTATCGATACGATCCAACAGTACACCTCGATCACAATCATCTGTATTCTGGATCACGATGACCTGATGGACGAGGTTATCAAACGCAGGATGGGCACCTTCGTCGAGGAGCATTCGCCCCAGACCGGACACTTTTACAAGGGAACCCTGCGCTCTGGACAGCAGATTGAATCGGAGACGAGCATGATCATCTTAGGGGACGTAAACCCCGGAGCAAAGGTAATCGCAAAGGGCAATATTGTTATTTTAGGCTCTTTAAAGGGCATTGCCTACGCAGGTGCCACGGGAGACGACACCTGCTTTGTGGCGGCGCTGGAGATGGATCCGGTGCAGATCAAGATCGGCGATTATATGGGACGCTCCGCGGACAAAAAGGAAGCGCCCGCCAGGGGGCTGCGCCGCAGGCAAAAGGAGGAGGCAGCCGTACCCCAGATCGCCACGGTGTACGAGCAGCAGATTTTAATTGAGCCGATCTCATCCGGCTTGTTTAAACACATACTGTAATGCCTGGGGCCGGGGCAAAAAACGAAGGATTTTTGTATCTGGCACCAGACGTTACCTAAAACATAAAAATTTCCCAGGAGGATAGAAAGCATGAGTGAAGTAATTGTAATTACATCAGGAAAAGGCGGTGTCGGCAAGACCACTACGACTGCAAACGTAGGCACCGGATTAGCACAGTTAGATAAAAAAGTGGTTTTGATCGATACGGATATCGGACTCCGCAATCTGGATGTAGTTATGGGCCTGGAAAACCGCATTGTCTATAATCTGGTGGATGTTGTAGAGGGCAACTGCCGGATTAAGCAGGCATTGATCAAGGACAAAAAATATCCGAACCTGTTCCTTCTACCCTCAGCCCAGACAAGGGACAAGTCCTCCGTCAACCCGGAACAGATGCGAAAGCTCATCGAGGACCTGCGCGTCGATTTCGACTACATTCTGTTAGACTGTCCGGCAGGTATAGAGCAGGGCTTCCAGAATGCCATCGCAGGCGCCGACCGCGCACTGATCGTCACGACACCGGAGGTTTCCGCCATCCGTGATGCCGACCGCATCATCGGCCTTCTGGAGGCAAATGAAATCCACCGGACGGACCTCATCGTAAACCGCCTGCGCATGGACATGGTAAAGCGCGGCGATATGATGTCCGTAAAGGACGTGTGTGAAATTTTGTCCATCGACCTGATCGGCGCCGTTCCCGACGACGAGCAGATCGTTATTTCCACCAATCAGGGAGAGCCGCTTGTAGGCACCGCCGGCTCCCTTGCAGGCAGGGCCTACGAGAATATTTGCCACCGTCTGCTAGGCGAGGAGGTCCCCTATCTTGATTTAGAGGTCAAGGAGAGCTTTTTGTCAAAGCTGGCTGGCGTGTTTAAGAAATAACAGGGGGATACATACATGGGATTAATGGACATATTTAAGAAAAAAAGCTCCGGTGACGTGGCGAAAGACCGGCTCAAGCTCCTGCTTGTCTCGGATCGCGCCGACTGCTCCCCGGATGTGATGGAAGCCATCAAGAATGATATCATTCAGGTAATCTCCAAGTATATGGAGATTGATGCGGAGGGGCTGGACATCCAGATTACCCAGACAGAGTCCGAGACAACCAACGGTACGGTTCCCGCCCTGTATGCAAATATTCCAATTAAGGATTTGAAGCATTCATGTTAAAACGTTATTCGATTCGTGATTACAATTTCAGACTGGTATTTTATCTGATCGTGCTGACCGTGCTCGGCATCTTAGTCATCGGAAGCGCGCAGGAGGGCGGCAATCAGACAAAGCAGATCGCGGGGCTTGTCCTCGGACTGGTGGCAATGCTTGTCATATCGCTGTTCGACTACTCCTTTATCCTGCGTTTTTCGTGGCTGTGGTATGTGGGGGACGTTGCGCTTTTGACTGCGGTTATCGCAGGCTTTGGGGCCCATCACAAGGGCGCTACCCGCTGGATTGAGATCGCGGGCATCCAGTTTCAGCCCTCGGAGCTTTCAAAAATCATACTGATCCTGTTTTTTGCCGCGTTTCTGCAAAAGCACCGGGAGAAGGTGAATAGTCTGAAAGTACTGTTCGTCTATGCGGTGTGCACCGGGATTCCGCTGTTTCTCGTCATAAAGGAACCGGATCTCTCCACGACGATTGTGACCGCACTAATTTGTCTCGCCCTCTTGTTTATTGGCGGACTAAGCTATAAAATAGTATTGGGCGGCATTGCGGTGGCGGTCCCGAGTCTGCTGGTCGGGCTTTACCTGATCGCATCCAAGCCGCTTGGCGAGGAGGGTGTGCTGCGGGGGTATCAGAGCACACGTATCCTGGCATGGCTTTATCCGGATCTCTATCCGCAGGATGCACTGCAGACCCAAAACTCGATCATGGCTATCGGCTCGGGGCAGCTTCACGGCAAGGGACTTTATAACACGGATGTGACCTCCATCAAAAGCGGCGGCTTTATCTCCGAGGCACACACTGATTTTATCTTTACCGTGGTGGGGGAGGAGCTTGGCTTTATCGGCTCCGCACTCGTTGTGATCCTGATGCTGCTTATCGCTTTGGAATGCCTGCTGGTGGCACGCAGGGCCAGAGATCTGTCCGGAAGGCTGATCTGCTGCGGCATGGCGTCGCTCATCGGCTTCCAGTCGTTTGTAAATATATGTGTAGTAACCGGGTTGTTCCCGAACACGGGCGTCACACTTCCCTTTGTCAGCTATGGCCTGACATCGCTGGTGACGAATTTTGCCGGAATGGGATTTGTGCTGAACGTCGGGCTGCAACCGCGAAAATATGGAACGGGGGAAAATGCATGAACATAGGATTTATCGCGCACGATGCGAAAAAGAAGCTGATGCAGAATTTTTGCATCGCGTATCGTGGCATTTTGAACAAGCATACGCTCTACGCCACAGGCACAACCGGAAGGCTGATCGAGGAGGTTGCCAACTTGACGATCCATAAATATCTGGCCGGGGCGCTGGGCGGCGACCAGCAAATGTGTGCGCAGATAGAAAACAATGAGATGGATCTGATCATCTTCCTGCGGGAGCCGGTATCACCGCGTTCCCATGAGCCGGATGTCAACAATGTGGTGCGCCTGTGCGACATGCACAACATCCCGCTCGCTACGAACCTTGCGACCGCGGAGCTTTTGGTCCGCGCACTGGACAGAGGAGATTTGGACTGGCGTGAAATGTACAAATAAAAAACGATGGTTTTTCCTTCCGCTGTTTGCCGCCGGCCTGCTGTGCTGGGGCTGCGGGGAGGAAATTGCGATTGAGAACCCATATGATATCGGTGTCTCCGCCACAAACATGGAGCTGTCCGCACAGGATGGGGCAGCAGATGCATCTGCGGATGAGTCGGATATCCCTTTTTTTGCCGAGGAGCTGTGTGTCGCGCCCGAGCAGCAGACACAGTCCGAAGCAGTGTCGGATGCGGTCGCAGAGGCAATCGGTGTCTTTTTACCGGCGGACGGCACGATTTCCTATCAGAAAAATATACACGAAAAGCTTTACCCTGCCAGCACCACAAAGATCATGACCGCATATCTGGCTCTGACAAAGGCCGGGCTGGACGATGTGGTGACGGTAAGTGAGCATGCGGTGGACCAGGCAAGCGACTCCTCCGTGTGCAGCCTGCGCTCGGGCGACCAGATCAAAATGTCGGATCTGCTCTACGGCCTGATGCTCAAAAGCGGAAATGATGCGGCGGTAGCCATCGCTGAACACGTCAGCGGCAGCGAGGAGGCATTTGTGGCGCTGATGAATGAAACGGCGCGCTCCTTTGGCGCGACGAATACACATTTCATGAATCCCCACGGCCTGCATGATGAAAACCATTACACATGTGTCTACGACCTTTATCTGATCTTCGCACATGCCATCGAGCTTGAGGATTTTCTGCAGCTTATACGAACTACGAGCTATACCGCCTATTACACCGACGCAAACGGCGGGCAAACCTCACAGGCGTGGACAAACACAAACCGTTACTTAAGCGGCGAGGTGACCCAGCCGGAGGGGCTTACGGTCGTCGGCGGCAAGACGGGCACTACCAATGCCGCGGGAAACTGCCTGGTTCTGCTTTCAAGCAATGCAAAAAAGGATCCGGTGATTTCCATTATCATGAAATCGGATACAAGGGATAACCTGTATTACGTTATGAACCAGGTGCTTTCGAATTTTTCATCGTAGGGTAAATCGGCAAATTTCTAATAAATATAGGTTGTATTTTATGTGAAAGTAATTTATAATTTAGGTATAGACAGCACGGTCAAATTTTTGCTCACGTTTACATAGGAGAGTGGCAGTGCAGGAATCAGAATCAGGAGGAGATTGCGATGGTTGAAATTATTGCTGGCGAAAAAGGCAAAGGTAAAACAAAATATTTGTTAGATAAGGTGAATGAATCCATAAAATCTGCATCTGGAAATATTGTATATTTGGACAAGAGCCAGAAGCACATGTATGAATTGAACAACAGGGTCCGGCTCATCAATGTGACTGACTTCCCGGTTACGAACTGTGACGAGTTTCTCGGTTTTATCTGCGGGATCGTCTCCCAGGATCACGATCTGCAGGAGATGTATCTGGACAGCTTTTTAACAATTGCAAATGTCGGAGAAGGTCAGATCAATCACGCGATCGAAAAGCTGGATATCATCAGCGAAAAGTACAATGTTAAATTTGTGCTCAGCGTATCCAAGAATGAAGCAGACCTTCCCGAATGTGCAAAAGCAAAGATCATCGTGTCTCTGTAAAATTTACCTGTAGAGAAAAAGATAAGGTGCCTTCTGGCACCTTATTTCATGATAGCAATTCGCAGTTTATCTGATTATCCGATGGAACGAATACGCCCGTAGACGCTGATCAAATAAAGACCGGCGATCCCCACCAGCGCATAGATGATGCGGGAAAGCCACGACATGCTTCCAAACAAAAATGCAACGAGGTCAAACTGGAAAAATCCGATCAGGCCCCAGTTGACCGCGCCTACAATGACAAGGGTCAGCAATACATAATCCCAGAATTTTGAACTCATAAAGTCACTACCTCCTTTTCTCAGATAGTATTTCTTTTCATCTGAAAAATATGCGTAAGGTAACAGAAGTCGCACAGGAATTGATATGAAAAAAAATAAAAAAATTGTACGATATCCAAGAGTCATCAACATCAATATCGGCGTGATTTTTTTTGCGCTCATTTTTATATATTTGATATTTAACATTTACACCTATGTGACGGCAAAGCATGTATCTTACTATGAAGTGGACGAGGGCAGTATCCGCGTCAAAACGAGCTACACAGGGCTTGCACTCCGTGAGGAGCAGATTGTCTATGCGAATGAGGGCGGTTACATCAATTACTATTTAAAGGATAATTCCCGGGCGAAGCAGGGCTCCCTTATCTGCTCCGTGGACGAAAACGGCAACATAGCAAGCCAGATTACAGACGCGGGCGGAGCCGATAGCTCCTTAGACGCCTCCGCGTACCGTGTGCTGGTGGAGCAGATGAAAGACTACAGCAACACCTACACAGACATGAATTTTTATGAGAGCTACACCTTCAAGGAGGATCTGCGGGCAGAGCTGATGGAGGCAGTAAACTTAAGCGCCCTGAACTCCATGTCGGAGTACGCGGAGGGTGCCGAGGCCGACCATACGTTTCACCGGATGAACGCACCGGAGCCTGGAATCGTTTCCTATTATTATGACGGCTACGAGGGCGTAACCGTAAACAATTTCACGGAAGAAATGCTGGATGAAGCCGGCTACGAGAAGAAGAACCTCAAGGCCGCCTCAGAGGTGACGGCAGGCGATCCGCTATACAAGCTTGTGACCTCGGAGGACTGGCAGATCGTGTTTGCCATCGATTCACAGGTGCGTGCGCTGCTGGAGGGTGATTCCGCCATCAACGTCCGTTTCCGCTCGGATGAGACAACGGCCTGGGCGACCTATGAAATTTTGAACCGGAATGACAGCACCTACCTTGTCCTGCACTTTACAAACTCCATGATCCGCTATGCCTCGGATCGTTTTATCGACGTGGAGCTTTTGCTGGCAAAGCAGGAGGGCTTAAAGATTTCCAACAGCTCCATCGTCTCCAAGGATTTTTACGCCGTGCCCCAGGAGTACTTTACCCGCGGCGGCAACTCCAACTCGCAGGGGCTGCTGGTGGAAACCATAAGCGAGGACGGCAGCACCATTCAGCAGTTCATCGCCACGAATATTTATTATTCCACCGAGGAGAGCTATTATGTGAGCGAGGATGGGCTTACCGCAGGCGCTAAAATCATCGATCCAGCGGGTATGGAAAACTATGTTTTAAGCGGAACAGAAAGCCTGCAGGGCGTCTACAACATTAACAAGGGCTACGCCGTGTTCCGCATCATTGACGTGTTGTATCAGAACGAGGAATATACCATCATCGCCCGTGGGACGAGCTATGGTCTTTCACAGTACGACCATATCGCGCTGGACGGCTCGCTTGTCACGGAGCATGAGATCATTACCCGATAGATAACAGCTTAAACGATTCTAATCAATTCAAATCAAAGAGGAGTGTGATTTAATATGTTAAAGGACAATTATACAAATGTTGAAAACCGGATTTCAAAGGCATGTGCGCGGGCGGGCAGGGATCGATCTGAAGTAACGCTCATTGCGGTCAGCAAGACCAAGCCGGTGGATATGCTGCGGGAAATCTACGACGCAGGTGCCAGATGCTTTGGCGAAAACAAGGTACAGGAGATCTGTGAGAAATATGACAAGCTCCCGGAGGATGTAAGCTGGCACATGATCGGGCATCTGCAGCGCAACAAAGTGCGTCAGGTCATCGACAAGGCAGCGCTCATCCACTCGGTGGATTCCTACCGGCTGGCACAGGAGATCAGTGTCCAGGCTCAGAAGCGGGGAATCACGGTACCGATTCTTGTGGAGGTAAATATTGCACAGGAGGAGAGTAAATTCGGCATTTCCGCCGGGGATACGGTGCAGCTTGTGGAGGAGATCGCGGTTCTTCCGAATCTGCGTATACAGGGTCTTATGACGATCGCGCCGGCTACCGACGATCCGGAGGACAATCGGGCTTATTTTCGCCAAATCAAACAATTATCTGTTGACATAAAAAACAAAAACATTGATAATGTATGTATGGAAATTTTGTCCATGGGCATGACCGGCGATTATGAGGTCGCCATAGAAGAGGGTGCCACGATGGTGCGCGTCGGGACCGGTATATTCGGTGCCCGCAATTACAGCAACAACGCATAGGAAAAAGGTAACGATGACATGCGAAGCATCGCACACCTTTTGAGGATATGCCCGTGAGCGATGCGAGCGGGTGTACATTGAAAATAGGAGAGATAGTTCATGGGAGTATTTGACGGATTTTTAAATATGATGCGTCTCGGACCGGATGATGACGATGATTTTTACGATGATGGCTACGAGGATGAAGTAGAAGAGAAGCCGAAGCCCAGCCGGAGCCGCACAAAGAGTGACTCGGACTATGAGCCGGAGGAGTCCGTCACCGAGATCAAGCGCGCCAAGGAAAAACAGCAAAGCAAGATCACGCCGATGCGCACCTCCTCGCGGCGCTCTCAAAGCCAGGCAGGCATGGAGGTATGTGTGATCAAGCCCACCACCTTCGACGAATCCCGTGAGATCACGGAGACGCTGCTGGCCAATCGGACGGTAGTACTGAACGTGGAAGGTCTTGACGTGGACATTGCACAGCGGATCATTGACTTTACGTCCGGTTCCTGTTTTGCCATAAACGGCAATTTACAGAAAATTTCAAATTATATATTTATTATTACACCGGAAAGCGTCGATATTTCCGGAGATTTCCAGTCCTTTATGGACAGCTTTGATATATCGGGGATCTGATGCCATGAACGATGAATTACAGTACATGGCTAAACGGTTTTCTGATTTGTCGGGACAGGCTGACCGAAAGGGAATCATCCTGTTCAGCGATTTTCTTTCCCTGGGCGAACAGACCCTCTTAGCGCAGCAGGCGAAAAAGCTTGCATCGGCTTATGAGCTGTTCGGCGGCTATGAGTGTGCAGAGCGTCAGATGGCAGCGTTCATCCCTGATGCTCTCTTTTATGATGCGCGAAGAGAGGAAGGGAAGCCTTTTGCAGCCGGGCAATATCCATTCAAGTGCCTGCGTATCCTTCCGGCGCATCCCAAATTTGCAGAAAAGCTTACCCATCGCGATGTGCTCGGAGCGCTCATGAGCCTCGGGCTTGAGCGCAACCGGCTTGGCGACCTGATCGTCGACGGTGAACAGATACTTGTTTTTGCACAGGATAGGATTGTTCCTTATCTTATGGACAGTCTTTCCTCGGTGCGCCATACGGCGGTGATACTGGAAATCTTGGAAGAGCAGTGCATTTCGTACGAGCCGCATTTTACGGAGAAGGAAGCGATCGTTACGTCCAACCGCCTGGATGCAGTTATTGCCGCGATCTGTAAGACATCCCGCTCTGCATCCCTCAAGCTCATCAGTGAGGGCAAAATCTTTGTAAACGGAACAGAGAGTTTACATAACACATATTATTGTAAACAGGGGGACATTCTTTCCATCCGCGGCTTCGGAAAGGTTCGCTTTGGTGAAATACTCGGAACCACAAAAAAAGACCGGTTGAAGTTTTCCTATAAAATTTACAGCTGATAAAAATCAAATGAAAATTTAACCAGACAGGAAAGGGGTATTAAATGCGCAAGGAAATCACGGTTCATGAAAACGGTGAGCCTATCTATGAGATCACGCTAAACGAAACCTTCGATCAGCTCGCGGCGGATATAAGCCGTGCAGTCGGGGCGACGGAGACAAAAAAGGTCTGCATTGTATCGGATTCAAACGTAGCAGAAATTTACTTAAAGAAAATTTGTTCCATACTCGAGCAGCAGTTCCACACGGTGATTTCTTATATTTTTGAAGCCGGGGAACAAAGTAAAAATATGGAAACGGTTCAAAAATTATATGAGCAGTTAATAATCAATCGATTTGACCGCCATGATCTGCTCGTTGCGCTCGGCGGCGGCGTTGTGGGTGACCTGACCGGCTTTAGCGCGGCGACCTACCTGCGCGGCGTTGATTTTATCCAGATACCGACGTCGCTTCTCGCACAGGTCGACTCAAGCATCGGCGGCAAGACCGGGGTGGATTTCCAGCAGTATAAAAACATGGTGGGCGCATTTTATCAGCCGCAGCTGGTGTATATGAGCATGGAAGTGTTCGCTTCCCTTCCCGACCGGCAGTTTGCGGGGGGTATGGCAGAGGAGATCAAGCATGGACTCATCCGGGACCGTGCATATTATACATGGATTCGTGAAAACCGTGAGCTCATTTTACAAAAATCACCGAATACGCTGATTGGTCTGCTGGAAACCGGCTGCAACATCAAACGCGTTGTTGTGGAGCATGATCCCACGGAAAAAGGAGAGCGGGCGCTTTTGAATTTCGGCCACACCATTGGTCACGCCATCGAAAAGCTGTCCGATTTTTCCCTGTATCATGGGGAGTGCGTTTCCATTGGCATTGTAGCGGCAGCCTTCCTGTCCATGAAGAAGGGCTGCCTGACACCGGAAATGCTTCACGATATCGAGGAGGTGCTTGCCTCCTATGACCTGCCAATCCGTGTGAGCGGCTACGATGCCCGGGAAATCCTGAATACAACAAAGTCCGACAAAAAGATGATTGGCGGCAAAATTAAATTTACCTTATTAAAAGGGATCGGCGAAGCATATTCGGATCTGAGCCTGACGGATGATGATCTGCTTGAGGCGATCGCGTATGTGCTGCGCGCATAAGGAGTTTTTTATGAACACAAAAAAGAGTCTGGGAGTACTTTATGGCCTTGGTGTGCTCCTTTCTGTTGTCCTGATCTGGCTTGACCAGTTTACAAAATACCTGGCGGTTGAAGGTCTGCGTGGAAAGCGGCCCTTTGTGATCCTGCCGGGAGTATTTGAGCTTCGCTATCTGGAAAATCAGGGAGCTGCGTTTGGCGTGCTCCAGGGAAAACGTACGTTTTTCCTCGTGGTAACGCTTTTGATGATCCTGCTTTTGATCTATGTTTATGGCAGGATACCGCTCCGGAAACGTTTTTTTGCACTTCACGGCATCTGCATCGCACTGTTTGCAGGAGCGGTCGGCAACTGCATTGACCGTGCCGCGAATGATTATGTCATTGACTTTTTTTACTTTTCGCTGATCAATTTCCCGATTTTTAATGTCGCGGATATTTATGTTACATGTGCAATGGCGGTATTTGTGGTACTGTTTCTTTTTTATTACAGGGAAGAGGAGCTTGACCTTCTCGCCGCAGAGATTTTTCCGTGGAAGAAGAGGGAGGCGAGCGGGTCATGAGTGAAAGTATGATCACAACCTTTGAAGTTACGTTTGAATATGAGGACGAACGATTAGATAAGTTCTTGGCCGCAGTTTTTCCGGATCGGTCAAGAACTTATTTTTCAAAGCTCATCAAAGGCGGAAATGTCACGATGGAAGGGAACGTACTGAAGGCAAATTACAGGCTTCGTACCGATGACCTGATTACGGTGGAGCTGCCGCCTGCCGAATGCCTGGCCATCGAAGCGGAACCTATTCCCCTTGATATTCTCTATGAGGACGACGACCTGCTCGTTGTAAACAAGCCGAAGGGGATGGTGGTGCATCCCTCCGTCGGACATTATTCGGGTACACTGGTGAATGCCGTCATGTATCACTGCGGGAACAGTCTCAGCGGAATCGGCGGTGTAGTGCGTCCGGGCATCGTTCACCGCATTGACCGCGACACCACCGGCTCGCTCATTATCTGCAAGACAGATCAGGCACATACGCATATTGCCGCACAGATCAAGGATCATTCCTGCAACCGGAGATACCACGGTATCGTCATCGGAAATCTGCCGGAGGATACGGGAACTATCGACGCGCCGATCGGGCGCGACCCCGCAAACCGCAAGAAGATGGCG
Organism: uncultured Eubacterium sp.; assembly: GCA_910589045.1. Lineage (GTDB taxonomy): Bacteria > Bacillota > Clostridia > Lachnospirales > Lachnospiraceae > W0P33-017. The sequence continues at coordinate 40,116 of CAJUSH010000008.1, forward strand.
GTAAACAGGAAAAACGGGAAACAGGCGGTGACCCATTACTGCGTGCTTGAGCGCTTTGGAAATTATACCTACGTTGAATTTACGCTGGAAACCGGACGCACCCATCAGATCCGCGTGCACATGGCAAGTATCGGCCATCCGCTGCTCGGTGACGAGGTCTACGGCGGCAGGAGGGCAAACGGAAAATGGAAGCTCACGGGCCAGACCCTGCACGCAATGAATTTAGGATTTATTCACCCGAAAACCGGAAAATTTTTGGAAATTTCCGCACAATTACCAGAATATTTTGAAAAATTATTAGCAGATTTGCGTAAATAATGATATAATATAAGCAGCATTTCAGTAACAGGACGATTGAACTGTTGCCTGGATGAAATTCCCAATTAGAAAGGAAGTGTTTCTATGGAAAATATCATTTATACGATTGGACGTGAATTTGGAAGCGGTGGGAAGGATGTCGGGCAAAAGCTTGCCGAAAAGCTTGGGGTTCCTTTTTTCGACAAGGAGCTGTTAAGCCGTGCATCCGCAGAGAGCGGTCTGTGCGAGGAAATCTTTCATATGCAGGACGAAAAGCCTACCAGCAGCTTTTTGTATTCCCTTGTAACCGATACATATTCTTTCAGCAATTATCACGGCAGCGCCTATCTGGATATGCCGTTGAGCCAGAAGGTATTTCTTGCACAGTTTGATACGATCAAAAGAATTGCAAAAGAAGGTTCTTGCGTTATCGTCGGACGCTGCGCCGATTACGCCTTGTCCGAGCACACGAACTGCATCAACGCATTCATTTATGCTGGCAAGGATTACCGCATCAGGCGCGTTGCAAAGCACTTAAACCTTTCCGAAGGCAAGGCAAAGGACCTGATCAACCGGACGGATAAACAGCGTGCAAGCTATTATAATTTCTATACAAACAAAAAGTGGGGTGATTCCCGCAGCTATGATTTGTCACTGAGCAGTGAAAAAATCGGCATCGACGGCTGCGTAGAGATGTTGATGAAGTATGGGGAAATCGTATAAACTATTCGCAAAAGAACAGTTTAACGAATAGTTAGCGCTTGTGATATATAGAATTAGGCACAGGCTGTTTTTTAAGGCGCTAACTAGTTCGTTAAACTGTGTGGTTAACATATGAATTTTGTTAATGCCTGTGATATATAGAATTAGGCACAGCTTTCTTTAAGGCGCCAACTAGTTCGTTAAACTGTGTGGTTAACGTATGAATTTAGTTCGTTAAACTGTGTGATTAACACATGAATTTTGTTGGCGCCTGTAATATATAGAATTAGGCACAGCTTTCTTTAAGGTGCTGACTCGTCCGTTTAACATATTTCGTAGACGAAAGAACGAATCCCTAAACTGTATGCAGTACAACAGTCCAGGGATTTTTCTTCGCTTTTTATCATACAGCTATATTCAGAAATTCTCCCAGTGCAGCCTTCGCGCGCCATGTAGACAGATTCCATGACATAAGTGAATCCTCGCTTAGCAGGCTCCGGTTTCTTCCGATCCACTGCACCAGCCATCCGCAGGCTTTGTCGTCCGGATCAAAGTAATCAAACATTTCCTCACCGATTTGCACATCATAAGCCGCACAGATCTTCTGCAGCTTTTCCCACACACCGGATGCATATTCATTGTCAGACTGCTCCAGAAAGCCGACGGCCTCCGGCAAGGCATCTATTGACAGCTCGCTCATATAATTCAGGATACCGTCTGCGTTATCCGCATTCAAATGCGCCAGATCATAGCGCACTACAAACCCCTCCGCATTGGAAAATGAAAACAACGTGTAAGCAATGCTGATAACAGCCATGAAATAAGGCAAAATCCGAAACTTTTCGTTAAAAACATGTGCGGTCACACCGGCGAGCAAAAACGCGATCGTTCCCAGTGCTGTGAGCACAACGACCCGCAGCACCGTCAGATGATACGCCTGCACATACAAGATCATACGATACGCACTCGACGCCGTCATCACATAGCTGCACAGACAAATGCCAAGCAGCACACGTTTCAAATACGCGCTCATCTCAAAAAAGCGCTTCACACCCAGGACGAGAAACAGATTTAAAATGCATACAAAAAGCAACTGGAAAAATCCGGTACGCGCATATTGCGCATAAGTCATGCCGTCCGGAAGCCGTCGAAAGCCGCCGAAAAGATAAACAACCTGAATCAGGCAAAACCACACATACAGTAAAAGCACGGAACTCGTAACGATCCGGGCGATCACGCCGGGAAATGTTGTTTGCGCAGTTTCCACTCTCCCACCGCTGCTTTCAAGTATACCATGCATTCCGCAATAGGATGCAAACAGCCCGAACAGAAAGTGAATGCCAATGCCGAATACATCCACCTCGATAACCGGTATCCAGGAAAAGGAAATAGCCGACAGCATACTGTAAAATACGGCATCTGCACTCATGAGCAGACTTCCGAGAAAAAGAAGCACCGGAATCGTGATGACAATGCCAAGCAACGCCATATGCTGTTTTTTCACCTGCTCCGCATCCCTCATGCTATGCCGCATACGTAGGCGTGCAGAAAGCCAGCTATACCCTTCCCCAAAGGGAGTCCAAACTCTTCCGACCGCACCAAAAACCGCAAAAACCATGCTTTTGGCCATCTCCAGGATACTCCATCCGTCACTGTCCTGCGTCTGCGTCAGCAGAAAATAGAGAAGCAGCAGACAAAATCCGTAATGATTGCAGAAAATCAGCCATTCATTTGCTGTCAAAAGGGTGGAAACACCGAGCAGACCCATGATAGTCAGCAGAAAGCCACTGCCCTTTTTCAATCGAAGATCCGATGCATGCATCAGATAGATTACATAAATCATGGTCGCTATGATCCATGCGAAAATGCCAAGCCCCATATGATTTTGATAGGTAAGAAACGTATAAAAAATCGCATAAACCGCACTTGGAACAAACAGTCTGACAAACCATTGTGCACGGGCTTCCCGGTCTGCCCTGCGCTGTGCTTCAGTCTGCTGTGCTGCTTCCTTCCATGTTACGGCAGGCACTGTCTGGCCGCCCTGGGGCTGGCCTGTTTGTAATTCGCTCATATTCTAATCCTCCAGATATTCCAGAAGATCTCCCGGCTGACAGTCCAGTACCTGGCAGATTTTATTTAAGGTTTCCAGCTTAACCGCCTTTGCTTTTCCGTTTTTTAATATGGAGATGTTCGCCATGGTTATACCGACGCGCTCCGAGAGCTCCGTCACGCTCATCTTCCGTCTCGCGAGCATCACATCCAATCGAATAATAATCACTTTTGCACCGCCCTTTCCCGGCTTCTTAAATCGTCAGCTCGTTTTCCTGCCGCAGCTCATATGCCTTCAAAATAAGATGCGATAACGCGGCGGCGATAACGGTAACAATACTGCTTAGAAAGATGCCGAATATAAGGATCACCAGTGCTCCGGTTTTCATCCAGCCTCCAAATGCCAGAAACAACAAACCGGCAAACCACTCGATCGCCAGAAAAAATGCAAGGCGGCTGATCGAGGTAAACGCATCCGCATTTTCCTTTGAAAAGGAATTATCCAGCCCGATCTGCCTGCAAACCTGCCAGAAATGATATAAAATAGCATAGCACGGAGCCGCGATCAACAGTGCATAAGCAAGCCCCGGATAAAACAAAAATGCAAGCTCCGGATAATGCTGCTTTGCAATGACCGCAAGGATCGGGGCGATCACGAAGAAAAATACGATGCCCATCACCGCCAGCAATACGCTTACTGCCTTTAACCACCTGGAGATTTCTGATTGTGTCATATTTTTTCCTTTCTTCGATCAGCGGTACCATTCTGATCTTTCCTGGATTTTACCATAATAAAAAACGAAATGCAATATAAATTTATCGTAAATCAATAAATTTATAGTGAAATACAGCAATATGCACAGAAAATCAATGCGTGACGTATGTCATCCCGATTCCGGTTCAGCGATACCTTTGTTCATCTTTTTTGTCGGCTCAGCAAAGCTGTTCGGAATCCAGGATAATCGTGAAGGGACCGTCATTGACCAGCTCGACCTTCATATCCGCGCCAAATACGCCGGTCTGCACCGGAAATTCCTGGCTGCATTTTTCGATAATATATTCATACAATTCATTTGCAAGCGCGGGCTTCCCAGCCTTTGTGAAGGAGGGACGGTTGCCCTTCTTACAGTCCGCATAAAGCGTGAACTGGCTCACTAGCAGCAGGCTTCCCTTCACATCCTCCAAAGAGAGATTTGTCTTTCCCTGCGCATCCTCAAAAATGCGAAGTCCAAGCAGCTTTTTTACGAGCTTATCCGCAATTTCTCTGGTATCGTCCTCCGCCACGCCGATGAGTACCAAAAATCCTCTTTCAATGCTTCCGGTTACCTGATGATCTACCGTAACACATGCACGGCTGACCTTTTGCACTACAAATTTCATCTTTTTTCTCACCCTTTGACAGCTTTCAGGTTTTCCCTTTCCTGCCACCTTTCTCAAAAATTATGTATCTTTCTATAGAAAAAACGGTTCAAAACAGTTAAAATAGAACCGGGCGCCGAGAACACACGCTCCTTACGGCAATCTGTCTCAACGTCAATAGTATAAATGTTTTGCCGGATAAGTGCAATTCGATTTACAAAAAAGGAGTTTCCCATTGAAAGAAAAAGCATATCATGAAAAAGTAAACATAACAAATGCAGTCCGGCTTCGGGAGCAGCTTCAGCTCCTGCCAAAGTTCTGCCGCGAATATTTTGTAGGCATTGAGCCGACGACCTCTTCCCGGACCCGGCTCGCCTATTCCTATGACCTTGGCATCTTTTTTGAATATATCCACGACAACAATCCGGTTTACAAAAAAATGCCTATGACCGACTACCCTCTCTCCCTTCTCGATGAGGTGACGGCACTCGATATCGAAGAATATCTCTCCTACCTGAAGTATTATGAAAAAAACGGTGTGGAGCACACGAATGACGAGCGGGGACTCGCCAGGAAGCTTGCGAGTCTGCGCAGTCTCTACAACTATTTTTTTAAAAAGGAGCTGATTGAGAAAAACCCCCCTGCCCTCGTGTCAACGCCGAAGATTCATGAAAAAAACATAACCCGGCTTGATATTGACGAGGTTGCTCTTCTGCTGGATCAGGTGGAATCCGGGGAAAAGCTGACCGAACGTCAGCGAAAATACCATGAACAGACAAAAACAAGAGATCTTGCGATGATGACACTGATGCTCGGCACAGGAATTCGTGTATCGGAATGTGTCGGGCTGGATATCGATGATCTGGATTTTAAAAACAACGGGATCAAGATTCACCGCAAGGGCGGCGCGGAGGTTGTTGTATATTTCAGCGACGAGGTGGCGGATGCACTGCTGGATTATCTGGAAGAACGGGAAAGCATCGAAGCTGCCGAGGGCCACGGCAATGCCCTCTTTCTCTCCATGCAGCGCAAAAGGATTCAGGTGCGCTCCGTAGAAAATCTGGTAAAAAAATATTCCAGACTCGTCACAACCGTCAAAAACATCACGCCCCATAAGCTACGCAGCACCTATGGCACGACACTCTATCAGGAAACGGGGGACATCTATCTCGTTGCGGATGTGCTGGGCCACAAGGATGTCAATACAACGCGCCGTCACTATGCGGCACAGGCGGACGAGCGCCGCCGCATGGCAGGACGCGTCGTACAGCTAAGGGACAAGCCGATGGACGAGTGAGATGCGGATCACATCATGGATGTGACGGGAACCAGAAGATAGAAGCCTGCCTGGATGCGGTCGGACGACAAACCGTTTAACACCTTCAGCTCTTCCACAAATACCGCGATATCTTTACTGCCACGGTATTTCTGCGCAATGCTCCAGAGGGAATCGCCGCAGGAAATGAGTACACACTCATAGGTTGTATGCGTTTCAATCTGAGCCGCCCGTGCCCGCTTCGCAGTCGCGAGCGTATTCAGTGCAAACACAACGAGCAGAATCACGATCAGTATACCGGCCAGAAAAACCATTCTTTTAATAAAAGGTGTACGTATGATACGCCGCATCGTTCTCATTTGTTCCTTCCTCCACATCTTTGCTTTCCGGCTCCGAACAGATTTAAACATTTGTTCGGAACAATCGTTCTTTTATGAATATAACATCCGAACAATTGTTTGTCAAGCAAAAAACAAACATATATTCCGAAAATTTGTTTGCTTTTTATATTTGTTTGTGATATACTTGGAATGGAACAATTTATGAACGAACTGGCACACAGGCCATTTAGCAGGAGGATATGATATGTCTACCAAGAAAATCAGTGACAAGCAGCGTGAGATTTTAGAATACATTAAGCATGAGATTTTGCAGCGCGGCTATCCGCCGGCTGTCCGTGAGATCTGCGAGGCAGTGCATCTCAAATCCACCTCATCGGTACATTCGCACTTAGAAACGCTTGAAAAAAACGGCTACATCCGCCGCGATCCTACGAAGCCCCGGGCGATCGAGATTCTGGATGACGAATTTAACCTGACGCGGCGTGAGGTTGTGAATGTACCCATCATCGGACAGGTTGCCGCCGGAGCGCCGATCCTGGCGGAACAGAACATTCTGGACTACTTCCCGATTCCCGTAGAGTATATGCCTAACTCCGAGAGCTTCATGTTAAAGGTGAAGGGTGAGAGCATGATCAATGCAGGGATTTTAAACGGTGACACCGTTCTCGTACAGCGGCAGTCCACGGCGAAAAACGGTGAGATGGTCGTGGCATTGCTCGACGATTCCGCCACGGTAAAAACCTTTTATAAGGAAGACGGACATTACCGTCTCCAGCCGGAAAACGACACGATGAGCCCGATCATCGTGGAGGATTGTGAGATTCTCGGCAAGGTATTCGGCGTACTTCGCTTCTTACAGTAAAGACAGGCTTTGCCGAACTTCGCACGCTTCAAGTTGATTCACTTTCATTCAGCCTTAATGCCCCTCACCCCTGAGGGGCGGATTGCGCGCTGTATTCCTTATACTTTTCCGGAAAATCGCTGCCACATCAATCGCTTAGAGCAATTTCCTTCGGACTGCATGAAGCACGATTCACCAAAACAGCTGCCTCCACGCGATCCCGTACCCCCGGTGCGGGCTGACTGCACAGTAGGCGGATGGCATCCGCCGCAAACAAAAGCAGCAGCACGGCGGTGAAAAGCAGTCTTTGCCTGGGCGTGATTTTACTGTAAAAGCCGATGAAGCTTTCTGTTAATCGAAGAAAAATATGCATTCATGCACATCATATCCCCACAAAATGATGCCTTCATACCGCCGCCCGCACGTAAAGAAAGGGTGAACTGCCCAAGCGCCTGTGCGTCAGCCACCTCCTGCTCCGGGGTAACGAGAAAGGCAGAGTCCTTCGTGTAAATGCTGTTGACGCTGATATATCATTTAACCATAACATCTTTTTATCCGGAAACGAAAATATAAAGAGCATGACTCCGACAATAACCGGAAGGTCAAACAGACTCGTCCCGTGCACCCCATATAAAGGAACCCTGAAGTAAAAACAATAACGTTATATTTAATTGCGCAAGGAGCCGTAGCCGTAGATCTTATCCCGGATCTCTTGCATCCGGTAGTCCAGTGATTCGATGGAATCCGCGCATTCCTTTAACTGCAGCTCAATCTCACCGGTGCCGCCGATATCCTTTTTGTATTTCAGCTTGTGCTCCAGGCTCGCCCAGAAATCCATCGCGATGGTGCGGAACTGTACCTCTGCCTTCATGTACTTTTTCTCCTCCGGCAGGAACACGGGGACGCTTAAAATCAGATGAAGGCTCCGGTATCCATTCACCTTTGGTGTCTGTATGTAATCCTTTTTCCTAAGCAGGATAATATCGTCCTGCTTAATCAAAAGCTCCGCCAGTCGGTAAATGTCATCCGGAAAGGAACAGATCACACGGATACCCGCCACATCCGTAAGGTTTTCCTGAATGCTCTCCACCGTCGCAGGGAAACCCTTTTTTTCAAGCTTCGTGTAAATGCTCTCCGGTGATTTTAACCTACACTTGATGGACTCGAAGGGGTTGCGCTTGTACTCCTCGGAAAACATGTCGCTAAGCACATGGAGCCGTGATTCCACCTCGCGCATGACCGAGCGATACTCTACCATAAGCTTGTGAAAGGATTTCGCCTCCGAAAGCTTCTTGGCCTGCATCTGTATGATCTCCAGCTGCTTCTGCAATGTCTCCTCCTGCTCACACACCTTCTGCTGGAGTGCATTTTTGCAGTTGAACAGGTCGATGGTATTCTTAACCCGGTTTCGGACGATTGAGGTCTCAAAGGGCTTGTGGATAAAATCCGACGCGCCCAGCTCAAAGCATTGATTTTCAATCTCAACGGCGTGCTCCCCGCTGATGATGAGCACCGGCATGTGCTCCATGAGGTCTTTTTTCCGCAGCTCTTCAATCACGGCAAAGCCATCCATCTCCGGCATCCGCAGATCCAGCAAAAGCGCCGCGATCTCATCCTTGCACCGCTGTATTTTCTGAAGCGCCGCTTTTCCGTTTTTTGCCGTTTCTACCGCATATTCATCCTCCAAGATACTACGCAGAAGCTCGCGGTTCAACTCTGCGTCATCCACAATCAATATCTTTTGCATTTTCTCATTTTACCTTAATCCAGTTTCTTAATATACTTACGCATCTGCGGAAGCAGGCGCTCCATATCCTTTCACATTGCAAACCCTATGCTCCCCGGGGAGCAGCTCCCGCTCCCGCTGTGTCATTATACCCGCACAGCCTCTTTGCCGGTCGGTGTCATACATGCCCCTCCCACAAATATTCCGGATAGATGCCTTCCTGCCGCATCCGCCCAAGCGCGGCCTGCACGAGCGGCTTATCCGCCTGATAGGTAACGCCGTACCACTGTTCCTCCACCGGAAGGACGCGCACACGTATACGCTCCTCCGCCAGCAGCCTTCCCACCTCCACAGGCAGGTAATATTCGCTTTTTTGGGGATTATGTAACATCTCTTCCGATAAAAAGCGCCGCAGCCCCTCATCCAGTGCGCTAAAAATATCCGGCGTGAAGCCCCACATGTTCATGGACACGATTGTATCCGGCTCAAAAACCGTTCCCTCACAGCAGATATTGCCATTCTGCCTTCCAATGGAGGTATGCTCTTCCACGGACAGGAGACAGCCGTCTTTTGTCCGGCAGATCCCCCGCGCAACGGTTCCGTTCTCACTGAGGGTCCGATCCAGCCGAAAGCCCGCCATCGCATAGGATGCCGTCTCTTTCGCGGGAAGCCCGCTTAAATAGTCAAACATCTGCGCATAAGCATCCATACCATAGTAATCATCCGCATTGATGGCCACAAAAGGCGCATCCACCCGTTCTCGGCAGCACCACACGGCGTGTCCGGTGCCGAGGGGCTTTTGCCGGCCCTCCGGAAGCGTGAAGCCCTCCGGGAGATTTTTCATATCCTGGTAGACGTAGCTTACGTCCATGGATGCAGTCATGCGCTTCCCGATCCGCTCATGGAAATCGGCCTGGTTTTCCTCGCGGATAATAAAAAAAACGGTCTCAAAGCCTGCCCTTTTTGCATCGAAAACAGCATAGTCAATCAGACAATGACCATGCTCATCCATTGCATCAAGCTGTTTGAGACCGCCGTAACGGCTGCCGAGTCCGGCCGCCATTATGACCAAAACAGGTGTTTTCTTCATAGTCGTACCTCTCTACAATTCATCGGGAGATACCTCTTTCCCGTCCGTCCAAATGCGCTCCAGATCATAAAAAAGCCGATCCTCTTTGGAAAAAACGTGAACGATGATATCCGTGTAGTCCATCAGAATCCATGTGGAATTGCGGTTTCCCTCCGTCTGCTTTAACTGACAGCCCGCCTTCGCAAGCGCCTCATCCACCGCATCACACATCGCCTGAAGCTGATTCTGGTTTGTCCCGTCCGCGATGATAAAATAGTCTGCCATCGGAGAAATGCCGCTGATATCAATGATCTTGATATTCCCGCCCTTTTTGTCTGTCAGCGCGTCATATGCAATCCTTGCAAACCTTGCACTCTCTGTCATGTACCATTTCCTCCTTTTTTCGATGTTTTATTACAATTCATACATATAATAATCATAGGTCTCTTTTGTCATCGGGTCAACCATCTTTGGCGAATCTTTCAGATATTTTAACGTATCGCCCAGGATCATCCGACAGGCCTCATCCATATTCTCAAATGCCGCACGCCGGATGCTGTCAAGATTTCCCGCACGATCCCTGTGTGGCTCAATGTAATCCGCAATAAAAATAATCTGCTGCAGCGGCTCCATCGCAGGTGCACCCGTCGTGTGGCTTGCGATGGCGTGGCACACCGCGTCATCGTCAACCCCGTATTTTTCCTTTGCCAGCACCGCCCCAAGACGCGCGTGGATGAGCGCCGTATTTTTCTTCTCAATATCCGCAAGATGAACGCCGTACTTTTTGCACAGCGCCATCTTCTTATCATCAGAATAACATTTTGCGCAGTCATGTAACAGTCCTGCAAGCAGTGCCCTTTGCATATCCACGCCATGGCGCATGGCGAGGGCCGCCGCCGTGTACATGACACCTAACGTATGCTCATAGCGGTATTCATCCAGCTTCTTTTTCATCTTATGCTGGAGCTTCAAAATTTTTTCATCCATGGTTCATCCTCCGAAATCGTTTTGAATCGTTACCGTTTCTCCTTGTATAATTCATGCTCTTCAATATAAGCGCGCACCGCCTCCGGCACCTGATAGCGGATTGTCCTTCCCGCGCAGATACGCTCCCGCAGGCCGCTGGAGCTGACCGCAAGATCCGGCGTCTCAATGAGCCGCACGTCCGCGTTGAAAAGCTGCTTAAGCTCACGGGCATAGCCTGACAGATGCTCACGGTCACAGTCCGCGCGCACCGCCGCCACAAGCACCGCATACCGGCATATAAGCTCCGGGTGATACCACGTCTTAAAATCCCGCAGCGAATCCCCGCCCATAATGAAAAAAAGCGCATCCTCCGGAGACCTTGCATGCAGCTCCTGCAGTGTCAGGTACGAATAGCTGACGCGCGCTTCCAAAAGCTCGCAGTCATCCGCGACAAAGGCTTCATTGTCCGCGATGGCGAGCCTGATCATGTTCAACCGGTGGCTCCCGTATGCAATGTGTTCATTCCTTTTATGGGGCGGCGCTCCGTTTGGGATGAAGCGTACTTCATCTAGTTCAATCTGCTCACGGGCATTCTCCGCGATCAGGAGGTGCCCGTTATGGACAGGGTTAAACGTGCCGCCCATGATACCGATCCGTTTCATCCGCGTATCCCCTATTTCGGAAGTACAATTTTCGGGTGCTTTTTATTCGGGCGATACAAAACAATCTTTTTGCCGATAACGATCACCACGTTTGAGCGCGTGCGCTCCGCCATCAGCTCCGCCAGCTCCCTCGGGTCATCCATACAGTTTTTGAGTACGGATATTTTAATCAGCTCCCGCTTTTCCAAGGCATCGCTGACAGCCTGTACCATCTGCGGCGTAACCGAGGATTTCCCGATCTGAAAAATCGCATCCTCCGTGCTCGCAAGCCCCTTTAAATAGGAGCGCTGTTTACTCGTAAATTCCATCGCTTCCTCCAACTCTACTTATAATAATCAAAGCGCAGGCCATACATGCGCACCGTATCCCCGTCCTGAATACCCAGCTCCTCAAGCTCCTTCAAAACGCCCTGCTCCTTTAAGAACTTCTGGAAGAACAGAAAGCCTTTTTCCGATTCAATGTTCGTGTAGCCAAGCATCTTGTCGATCTTCGGTCCCTCAACAACGTATTCCTTTGCCTGATCATCATATTCGACGGTATAAGCCTCCTGCTCAAATACATGAAGCTCCGGAAAATACTCCTGCTCGTAAACGTAAGGTGCTTCATCCATTTCATCAAGCAGCTTTTTTACCGCACCGATGAGTGCGTCAAGCCCGGCCCCGCTGACCGCCGAGATCGGATAAACCCGCTGCTCCTCTGTCTCAAACGCTTCCCGAAGTGCATGAATAACCTCGTTTTCTCCCTCGGGAAGTGCATCAATCTTGTTTGCCGCGATCACCTGCGGCTTTTCTAAGAGCTTCGGGTCAAATGCCGAAAGCTCCCTGTTAATGGCGTGAATGTCTGCGATGGGATCACGTCCCTCCACGGAAGCTGCGTCCACCATGTGGATGATAACCTTGCAGCGCTGCACATGCTTTAAAAACTCATGTCCCAGCCCGATGCCGGTGGATGCGCCCTCGATCAGACCCGGGATGTCCGCGATCACAAAGCCGTCGCCCCAGCCCATGTCCACAACGCCCAGGTTCGGGTTTAAGGTCGTAAAGTGGTAATTTGCGATCTTTGGCTGCGCGTTCGTCACACGGGACAAAAGCGTCGATTTTCCGACATTCGGGAAGCCTACCAGACCAACGTCCGCGATCATCTTCAGCTCCAGACAAACCTCAAGCTCCAGGGCATCCCCTCCGGGCTGCGCGTACTTCGGAGCCTGCATGGTGGAGGTCGCAAAATGCTGGTTGCCCAGCCCCCCTCTGCCGCCCTTTAAGATCGTCTGGCGGCGGTTGTCCCCGGACATATCGGCGATGACAAGGTCACTGGCCGCATCCCGTATGATCGTGCCCGCCGGAACCTTCAGAATCAAATCCTGTCCCTTTTTGCCGTGACAGTTTTTCTTGCCGCCCTCCTCGCCTGCCTGTGCCGCAAACTTTCGCTTGTGGCGGTAGTCGTTTAAGGTGTTCAGGCTCTCGTCCACCTCGAAGATGACGTCGCCGCCCTTGCCGCCGTCGCCGCCGTCCGGGCCCCCGTCCGGCACATATTTTTCACGGCGGAAGCTCACATGGCCGTTTCCGCCCCTGCCTGATTTTATGATAATTTTTGCTGTATCAGCAAACATCTGGCTCTCCTTCACAAAACAGCTCCGATGCGTCCGAACTGTTTTCTTAATATGAAAACGGGCTGTCACAAAACTGCAACAGCCCACCTACGTCTTACTCGTTTTCAGCTACCGGATAAACACAAGCCTGCTTCTTGTCCCTACCCTTTCTCTCAAATCTTAAAATACCGCTTGTCAGAGCAAATAATGTATCATCTCCGCCGATTCCAACATTTACGCCGGGATGAATCTTGGTTCCGCGCTGTCTGTAAATAATATTACCAGCCTTTACAAACTGTCCGTCTGCTCTTTTTGCACCCAATCTCTTTGACTCGGAATCACGACCGTTCTTTGTGGATCCGACTCCCTTTTTATGTGCAAAAAACTGAAGGTTCAATTCAAACATCGGTTACACCTCCTTATAATCAAATGCCAGGAATTTCTTCCCATAGTTTGTCCGTATTCCCTCTAAGCCTAAAATCATCGCATCTACCAAAAGCTTCGCCTGTGGATCACAGCCGGACGGAAACCGCACGAAAATCAGTCCCTCCTGCTGGTCTGCATCGGCCTCGACCGCAGTCTGCGTCAGCGCCTCAATCGCATTTACGGTATTGATCACCAGCGTCGAAATGCCCGCGCACACAATGTCACTGCCTGCCGCTGCATACCCGGAATGTCCCTCACAGCGAAAGCCGGTAAATGAACCCGTCCGGTCTCTGTAAATCGTTATTCGTGTCATAACTGATAACCATCTGTGAAAACCGATCAGCCGTCAATCTTTTCAATCTTTACCTGCGTGAACGCCTGCCTGTGACCGTTTTTCTTATGATAACCGGTTTTTCTCTTATACTTGTAAACGATAATCTTCTTGCCGCGTCCCTCTTTGACAACGCTGGCAGTTACGGTCGCGTTCTTTACATCGTCCGCAACCTTCATGGTTCCGTCGTTTACAGCAATCACCTGATCAAAAGTAACAGTCGCTCCAACTGCTGCATCAAGCTTTTCAATGGTAATGATATCGCCCTCGGATACTTTGTACTGCTTACCACCTGTTGCTATAATTGCGTACATATGGCACCTCCTATTTATCATTACTCGCCAGCTTCGGTGGTATTCTCCGCAAAAAAGAACACACTTTCAGACCTCACTGTGCGGCATACTCAAATATTATATCCTTCCTTTTCATGCCTGTCAACTGTTTTTCAGTTTTCAAGGCAAAAAAAGGTAATAGAAAATAGAAAAAATCTAATTCCCTCGGGATGCTTTTACAGTAGAACCTGTTCATGCAGCGGCCTGCGGATTTTCTTTCTCGTAAGCTCCATGAGCCCGAGCCTTGTCAAATCCACCACCTCGGTTTTTACCGGATCTCGGCGCACCAGCTCCCGCATCGCTCCAAGAAGCTGCTCCTTATCCTCCTGCGATGCCATATCGATAAAATCAACAATAATAATGCCGGAAAGATTGCGCAGGCGAAGCTGTGCCGCGATCTCCTTTGCTGCTTCCAGGTTTACCAAAAGCAACTGCTTCTCCTGCTGCTTTTTCTTAACATTTTTGCTGCTGTTCACATCAATAACCGTCAGCGCCTCCGTCGGCTCGATCACCAGGTTTGCGCCCGACTTTAACCAGATTTTTTTCTCAAGGGCACGCCGAAGCTGTACCTGAACACTGTAAAGCTTATGGAGATCATAATCTTTATCCTCATAGAAATGCAGCTTCTTTAGAAGTCCCGTGAACGGACAGCGCTTCGCGTAAGCCTCCAGCTCCGAAAAAACAGCGGCATCGTCCGTCACCACCTGCTCAAGCGATGCAAGCGGTTGATTTTGAAGGAGTCGGATGTATTCGCTGGGAGCCTGGTAAACAACGGAATAAAGGCGCTTCCCCTTTGCATAGCCTACAATATCCGAAAGCGCTTCGGTCAGCGCCCGTATTTCCTTCTGCAGCATCTCGTCCTCTGCATCACATGCGTTTGTGCGAACCACAAGCCCGAAACGCCCGTCGTAGACCCGCAGCGCCAGCTCCCGCAGCTCCTTTCTGCGGTCTGCAGGAATTTTCGAGGAGATGCCAAGCTGCCGTTCCCCGCTCGTTACAACACAGTAAACCCCGGCCAGGGCCAGGTTCGTCGTCACCTGCGGTTCCTTTGTCTTAACCGGCTCACGGACAACCTGAACCAGAAGCTCGTCTCCTGAAACCAGAGGCTTTTTGCTCAGGCGCTTCACGTAAATAGGCTCATGCAGATCCTTTAACGGAAGAAAACACGGCTGCCCCTTCGCAATCTCCACAAAAGCGGCTCCGATATTTGGAACAATCTGTGCGACCCGCGCGACGTAAATGCTGTTAAGCATCTGCAAAGGCCCCTCCTGCGGGATGCAGTTCACCTCAAGCATCTGATGATCCTCATAAACGGCACAGACCAGCGGATGCTTCCCATTCATTTCCGTGCGCGTCACCACATAGCGGCGGCTCATAGGATCACCGTCCCCATATCATTTAAGGACAAAAAGCCATTGTCCCGGTTCCCCGTATACACGTCAACCCGATGCACCTGAAATGTGAACTCCTTCAGCTCAAGCCCTAAAAACCGGTAATAATGCTCCATCAAAAGCTCTGGCTTGAGGTTGTCCGTGCTTCCCGTGGAAAGCTTTAACAAGAACTTCACGTTCCCTTCATCCGCAAGAACCCGAAAATCATACACTAACTGCTTCAGGTCGATGGTTTTTTCGGATTTCTTCGTCTTTTTTATGACGGAAATGACTTCAGGTACTTCATAAAATGCATGAAGCCCTTCACGTAAAGCCTGAAGGGAAAGCTCACACTCATATCCCTTCCGGAAGGTCAGCTCATAATCCGCACAGCTCACGATGGACATAGCCGTCTTTGCATCGTCCGGCAGTCTGCGGTAATCCCTGACCGCAAAGCCCTCCACCATCGTATCGTTCAGCGCCGCAAGGGAGTCTGCCGTGGACCGCGTGCTGTGAACCTCTATATCCAGATATTCCCCCTCGCTTGTAATGCCAACGCCCAGCGGAGCCGCAAACGACATGATCTGGTGCGGGGAAAAACCGGTGGAATAGGCAATATCAATATCTGCCCGGCGCATCGCCTTCTGAAAATAGCGCATCGTATCAAGATGGCCGATAAATCTCATGCTGCCATCCTTGGAAAACTTTATTCTAATCTTCATAGCAGACGCCTCCTCCATATTTTCGCGCACCGCAGCCCGCGCAGCGTGTGCGGCAGTTCGGCGTAACCGTCTCGCCGCACGCCATTTCCCACTCACGCTTCAAAAATTCCTTCGACACACCCGCGTCGATAAAATCCCACGGAAACAGCTCGTCCAATGCACGGGGACGCCGTGTATAAAAGTCAATATCTACGCCGGTCTCGGAAAATGCCTCCAGCCAAAGCTCGTTGTTAAAATATTCCGACCATGCATCAAAGATCGCACCCTTCTCATAGGCGCGCTCAATCGCCGAAGAAACCCGTCGGTCTCCCCGCGCAAAAACGCCCTCGAGCACCGTCACATCCGCCTCATGCCAGTTATACTTTAAGCTTTTGCGGTTCAGCTGGCTCTTCACGGCATCGTTTACGGTCTTTGCCTTCCCGATATATTCCGCTGCGGTGTTCATCACGGCCCACTGCAGCGGTGTAAAGGGCTTTGGAACAAAAAATGAAGTGGAGATCGTGATCTGGCATTTCCCGTTTCGCCTGTCCTTCGGAATTTCATAGTAGCGAACGGCGATATCGTTTGCAAGCTGTGCGATGGCGCACATATCCTCCGTTGTCTCGGTAGGAAGCCCGAGCATGAAGTAGAGCTTCACCTTCTGCCAGCCGCCCTCGAAGGCTGCGCCTGCGCCCTCCAGAATCATCTCCTCCGTGAGTCCCTTGTTGATCACGTCGCGCATACGCTGCGATCCGGCCTCCGGTGCGAAGGTCAGGCTGCTCTTTTTAATATCCTGTACCTTCCCCATCACATCAAGGGAAAAGGAATCGATGCGCAGTGACGGCAGGGAAATATTGACGCCCTTGCCATGAAAGCGCTCAATCAGGAAATTCACGATCTCCTCAAGCTGTGTATAATCACTCGAGCTTAGGGAGCTGAGTGAGATTTCCTCGTGTCCGGTGCTTTTTAGCAGCTCCAGAGCATATTCCTTTAAGCGCAGCGCGTCCTTCTCCCTGGTCGGGCGATAGATCATGCCCGCCTGGCAAAACCGGCAGCCCCGGATACAGCCCCGCTGCAGCTCCAGCACGACCCGGTCCTGGGTCGCCTTGATAAAGGGCACAAGCGGACGGGTGGGATAAGGTGCATCGTCCAGATCGACAACAATCTGCTTTTCCACCCTTGCCGGAACATCCTCATATTTGGGCGTGAAGCTCTTTAGCGTGCCGTCTTCGTGGTAAGCCACCTCATACATGGACGGAACGTAAATACCCGGGATACGCGCTGCACGCCGCAGAAATTCCTCCCGCGCAAGCCCCTGCCCCCTGCACTGCCTATAGAGTGTAAACAGCGCGTCGTAGCTGATTTCCCCCTCTCCGATGTAGAACAGATCAAAAAACGCCGCGATCGGCTCCGGATTGTACGTACAGGGGCCGCCGCCAATAACGATCGGGTCCCCTGCCCCGCGCTCACTTGCATGAAGCGGGATGTGTGACAAGTCCAGGATCTGCAAAATGTTTGTGTAGCACATCTCATACTGGATCGTGATGCCGAGAAAATCAAAATCCCGCACCGGCTGCTGGCTCTCAAGCGCAAAAAGCGGTATCTTTTGCTCCTTGAGGATACGGTGAAGATCCGGCCACGGGGAATAGACACGCTCGCAGTACACGTCCTCCCGCCGGTTGAACATGTCATACAGAATCTGTATGCCCAGATGCGACATACCAATCTCGTACACATCCGGAAAACACATGGCGAAGCGAATATCCACCGCGCCGGGATCTTTTTTTACCATGTTCAGCTCACCGCCGATATAGCGCGCCGGCTGATCAATCGTCAACAATATCTCATCGGACAATGCTGGTCTGCTCATAAGTACCTCCATGTTCGTTAATTCTCTGCAAGTAGCATCATAACATATTTTTCGATATTTGTATAACTATCTTTCGATGCAATTTCCGCCGCGATCTCCTTTGTGGAATAATCAAATATTTTATGATTCGTCACATCCGCAAGTACAAAAAGCAGAAAGAAAAACAGGCCGAGCACAAGACGCAGGCTTAAGGTCGCACTTAACGCCGGCTCCTCTCCCTCCGGCGCAGGATGGGTCCAGTCCTCCTCACGATCGTCAAAGGATGCCCTGGCGCGCCTGACATACTCCTTTCTCGCATCAATCCGGTTGCTATCCATATATTGTTCTCCTCGTTTTCTCTTACCATAATTTATGCTTTTTTAGACAAACTATGTACAAACATATTTTTAAACCACTGCGAAAATCACCTGTTTTTTATTTCCCGCACGGTCGGTCACAACCAGACGGTAAATCCCCCGCTTTTCGATGACAAAATGCTTCGGCATCTTTTTTCCGTTCAGCTTTACGCTCGCGATGCCGCCGCTGTCGCGAACCGAAACACTGGGTGCATCCCTGTAGATCGCCGCATTCCTTACACCCTTCACCGTTGGCTTTGTCGCGTCCACCACAAAGCCCGTTGTCTTTTTAACGGCAGTCATGCCGTCTCTCACCGCCTTGATAAATACGCGCCGGCCGTAAGGCGCGGCCTTCACGGTAATCCTTTTCCCGTCGAGCGCCTTCCATGCCACCGCCGAATTGCGCTGACCTTTTTTCACAATTTTATAAAAGTATTCCGTGTCCTTTTCCCGCTGCAACGTAATCGTTACCGTTTTTCTGCTGTAGATCTGATACGTATTTTTCTGCTTCCGCTCCAGCAGCCGGATTCCCTTTACGGACGCGGAGATGATTATCTGAGGCTTTTGTACTGCAGCATTTCCGGTATCCCGGATATCCTCGCCTGAAGCCGGCTTGTTCTGCAGCTGGTGAATGTTCCGCAGCTCCTCTGTCCGTTTACCTCCAAAGCCGTCCGTAAGAATGATACGATCCAAACCGGCGCCATTCCCGAAGCTGGCTGCCGGCTTGTTTTCATCTTCCTCTGCCGGTGCAGTGCCCGCCGCATGGGAACCGCTGCCGCCGGTTCCTCCCGTACTTCCGCTGCCCGGACCTCCGGTTCCTCCCGTGCTTCCGCTGCCCGGACCTCCGGTTCCGCTTCCGCCGGTGCTTCCGTCTCCCGTGCCGCCGCTTCCGCTTCCGCCGGTGCTTCCGTCTCCCGTGCCGCCGCTTCCGCTTCCGTCGGTGCTTCCGTCTCCCGTGCCGCCGCTTCCGCTTCCGTCGGTATTTCCGTCTCCCGTGTTTCCGGAATCCGGGTTTTCGGGGTCATACGGCCGCGGCTCACCAAGCGTGCCATCCACAACCGGATACCGAAAAGTATCCTCCCCGTCCGTCACGATAATTTCCTCTGTCGCGGGATCTACAAGAATCTGACAGGAGCCGTCATCATCCGTCT
Source organism: uncultured Eubacterium sp. (assembly GCA_910589045.1). Taxonomy (GTDB): domain Bacteria; phylum Bacillota; class Clostridia; order Lachnospirales; family Lachnospiraceae; genus W0P33-017. The sequence goes on from CAJUSH010000008.1 coordinate 59,508, forward strand.
CCACCTGTGCCGTTGTATCTCCCACCGTCACGGTAATCGAATGGTGTACCTCAAATCCATTGAGCCTGAGGGAAAGCAGCTCGTCAAATGCTGTGACCGCGCCCTTTTCTCCCACGGGAACCGACAAAATTGCCGTCACCTCCCCGGTGCTGACGATAAGTGCATGCGTTCCGGATGCGGCGACGAGATAAAGCCTTCCCTTCGCATCGGTGCGCAGCACGCCCGTATGCCCGTCCAGGCTCACTGTTACCTCCGCTTCCATGCAGTTCGTTTCTACCACAAGCGGGTAAAGCGGCAGCTCCTCCTTTAAGATGCTTCCCGTAAAGCCTTCCGGAATCTTTACCTGAAGCAGCTCATCCACCTCCTTCGACAAAAAAACCGCCGCATCCCCTCTCTCGATTGTCACCATGCCGGCCGCAGCGTCCGCGTCTGTCTGCTTAATGAGATATGCACCCGCAAAATCACACATGTATTCCCCGGCTGAAAATCCGCTCTGCGTAACCGTGAGCTCCCCCAGACTCACATCCCACACAAGCACCATATCCCGGCGGCGCACCACATGCTCCGTGCCTGATATAGAAACCGCGTCCCGGCATTGATAGGTCATGCCGTCAATAACCAAACCAAAATCATGCATCCCCCGGCTTACGATGATAGAGAGATTGCCCTTATTGTTTGTCGTAAGCCCGTAGCCCTTTTTATCTAATAAGAGTGTCATCTCCTTCGCGGCAAGTCCGGTTTGAACCGTCACCACCTGAATCGGCCGGTTATCCGCATCGCGGATGATCCCCTGAAAATCCTCCGGCAGATCGATCTGTATGTCGGGGCTTACCCCGTCTAAAATTATCGACGCGGTCTTTTTTTCCACAAATACCTGATTGCTCCTATCCCCGCTCTGGGTTATGCGTACCTCCGCGTCCGTGGGCATCCGCTCCCCGCCCACCGTTACCTCGCCGTCCCGGATGAAAATATCACCCGAGGAGGTATCCACATACAAGGTCAGGTCGTCCAGGTAAATGCGCTGTGCCTCGCGGATCGTGACGCTTCCGCGGAAGCGAAAAGGACCACGCGCTACCTCAAGCACATAGGCTCCGGCTGCGGTCAGCCTTGTCACGCTTGTTTTGCCCTCCGTTAGCACCACATGCTCCGTTTCCTCATTCAGGCGCAGTGTATAGTCTCCCGGATTTCCCAGAACAAGCTCCAGGGGATAGAGCAGGCTGCCGTTTCCGTCCCGAAGCGGTACACGGCTCTCCCCCACGTCCACCTTTGACGGATCCCGTATGAGAACCTCACTGCCGCCCGCGTCGCCGCCGAGCACACCGATCTGTACATTTCCGGAATTGATCTCGATTTTCCCGCTCGCTCCGTGGCTGTTGCCAAGCTGCTCCGTAAAAAGGCTGCCGCTTCCCTCGATAATCAGCGTCGCATGCGCATCCACGTTGATTACCGGAATATGGTTTACGCCGTTTAACACCAGCGTTACCACCGACGTTCCCGCAACGTTCAGCGTGCCAAAGGAGGTACCCTCCAGCGTCAGCCGCTTTACGCCCTCTTCTACCGTTACCGCCGCATCTGCAGAGCTTCCGCGGATGCTGAAGTCACCGGTGTAGTCATAAGTCTCGTTCGTATGGGTGTAGGAGCCGTTTCGGATAACCGCCCCGTCATAGCCTACATCGATAATACCGTAAGGCTCCAGCTGAAAAGCATTCAGCGTTTCGGAGCGCTTCACCATGAAGGTTCCGGCGTAAACGCCCGCGCCCGTAAGCTTGACGGTCTCCTTGCCGATGCCAAGATACGTGGTGATGCTTCCGTCGCCGCCAAGCATCACCGTACCGCCGATGTCATTCGCACGGATCTGCACGGAGGCACCCCCAAGCGCCGCATTGGTTTTCAGCACGCATTTCGCGCAGGATGCCTCCTCGGAATTTCTGATCTCCGACGCGCGAAAGCCGCCGCCGATGATCGAGGTCACATCCGTTGTGATCACACCGCCGTACACCCATCCGTTTAACGTCCCGCCCGTAAAGGTGCTGTCCCCATAGACAGACGGATTCGGGTATTTGTCCCAGCGTGCGCCCTTTGCGGCCGCATGGTCCCTCACGGTCAGAAAGGAATCTGCGGCCTGAACGCTGCCGCCTGTGCCGTCCATCGGATGCCCCGCGCTTTCCACGTCGCCGCTTTTATCACCGAAGGAGCTGACCTCATAATTCTGATACTCCCCCGCATCCGCGCCGCACACCGCGCGCTCACAGCTTATCACGGCATTTCTTGCGACAAGCTGTCCGCCGTTTCCGCCCGCGGTTCCGAAAATGTCGTAGCCTACGCCGGAGCCGGAATAAACACTGTAATGCACACGCACATGTCCCGCGCCGCCGCTTGCAATATCCTTTGCGGACAGGCTTGAATCCGTGACGGTCACGGTAACCCCGTGCAGGCCGCTCTGTTTCCCCTCATTGCTGTACGCGGGAAGATCCGGCTGGGTCGACACATTTCCGGCGACATTCACGCTGCTGTTTTCCGCGATCGTAACCGGCGAGGAGCTTCTCGTCTCACCAGCCAGACAATCGTAGTAGGTCGAGCCCATATTTCCCGGGCCGCCCTTGCCGCCGACCGCCACATGTCCGCCGACCGTCACATAGCTGCCCCGGATATCTACGGAGCCGGAGGAACCGCCCGATGAAGCCGCGGCCGCCCAGGTTCCGGTGCTCTGCACGCCGTTCCCGCCGCACGCCACGCTTCCGCTCACCGACACGTTTGCGCCCCGGATCGTGACCTGCGGCGAGGCATTGCTCCCGGGTGAAGGGTTTGCAATGCTCGCGCTGCCCTCCCAGGCGGACAGATCCTCGCCGTCCCCTCCGCAGCCTATGTTCCGGCAGAATACGCTGCAATTTTCGATGGACACATTTGCCCCTGTCTGCTCCGTACCGCCTGCGCTGCAGGCAATGTCACCCGCGTTGAGGGTTCCGCCGCCTGCCTCGCCCGTGATGCGCACTAGCGTCCCGCTTCCGCCCGTTGCCTTAATATCGGCAAGCTGGTTACTCCCCCGCAAGATCAGACGAACCTCTCTGCCCTCCGCAATCGTCAGGTCCGCATCGTTTTTCACCTGGTCGAGAATCACGGTGCAGCTTGCCGTCACGGAAATCGGATTCCGGTAGGTTGTCCCGGGACTGCCGTAAATACGCAGCACACGTCCCTCAATATCCGCTGTCACACTGGATACATAATCGAGGGAAAGGGCGGCGTCCTCCGCGGGTGTCTCCTGCGCGTGGACAGCCGGAAGCTGCGCAATAGGAAGCGCACTGCAAATAAGCGCAGCAGTCATCACCCACGCGTTCAGTCGGCTTTTCCTGTTTAATATTTTTTTCATCGTACTCCTTTCATGCCGAATGTAAGCACAGTGGATGCTGTGTCTCATCGCACAGACACCCTTTTCATGGCATGACACATCAAAGCAGCGAAGCATCGGCGGATACGCCGGAACAAAAGAATCTCAAAATAAGAAGATGAAAGACCCCGGCAGCCAAAAAAGGAAGCTGCCAGGAATTGTCTGTTATTATACACACTCTTTCCTCAGAAATCAACTGGCAAAGGTACACAAAAAAATATGTGCATCACCCGTCATGCTGCACATATTTTTTTGAATAATTCATTATAAAATTGTGGATTCTGCCGAATCTTAGCGCTGCGCCAGCTCCTTTGTAATATCCTCCCAGGTCACGCCGGTCTCAACCATCATGACCATGAGGTAATAGAGCAGGTCGGTGATCTCGTATTTGATGTGATCCGGATCGGGGTTTTTCGCGGCGATGATGACCTCCGCCGTCTCCTCCCCTAGCTTTTTTAAGATCTCATCCAGTCCCCGGTCAAACAGGTCGTTAATAAAGGAGCCCTTTTTCGGATTTGCCTTTCGGTCCGTGATGGAGTGATAGCCGTCCTCAAACACCTTCAGGGGATTTTTCTCCACATACTCCTTTTTTACGATTTCATTGAAAAAGCAGGTCGGGTTGCCGGTATGGCACGCCACGCCCACCTGGGACACCTTCGCGAGAATGGTGTCATAGTCGCAGTCTGCCGTCAGCGATTTTACGTACTGCAGATGCCCCGACGTCTCGCCCTTTGTCCAAAGCTCGCCCCGGCTTCTGCTGAAATACGTCATTTTTCCGGATGAAAGTGTTTTATTGTATGCCTCCTCGTTCATGTATGCGAGCATGAGCACCTCTCCGGTCCGGTAGTCCTGGGCGATGCAGGGAACCATCCCGTCGGTATTCTTTTTAAGCTCTGACCACTGCACCTGGGGCTTAAAATTATCCATCCAAAGCCCGGCCTCCCCCAGCGCGGTTTTAACCATCATAATGTCCGTCCCCGGGTCGTCGAAATACGGGCCGCAGATGCCTCTGGCATTTTCCCGCTCCAGCAGTGCATAAATCTCCGAAAAATCCGTACCGTCGTACAGCACGACATAGGGCGTATTGGAGAGGTTGTCCACCGCGTCCAGAACCGAATCCTCCATCACCAGCACCTCGTGAAACAGCTCGCTCATCTCCGACTGATGCTTAAAAATAAAATCCACGTTGTTCGCGGACACCAAAATGCGGTCCTTGCCGTAGCGGTCCGCCGCTTTGCGCGCCAGATCGATACAGCCGTTTCCGGCGGCATTGAGCATGATCTGCTTGCAGCCCGCATAAATCAGGTTTTTCACGTCCTCGAGCCTGCGGATATTGCCGCCGCCGCAGGTCGGAATATCGATCATGCGGTTCAGCTCCCGGATTGCCAGAATATTTTTTGCATGCTCATCGTCATCGTCCGAAAGGTCGAACACGAAGATTTTATCAATGCCGCTGTCATTGTACATTTTTGCAAAGGTCCGAAGCTCACCGATTGGCTCTCTATCCGTTCTGTTCTTTACCGGCCTGCCGTCCTTGAGATAGAGCGTGGCAACTAAAATTTTCTTGTCCATTACTTCTTACTTACCTTTCTACGTTCAGTCCTCAAACCGCACCCGTATGGAGTTGGCGTGGGCGGTAAGCTTTTCACACTCCGCAAACTGAACGATATCCTTATAAACCGGCTCCAGCGCCTCTCTGGAATAAGAGATAATGCTGGATTTTTTTACAAAATCGTCCACCGACAGCGCCGAGAAAAACTTTGCGGTGCCGTTGGTCGGCAGTACATGGTTCGGTCCTGCAAAATAATCCCCCAGCGGCTCGCTGCTGTAGGTTCCCAGGAAGATCGCCCCCGCATTGCGGATCTTTGTCATAACCGCAAAGGGATCCTTCATAACAATCTCCAGATGCTCGGAGGCAATGTCATTTGCCGCGGCGATGGCCTCCGCTTCGCTTCCCGCCACGAGAATATAGCCGTAATTGTCCAGCGACTTTTGAATGATCTCTCTGCGGCTGAGCTGCCCGACAAACCGGTCGACCTCCCCGGACACCTGATCCGCCAGCGCGCGGCTTGTCGTCACGAGAATCGCGGATGCCATTTCGTCATGCTCCGCCTGGGAAAGCAGATCCGCCGCCACAAAGCGCGCATTGGCACTCTCGTCCGCGAGCACCAGAATCTCGCTTGGCCCTGCGATGGAATCGATGCTCACATGCCCGAACACCGCCTTTTTTGCCAGCGCCACATAAATATTTCCGGGACCGACGATCTTGTCAACCTTCGGGATACTCTCCGTTCCGAAGGCAAGCGCCGCAATGGCCTGCGCACCCCCGGCCTTATAGATCTTGTCCACGCCCGCCTCCGTCGCGGCGACCAGCGTTGAGGCATACACCTTACCGTCCTTGTCCGGCGGTGTCGTCATGACGATCTCGTCCACACCCGCCACCTTCGCGGGCAGGACGTTCATCAGCACGGATGAGGGATAAACCGCCTTTCCGCCGGGCACATACACGCCTACGCGCATCAGGGGCGTTACCTTCTGCCCCAAAATAATGCCGTTGTCCTTCGAATCAAACCAGCTGTTCTGACGCTGCTTCGCGTGATAGTCACGGATGTTGACCAGCGCCTTTCGGATCACGTCAAGAAGTGAGGGGTCCACGCTCGCATACGCCTCCTCGATCTCCTCCTTCGTCACAAGGACGTTTGACGCGTCGATCCGTGCACCGTCAAACTGCTTCGTATAGTCAAAAAGCGCCGCATCCTTCTTTTCGCGCACCCCGGCGATGATAGCTGCCACCCGCTCCTCAAACTCTCCGTAGCTATTCGGGCTGCGCTTTAACAGATTTTCTAAAATATTTTCCTTTGTCTCATTATTTAACTCTAAAATACGCATGTTTACTCCTTTTGAATGACCTGCTTTAAATCCGTGATCAGCTTTGTAATGCGCTCGTTTTCCATCTTCATGCTCACCTGGTTGACGATCATGCGCGCGGAGAGGGGGCAAACCTCCTCAAGCACCTCAAGACCGTTTTCCCGCAGTGTCGATCCCGTCTCAACGATATCCACAATCACCTCGGAAAGCCCCACGATAGGCGCAAGCTCGATCGAGCCGTTAAGCTTGATGATCTCCACCGTCTGCTGCTTTTTGTCATAAAAATACTGCTTCGCGATACGGGGATATTTTGATGCGACGCGGATCTGCTCGTGATGGCGCAAAAGCTCCTTCGCACCCGACGGCCCGCAGACGCACATGCGGCACTTTCCAAAACCCAGGTCAAGCACCTCGTAGATATTGCGCCCCTCCTCTAAAATGGTATCCTCCCCGACAACACCGATATCCGCAGCGCCGTATTCCACGTAGGTAGGCACGTCCGGCCCCTTTGCCAGAAAAAACCGCAGCCTTAGCTCCTCGTTTACAAAGATGAGCCTGCGGGTTTCCTTATCCTTCATCTCCTCGCAGGTAATCCCGATCTGCTCAAATAATTTCAGGGTCTGGTTTGCCAGCCTGCCCTTGCCGAGGGCAAAGGTCAGGTAGCGTTCGTTTGTCCTGTCTGCCATGTCTCCTCCAAATTCGTTCCGATGCAGCCGCTTTGCCTGCACCTATTCATCGGTGCACCCGGCGAAGCCGCTGCTTTATATCAAATAGGTGATGCGCGCAATGTGATTTTTTGCCGCATACATTTCATAGACCTCTTTTCCCTTTGCCGCGTCAAAGCGCATCAGCTCCACCTGCGCGCCGCCCCCGCGTGCTTTTCGCGCCGTGACAACCGCATCCTCCTGATGCTCCTTTGTGTAGACGATGAGCTGTGTGTGGTGGGTGAGGGGTACCTCGATCTGCTGTCTTGCGAGTGCCTCCAGAAGCTGGTTTACCACAATGGCAAAGCCGATGGCAGGGGTATTTTTGCCGAACATCGGCAGCAGCCTGTCGTAGCGCCCGCCTTTGACGATTGGCTCGCCGGTTCCGTAGGTATAGCCCGCCAGCAGAATACCCGTGTAGTAGTGATACTCGCTCACCATGCCCGGCTCAAACGACACGTAGCCGTCGATGCCATAGAGCAGCAGCAGCTCCTGCAGGCTCTGAAGCCATTCCAGCGCCCGGTAAACCTTTTCATAGGGACGCGCATCCTGCTTGAACTGCTCCAGCTCCTCACCGGAGGTATACATGCAGCGCAGTACGCCGAAGCAGCGCTTTAAATCCTCCGGAAGGTCACGTCCGCCCACAAACTCCTCCACGCCGTAAAAGTTTTTGTTGGAGAGCAGCTCCCGCAGCTCCGCGATCTCCTCCTGCGCAAGTTCCGCCGCCTCCGTAAGCCCGCTGAAAATGTCCGCATGTCCCACACTGATCTGGAACTCCTTCAAGCCCGCCGCGTGCAGACAGTCAACGATCATGGAGAGCAGCTCCGCATCCGCATCCCCTGCGGCGTCCCCCATCAGCTCTGCCCCAAGCTGTGTGCACTCCTTTAAGCGCCCCCGCAGGCTGTGGTGGTTGATAAACGTATTTCCCTTGTAGCAAAAACGCAGCGGCAGTTCCTCATCCATATAATATTTTGCCGCCGAACGCGCAATGGAAGGCGTAATATCCGGCCTTAGCGCCAGCGTATTTCCCTCTCGGTCAAAAAATTTGTACAGATCTCTGGAGGGCGTCGTCCCAACCTCCTTGCCGAATATATCAAAAAACTCAAAGGAGGGCGTCTCAATGGGATGATAGCCGTAGCCGGTCAGAACGGAAAAAAGCTTCTGCTCCACGTAATGCTTGCGGGCGCACGCCCCGCCGTAAATATCCCGTACACCCTCCGGTGTGTGTAAGCTTTGTCGCATAAAACCTCCCTTTCGCGCGATTTCACTTCAACGCGCTAATACGATACTCCGATAACACAATAAATCCATCTGATTATACGCGATTGCGCATAAAATGTCAACCGCCCGGAGCAATCGTTATTTGTGCTCCTTTGTACTCCGCTCATCTAAATCAAGCTGCAGCGTCTGCAGGTAGGGCACCAGGGCGCCGCCGCTTCCCATAGAAAAAAAATATTTCTCCGCCAGCTCCTCGATGCGGAAGCTTTTGCGCCCGCCCGCGTTCATGCGCTCCCAGAATATGAGAAGCTGCCGCAGCGGCAGATAATAGAAGGCGTCGCGCTTCGTATAATGGATCAGGAAGAAGGCGATGCCCTGCTGCTCCTCAAACTGCTGCATGAACTGCACCTGGTGGGCGTGAATGTTCTGTAACGGAAAGGTGTCCGAATGGCACTCCTTTGCGTCAAAGCAGACCGGTATGCCCTGAACCGCACCGATGTAATCGACGGTGCTTTTCTGGTCAAAGTAGGCAAGGGTGATATGCCGCGTTTCCTTGTCAATGTTTATGGGGGTGATGGGCGTCGGCACCTTCTGGATGAGCGCCAGTGCATTTGCCGCATATACCTCATTCGTTCGGTTCACCAGCTCCTCGAGGGCGGAGCCGCGCAGACCCCTGGAATTCCATGTTGCCATCGCAGCGCCTAGCCCTCTTCCTTCCCGGCGCGTCCCCGCAGCCAGCCAAGCGCCGCCTGAAAATCACCGGGAAGATCCGCGATCACCTCGGTGCCGTCGGTAAAGCGCACGCGGTAAGCGTGCAGAAGCTGCCGGCCGACACCCGCCTCGTTCTCAAAAATCAGGTTCTGACGCTCGTCGCCGTATTTGGGATCACCGATCACCGGATGACCGATGGACGCCAGATGCGCACGAATCTGGTGGGAGCGCCCCGTGATCAGGTGCACCTCCAAAAGCGTATAATCCCCCAGGCGCTCCACAGGCGCATATTCCGTCTCAATGTATTTCCGGTTCGGCGCCCCGTTTTTAAAAACGGACGCCACATTTTCCCGCTCATCCTTTAACAGATATCCCTTTAAAACCTTTTTTTCGGGAATATCGCCCCTGACCAGGCACCGGTAATATTTTGCCATCGTGCGGCTCTTCAGCTCCCGGGAAAGCTTCTGCAGGCCGTGGAGTGTCTTCCCTGCGAGAAGCACCCCGGAGGTGTTTCGGTCGAGCCGGTTGCAGATAGAGGGACGGAAGGTGTGCAAATCCTCCTCGGTGAGCGCCTTCGTCTCCAGAAGATAGGCGATGATGTGTTCGTTTGCCGAGATATCAGACTCTCTTGCCTTCTGTGAGAGCATCCCCGCCGGCTTGTTGATTACGAGCACGTCGTCGTCCTCGTAAATAACGGCAAAAGCGGGCTGCGCCTGTACGCGGGAGAGCTCCTCCACCGTTTCCTCCGCGGTACTCGCAAATTTTTCAAAGGTCTCGTCGGATAAAAACAGCGTTACCGTATCCCCTACCTTGAGGTGCTCCGCACCGGTTGCCTTTTCCGCATTCAGTACAATATTTTTCTTGCGCAGCATCTTGTAGATAAAGCTGCCCGGTGCTTCCGAGAGGAGCTTCCTCAAATATTTGTCAAGCCGCTGGTCGGCTTCGTTTTCTTTGATTGTAAATGCTTTCATATTCTCTCCCCTACTTCTTTTTGTGTATATTCCGGATGGTCTTCTTTTTTCGTTTCGGCCCGTTCCCATGCGCCTTTTCGCGTCGCGCCTGCTTTCCCGCGCAGACGCCCTGTCCCTGCGCCCCCGCAGCCCCCGTCCTGCCGTTTCTGCCGGTGCAGCCATGCTCCCCCGCCCGCGGACGGATCAGGCAGTTTTTGCCAAACCCGATGAGGTCCGTGCGCCCCGCCTGTATGAGCGCCTCGCGCACCAGATCGTAATTTTTCGGATATCGGAACTGCATGAGCGCCCGCTGCATCGCCTTTTCATGGGGATTGACCGCGGTGTAAACAGGTGTCATGTCCCTGGGATCAAGACCCGTATAATACATACAGGTGGAAATCGTCGACGGCGTCGGATAAAAATCCTGCACCTGCCTGGGCGTATAGTGAATATCCCGCAGATACTCCGCAAGCTCGACTGCCTCCGTTAAGGTCGCTCCCGGATGGGACGACATGAGGTACGGCACAAGGTACTGCTCGAGGCCAAGCTGCTCGTTCATGCGCGTATAGCGCTTCACAAACTCCCTGTAAACCTCCGGCGCAGGCTTTCCAAGCCTGTTGAGAACCGCCCGTGAAATATGCTCAGGCGCCACCTTGAGCTGCCCGCTCACATGGTGCAGGCACAGCTCGCGCAAAAACTCATCGCCGCCGTCCGCAAGCACGTAATCAAAGCGGATACCCGAGCGAATGAACACCTTTTTCACACCGGGCAGCTCCCGCAGCTTTTTCAAGAGCGCAAGATAATCCTGATGATCCGCCCTCAGATTTTTGCAGGGCGTGGGAAACAGGCACTGCCGTTCCCGGCAGACCCCCTCCTTCAGCTGCTTTTCGCAGGAGGGATACCGGAAATTTGCGGTCGGTCCGCCCACATCGTGAATGTAGCCCTTAAAGTCCGGCTCATAGGTTAAAAGCCTTGCCTCCTCCAAAATCGACGCATGGCTCCTCGTCTGCACCGTGCGTCCCTGATGGAAGGTCAGCGCACAGAAATTGCAGCCGCCGAAGCAGCCGCGGTTGCTGATAAGGGAAAATTTCACCTCGCTGATAGCCGGGATGCCGCCCGCCTTTTCGTACATCGGATGACAGGCACGCATATACGGCAGCGCGTAAATGCGATCCATCTCCTCCTGGCTCAACGGCTCCGACGGACGGTTCTGCACCACAAAGAGCTTTTTGTCATAGGTCTCATAAAGGGTATCCGCCGTGAAATGGTCGGTGTTTCGGTACTGCGTGTAAAAGCTTTCCGCGTACGTCCGCCTGGATGCGCGCACCTCCTCAAAAGCCGGCAAGGCACAGGCACGGTTTTGCTCCAAAAGGCCGCGGTCCCTTGTCTTGTACACCGTGCCGTCGATAAAGGTGATATCCTCCACCGCAAGCCCGCCTGCAAGCGCCTCCGCAATCGCAACGATGCTGCGCTCCCCCATTCCGTAGGAGATCAGATCCGCGCCGGAATCCAGAAGAATCGAACGGCGCACCTTATTCGACCAGTAATCGTAATGCGCGAGCCTCCGCAGACTCGCCTCAATGCCGCCGATGATCAGCGGCGTGTGCTTATACGTGCGCCGGATCAGATTTCCGTAGACAACCACCGCGTAATCCGGCCGCCGCCCCATTTCGCCGCCCGGCGAGTACATATCCGTCTCCCGCCGCTTTTTTGAAACGGAATAATGGTTCACCATCGAGTCCATATTGCCGCCGCTCACCAGAAAGCCAAGGCGCGGTTCACCGAATATCTGTATGCTTCTCTCGTCCCGCCAGTCCGGCTGTGGAATGATGCCCACCGAAAAGCCGTGGGACTCCAAAAGCCTGCTGATGATCGCAGGCCCGAACGACGGATGATCCACGTAAGCATCGCCGATCACATACACAAAATCGAGCTGTCCCCAGCCCCTCTTTTCACAGTCCTCCCGCGTCACGGGCAAAAAATCTCGCATCTGCATTTACCTCTATCATTTTCCGGCGTGGCTGACAATTATTCAAAGCTATAACGAAATCCCGCCTTCGCCCTGCATTGATCGAGTATATCCATCACCGCAACCGTATCGTCCAATGTAACGAGCCCGCTGTATGTTTTTCCATCGCGGATACAATCCATGACCTCCATCGCCTCATACTCGTAGCCATTCATCAAAAACGGCTCCTCGCAGGATGCCAGCACGTTGTTCCCGAAGTCCACTGCCTGTGCCCGCTGGGCCTGGAAAAAGAACTCGTCGTGCACGGATATCCGTCCCTTCGTCCCCAAAATATAAAGACCTGCCGTCTTTTCCGCGCCAAGCCCGGTCGAAAGATGCGCAAAGCTCCCATTTTCATATTCCAGAATAATCGAATCCAGATAATCCACGTTTCCGTTTCCGATAACGGAGTGACTTTGCACCGCCGTCGGATGGTATCCGAGAAACGCACAGGCGCATGTCACCGGATAATAGCCGAGATCGAGCAGCGCGCCGCCCGCCAGCTCATGCCTGTAAAGACGGTGATTTGTTCCGGTCGCCGTGTAAAAGCTCGCATCTACCGCCCGTACCTCGCCGATGACACCGTCGTTTACCCACTGCCGGATCGCCTTGAACACCGGCTGGCACTTTGTCCACATGGCCTCCATGAAAAACAGCTGCTTTTCCCGCGCCAGCGCCACAACCTCGCGCGCCTGCGCCCCGTTGACCGTCAGGGATTTCTCGCAGAGCACATGCTTTCCCGCTTCCAGACACATCTTAATATTATGATAGTGCTCCCGCACCGGCGTCGCGATATACACCACATCCACCGCGTCGTCCTTTAACAGCTCCTCATAGGAGCCGTACGCTCGCGCAAACCCGTATTCACCCGCAAACGCTTCGGCCTTCTCCTTTGTCCGGGAGGCGGCGGCATAGCAAACCGCGCCGTCTGCGACGGTGAGCGCCTTTGCAAACCAGCCCGCAATCCTTCCGGTCCCCATCAGTCCCCAGCGAATCTCCTTCTTCATCTCCGTTCTCCCTTCTCTCATGCCTTTGTTTATCCCCCGCCTGCACATTTCCTGCATCAGCCGAAAGCCCCATCCGCCTTCAGGCGCTCAAACGTCCCTGAAAGCACCTGCTCATAGGAATCAATATAATAGTGCGCCAGCGCCCGCTTTTCCTCCTGCTGCGCCTGGGAATACCGATCCGACACCGCGCACACCTTCATCCCGGCCGCCAGTCCCGCCCGGATGCCCTGGGGCACGTCCTCAAATACCAGGCATTCCTGGGGCAAAATCCCAAGCTTCTCTGCCACCGCCAGAAAAACGTCCGGCGCAGGCTTGCCCCGGGCCACCTCGTTTGCCGTCAGCACCTCGTCAATGTAGTCATAAAGTCCATGCGCATTCGCCGCCGCGTCCAGCAGCCCGCGGTCGTTGCTGGTGGCAATCCCCATGCGCATTCCCCGCTGCTTCATCTCCCGCAGAAAGACTGACAGGCCGGGCTTCATGGGCACCTCGTGCATATACTTGTCCATCGCCATATCTACCCAGATAGCCATCAGCTCCTCAGCGCTCCGGGTCAGGCCGAAGGTGTTCACAAAATAGTCCGCAGTCTCCCGAAAGCTCATGCCCTCAATATCGCGCTCCAGCCCCTCGTGATACAACAGATTATGCGCCTGCATAAATTGAATGTCAATATCCCTCCACATCCACATGGAGTCCACCATCGTTCCGTCCAGATCAAAAATAATACCCCTGATTCCTGTCAGCATCCCTTTTATCCTCTCTATCCCGGCACATCATCCGTCCAGACACAGGCACCGTGCCAGGCGCTACTGCCCGATGTTCCGCAGTCCGGCAAGCTCATGCTCCGAAAGCGCCCGGTACGCCCCGGCGGCGAGTTCTTCGTCAAGCACCAGGCTCCCCATAGAAATCCGTTTTAAATAAAGCACGGGCTTATCAATCGCCTCAAACATCCGCTTCACCTGATGAAATTTCCCCTCGTAAACCGTAACCCGGACCTGTGAAATCACATTTGCTTTAACGATGACAAGCTCAGCGGGAAGCGCAGGGCGTTTTTCCCCGATATCCACGCCCTTTGCAAATTCCTGCACATCCTCCTCCATGACGATCCCGTCCACACTTGCCTCATAGGTTTTCGGAATATGATGCGCAGGACTCGTCAGCATATGTGCAAGCGCGCCGTCATTTGTGATAAGCAGCAGCCCTTCCGTGTCCAAATCCAGCCGTCCCACCGGGAAGAGATCCTTTCTCTTGTGCTCCTCGATATAGTCCATGACCGTTGGGTGGCGCCGATCCTCCGTCGCAGACACACAGCCCTTTGGCTTGTTCAGCATAAAGTACTCATAGTCGGCATAGCCGACCTCCTCTGTCCCGAGCATCACCCGTGCAAGCTGCGGATCCAGCTTTTCCTCCGGCAGACGGCAGATCCGGTCATCAACGCGCACCTTTCCGGCACGGATCAGCTTTTTGACCTCACTGCGGGTGCCGATTTGCATATCCGCAAGATATTTATCAAGCCGTATCAGACCCATTTCCCTTTCCTTTCATCCTCATTTTTAAAATTCCAGTTCTTTTTTGGAGTCCTGCAATGATACCAGAAAATCGTATGGATTGATACTGGTCTCGGCCCCCTCCGCGTTGTCATAGTAGATGCCTACATGCAGATGCACTGCAAAATTGCCGACGGTTCCCTCAATATTGCTGTAGCCGCTGTCACCGGCAAAGCCCAAAAGCTGCCCCGCTTTCACGGCAGTCCCCTCCTCAATGCCCGGCGCATAGTCGTAGAGATGTGCATAGTAATAATAAATACCGCCCCCGCTGCGCACGCCGAGCCGGTAGCCGCCCTGCGGAAGCCAGCCCTTTTTCTCCACCACACCGTCCGTCATCGACAGCACCGGAAAAAGTCCCCGGCGTGCCGGATAGAGCATAATGTCCGTCCCCTCATGCCCGCGATCACCGCCGAAGCTGCGGGGAGACATCCATGAATTTTCAAACTCCGCCGTGTAATCGGTGTGCGTGACCGAGCGGGGAATCGGAAACACGGAAAGCTCGCCCGCGATCACCGCCCGAACCGCTTCGGGTGCCGTACCGTCACCCTTGCCGCCCGGTTCCCCCGCTTCCTGTGCATCGTCTGCCTCAGCCGCCCGCGAAACATTTGCCGCTGCCCCAAGGCGCACCGTATCCATGCCGATCACATCCAGCGCCGCCAGCACCAGCATCAAATACAGAAGAAACAGCTTTTTTTTCTTTCTTTTCATATTGACCACCTGCCTGTCATAGGTTTTAGTAATATGAGAAAAAGAAATCTATACCGATATGTTACAAAAAAATATGTATTTTGTTATATGCTGGCTATGCTCCTATTATTCCTGCTAAGTGAGCCGGGTGTCGCCATCGAGGGCGCGCGCTTCGGACTGATGCTCTGGGCAAACCGTCTGCTCCCTAGCCTGCTTCCGTTTCTGATTCTTACACAGATCCTGCTCATGAGCGGCTATCTGGACGCAATCACCGAAAAGCTCGGCCTGTCGTATCCGCATTTCGTCCTGCTTTTCGGAACGCTCTTCGGCTTTCCGATGGGCGCGAAGCTATCCGCAGACCTGTGTGCAAAGGGCAGGCTCAGCACCAGGGAGGCATCCCTGCTATTCATCGTCTCCAACCACATGAGTCCGGCATTTGTCGGAGGCTACATCCTCTCGGAAACCTTAAGGCAGCCGAAGCTTATCCCTATGACCTACGCCCTTCTCTACCTGCCCGCCGTCTGCTACGGCCTGATCATGCTGCATCGATTACACGGAGGAGCTGCGGATGCAAAAAAATGCACCCGCGCCGATACGGCAAAAAAATCGACACCAAGACTGCGCCTGAATTTTGCAATCTTCGATGCCGCTATTATGAACAGCTTTGAAACAATGTTAAAGCTCGGTGGCTACGTGATGCTCTTCTCCATCCTCACAGGCATGTGCAGACATTTTCTCGCCGCCCTGCCGGGCGTCTGCACACTGGCCGCAGGACTTCTCGAGGTCACCGGCGCCGTCAGCGCCATCGACGGATTTTTTGCGGACAGCTATCCAAAATATGTGGCAATCCTCGCCGCAGCTGCCTTCGGAGGCTGCTCGGGCATCGCTCAGACCGCCTCCCTCATCCGTCCGGACGGAAAGGATATCGGGCTTTCAATTGTCCGCTATACCCGCGGAAAGCTTTTGATCGCAGGGGTTACGGCACTTCTGGCCGCGCTGCTTTATCCCATACTGGCCTAGTACCAAAAATCCTGATCCCCCGGCAGACACCTTCCGCTACTGGCCCTGCCGCTGGTTTGCCTGGGATGACCTGCTCTCCGCCGGCGGCTCCTCCGCAAGCTCGGTCTGCGGCATCAGCTCCGCGCGGTTGGCGAGAACGATCTGCAGGGAATCCGACAGCGCGCCCATCAGATTTTCATAGCGTGCCTTTGTCGTCTCGATGGCATTTGTCAAAATCGCCTCCAGCCCCGCCAGACGCTCATCCGTATACGTGATAGATCCCATACGGATGCTGTTTGCCTCCACCGTCGCCTTGTCCAGAATCTCCTGGGCCTGCTTCGTCGCGATCATAACGACCTCGTTTGCCTGGGCATAGGCCTGCTGCATGATCTGGTGCTCGCTCACCAGCTCGGAGTGCGTCACCTCCGCCCGGGCAATGATGGTATCCGCCTTCGCCTGGGCGTCGGCAAGGATCGCCTCCTTGTTGCTGATCATCTTCTGATAGCGCTTGATCTCCTCCGGCGTGCGCAGGCGCAGCTCCGTCAGAAGCTCCTCAATCTGATCCTTGTTGACAATGATTTTATTGGATGAAAAAGCCTGGGGCTTACAGCTCTCTATGTACTGTTCTAATTCTTCTATCGTCTGCTCAATTTTACTGTTCATGCTGCTCTCCTTTTACGCCGTACTTCTCATAAATACGGCTGATAAACTGCGCGGGAACAAACTGCGAAAGATCCCCTCCGTAAGCCGCAAACTCCTTGACGATCGTCGAGCTGAGATACGAATACTGCAGGCTTGCCGTCAGAAAGATCGTCTCGATCTGATCATACTGCACATGGTTCGTCTGCGCGATCTGAAGCTCATACTCGAAATCCGTAACAGCCCGAAGCCCCCGTATGATGATATTGGCCTGGATTTCCCTCGCAAAATCCACCAGCAATCCGTCAAAAGAGACAACGCTTACGTTCGGTAAATCACCGGTCATCTCCTTTAACATACTAACACGTTCCCCGGCAGAAAACAACGAATTTTTTGTCCGGTTGTTGAGCACACCGACATACAGCTCGTCCACGATGTTCGCCGATCTGCGAATGATATCCATATGCCCGTTTGTCACCGGATCAAAGCTTCCCGGATAAATTGCTCTTTTCATAAGCTGCCTCTCTTTTCGTTTTTTTCCTCTGCAGTTTCTGCCCCGGAGCATTACAGGCGGCTGTCAGGCTGCAGAAATACATGTTTATTCGTCTTGTATATTTTTTCCCTGACAATCGAAAATCCCATGTCGGTCACATAGGAAAAATCTGTGTGCAGATCCGCCTCCACGATGATCAGGGTGCTTTCCTTTAAAAGTCCGGAACCTGCCAGCACCCGCAAAGCCTCGGCTTCGGCACCGGACTGGTAAGGCGGGTCCATAAAAATCAGATCAAAGCTGCAGGTCCCGTCGAGACGGCACAGCGCGCTCACCGCGTCCATCTGCATCAGCTCACACCGGTCCGCAAGCTTCGTAAAGCTCATGTTATCCGCGATCACCCCGCACGCCTTTTTGCTGTTGTCCACAAATACACAGCGGGCGCTGCCCCGGCTTAACGCCTCAAGGCCGATCTGTCCGCTGCCCGCAAACAAATCCAGGAAATACGCGTCCTCCAGGTATGGGGAGAGCATGTTAAAAAGTGTCTCCTTGATGCGGTCGGTGGTCGGCCTGGTCTCCTTCCCGGGAAGGGTTTTCAGCGGCAGCCGCCGCGCTTTTCCCGCAATAATTCTCATAAGCGTTACTCCTCATCGGTATTTTGCAGCATCTCCTTTAACAGCGCAAGTGCCGCCTGCACGGACTGTCTGCGCACCTTTTCGCGGTTTCCGTCAAAAAGATGCTTTTCCACACGTACCCTGCCCTTACAGTAGCAGCCAAGGTAGACAAGCCCCACCGGTTTCTCCGCCGTGCCGCCCTCCGGCCCCGCGATACCCGTGGAAATGATGGCTGCATCCGCCTGTGCTGCCTGTGCCGCGCCATCTGCCATCGCCCCGGCGGTTTCCGCACTCACCGCCCCATGCTTCTCCAAAACTGCATGCGGCACACCCAGCAGCCGCTCCTTCGCGGCGTTTGAGTAGGTCACATAGCCCTCCTCAAACCACTCGGAAATGCCCGGCACATTCACAAGCGTACCTGCAATCAGGCCGCCGGTGCAGGATTCGGCAGTCGTGACACGTATTTTTTTCTGTGCGAGCAGCGCCGCAACCTCATATTCCGGTGCCTGCCCGTTCGCTTCCCCCGGAAAGGCTTCTGCAGCACCTGCACGTTTTATCGCATCCGTCATTTCTGCTCCTTTAACACACCCTTATTTTTAATCAGATAATCGCACAGCGACACGATCGTCAGTGCGAGCGCGATCCAGGTAAGAATCAGACCAAGCATATCGAAGATCTCCCCCGGAAGCGCAAGCGAGAGCACGATGATCATAAGCATCTGGAACGTCGTCTTAAATTTGCCCCAGTAGCTCGCGGCGATGACGACACCGTTGTCCGCCGCCACCAGACGAAAGCCGCTGATGATAAACTCCCGGCTGATAATCACGATCACCATCCACGCGGCGAGCTGCCCTGTCTCCACCAGGCAGATCAGCGCGGCACATACAAGCAGTTTATCAGCAAGGGGATCCATAAATTTGCCGAAATTTGTCACCAAATTGTATTTTCTTGCAATTTTTCCGTCTGCCAGATCGGTCAGACTCGCCACGATAAAGATCGCCACCGCGATATAGTTGCTGTAAGGCGTCACCGGCACAAGCATGAAAAACACGAAAAACGGAATCAACAGCACACGCAGAATCGTGAGTTTGTTTGGTAAATTCATCTTCATATTATCTCTCCTATCAGATCATAATCCAGTGCGCTTTTCACACGCACCTTCACAAAGGCTCCGGACGCAAGCTCCTGATCCATGTGAATGAACAGGTAACCGTCCACACCCGGGGCGTCGCGGTAGGTGCGCGCCACATACACGTCCTCATCCACTGCTTTTCCCTCCACAAACGCCCAGAGCTCCCTGCCGATCATCGCCTCGTTCAGGTCAAAGGCGATTTCCTGCTGCAGCTCCATGATCTCGTCACGCCGGGAAAGCTTTGTCTCCTCATCGATCTGTCCCTCAAAATCCGCCGCGGGCGTTCCTTCCTCCGGCGAGTACGAAAATACTCCCAGCCGGTCAAATTCCGCCCAGTTCAAAAATTCCAGAAGACCCTCGTGCATTTCCCGCGTCTCCCCCGGAAAACCGCTGATGATCGTCGTCCGCAGACAGATATCCGGAATTTTTTCCCGCAGCAGATCAATCTGATCCGCCAGCTGTGCAGCGTTTGTACGTCTGCCCATACGCTTTAAGATCGTATCGTTGCTGTGCTGAACAGGCATATCCAGATAGTGAACGACCTTTTCGTTGCGCACGATGGCATCGATGAGCGCATCGTCGATCTCCTCGGGATAGCAGTAGAGCAGCCGAATCCAGTAGATTCCCTCGATTTTGTTCAGTTCGTGCAAAAGACGCCCCAGGGATTTCTCACCGTAGAGATCCTTCCCGTAAAGGGTCGTCTCCTGCGCAACCAGAATCAGCTCCCTGACGCCCTGCGCCGCCAGCTCCCGCGCCTGCGCCAGAAGCTCCTCCATGGGAACGCTTCTGTACGTGCCCCGGATCGACGGGATTACGCAGTACGTGCAGTGCTTGTCGCACCCCTCCGCGATTTTTAAATAGGCGTAATGCCCGCCGGTAGTAACGGGGCGCTTGTTTCGCCCGGTGCCGGGCGGCCGGCTTGCCGCACCGAAGTTTTTGTACGTATTTCCCTTCAGCGCTGCCTCCACCGCCTCTGCAATGGAGCCGCATGCGCCCGTTCCAACTAATGCATCCACCTCCGGCAGCTCCTGCAGCACCTCGTCCTGATAGCGCTGCGCAAGACAGCCCGCGACGATCAGCGCCTTGAGACGTCCCGACTCCTTGTGCCTTGCCATCGCAAGAATCGTCTCGATGCTCTCCTCCTTGGCATCGCCGATAAAGCAGCAGGAGTTGACAACGATGACGTCCGCCTCGTTTTCATCGTCCGTGACGGTGTAGCCCTTTTCCAGCAGCTCACCGATCATGTATTCAGAATCCACCAGATTTTTATCACAGCCAAGTGATATCATTAAAATTTTCATTGATACTCCTATATACCCCAAAATCCTGCCGGGAGATATGACGAAAAGCCGGAACTTCGGCGCTCCGGCTCCTTCCATATCAAATAATCGGCTGTTCCTCTGTCAGGATGGAATCATCTGCTTCCACAAGGGCTCCGTCCTCCTCGCCCTCTGCGAGAATCTTAACCTTTCCCTCATAAAGCTCCTGCACGGCGGTAGACAGCGGCTTTTTGCCGTTTGCGCGCGCCACCATCGGCTCGTCACCCGCAATGAGCTGACGTGCACGCTTCGAAGCAGCAATGACGATGGAGTAACGGCTGTTGACTACCGGCTCCTCCCCAACCTCCGTAGTATTGTTTACGACCTTCATAAGCTCTACATAAGACGGATGAATCATAGTTATTCTCCTTTCGCGTAATCCGTAAATGATTGTTTCATTTCATTTATAAATGCTTCTCTCCTGAAAAGGCGCGTATGCTCGTTCTGCAGGATGGAATGTACCTGCGAAACACACGCCTCCAGCTCGTCGTTAATAATCAGATAATCGTAATTTTCCACGCCCTCGCACTCCTCACAGGCGCGCCTGAGCCTTGCCCGCACAACCTCCGGCGCCTCGGTCGCCCGATCGATGAGTCGCCGCTCCAGCTCCGCAAAGGACGGCGGCGTCACAAACAGCAGCACACAGTCCGGGTATTTCTGCCTGATCTTGAGCGCGCCCTGTATCTCGATCTCCAATATGACGTCCTTTCCCGCTTCTAGCTGTTCCTGTACATAAGCCCTGGGCGTCCCGTAATAGTTTTCCACATAACGGGCATACTCCAGCAGCTCATCCCCGGCGATCATCTCCTCAAAGCGCTCCCTGGTGCAGAAAAAATACTCTCTTCCCTCCTCCTCGCCCGGGCGCGGGCTTCGCGTAGTCGCGGAGATGGAGAGCGCGTAATTTTCCGGATACCGTTCGATCAAGCGCTTCATAATCGTGCCCTTGCCCGCACCGGAAAAACCGGATACGACGGTCAAAATACCTGCCTGTGTCTGCATATGCTACTCCTCCGAAGTGGCCGGATTTTTCAGCCTGCCGGAAAGGGTGTCCGGGAGCAGTGCCGAGAGGATCACGCGGTCGTTCTCCGTGAAGATTACAGCGCGGGTCCGCCGTCCCTGTGTCGCGTCGATAAGACGCGATTCCTCTTTTGCTCTCTGGATCATTCGCTTTGCCGGGGCAGAATCCGGTGTGATCATGGCTACAATTTTGTCGGCATTCACCAGATTGCCGAACCCAATGTTCATGAAATTACTCAATGTTCTGTATCTGCTCCCTTACTTTCTCGATTTCTGTCTTAAGGTTAATACCCATATCGGAAACGGACAGGTCGCTGGATTTTGACAGGATCGTGTTTGCCTCCCGGTTCATCTCCTGCGCGATAAAGTCAAGCTTGCGCCCGACGCTGCCGCCCGAGATCAGCACATCCTTCATGCCTGCAATGTGGCTGCGCAGACGCACCATCTCCTCATCCACACAAATTTTGTCCGCAAAAAGCGTCACCTCAATGGCAATGCGGCTCTCGTCAATCTGCGCATCCCCAAGCAGATCCTGTATTTTTGCCTGAAGCCTGCCCCGATATTCGGCAACGATCTGCGGCGACCGCTCCCCGATATAATCCACATACTCGTTCATCTTTTCCAGCTTTGCCAGCAGATCATCCTTTAAGCGCTCTCCCTCGACGAGACGCGACTGTACAAACCTTTCGCATGCGCAGCGGACCGTTTTTTCCAGAACAGACCACAGCTCCTTCTCGTCCGTATCCTCCTCCTCCATCGTAAACACCTCCGGATAGCGGGAAAGCGTGCTGACGCGCACGTCGTACTCCAGTCCAAAGTCATCCGCCATTTTGCGCAGATACCCGAGGTATGCCCCCGCGAGCTGCTCGTTGTACTTTAACGCGGAGCCTGTCTGAGAGAGATCCTCGCAGGATACGAACACGTCCACCTTGCCGCGTCCGATGTATTCTTTCAGCACGCTTCGGATGGAGCTTTCAAAAATACTCAGTTTCTTCGGTATCTTCACGCTGACGTCCATGTAGCGGTGATTGACGGCCTTAATCTCCACTGCCATCTTCCACTGCCCTTCCGTCATCTCACACCTGCCGAAGCCGGTCATGCTCTTTATCATAGAATCCTCCAATGGCTGCATAACACAGCGCGTATATTGCCATCACAGCCGCATCCCCTGTGTGCGTATGCATAGGCGTTCTTATTATAAGTCAAATCTTTCCATTCGTCAAATCTTTTGTGCAGTCCCTCTTTTTCATAAAAATTTCAACCTTTTTTTGAACAATTTTTCACTTTCGGCATATTTACTAATT
>CAJUSH010000009.1 GCA_910589045.1 uncultured Eubacterium sp.
AATCCTGCCAAATACAGTGTAGAGCTTTTTCAGACAGGCCGATAATTCAGACATGTTCTTTATGTATTCCTCTTTCAATCCACTCATGCTTGCATTTGCAATTGGTAAAGCATCTAATTCCGGTTATGCTTCCGGCCTGTCCTGCTTGCGCTCTCCCACGCTCCAAGTCGGGGTACTTCTCCGCCATATAGGCGTGAAAATCGTCCTGCCACTTTGTCAGATTGTCCCGGTTGCCTATGATTTCTTTGGCGCACAGGCGATTGTCTTTCCTCGTTCTGCACCCAGCCTGTTCCATAAGGCTCTGAATGAAATGGCAGCAGCGGCCCGGAGGATAAATCGGCGCTGAAACGGCTTGCAGGAAAATCGGACTTGCAAAAAAATCCAATCCCACAGCGGGGACGGTAATAAAAATCAGAGGTTGAATAGGAGGAAATAAAAATGTACATTGAAAAATACTGGTATAACTATATTGGAGGTACTGATGATAGCTTGACCTTGGTGGACTATCTCTATGAAAAAGGCAAGACGGAACTTTCCCTAAGTGAGATATTCCATGATACTGGTCTTAGTAAGCTGAACTGGAACTTCCGCACCTCACCTGATTTAGAATACACTTTTGAGGGCAGATGCCACGAGTTTTACTATGCCATTGATTTAATAACCGATTTGGCAGCACTTATCTTGGAAAGTAAAAAAAGCGGCGGGTTTAACATAAAAGATTTATTTGCTGGAGAAAACCGGGAGTTGTTTGTGAAAATCACCGCCACACCGGAGGAAAATCAGGCAATAAATCGTGCTTTGGAAGATTTCATCGCCACCCCTCTCGAATATGACCTCCATGAAATGGTAGATGATGACGATATGCTGGAAATGGCTCAAGCGTGCGAAAATCTCCGTAAAGATTTGTTTGAATGATTTTCAGCTTACCAAAAAATAGCAAAGCCGGGAAAAATAAAAAACCGTACGCAAAAAGACACAGAAAATAGCGTCAGCCTGCGCTGCGGCAGGAAAAAAGAAAGGCACAGAGGCGGGTAAGCATCTAGGCATCATTCACAGCACCGGAGTAAAAGCAAGAACTTTATGTATGTCCTTTTCGAAAGAAAAATTATGAACTATCCTGTCGGCAAAGTAAGGAAAAGCTGTAAAAAATGTTACTGTTCACTCCATATCCGAACTGTCAGTTACTGTTCACTCCGTGACCGGTAACTGACAGTCCGGACATGAAAATTTGCTTCGCGAAGTACAAACTGCAGTCTGAATCATGTTCTCCCGCAGCCATAGCGTGCCCCGGGGTACGCGGCAGATACGCGGCCCGGGTGTGAAAGTAACCGGAAAAAAGTGTGAGGAAAATTTTTTAAATTCGAACTTGCGTTCGATGACTTTTTATGTTATAGTCATTGTAGAACAGATGTTCACAAATGTCAAGGCGCAATTTGAACAATCATCCTCACTTTTTTTAATCCGGGAGGCATTCATGGAGCTTAGCATACATTCCGACCTGATGGAAAAGCTTGCCATCTTAACCGACGCAGCAAAATATGACGTCGCCTGCACCTCCAGCGGCGTGGACCGAGGCGGCAAAGGACACGGCATGGGAAATGCCCTCGCACCCGGCATCTGCCACAGCTTTGCCGGTGACGGGCGATGTATTTCTTTATTAAAGATTCTCATGACCAACCACTGCATTTACAACTGCACCTACTGCCAGAACAACTGCAACAACGATCTGCCCCGCGCCATATTTACGCCCGAGGAGATCTGTACCCTCGTGACACAGTTTTACCGCCGCAACTATATCGAAGGGCTGTTCTTAAGCTCCGGCATCGTCGGAAGCCCTGACCAGACAATGGAGCTTCTCTTTCAGACCCTCTATCTCCTGCGGACGCGCTATGATTTCAACGGTTATATTCACGTCAAGGCGATCCCTGGGGCCAGTCCCCAGCTCATCGAATATACGGGCTACCTCGCCGACCGCATGAGCATCAACCTGGAGCTTCCCACGGCGGAAGGCCTTCGCGCGCTGGCACCCTGCAAGAGCCGCAAAACGATCCTGCGCCCCATGCGCCAGATACAAAACGGTATTTCGGCAGGTGCCGGACTTGAAACCCGCGAGCTCTCCGCACCGTTGCGCCGCACCCTCTCGGCGGTGGCACGCTTTTCCGGTACAAATCCGGAAAAAAAGCGTTTTGTCCCGGCCGGACAGAGCACGCAGATGATCATCGGTGCCACGCCCGAAAACGATTACCAGATCATGAAGGTCACGGAAAGTCTCTACGACCGTTTTGCCTTAAAGCGCGTATTTTTTTCGAGCTACGTCAACCTCAGCGGAGACGGGATGCTCCCCGCCCCTACCGGCACACCCGCCCTGCTCAGGGAGCACCGGCTCTATCAGGCGGACTGGCTGCTGCGCTACTATCATTTCCGCGCGGATGAGCTGCTGAGCGAGACACGCCCCGACTTTAACGTATACCTGGACCCAAAGTGCGACTGGGCGCTCCGGCACCTCGAGCAGTTCCCGGTGGAGATCAACCGCGCCCCGTATCAGACGCTTCTGCGCGTGCCGGGCATCGGCTACGTCTCCGCCCGCCGCATCGTCGCCGCCCGAAAAAGCAGCCGCCTGGACTTTGCGGACCTGAAAAAAATCGGCGTCGTCCTGAAGCGCGCCCTCTACTTTATTACCTGCAGCGGACGCATGATGTACCCGGTCCGCATCGAGGAGGATTACATTACCAGACAGCTTTTGGCTGACAAGACTCAGATTCCAAAGGAGGTCCGCCAGGCGGGCTATGAGCAGCTCTCTCTCTTTGACACGGTATTTCCGGGCACAGGCGCGGCGGTCTGACGCAGCGCAAAGCCAAGGTAACAATGAGACCGAACGCAGAACCGTTTACGTGTTACTTTTCACACCCGGACCGCACGCGAAGCACAAAAACACGGAGCGCACGGTTCCCCATCCGATGCATACGAAACGATACTGATGATGACTGACGATGATTGACGATGATCAGAAAAGAATAGAAAGGATCCGATTTATGTACACATATGTTTGCGAAAACTCTATTGACGGCATTCTCACCGGCGTTTACGACGCCTACGCGGACAGGCATCCGCGAAACGAAATCCACCTGAATGCACGGGAACCGGAAAACCTCTCCCTCTTCACGCAGTACCTTCCGGTAAAGCCCGACCATGAAAAGGCACTCAAGGTCGCACGCACCTTAAAATCCCGTTTCGGGCAGGAGTTTTACGAGACAATCTACCAGGCGGCCATGTCCGGTGACGTAAAGGGAAAAAGCACCATGGACAAGGCGGACGCCATATACGGGACGATTTCACTCGCTCTCGCCTGCGGCGACGGCACAAAAACCCTGCTCTCACTCGGCGAGCCGTGCGTTTACCGCGTCTTCGAGCTGTGCCGTGCTACCGGCAAGGAAGCCATGCACCTGCTGGGCTTCGTACGCTTTCAGGAATTGGAAAACGGCATTCTCTTTTCCACCATCCATCCAAAGCATCATGTACTGCCGATTTTAGGGGAGCATTTCTCCGACCGGCTCCCCGAGGAAAACTTTATGATCTATGACGAAAACCGCCGGTCTGCCGTGCTCCATCCCGCACATAAGAGCTTTTTCCTCGCCGATACCGACCACCTTGATCTTTCGCAGACGAAGCGCTTTTCGTGCGAGGAAGCACAGTTTCAGAGCCTCTGGATCACGTTTTTCCGCAATATCACCATCGATGCGCGCAAAAACGCCGGCCTTCAGTCACAGATGATCCCCAGACGCTTTCAGCGTGATGTGCTGGAATTTCAGGCTTCCTAGCCTGATTTTCAGGTTACTTTTCTCCGTGAATAGTAACCGTTGTTAGCACTCATTTAAAAAGAGTGCTAATTTTTTATTGACATTTACTTCCGCGCGCGTTAAACTATACTGCAGGAACCGCTTCGAAGGCACTGCAGCCCGATCTGCGGCATAAAAGCGGCTTCTTTAAGCAGGCAATATCAGACCTTCGATAATCCGAACGAAAAACAAAAAACAAGGAGTGATTGCTATGAGTGACAAACACGGAAGTCTTTCCATTAACAGCGAAAACATTTTTCCTATCATCAAAAAATGGCTCTATTCCGATCAGGATATTTTTT
Source organism: uncultured Eubacterium sp. (assembly GCA_910589045.1). Taxonomy (GTDB): domain Bacteria; phylum Bacillota; class Clostridia; order Lachnospirales; family Lachnospiraceae; genus W0P33-017. The sequence continues at coordinate 4,139 of CAJUSH010000009.1, forward strand.
ACCGCGAGCTTGTGAGCAACGGCTGTGATGCCATTACCAAGCTGAAAAAGCTGGACATGATGGGTGAGTATGAACTGCCCGCAGACTACAAGCCGAATCTGCAGATTGTCGTAGACCCTGACAATAAAAAGGTTACGATCACAGACAACGGCCTTGGTATGACGGCTGACGAGGTGGAGGAGTACATCAACCAGATCGCATTCTCCGGTGCGACGGATTTCATCAGCAAATATAAGGACAAGGCAAACGAGGACCAGATCATCGGCCATTTCGGACTTGGCTTCTATTCTGCGTTCATGGTTGCCGACGAGGTGCACATCGACACGCTCTCCTATCAGAAGGACGCCAGCGCCGTTCACTGGGAGTGCGACGGCGGTACCGAGTTTTCCATGACAGACGGTATCAAGGAGGAGGTCGGCACGACCATCACCCTGTATTTAAATGAGGACTGTCTGGAGTACGCCAACGAATACCGTGCCCGGGAGGTTCTGGAAAAATACTGCTCCTTTATGCCTACCCCCATCTATTTGAGCAAGGCAAACGCACCGGAGGAGTACGAGACGATCGATCCCGCCGACAAGCTTGATACCGATACCGTGATTGAGACGATCGTGGAGGAGGCAAAGACCGAGGAGAAGGAAAACGAGAACGGCGAGAAGGAAATCGTAGAGATCTCCCCTGCGACGGAAAAGCTGAAAATCGTAAAACGCCCCGTGCCTTTAAACGACACTGCGCCCCTCTGGGCAAAAAATCCGAACGACTGCACCGACGAGGAATACCGCAAATTTTACCGCGACGTGTTCCATGATTACAAGGAGCCGCTGTTCTGGATCCACCTGAACATGGATTATCCGTTCAACCTCAAAGGAATTTTGTACTTCCCCAAGATTAACACCGAGTATGATTCCATCGAGGGTACGATCAAGCTGTACAACAATCAGGTATTCATCGCCGACAATATCAAGGAAGTCATCCCGGAGTTTTTGATGCTCTTAAAGGGTGTCATCGACTGCCCCGACCTGCCCTTAAACGTTTCCCGGAGCGCACTGCAGAACGACGGCTTCGTGAAAAAGATTTCGGAGTATATCACCAAGAAGGTTGCAGACAAGCTCATCGGCATGTGCAAGACCGAGAAGGAGAGCTACGAGAAATACTGGGATGATATCAGCCCCTTCATCAAGTTCGGCTGCCTGAAGGACGAGAAGTTCTGCGACAAGATGAACGATTATATTTTGTTCAAAAATATTGACGATAAATACCTCACTCTGCCGGAAATCTTAAAGCCCGTGGAGGAAGAAAAAACCGAAGGAGAGGATGCGGACGGCGCAAAGGATACCGACAGCGGGGATGACGCTTCCGCCGATACCGGCAGCAAGGATGATGCCCCGGAGGAATACAGGGACGAGCGCTCCGTGATCTACTATGTGACGGACCGAAATCAGCAGAGCCAGTATATCAATCTGTTCCGCGAGCAGGGAACGGATGCCGTCATCCTCGACCACAACATCGACAGCTCCTTCATCACACAGCTTGAGCGCCGCAATGACAAATACAAATTCATGCGCATCGATGCCGATGTAACCGACACATTGACCGAGGAGACCTCCGACGGCGAATTGAAGGATGCAACCGATTCCTTAAAGGAAATCTTTACAGAAGCACTGCATAACGACAAGCTCACCATCCAGGTACAGAAGCTGAAAAACGCCGACGTTCCCTCCATTATTACCTTATCCGAGGAAGGACGCCGTATGCAGGATATGATGAAAATGTACTCCATGGGCGGTATGGGTATGGATGCTTCCATGTTCGGTGGCGATTATACGCTGACACTGAACTACAACCACCCGCTCGTACAGTATATTTTAAACAACAGGGAATCCGAGCACACATCGATCTTCTGTGAACAGCTTTACGACCTTGCCATGATCAGCAACCAGCCCCTGGCACCGGAGGCTATGACAAAGTTCATGAAGCGCTCCAATGATATTATGATGCTGCTCACAAAATAATACCACGCCGCACCATTGCAGACGGTTTTGCCATCCGTAATGAAACATACGAAAGCGGGAGCAGGATTTTAAAGTCCTGTTCTCCGTTTTCGATGGCGAAGCGGCAGTCGTCCGGATAGTCGGAACGGACATAAAACGAAGCGGCAAAATACGTGAACACATCAGACGCATATTTTACCATAATCCCCTTCAAATACAATGCCCTTCATCCCGATCCGGATTGCCGCCTCCACATTTTCCGGGCGGTCATCGATAAAAACGCACTCCTGCGCAAGAAGCCCGTAAGTCTCACACAGCAGCTCATAAATCCGCACATCCGGTTTGATAAGATGTACATCCGAGGATACTAAGATCCCGTCGAAAAGCTCACACCCGAAGCGCTCCGGGAAATATGTATGGAAGCGGTTGCAGGCATTCGAGAGCACGTACATCCCATAGCCCTCCTCCCACCGTTTCCGGCAAAATTCCTTTGCTCCGGCAATCGGCTGCAGACAGATATCCCACTGCTCCACGCACGTTTTCAGCTTTCGGTGCAGCGTCTCAGGAAGCAGGGGCTTCACCCGCTCATAGCGCTGCTCGTTTGTAATCTCGCCGCGATCACCCATCTCCCACACCTCACCCTCAAAGAGATGCTTTAAAATCAGCGCCTTTTCCTCCTCATTCTCACAGGTCTGATTTAAAATCACAAAGGGGTCGTAAGCCAGCAGCACATTCCCCATATCCATCACGATATTTTTTATCATTTTTATGTCCTTTCCTATCTGTGTTTATATATGAGCCGACCGCATACGCTCCGCGCCGGGGAGCTATGCCTTTTCCCGTTACTTTATACACCCGGACTCTACAGCCGTTCCAGCTCCTCCATGGCGCGCCGTGTCCACTGATATTTTTTCAGATCCACCACACCGTCCCTGCAGGGTATCCCTTCTGCCTCCAGCAGCTCAACCTGACGATTGCCCCCGCCAAACGCAAACGCAGCAGACACCTCCCCCAGACGGTTGACCACCCGAAAGCACGGTATATGCTCCGGGTCGGGATTCACATGCAGCGCATAACCGACCACGCGCGCCCAGCGCTTATTCCCGGCCAATGCCGCAATCTGCCCGTAGGTCGCCACCCGCCCTTTCGGAATCTGGCGCACGACCTCATAAATTTTTTCAAAGCTGCTCTCCTTCTCCATCTCCAGTCCCTCCTGCAAGTATCAGCCCTTGCGCAGCCATGCAAGCACCCTGTGAATTGGCTCCCGCACCGGCAGCATCCACAGCCACAATCCGAAAAACACGCGGTATCCGACACGCGTAACTGAATATTCCCTGCCGTTTCTCGTCCACGCCACGAGCACACCCCGTATCTGCGCCGCCGAAAGCGGACCCTCCACGGCACTTTGATTGTCGCCGACCATATAAAAATCATCGCCCCGCCGTTTACAGATCCGGTGCATGACGAGCAGTCCCCCCGCCTGGGGGCTTCTGCGGTAGACAACCACATCCCCCCGCCGAAGCTTATTTTTATCTGCCGGGGCAACTACAGCCGTGTCCTCCGGCGAGACAAACATCGGGTACATGCTTGTTCCCTGCGGCCGGAAGCAGACCGTCCGCCCCTCCAGAAGAAGCTCCTCAATATCGTATCGTACCGTTTCGCCCTGCGCATGTTTCATAGTATTATTTCTTGCACACATATATTTTCTCCGAAGTAGTATCTGTACCATAACGGACAACCCACCGATTTTAGTATATCATTCCCACTATAAAAATGCTATAATAAGCTGAAGTGAAACCATGCGAAAGGAGCATTACTCCCATGAAAATCAGCAGCGGCTATACACGGACCCGCCTGTTTCATCAGACGTACCTGCTGCCCTACGGGCAAAACATCGCCGACTTTAAAAAAGGCATGCAATTAAACGAATCCGGCCTTCTCATCTGGGAGGCTCTCTGTGACGGAAAAACGGAGGATGCGCTGCTCCCCCTGCTCGCTGCCCACTACGAAGCGGATGAGGCGGACGAAGCGCAGCTTCGGGGGGACATTGCACAGTTTCTGGGGCAGCTTCGTATGCACGGCATCATCGACCGTGCCGCACCCTCCTTTTATTTCCCGTCGGGAAATTTCCGCACCTTCCGCATCGGGACGGTCACGATGGGCTTTGCGTTCGAAGCTGCCTGCATCGCAGAAGCGTTTCTTCCTTTTGAGTCAGAAGAAAAAGACGCGGACCTCACCGTAAGCCTCCGCTTTGACACGCCGCCCGCGCATCCCGTAGGAACCGTTCTCGTGCGCAGTAACGACTTCCTTGCCATGGAAGCGGCGGACTGCTACTGCCTGCTCTTTCCCGGCGCCAAAAGTATCGTTGAATGCCACATCGACAAAGATGTGCATTTTGCCTGCTTTTACTGCCGGGATGCGGACAGAGGAACGTGTGCCGAAGAGCTTTTCCACGGAATCCGCTTTGTGTATCTCATGCAGGCGCGCGCCCACGGACTCTATGCCATCCACTCCGCCTCCCTTGTCTACCGCGGGAAAGCGTGGCTGTTTTCCGGAGTTTCCGGCACCGGAAAAACCACGCACACAAACCTCTGGAAGGAGCGTTACGGCGTTCCCCTGCTCAACGGCGACCTCAACCTCCTCGGGATCAGGGACGGCAAACCCTTTGCCTTCGGCCTGCCCTGGTGCGGCACCTCCGGAATCAGCACAACGGAAGCACTTCCGCTGGGCGGCGTTATTTTTCTGCGTCAGGCGCCGGCGGATACGGCCAGATCAATCCAGGAGGACACGGCGCAGCTCATGCTCTCCCAGAGGCTCATCACCCCCGCATGGACACAGGAGATGCTTCTGGACAACCTCGGCTTCTGCCGAAGCATTCTGCCCGGCATCACGGCCTTTGTCATGGAATGCACAAAGGATGTGCACGCCGCCGAGGTCTGCCGGGCCGCAATCGACGAGCGCTCCGAAAAACCGGAGACGGCATCCCGCCGTAATACAAAGGAGTAACCGAGTATAAATGATAAAGGAAAAAATTTATGAATACCTGATGCGGCTGCGCGAAAAGGGGCACCGCCGCCTCATCGACGAAATGCTCTGGGTGTACCGCTATGCACGGCTTTACCGCAGACAGATGCTTCTTTACACGGCGCTTGGGCTTATAGGCACGGCGGTCTCGCTGCTTTCCAGCCTCGTCTCCCGCGACATGGTGGATATCATCACCGGACATGAGACCGGACTGCTTGTCCGAACCTTCGCGATTTTCATCGGCTTAAATGTCGGCAATATTTTTCTCAATCAGACGTCCGCGTACTTTTCCAACCGGATCAGCATCAGCGTAGATAACGCCATCAAGGCAGACGTGTTTGACCAGATGCTCATCACCGATCTGGAATCCCTGCAGAAATACCACACCGGAGATCTTCTGACCCGCTGGAGCAACGACGCGTCAACGATCTCCGGCGGCATTTTAAACTGGATTCCCAACCTGGTCATCTACACAGTGCGCCTGATCAGCACATTTCTCATGGTCTTTTACCATGACCCGTGGTTCGCGCTCATTGCCATGATCGGCATGCCCGTGAGCATCCTCACGACCCGCCATATGCTCGAGCGCATGCGTCGGACAAATAAAAGCGTAGCGGCAATGAATGCGAAGATGACCGGCTTTAACCAGGAAACCTTCTCCAACATCCAGACCATCAAGGCGTTTGACATGATCCGGCTCTACAGCCGCCATCTGCGCGGCCTGCAGGAGGAATATCTGGACATGCGCATGACATTCCAGCGGCTCTCCCTCACCGCCTCCGCCGTCATGTCGCTGGCGGGGCTTGCCATCTCCTACAGCTGCTATGCCTTCGGCATCTACCGGGTCTGGAGCGGCGCTATCACCTACGGGACGATGACGATGTTTTTGGGGCTTGCCGGCTCGCTCTCCACGACCTTAAACCAGATGATCTCCCTCATCCCAACCGCAGTCGGTATCTCGGTAGCCGCCGGACGGCTCATCGATATTATGGAAATGCCGAAGGAAAGCTTTGCGGCGGGAAAAATCGTCGACGAATTCTGGGAGAAAAACCGCGATGCGGGCATCCATATGCACCTCGTGGATCTGACCTACAGCTACCGCTCCGGCAGGAAGGTGTTCTCCCATGCGGAGTTTGAGGCCCATCCCCATGAGACGGTGGCACTCATCGGCCCTTCCGGCGAGGGCAAAACGACTCTGCTGCGCATCATGCTCTCGCTGCTGCATCCCCAGTCGGGCAGGGCATACGTATACGGCTCCGCCACGCCGGAAATGCTCAAACTCATCCCCTCCACAAGACGCCTGTTCTCCTACGTCCCTCAGGGCAATACAATGTTTTCCGGAACCATCGCGGAAAATATGCGAAACGTCAAGGAGGATGCAACAGACGAGGAAATCACGGACGCGCTGAAAATGGCCTGTGCATGGGAATTTATCGAGAAGCTCCCCGACGGCATCCACAGTGTGATCGGGGAGCGGGGCAAGAACTTTTCGGAGGGACAGGCACAGCGGCTCTCCATCGCGCGGGCGCTTCTGCGCCGCTCGCCCATCCTCCTTTTAGACGAGGCGACCTCTGCGCTTGATACCGCGACAGAGGAAGCCCTTCTGAAAAACATTATGCGCGACGACTATCCCCGCACCTGCATCGTGACGACGCACCGCACCTCGGTGCTCGGCATCTGCCACCGCGTCTATGAGATCAAAAACAAACAATGCGTGCCGGTTGACGCGGGACGCCCCGGGAAACGCGGCGGCGCGTCTTCCTGAAAATCCGCCGTCCGCTGCTGCCGTCAAAGCTCCTTGCCGGAAACCATGTCGTTTTCGAGCGCCGTCAGCCGCTCCTTTGCATCCTCGGGCGAGGTGCCCTTCACGCCGAAATAATATTTGATCTTCGGCTCCGTCCCCGACGGGCGCACGCAGCACCACGCCCCGTTTTCCAGCTCGTAGTACAAAACATCCGAGACGGGAAGCCCGGTAGCTGTCACCTCGCCCGTCATCAGGTCGGTTCGCATATCGCTCTTGTAGTCGCGTACGGCGAGCACCCGGCTGCCGCCAAGCAGCTTCGGCGGATTTTTCCTCGCATCCTCCATCATTTTCCGAATCCGGTCGGCGCCGTCGATCCCCTTCAAGGTGAGGGTGGATAACCCCTCCCTGAAATAGCCGTAGGCTTCATACAGATCCACCATGGCATCCCACAGAGTTTTGCCCTGCAGCCTGTAAAATGCCGCCGCCTCGCACAGCAGCATCACCGCCACGCAGGCGTCCTTATCCCTCGCATAGGTTCCTGCCAGACATCCGTAACTCTCCTCAAGGCCGAACACGTAATGATAGCTCTGTGCCTCTTCGAAGCGCCGGATCTGCTCCCCGATATATTTAAAGCCCGTGAGCACCTCGAAAAGCTCCACGCCGTAGGCTTTCGCGACACATTTCGCCATATCGGTGGTCACGATTGTCTCCACCAGCGCCGGATTGGACGGCATCGTTCCCGCCGCGGTGCGCTCCCGCAAAATATATTCCGCAATCAGCATACCGGACATATTCCCGGTAAAGCTCACATACCGGCCTGTTTTTGTGTCCTTCACATACACGCCGAGACGATCCGCATCCGGGTCGGTGGCCAGCACAAGATCCGCGTCCACCTCCTCTGCCAGCTTTAACGCCAGCGTCCACGCCCCCGCATCCTCGGGATTGGGACTGGAGACGGTCGGAAACGCGCCGTCAGGCAGCTCCTGCTCCTTTACCACATGCACCTGCGTAAAGCCAAGCTCCCCCAGCACCCGGCGCACCGGAAGATTGCCGGTTCCGTGCAGCGGCGTGTAGACGATGCGGATATCCGCGGCCGCCTTCCTGATCAGCTCCAGATGGATGCTCTGCTTTTTCAGCTCCTCCATGTATTGATCGTCGATTTCCTCCCCGATCGTTTTGTAAAGCCCCCGGGCCTCCGCCAGGTCACGCGGCATCGTCTTTACCTGGGAAAAATCCGTTACCCCCGCCACCTCGGCGAGAATATTTTTATCGTGGGGCGGGGTGATCTGCGCACCGTCCTCCCAGTACACCTTGTAGCCATTGTACTCCCTCGGGTTGTGGCTCGCGGTAATCACTATGCCCGCGATACAGCCAAGTGCCCTGACCGCAAAGGAAAGCTCCGGAGTGGGCCTGAGGCGCTCAAAGCGATAGGTCCTAATTCCGTTTGCGTTCAGGCACAGTGCCGCCTCCTCGGAAAACTCCGGCGACATGTGCCGTGAGTCAAAGGCAATCGCAACCCCCTTTTCCTGCCCGCCGCAGGAGATGATATAGTTCGCAAGCCCCTGCGTCGCCTGCCGGACGGTGTAAATATTCATCCGGTTTGTCCCCGCGCCGATCACACCCCGCAGACCGCCTGTCCCAAACTCCAGCTGCCGGTAAAAGCGGTCCTCAATCTGAGCCTGCTGCCCCTCCAGCGCCAGAAGCTCTGCCCGCGTATCCGCGTCAAAGTAGGGATCGGTGCACCATTTCCTGTAAGTCTCCATATAACCCATCGTCGTATACTCCTTCTTTTCTCTTACTAATATCCATATCCTTCCCGCTCCCGGCATCCAAAAAAGCAGCCCCGGAAAACCTCCGTATACCCGGACATCCGCCATCCGGCTCCGCCTGCACCAGGCATACATGCAAGCTCCTCTTACCTCAGCACCCGCGCAAGCAGCTCCTCCCACCGCGCCGCGATCTGCTCCATGGAAAACCTCTCCATGTGGTCCTTTGCGTGTGCTTCAAAGGAGCGGTAGCGCACCTCGTCGGTGAGCAGCCCGCCGATGGCATCCGCCATCGCCTGCGCATCCCTTTCATCATCCCCCGACACCGGAATCAGACAGCCGCCGACACCGTCCTCGATGATTTCCGACGGACCGGTGCGGATATCAAAGCTCACCGCAGGCAGCGAGAAATTTTTTGCTTCCAGCAGCACCATCGGAAGCCCCTCGCACTCCGACGTCATCACATAGACAAGCGCATGCTCATACAAAGGCCCAACATCCGACACATGCCCCAGCAGCTTCACCTGCTCCTCCACGCCGAACCGCCGCACGTTGGCCTCAATCGCGGCGCGCTCCTCACCCTCCCCGGCAATGTACCATATAAAATCAGACGTATACCTCTCCTTTAAAAGCTTTGCGATCAGGGGCACGCGCCGAAAACCCTTCCTGCAGCGCAAAGCGCCCACGCTCAGCAACCGCTTTTTTTCAAAGGGGCGCACCGGCTTTTCCATGCCCGGCAGATAATCCGCCGGATTATGGATTGCGCAGATCTCATGGCGGATGTTCAGATTGTCCAGATAAAACTGCCGGTCCATCTCCGTCAGCGTTACGATCGCATCGGCAAAGCGCGCAGCGAGCCTGCGGATGGTATGCCGGTAGGAGGTTCCCATGTTCTCATAAAAATTAAAATGCTCCCAGGAAATAACCCTTACCCCCGTCATCCATTTGACCGGAAGGGAGAGCACGTCCAGCACCCCGTCGATATCGACGAGCACGTCAATGCCATGGCGCTTCACATAGCGCTTCAATTGAAAAATCACCGGAACATACCCCGGCCCCGGCAAAATCCAGTGATCCGATAACGCACTGCGCCCGATCTGTCCCGATAACCCAAAGGCAGTCTCGCTCCCGGACTCGGTCAGACTGACCATAAAAATTTCATAATGCCCACGCGCCGCCAGTGCGTTCGCGATGAGCGTCCCCACGCGCTCCGTGCCGCCGCTTCGCGTAATATCGCCGGAAAAAAAAGCAATTTTTCCGCTACCGGAGCTGCTCTTTGCCATATTCCGCCTCCTGCTTTATTCGTTCCACTGCTTATGCCTCATGCCTGCTCTTCGTAATTTTTGTGTCAATCCCGAGAAGCTCCAGGCAAGCGATGCCCAGCGCATATATGCCGTAGGCATGCAGCCGAAACAGCCCTGCCGCCACCGGAATGACCACGTTCCATATGCCGCCGCGCACCTGTTTTATATAGGAGCGCTCCGCCAGCTCTCTCATGTAGCGCACCACCAGCGGCTGTGCCCCGTAGCGTTTCAGCGCCCGGCGCGCGCTGCGGATGCCGTTGCCTGCTAAAAGCTCCTGCTTCACCACAAAAAAGCTGCCGAAAAAAATATGGAACGCCATAATATCCTCGTGCGCCTCTACGCCCCGCTCCTCACAAAAGCGCAGGTAATCCTCCGCGATGGCGATCCACACCGGAATGAGGTTCTCCTTGTATCGGAAGCTCACCGACTGCTCATTGACCCGGTATCGGTACACGCTCTCCTCCACAAAGGCGTACACCGGATGATAGGCATTGCACGCAGCATTGTGTGCCTTGTCCTGCGTAAACGGATACGCCCGGCAGTACAGCTCATTTTCCACTAAAAACGCCCTGCGGTAAAGCTTTCCCCAGTTGTAGGAAAGGTGCCCATAGTAGAAAAACCCCTTGAAGCGGAAATCCACGGTAGATGTGTAGCCGCCGCCCCGCAGGCGATGACGGTTCACACCGGTAGCTATCCCCTGTGCATCGATGCGCCGAAAGCCTCCCTGCGTGATATCGGCGTGCTTTTTCTCCGCCTGCACCGCCATGTGACGGATGCAGGATGCGCCCTCCAGCTCGTCATCGGAGTCCACGAAGCAGACGTACTTGCCCCGCGCCGCCGCTATTCCCGCATTCCGCGCCATGCCAAGCCCCTGGTTTTCCTGATGGATGACCCGCACACACTCATACCGCTCAGCATAGGCGTCACAGAGGGCAGGGCATTCATCCGGTGAGCCGTCGTCCACCAGAATAATCTCCTTCGACGCAAGATCCTGTGCGAGCACACTCTCCATACAGGGCGCAAGAAATTCCTTCGCCTTGTATACCGGTATAATAATACTCACCAATATCTGTTCCATCTGTCAGTCCTTTCCAAATAAATCCCTGGTGTACACCTTGTCTTTTACGTCGTCGAGCACCGCATCGTAGCGGTTTGCGATAATCACCTGGGAGCGCTCCTTAAACGCAGCCAGATCATTTTCGACCTCGCTCCCGAAAAATGTGTCTCCCGCGCAGAGCGTGGGCTCATAGACGATGACCACTACGCCCTTCGCCTTCAGGCGCTTCATAACACCCTGGATGCTGCTCTGACGGAAATTATCGCTGTCCGCCTTCATAGTCAGACGGTACACGCCCACGATCACCTCCCGCTCCCGGGCACGGTCATAGCCGGAGCTCGGCGCATAATATCCGCTCAGCTCCAGCACACGCTTTGCGATAAAATCCTTTCTCGTGCGGTTAGCCTCCACGATCGCACCGATCAGATTTTCCGGCACGTCCCCGTAGTTTGCCAGCAGCTGCTTCGTATCCTTCGGCAGGCAGTAACCCCCGTAGCCAAAGGACGGATTGTTGTAGTAATCACCGATGCGCGGGTCGAGACAGATGCCGTCGATGATCTCCCCGGTGCGCAGTCCCTTCATCTCCGCATAGGTGTCCAGCTCATTAAAAAACGAAACGCGCAGCGCCAGGTAGGTATTGGCGAACAGCTTCACCGCCTCCGCCTCCGAGGTTCCCATGTAGAGCAGCGGCACATCCGGTTTCAGCGCGCCCGCCTTTAACAGCTTGCCGAACACATGCGCCTCCTGCAAAAGCTGTCCGTCCTCCCCGTCCACGCCCACGATGATGCGCGACGGATAGAGATTATCATAAAGTGCCCGGCCCTCCCGCAGAAATTCCGGAGAAAACAGCAGCCGCTTCTCCCCGGTGCGCGCTGCGAAGCGTCTGGTATAGCCAACCGGAACCGTGGACTTGATGACGAGCACCGCATGCTCGTTGACCGCCCGCACCTGCCCGATCACCTGCTCCACCGCCGACGTGTCAAAAAAGTTTTTCTGCGGATCATAATTCGTGGGAACCGCAATGACCACAAAATCCGCCGCCCCGTAAGCCCCGTCGCCGTCCGTCGTCGGAATCAGGTCAAGCCCGCCCTGCGCAAGCCGCTTTTCAATCTCGCCGTCAATAATCGGCGATCTTCCCTCACGCAGCCGGTCGATCCGCTCCTTCGAGATATCCACCGCATATACCCTGCAGCACTCTGCCAGAAGCACCGCGATGCCCAGTCCCACGTACCCGGTACCCGCCACCGCGATAACAGGATTTTTCTGTTCTGATTGTGCCAAAGCCCTCTCCTCTTTTCTCTGTTATTTAGAGCAGCCATAGTACGCCCCGTACCAGCGCGCGAATGCCCGGAGCCCTTCACGCAGCGGCGTGCACGGGCGGAAGCCGAAATCCCGTTCCAGCTCGCCCACATCCGCGTAGGTCGTCTCCACATCGCCGGGCTGCATGGGAACAAGCCGCTTGTGCCCCTCAAAATCATAGTCTGCCGGAAGCACCTGCGCTGCCACCAGCTCCTGCTGCAAAATATCCACAAAATCAAGCAGGCGCTCGGGGTGGCTGTTGCCGATATTATAGATCTTATAGGGCACGCCGTCCTCCGTCCCTTCCGGCGTCCGTTTCATGACACTGCAGATTCCCGCAATGATGTCGTCGATATAGGTGAAATCCCGCCAGCAGTTCCCGTAATTGAAAATCTCAATCGTCTCTCCCCGCCGAAGCTTATCCGTAAATCCGAAATACGCCATGTCCGGGCGCCCCGCCGGGCCGTACACTGTAAAAAACCGCAGCCCCGTGCACGGAATCCCATAGAGCTTCCCGTAGGCATGTGCCAGAAGCTCGTTGGATTTTTTCGTCGCCGCATAGAGGGACACGGGATGATCCACCGGGTCCTCCGTGGCGTAGGGTATCTTTTTGTTGGAGCCGTAGACGCTGGAGCTGGATGCATACACGAGATGCTCCACGCCGCGCCCTCCGGCGTCCCGGGAGTGGCGGCAGGCCTCCAAAACCTCGTAAAACCCAATCAGGTTGGACTGCACGTAGTCATCCGGATGGTCAATGGAGTGGCGCACCCCTGCCTGGGCCGCCAGGTTCACCACGAGCTGCGGTTCATACGCCGAAAACACGCTCCGCAATGTCTCCCGGTCCGAGATATCGCCCTTCCGGAACAAAAACCGCTTCGCTCCAGGCAGGTCCCGCAGCCCTGCAAGGCGGCTTTCCTTTAAGCCCACATCATAGTAATCGTTGAGGTTGTCGATACCCACCACCCGCACATCCGTTTCCCGTGTAAGCAGTGCCCGTACCAGATTCGCACCGATAAAGCCCGCCGCCCCGGTAATCAGAACGGTTTTTCCCGCTAAGCTTATATTCGCCATACATACATCCTTTTTTCATAATTGTAATTATTCAGCCTTCGGTATCATAACGATTCGGGGCAGTGATGCGCATTCCTGCCCCGTGAACAGTCACGAGCTATTCGTAACTGTTCACTCCGGTTGCACTTTTTTGACCGGTATGCTATATTTTTAGCAGCAAACATCACCCGAAACAGGAGGCTCTATCCTTGAACAAAAATAACTCTGCGGGCGCAGTCCGGCCCGATACGCTGCTCATCTTTGAGCGCCCCGAGCTCTACTTTTTCCCGGCGCTGTCGCCCTTTGTCTGCCCGGCCTTCGGCGTTCCCCGACGCAGCCTGCGCTATCTCATCTACAAGGTGCTCTATGTGCTGCATCTGCCCGGCACCCATCTGTTCTGGGGCAGCTGGACAAAACAGCTTACAAAGGCAAAACGGGTCATCATTTTCGATTACGGCTACCAGCGCGGCATGGAGCACTATATTCACCACGTCAATCCGGACTGCGAGGTATTGCTTTTTTTCTGGAACCTCATCACGCCGGGCCGCATCAACCACAGGCTCTTTTCCGACAAACGCGCGATCTACTCCACCGATCCCGGCGACTGCGCACGCTACGGCTTTCATTATAACTCAATCTTTTACACCCGGCAATATTACCGCAGTCCGAAGGAACAAACCAACCGCCTGTTTTTTATCGGTCAGGACAAGGGACGTGCCCGTGCACTGCTTGCGCTGAAGCGCATCCTGACCCGCGCCGGTGTTTTTTGCGATATCCGCATTGTAAGCGGGGATAAGCGGCCTTCCGGCATCCGCTCCCTTGGGGAGCTTTACACGCCCCGCCGGCTCTCCTACGACGAATACCTGGAAACGGTGGAGGACTGCGATATTTTACTGGATTTTAACCAGAAAGGACAACAGGCGCTCACCATGCGCGTCATGGAGGCGATCTTTTTATCCAAAAAGCTCATCACAAACAATGCCGCCATCCAGGGCTATGACTTTTACAACAAAAACAATATCCTCCTGCTTCCGGAAAACCCGGAGGATCTGACCCCGGAAGCGGTCCGCGCCTTTCTGGAAAAACCCTTCCTTCCGTATGCCGATGAGGTGCTTTGCTACTACGACTTCGCAGCGTGGAAGGAGCGCTTCGACTAGCGGGCCGTACCCCTGCGCACACCCACGAGGGTCAATATGCTGCGCATCCGCTCGCTCCTGCAAAAGACAGCCGCATTCAGCAGAAGCGGAAGCCCGACGGAAATCAGGACGAGGAGCACAAAATGCAGGCTGCTTCCCGGCCGGTACAGCGCGCTGCCAAGCAGACGCACCAGCGCCGCCTCCGCAGCCCCCAGAAGCAAATACTGCATCAGCTCAAGCACATATTCCCGCATGGAAATGTTCAAATAGATCCGGTAGAATACAAAAATCCGGCAGCCCGCCTGGAGGATGTACGCCGCAAGCGTGCCCGCCAGCACGCCGAATATGCCCCACGCGTCCACCAGCCCAAGGGATAAGAGCATGTTGCAAAGGGCGGATACAGCTGCAATATTCCGCTCCTTATCAAACAGACCCGTCACCCCCATCACCATGGCAACCGGAAGACTCAAAATCAGAATGTAAAAATTGAGCACGCACGCCCCCACCACATTCATTTCAAGCGTATAGCTGTCCGTGAGCCAGAAATCTCCCACAAAGGGACTTGCCGCCGCATACACGCCGCAGCCCGCAGACGCGCCGAACAGGAAAAACAAAAAGGTGACAAGCCGCAGCATTTCCTCGTCCTTCCCGTAATCCTTCTCCACAAACATCGCCCCCACACTTGGCTGAAGCGCGTTTGAGAGCGCCAGTGCGATGTTCGTAAGGGAATTCGTGATCAGACAGTAATTGTTGTAAAGCCCCGCAAACGCCACACCGATAAAGCCGGAGACAATCACGTTGTCCGTGGAGACTAACAGCTTGCCCGCCAAACGCACCACAAAAATATTTTTGATGTTGGCGAACACCTTTTGTTTCAGCTCCTTTTTCAGCGGCTTTCCCCATAGTCTCCGCACATACGGGTATTTTTTATACACATAACCCGAGATCCAGAGATTACTCAGCGCCTCCACACCGATGTTGACAAGCAGCGCCAGCGCATAATTTCCGGTATACTCCACAAGAAAAATGACGGCAGAATAGTTCGCAAGGTTCACAAGGAGCGTGACAATGCTCACGATATATTCCTGCTGGTCCGCGATCAGGAGGGAACGCCGAAACGACAGCAGATAGGAGAGCGCCGTCCGCAGCAGCCACAGAACGTAGATCAGCCGCACATAGCCGACGGAAAAGGGATTGTCCTTCAAAAGCAGGTGCACAAACGGCGCGGCCAAAAGCCCGAGTCCCATGATCACCACGGCAAAAATGTTGTACGCCCTGCGGTACAGGTTCATCAGCCCGGCGATCGTCTCCTCGTCCCGCCCCGCCAGTGCCTGATACAGGTTGTAGACGATGGCGGTGGAAATCCCAAGCTCCGAGACGGACAGAATCGCGATGACATTTGATACGACGCCGTTCAGCCCCACAAGCGCCTCACCCAGCTTCAGATTCAGAACACGCTGGCTCACAAAGCCGATAAGAATCAGCACAACCTGGCCAAGCAGCCCAAAAAAACTGTTGCGCATGACATTTTTGATCCGCATAATGTTCACCCCTTATGCTTTTTATGAAACAGAGAAATCCCCTGCGTATAAAAAGCGCTGCATCATGCAGCGCTTTTTCTTTCAAAGCTTGCTAAATACCGTAGGGATCATCGTTCGGCCCCTTGCCGGATGCCTCCCAGCGCGGCTTGAGCGAACCGATCATATTGAAATACCGGTTGGAACCGGACTTTTGCAGACCGCAGCCGTCCCCGGTATCCGCAGGACAGCCGGTACAGCCCAGCACCTCCCTGCAGCCCAGTTTCATGCCGCCCCACGCGCCCTCCCGCGCGCCCTGCCATACGCCGTTCATATACCGGCTCTCGCAGGTAATACGCGCAGAAGCCTGCATCTGCGCATCCTCCGCCAGACCGTCGTTTTCCGGCTCCTTTACATCCGGGTCAGGCTTTGCGGCTGCCCCGGCATCCGGGTCGTCCGGAACCGCATCGGGAACCTCTCCCGGTGTCTCCTCCGGCTGTGCGTCCGCTTCCGTCCCGGCATCCTCCGGTACGTCCTCCGGCGTCTCTTCCGGGATCTCGCTCTCCGCAATATCCCCCTCAACGTCTGTCTCCGGCTCTCCGCCCACAGAGTCTTGTGCACCGCCTGCCGCATTTTCCGCCGCAGCCACATCCTGTGCATACTCATAAGGGTCCGTGACCGGCTCCACCGTATCTCTCAGTGAAAATGTCTCCCCGCTACTGAACATGTACACGCCCTCTGCCGGTTCCTCCGCCATAACCACGGCAGGCCGCTCATAGTTTTTCATAGCCATCCTCTCCTTTTCCTATACAATAACTTCCATAACATATGGTTTGCTGTGATGCGGTTTTAGTCCCTCGCGCAATCTTCCAGATACGCGTAATATTAAAGCTAATTTAACTATAGCACCCCGGGCTATGCCGCGTCAAGGAAGGTTTGCGCTTTTCTGTTTTTTCCCCACGACCTCCTTTAAAAGCAGCGCCTTTCCGAGGTCGCCCTCCACCCGAATCTTTTTCAGCGTAAAGGCCAGAACCGGGTCAAGCCTTCCTTCTATGATCTTTAAAAGCGTCTCGGCCTTGCAGGTGATGCACACGTCCCGGTCGTAATACTCATACGGCTCCACATATGCCTTCCCCTCCTTCAATTCCAGATAAAACGCGCCTGCCGCCTCGCCCTCGATGTTGAACTGGAACGCCACATGCTCCGTCACCTTTGACACGTCCCCATGCTTAGCAATGTCCTTTACCTGCTCTACCAACTGTTCGTACGTCATAATTCTTTCTCCTTTTTTATGCTTATCATTTCTTTTCTCACTCAAATAAATGCAGCCGCTCCACCAGCCGCCCCCGCTGACCGGCACTGCGCACGATCTCCGCCACGGTTGTTTTTCGCAGCGTGCGGTTGTTGTGCAGAAAACGCAAAAGCGTAAGCACCCACAGCAGCGGCCAGAGCAGCGGACATTTCCCCGCCCGCGGATAATTTAAGCTCATCTGATGGTGAAACGCCCGCACGTAGGCGAAAATTCCCGATCCGTGAATCGCCACCATACGCCCCTTTTCCGACTTTCCGAATTCCTCCGCGTCGATGATCTCCCGCAAAAGCGCATCCAGATATGTATCGCTCTTCACCGATGCTGCCCCGGGAGTCAGAAACGGCTCCGCCGCGGCCTCGTCCATGCCAAGCTCCCGCACGCACAGCGCCGTCACCGCCGCCGCAAACTGCTCCACCTTCAGCGCCCGGATCAGCCGCAAGGCCTCTTCGGCCTCCTCCCGGGGCTGCTTTTCCCAGAACACCACCCAGTCACAGAGCAGCTTCAGCCCGAAGCCTGCGGTGAGAAAATGCTGCAGGAGATGTAAAAGAAGCTCAAAGCCGTGGTAGGCACCGGTGAGTACCGGGAGCGGGACGCCCATGCACGCCTGCGTGCGCACCGACCTTCGCGCCGCCTCCATACATTTCATCACCTGCTCATTTGTCGCCTGATTGTCAAACGGCTCCACCATCATACGGTGCAGCTCCACCTCAATATTTGCCCTTCCGATCATGCACACATGGTGCAGATGCAGCCGCGGACCGTTCTCCGCGAAGCCGTGGCGCTCTAAGCATGCAACCGCCCGGTCGGTATCCTCGTCGGAAAAAAGAAGCAGATCCACGTCGCCCGACTTGCGAAGCTCCGGCTCGGGAAAAAACTCCGCGGTAGCAGCGCCCTTTAAAACCGCCGCACCGATGCCCTCATCCTGCAAAATACCGACGAGATATTTCGTGTAAAACAGCAGCCGGTAAGCGTGCACGACTGCCTGCGCCGTCTGCTTTTGCAGCATATCGCGCATCGGCTCGTCCAGGCCGGGATACGCGCACCACGTCCCGCAGATGAGGGGCACAACCGCGTGTGCCTGTGCCAGCGCAAAAAGCTTCTGCGCATCCACGCCCTGCAAAAAATCCCACTGCTCGGGCACCCTTTGCTTTAGGGAATATTCCAGCAGCCTGACCAGGCACCGCTCCCCGGGGTCTGCAGGCCTGCTGCCGCTCTGTTTGATTTTATCCGCTGCTTTTCTACTATCCATCTCTTCTGCCGCCAATTTTCTCCAAAACACCTGCTTTACGGCCTTTGCAGCAAATGCGCAGGCCCGGGTGTGAAAAGTAACAAACCGTTACCCCCCCCCATATCAACGAAAACCATTTTTATCATAGCATTTTTTCGCTTCGAATGATATACTAACCTTAAATTTTCCGGAAGGAGATGTAACGGTTCAGCCCTGCGGCTTTACGGTTACAAAAAACGCTATGCCAAACTCTTCCCCTAAAAAAAAGACAAACCGATGGCTGGTCATCCCCGCCCTGCTCGTCGCCCTCGCCTCCGCAGCCTTCATCGCAGCCACGCTGCTTCAGCGGGCGGCAGACGGCTACTACCGGCAGCGCTATCTGGACTTTGCTTTTACAAACGACCACGACTACACGGAATCCGCGCAGGCACTGGACAATCCGGAAGGCGGCTTCTACTGTCTCCACGGCTATCTGCTCTCCGAGGATACCACGGAGGAATCCCTCGACGAGCTGCTGGCGAGAGATATCCGGCTAAACGAAAGCGACGGCCTGGTGCTGCTGGAAATCAACCTTCTGCGCTATCGCGACACGCCGCTTACCGATGCCGCGCTGACGCAGCTTCGACGCATCCTGGACGCATGGGAGAAGGCAGATTACCGGCTTATCCTGCGCTTTCTCTATGACTGGGACGGCAACGCTGCCGCCACGGAGCCGCAGGCGCTCTCACAGATTCTGGAGCATATGACCCAGGTCGCACCCGCCGTAAACGAACACGCCGCCTCCGTTTACCTGCTCCAGGGCATTTTTGTCGGCGCCTGGGGCGAAATGCACGGCAGCGACCATATGCAGGCCGAGTCCATGTGCGCCCTCATGGAGCACTTGAACGAAGTCATCGACCCCGGCATTTTCCTCGCCGTGCGCACCCCCGCACAGCGCCGCACGATCTTAAATTCCGCCGAAGCCTTTCCGGACAACAGCGGGCTGGCCCTTCGTCTGGGGCTTTACAACGACGGTATGCTCGGTTCCGACATCGACCTTGGGACCTACGGGGACGTGGATCAAAGCACCGCCTCCTCCCTGAGCGACCGCTGGCTGCGCGGGCAGGAGCTGGACTACCAGGATGCACTCTGCCGCTATGTGCCAAACGGCGGGGAGGTGGTGATCGACAATCCCCTCAACGACCTTGCCGCCGCCATCGAAGCGTTCCGCGTCATGCATGTATCCTACCTCAACCGCAGCTACCAGCTCGAGGTGCTCGACAAATGGCGGGCAGATACCATGCAGACCGACGACAGCTGGAACGGCATGGACGGCTTCACCTATATCGAGCGGCATTTAAGCCCGCGCTACCGCTGCACCGGAGCCGATGCATCTGCCTTCAACTTCTGGGAGGACGACACCGCGACATGCTCCCTCACCCTCACCAACACCGCCTTCGCCGGTGCCCGACGGCCCCTGGCCTGCTGTCTTCGCATCGTCTCCGCGACGGATAACCGCGTCGTTTTTGAGCAGGACATTGATCCCGGCACCCTCGATGCAGACGCATCCACTGAAGGCACAGCCTCCGGCGCAGATGCGGCCGGCGGCACGGAAGAAACCGGCCCCCCGGCTGTCGCCGATCGCCTGCAGACCCTCTGCAACGGTGAAGAAATCCGCGCCTTTGTCACGCTTCCCCTGCGCGAACTTGCCGACGGCACCTACCGCATCCTCCTCTCGTGTGAATACACACGGGACGGACAAAGGCTCGCGCTTGCAAACGACCTGCCCGAAACCGAACACGGCTACGAGATCGCCTCCTTTACCCTGAGCAGAACGCCCGCCGCAGCGCCTGCCGGCAGAGAGCTGATCCGGCGGTACCTCTCCCATTGGTCCGCGCAGCGCGCATTAGCAAAGTAGATCGGGAGTCCCGTCTTTTCATGGCGCAGGGCAACGCAGACGAAAAGCTCCTGTCCGCCCTGCGCGGCACATGCTTCACGGATGTCAAACTCCACGTCAAGCCTGCCGCCCGCCGCAAGCCTCCTGCCGTCAAAAACCGATTCCATCCGCATGCGCCCGCATTCCAGCACCACACACACCGGGTCGTAACAGCAGGCAAAGCCGGAATTTGCAATCGTTATCCGCAGCCTGTCCCCCGCTTTGTCCCGGCCGCTTTCGGGCGCCCCAGCCGTCAGGTCCGCACAGCCGCACTGCCCGGTCTTCTGCACGCCGTCCGTCAGCTCCACATCCGCCAGCTCGTAGCGGTAGCCCAGCCGCTCCCGGATCACATCAGAAAGCGGCCTGCCTCCGTCCCCCGGATGTTCCGGCGACCGCCAGCGCTCCCACACAACCGGCTCGTGGACGCTGTTCAAATACGTCACCTGCATCAATGCCAGACGCGCAAGCACCTCGTCAGCGTCATGTGCCAGCGCCCCTGCAAGCACCTCGCCGCCGCAGAGCGTCCGTGCATTCTGCACCTTCATAAATTCCATCTCCCGCTGCGGCGTCCACATAATATCGGGCCTGTCCGCATCATCAATCCAGCCAAACGTCCCCATGTCCGTATCGGAGGCAAGGATCGCGTCGTCGTAAAGCCCGACCCCGACCCCGCTGTTATGCAATTGCAAAATCCTTTGAAACTGCGGCTTTCGCACACTGATCGGAATATCCCCGGCAGCCTTGCCCATGGCGTCGAAGAGCATCAGAAGAGACGCCCGATCCAAAAATTTCGAGTCATGCATTTCGCCCCAGCTTCCCACAAGCAAGCCCTGAATCGTGAGGATATGCGCCGAAAACGCCGCAAAAAGCGGGGCAAGCTGCCTTATATGTCCGGTAACCTGCCCAAGCTCTCCCGGCTCATGCTCCGGGCCGCGCCCCACACGGTCATAGACGACCCGCACGATCATCTGCATCCCGTTGTCGCGGAAAAGCGCAAAAATACGCCCCGCCTTTGCAAGCTCCCCGGCCGAAAGCGCGCGGTGTGCGCATTTTCCGATATCCAGGAGCACCAGCGCCAGCCGCTCGTCCCTGCAAAGCGACCAGACCCAGTCCTCCTCCACCTCCTTTTCCGTGATATCATACGTATATACATGGTAAAAACCCCGCACGGGATTTTTATCCGTGATAGGTGCGCCCCCGGCATGCCGCTCACGCCAGTCCGTCCTCCGAAAAATCCACCTGCTGCTCAACCGGCACTCCTTCCTTCAATACCCTGATCCGAAACAGCACTGCCAGAATGCTGAACGTCATATGAAACATGTAAATAATGGGCTTTAATCCCGAATGCATGCTCCGGCCTGTTTTCCGGGCGTACATGACGGCAGGCACCTCCTCTACCTGAAAGCCTAAAAGGAGCATCTGCAAAATCATATTTGCATCCGGATAGGTGTAATCAAACTGATTGTATTTAGAATAGTAGAGCACGGCGCGGCGGCTCAGCCCCTGCAGCCCCGTCGTCGGGTCCGCGATTTTGCGCCCCGTAAATACCAGTATGAAAAACCGAAACAGCGCATAGCCGATCTGCTTTGCGAGGGATACCGGGAACTCGGTGCTCCCCTCCATATACCGGGAACCAAGCACGATGTCCGGCGCATCCTCCTGCTTTAAGCGCTCGTAAATCCGGTGTATGTTGCTCACGTCATGCTGCCCGTCCGCGTCCATCTGTATCACGTAGCGGTAGCCGCGGCGAATCGCATATTTGTAGCCCACCTGAATTGCACTGCCGTAGCCGAGATTAAAAATATGCGTCACCAGCATATGATGCCTCTTTTTCACGATCAGATGCGTCCCGTCACTCGAAGCATCGTTCATGACAAGCACATCCACAAAGGAGGCATACTCCGGCTCCTCCAGCTGCTGCAATACCTTCTCAATCGTCTGCTCTTCATTGTATGCCGGCATGATAACCAGCACCTCTTTTCTGTCATTATATCGCTTCATCAAACTCCCCCGGTAAAAATGTTCCGTTCCATATGACGCCTGACAGCCCGCAATCAGCATCGTCCGGCAGTCCCCATCAGCCCTTCCGGTCAGCAGCGCACGCCGCGGCACCCTCCCCGGCAAGGGAGAGCAGGCGCTCGATATCCTCCGGATAGACAGACGGCTTCTCCTTCCCCCGGCTGCCAAGCGCCTCCCGCAGCGCCTCGTCCCCAAGCAGACGCCGGATCTCCTCCGCGATACGGGAGGGCACAAGCTCCACGAGCACGCCGTCACAGCCGTCCCGAATCTGCTCCCGATTGCCGCTGCAGTCCGATGCCAGTACCGCCGCGCCCAGCGCCTGTGCCTCCTGGATGGCCACACTTCGTCCCTCGTAGCGCGTCGCATGCACGTACAGATCACACCCGGCATAATACGGATACGGATTGTCCACCGCGCCAAGCAGCACAAAATCCTCCTCCAGACCGCAGGAGGCGATCAATGCCGCAAGCCGCTCCCGCTCGGCACCGTCCCCCAGCACGTACCAGCGCGCATGCACACCGGATGCCTTTAATTCCCGCATCGTCTCAATCGCCACCTCATAAGCCTTCTGCGGATTCAGACGCCCCACCGTGAGCAGCCGCTTTCCGTCAAATGCATTCCACCGCTCCTGCGAAATCGGCTCCCTGCTCTTTTCCCGGATCGCCCCGCGATCCATCGGATTGTGAAAAAGAGAAATGTGCCCCGCTTTCTCCGGGTACACCGCAAGAAAGCTCCGCTGCGCCTCACAGGACACCGCAAAAATATGGTCAAACCTGACGTAGCAGGAGCGGTCGAGCGCCCTCGTATACCCGGCCCGGGCATAATCAATGTGAAGAAATGCCGCCTTGCGCTTTGCCTTTACGTAATCGGCTACATAATAGGCGCTGCCGCCCTCCAGATACGCCACCGCCAGATCAAACTCCTCCTCAAAGCGATCCGCGCCCTGCGCCAGCAGCCGCCAGAGCAGCTTATCCGGCAAAACCCGTCTCTGTTTCATCATATACAAAAAATTCGAAATGAGGTACGGCATCTGGAAAAAAAGCGTCCCCCGCCTGCATGCGCAGGCTAACACCCTGCGCACCATGTGCCGCTTCCCCTCTTTCGAGAGCACCGAGCGGTCCGAAAAGCTCCGGTTCAAAAGCCGCACATGTGCAGGCAGCCTGCACCTCAGCTCCCCCTGTGCCATCAGCACGTACAAATACACCTCAAAGCGAGCCCCGTCAATCCGCCGCAAAAGCTCCAGAAAGGACATCTCCGCACCGGCAGCGCTGATCGTATTGATCACAAACAACAGCTTCTTCTTTTTCATGGCTTCGATCCCGCCGTCTCTTCACACGCCCCGGGGGCATCCTCCGCCTGCAGCTGCGGCATCCGCCCCAGCTGCTCCTCCATGTACCGCAGACGCTTGAGCATCTCCTCGTGCTCCTGATTCAGCAGCGATACGTGCATCGCCAGCTCCTGATTTTTCATAATCATAAGCGACAGATGGATGCTGTGGCGGAAAATAATCAGGATAATCATTCCGCTCACCGAAAATACCATCGGATAGGAGGCAAGCGCCAGCGCACGGCTCCAGCCGCTCCAGGCGCGGACCGCCCCGGCCATGATGATAACGGCGGAAAAGAGCGCCCAGCCAAGGGCGATGTTGTCCGTCAGCTTTCGCTTTGCGTACATATAAAACGTCAGAAGCAGCAGGAAGCTTCCTGCCGCGATGACGATAATGCGAAAAAAAAGTGATGCGTTCATCTCTTTGTCTTCCCCCTCTCCTTTTCCTGATCCGCAGCGCTGCGTGCAAGTGCGTAGCGGTCATAAACCTTTGCGGCAGGCATTTTCCCCTTGGTCGTGGCAATGAGACGTCCCTTGCAGAAAATATGCACATCCAGGTTGCGCTCCACCCAGCGAAGCCTGAAATAGACGTAAACCCATCCGAGCAGCGCGCCCCCGGTCAGCCCCAGCCCGTACCAGATCGTGGACAGGTGCGTCGCGATAATGCTGAAAATAAAGGTTGCAAGCCAGAACAGAAAGCTGGTCATAAGCGCCCCGGTCAGGTCGTTAAAATAATACATAAATATGATTGCCGCATACATCAGAAACATGATAAAATAGCCCGCCGCAAGACATGGAAAAATCTGCATGATCAGCCCGGAAAATCCGTACTGGGGCAAAAAAACGAGAAAGATCAAAAACACCACGACCGAGATGATAAACTGCACGCGCACCAGCTCCACCAGCTCACCGGAAAGCTGCCGGAACATACGCACCTGCGCTTTGCGGATGTCCCTGCCCCTGCCGCCGATAACCGCCTCGGAATAATCCCGGTAGCGCTCGTGAAAATACATCTCCACCCGCACGATAAAGATGATGCTCGTGGAAATGCTCGTGAGCAGTGCAAGAAAGCTTGCCATGTCATAAGGGTCCGCCGAGACGAACGTATGGACAACCGTCTTATTGATATCCGTCGTCCAGAACACAAAATTGTGCGTATAAAGCCCCAATATATAAAAGAAATTCGCTAAAATAAGCTTCCAGTGCTGTCCCATGTACTTCACAACCGGCCAGTACGCACGGCTCTGCGTGAGGAAATAGCGCTTTAGCAGCGCAAACTCGAAAAGCGCCGTGACGAGATAGCCTGCCCCGAGCGCCGCAAGCATGGAAAACGTCACCTCCCAGCCCAGCACACGCACGAACAGCAGGGACAGAAGCACCGAGGCAGCCATGCCCGTAAAGTAAAACAGAGATATCTTTTTGTATTCCTTGAGTATGGACAGGTAAATCATATGATAAAAGATCAGCCCCAGCGCGATATATCCCCAAAAGCTCACCAGAATGTACAAAATATCCACCCCGCCCACAAAATACTCGCGCAGGCAAAACGGGATACCGATGGCACACGCCGTCACGAGCTGACAGATCATCCCGACGAAAAAGCAGGGCCACATGTCCTCAAACCGTTCCAGATAGATCAGGTCTGACATATATTTTGAGAGCACCGCATTAAAGGGAGATGCCGCCAGCAGGGAAAAGATAAACTGGTAGAGCACCGTCTCCGTGTACAGCTCACGGCTCACATAGCTAAGCCGTGCGTAGCCAAGCAGATTACCCATAAGGATCACGGCTCCGATGATCAGAAACATGGGCGCGATAGTCACAACCGCGCTGTACAGAAAACCGTACAGGCTCGTCGCGATCGTATTCGTCCTGAAAATCTGCGTCAGCTTTTTGCCGAATCCAACGTTCGATGCCATGGCTCAGCCTCCTTTTCTCTGCCATCCTGTCATTTCCGGCTGCCAGTCAGCAGCCGGCTCTGTTCGTTTCCGCTTTTCTTCTGCCGGGAAGGGCCGGGGAGCCTATGCCCGCAAAAACGGCCGGCCACCCACGTTACAGTACTACCTGCGCCGGCGGCCGCTCCACCGGCGGCGGTCCCTGCTGCCGCTGCGCCGGCGGACCATCCGCTGCCGCTCGAATCCGTCCGGAACGTGCTCCGCCGGATCCGGTATCTGTGCCGCCTTTTGCCCGTCATCCTGCTTCGGTGCATGTGCCGTTTCCTGCTTTGCCTCCGGCTCCTGCGTCCCCATGGACGCCTCCCCTGCCCCCGCCACAAAAAATTTTTTCTCGGGATACGGGATCATCTGATCGGCCGCACACTTCCGGTAAAGCTGCTCGTAGGTGTTCTTCATGTGGTCGATCGTATATTTTTTCATAAGGCGGCTGTAGCCGCTCTCCCCCATGCGCCGGCGCAGCGCGGGGTTGGCCGCCAGGTCCACCATGGCGTCGGCAATCTCCTTCACATTCATGATGTGCGTGAGAATGCCCGCCTCGCCGAAATCGTCATCCTCCCCGTAGATCAGCCCCCGGCAGTTTCCCACATCCGTAGCGATAACCGGCTTTTTCGCGGCGTAGCTCTCCAGAATCGTGAGGGGCTGCCCCTCGCTGATGCTCGTCAGAATCGTAAAATCCATGCGTCCGAGGTAGTCGCGGATATCCACCCGCCCGGTAAACTCCACATCCGAAAGCCCCAGCACCTCCACGAGATCAAAGCACTCCTGCGCATACTCCTCATCCTCGTCCCACGGCCCCATAATCCACAGCTTCAGCCGGGGCTGCTTCTTCTTCGCAAAATCAAACGCCTGAATCATCGTCTTGACATCCTTGATGGGCGTGACGCGCAGCACCGCGCCGACGGAGATAAACGATTCATCCGCCGGCGTCTTGCCCGGAATATCAGAAAGCCGTTCGGCATTGATCCCATTCGGCGTCACATACGTCTTTTCCGCCGGGCAGCCCAGCTCAAGCTGCAGCTCCCGCGCATGCGCGTAAAGGCTTGTAACAATATCCGCCTCGTCGTAGGCGAGCCGCGACATCTTCCGGAACTGCTCGATCCATAGATTTTTATAAATATTGGCAACCCACTTCGCCTTGATGATCTCCTCCTCGCGCTCGCGGGTATAAATCCCATGCTCGGAAATCAGCAGCCTGCCGCCGTTCTTGATCTTGCCCATGCTGCCGAGGATGCCGGAATAGCCCGTCGCCACACAGTGGTACAGATCCGCCCGGGGCACCTTTGTCTTCATCGTGAGAAACAGAGGCAGATAGATGGAGCGCAGCGTCCAGAGAAAATCCGAGAAGGTAAGCTGGTTGTACTTCTTCTCGTAGCATTCCTGAGCCGCCCGCAAAAACCCCTCGCCCATCAAAAACTTATCCACCGAAAAAGGCTTTTCAAACAGCCGAAACAGCGTGGGCCAGTAATCCCCCGCAGCCTCGTCGAGAATGAGCGAGCAGAGCGCATCGTTCTCACTTTTGCTCAGGGAAATGCTCTTTCCCGCACCTCTGCTCCCCAGCCACTCCTTATCCTCCAGGTACACCTCATAAACCTCGGTCACATTTTCCGGCAGCTCATAGGCAAACTTTGCGCGCTGCTCCCGGCTTGCCACCACGGTCAGCAAAATAACCTCCATATTGGAAAAAGAAGTAATCAGGCTGTTTACCCAGCTCGAAACACCGCCCACCACATACGGATAACATCCCTCCGCAATCACACAAACCTTCATCCCACTCACCTTCTCATACAACGTTCCTGGAGCCACACACTAATAATAGTGCGGCGTGCTGTCATTTTCCAGAGAAATCTCAAACGTCTCCGACTCCGCCCGGATTAAATACGCATCGTCCTCCAGCTCGATTGCACCTGCGCCCTCGAGCCTTGCAATACGCTCCCCATGGGTACGCAAAATAAAATACGCCTCGGTCTCAAAATTGCTCACGGAAACCCGCAGCAGCTCCCCCGTCCGCTCTTCTGTAAAATCCAGATTTAAGAACCGCCGAATACGCACGTCACTCTCGGAGAGCGTCGTCTTTTCAAAATCAGAGTACACCTTCCAGTAAGTCAGGAGATTTGAGGAAAAGGCCTCGTAAAGCCGCTCCCAGTTGTCCTCCTCCGTTTCGGGATACGCGACGCGGTTCATGTTCAAAACGACCGAAGTATAGCCCAGCGCGCTCTCCAGCGCATGCATCCGCAGATTTTCCATATACGTGTGGCTGAACGCATCGTTCGTCCCCTGCTGCACGCAGCAGTCATTCACATAGTAAAGCAGGTCTCTGGTGCTGTCATAATCCGTGACCAGCGTTGAGATCGTCTGGAGCCCTTCCGTCTTTTTCAGCAGACCCACCGTCTCGCCGTTTGGCTCGGGTGCAAAGGCCGAGCGGTACACATAGCCCACCAGATGCTCATTCAGAAACGACAGATCATTTTCCAGCTTTTCATCCAGCGGAACCCGGGACACCTGCTCCAGCGAAATCCCGATCTCCATGCGGTTCTCCCGAAAGAGCCGCGCATAGTAGGTAAAGGCCTCCGCCGACGGCTCGTTATCATCCCCGTAGTCATACTGCGGCGCCAAAAGCGCGGTCGTTTTGTAGCGGCCCCGCTCTGTCACCGTGGAAATGCTCTGCCAGATAATATCCCGGTAAAGCGCCGGCAGCTCCCGGCTGTAGCGCTTTTGCATCTCCCCGGAATTTTCATTGGCAAAGGAGGGGTAGTTGATAACGGAAAAATTCTGCGCATTGACCACCGGATAGATCTCATAGCCGTGGAGGTCCGAGAGCATCCCCTCAAGAATACCGATCCCCAGCGTATCCTCCAGAAACGTGCCGTTCACGGCAAATACCTGGCCCTTGCCGCTTTTAGACGTACGCCAGATAAGGTTCGGCGCGTACTCGTTTGGCATGTCCCCCTTCTGGGATTTCAGATCATCCAAAAGCCCCACCATATAGGACTTGTTTCCGCCAAGCGTCAGATACCACGGCACCGTCAGCTCCATATCCTGGAAGCGCTCCTCCTCTTCCTCATTCTCTGACCGGTAAATGCGCTCGCCGCCGATCAAAAGCCCCTCAAAGAGATGCACACCCGTCAGCTCCACGTCATAATCATAGATCGCGGTAATGCCCAAAAGCTCCTCCAGCTCCACGTAGGCGCCCAGCATGTGCGCATCCGGCAGATTGCAGAAGATCAGATGGCAGCCCCCGTCAACATACTCCCGCAGCGGCTCGATATCGTTTGCGAGGTCCATCCGCTGTCCGTCCACAAGAATGATCTCCGCCTGGTCCAGATAGGCTTCGCACTCCGAAGCATGGCGCACGGAGAGAAGCGCCCGCTTGCTGTAGGTACACCACTGGCGGACCGTGTGGTAAACCTTGCTGCTGCCGTCCCCCAAAAAGAGCACCAGGCGTTTGTTGGAGGTAGTCTCTTCACCTTCTGTCTCCCCTTTCCCGGCCCCGGGCGCACCGCTTTCCCCGTTCAAAATCCGCATCCGCTTCACATCGGGCGAGTAGGCATCCTGCGATCTCATCGCAGTCTGGTTTTCCAGCGCATATTCATTTGTATGTGCATCATTCAGGTGTTTTTTTGCAATACCCGTCGACTGAAACATAAACAGGATCACCAGCATGATCGCCGTGATCATGGCAAAATTTCTGCGTGAGATCATCATAGGTTCCCCGGCTCCTTTCCCATATTTTAGCACCCGGACACATCCCGGCAAAGCATACGCCCTTAACGCATATTATATCCGTAATCAATCGAGAAATTGTACAGATGATAAGCATTCTGCTCGATCATATAGCAGAGGAATGTATCATCCTCGTAGTAGACCCGCATCTCATTCGGGTACATGCTCCGGAAGGTTTCTGCCCACTCATTCATGCGGGACATAAGAATCCAGCGGTCCTCACCCATGTACGAGACAATGCCGGCCTTGTCCGGGAGCGCGTGCGCCGCCCCCTCCTTCGAAATTTTCTGTCCGCTGTTCTCATACGGAACGGAATAGTCCAGCGGGACCTTCTCCACGAAAAAATATACCCTGCGCGTCGGAAGCGTGAGCATGCTGATGCCGCCGGTAAACTCCATCTCCTGCAAAAAGGTGAGCAGCTCATAATGATAGCCGTGGTCCTCACCCATACGCGTCTCGTCGTTTGCCGAAACAATGGTCCAGGTTCCGTCCGGGTTGTCCCGTATGATGTTCGTCAGACACGTCACCGCGCCGTTTGTCTGAAAACGTGCCACCGGCTGGGGCCGCTTGTACGCCCCCGACTGCACCAGCAGCACCGCGCAGGCAAAAAACGCTCCAAGGGACGCGGCATTCATCACGATACGCATCCCCCTCCACTTCCACATGCCAAACAGAAAATACAGCATGCCATCCAGCGCCACAACCCAGACCAGCGGGATCGCGTAAGCCAGATAAACGCTGCTTCGCGACGCATCCATCAGCTGAGGCAGGCCAAAGGCTGACGAGGAGAGCAGAAGCATCATCAAAATCTCATAGACAGCCACCGAGACCAGCATAAATGCGTGATCAAATTTGCGCGCGAGCAAAAACAGCGGCGCCATCACAAAGCAGGCAAGGACTGCAAGGTAAACGAGCACACTCATCCCCTTCGCCCCCTCGTCAAACTCGTAGAGCCGAACCGTCTGGTCAATCTGTCCCCACACCCAAAGCAGCTCCTTTTTCAGGTCCGCAAGACTTTTTTTCGGCTTCTTTTCCGGCTCCGGCTTCTCCTCTCCTGCCGTATCCCCGCCGGGCGGTGAATCCCCGGTATAGCCTTTCTTGATGACCTCCCCCTTCTCCTCCTCGCTCATGCCCTCCGAATCGATCGGGTAATATACGGTGGCCCCGTCGCTGAGCTCATCCATGTAGGCGAGCGTACCGTCCTCCATCTCCACGATCGGCGCACCGATGGGCATACCGTTCTCGTCAAACTCATAGCGTGAGTGGGATATCGGCTCCGGGTTTTCATCCGCCGGCATAATAACGCTCATGGCCCAGCGCAGGGAGCCCTCCAGACGCGTACCCGTCACATAGGCGAACACCAGCGGGAGCAGCGCGATAAACAAGCCGAGAAAGCAGGTCTGCACCACCCTGCCGAAATATTTCGGGCGCACAAACCGCACAAAATACCCGCAGGCAATGCCGACGCAGAAAATACCAAGGATCATCGTCCCGTAAAAATGTACGGCGAAGGTCATGGAGAAATTCATCGCAAAGCCCATCAGATAGTACTTAGACACCGGCTTTTCACGCCAGCCCTTTAGCTCCTCCTTTTTGATCCGGAAAAACTCAAACGCAAAATACACCGCCGGCAGAATATAGAGCATCCCGAACTCCTGCGGCAGCGACGCGTAGTAACGCTTGTACGACTCAAAATAAAAACCGCCCACAGCGAACACGACCGGTCCGAAATAAGGCAGATACCGGCTCTTGCACACCCCCTTTAAAAACATCAGGAGAATCATGTGAAGCCAGAACACCTGTATCAGCCAGAACACACGCAGAAGCACGTAGGTATCCAGCCCGAACACCGCGTGGATAAAGTAGACGATATTGTGAAAGCCGAAGGGATACACGCCGCCCACAAAAATATCGTTCTGGCCCATATGGTTGATCCAGTAATTGTGCACCGGGACGTCGGACATGGCATAGCCGAAGCCCGTCACCAGCTCCTGCCCGTAAAAGCCCAGCACCACCGCCGCCGTCAGCGCCAGAAACACGCAGTCCATAAAATGCGCGCCCACGCTGCGCGCCGCAAAACGGATGCACCGGCCAAGCCGCGACAGCAGAAGCTTCAAGCTGCGGCGCAGCCAGTTTTTCAGGCCAAAGCTGCCGCGGATCACGCGTCCCAGCTGCTGCCTGTGATATGCAAGCGTCTCCCCCACAGGAATTTTGCGCACCTTCAGATACCCCGCCGCCGCCGGGACGGCCACCGCGGCGGCAAGCGTGGCGGGGTACGAAATATGCAGAAGCTGCAGCACATACACTACATTGATGAGATAGAAATTGCCCACCGAAAAGTAAAAGAAAAACCGGGTCACTGCCCGGCAGTCCTTCATCCTCGGGAAAAGGACCAGCGCAGGGAGCGCAATCGTCAGGCCGGAATACGCAAAAAAAGCAAACAGCCATTGCATGACCGTAAGCCGTACCATCGACATTGCCCTCACCCGCCTTTCGTTTTTTCATGTAGTTGGCTTTTACACGTTTATTACGCAAAAATACGGATCAGCTCGAGCGTCTCCTGGTCGATCACGACCTCGGAGGCCCGCAGCTCCTTCATCACCTCGAAGAAACGCTCCCTGTCCTGTGTCGTAAAATAAAGCTTCAGCCGGCTCGTGTAGGCACTCAGCATACCCGGATGCTCCCGGGCGCTGCGCAGCGCCCACTTCTCGCACAGCTCAAAGCTCCTTATTTCCAGAAGCCGCGAGCAGACCCACTCGTAGTGCATCGCCGCCAAAAGCTCCTTGTCCTTCTGGTAGAGCAGCTCACAGACCTCCTCCATCTGCAGCACAAACTTTTCCTGCTCCAGATCCGCAAACACCTGCTGCTCCAGCACATCATTCATGTACGGCAGCAGCGTATCCACACAGGAGAAAAACTTTTCGTTCTCCTTCTTGATCTCCACATACAGCTTCTGCACCGTCGTACGGAAATTGTTCAGCTCATCCCGCAGCACCGAAGCCGCATAGTGCGCCGTCTCCGAATCGTCCCCGTCCAGCGCCAGAGAAATGGATCGCAGGGATTTTCCGATATCTCCCCGGACGACATTGAGCATCAGCGTCCGCAGGGAATCGTTGTCGCTGACCGCGATGGCCTCCTCCAGGGGCGCCATATTCATCTCCCGCTCCTCATCCGCATAGGCGAAGGTGCGCACACGCTCCTTGCTGAAAATGACGTCCGCCAGATCCACGTCGCGGTGGAAAAACAGCCAGTGAAACACCTTTCCAAGCAGCAGAAATACCGGCATGAGCGCCGGACACAAAAGAATCGCGGCGGTTTTGATCACCACGCTCTCGGGCGAGCCCACCCTCATCTCCTCCCCGGTGCCCCTTTTGGCACGGTAACGGAGAAGACCATAGACGAGATAAATCACCGCAATCACCGTATTCAAAATGATCAGAAGCCCAAAATCCCTGACGCGCATCATCGGTCTCATAAATCCATCTCCTCGACGACACGGCTGGTGTAGCCCGCCTCATTAAAACGATTCAGCACATAGGCCGCGTCGGTATTGCTCGTATTCGAGAGCAGCGCGTAAAGCCCGCCGTCCCTGAGCTGTCCAAGGAAGTCGCTCTGGCGCATCAGGCGTGCAAGCGCACTGCCCGCCTCCTGCACCCTGCCATCCTCTACCTCCACATGGATAAAGGCGCACTCGGTAAGCCCCTTGCGCCATGCCACCAGATAGGCGCTCGCAAGGGCGGTAAAGGCCTCGGTGCCGAGAATGTTTGTCCCCTGCAGATAGCGCTGCTCCTCCAGCGCCGCCAGATAACGGTTCGCACGGACAACGGCATTCTGGATCAGATAGCCGATGATGACGAGCATGTTCGCCTGCCCGAGCGTCATGCGCTCCCAGGGAATACCCCAGACCATGAGGATCAGCTGCATCTCCTCCTCCGAGTAAATGGCGTTCGCCATCAGCGGATAGCGCTCGTCCATCTCGCGGTTGATAAACACCTTGCGGTTCTGCAGGCACTCGTTCATCTTCTCGTACTTCACATACTCGATGGAGTTGCCGAGCACGCGCGCCTCCTTGCTGGTGGCGGAAAACAGCCGGGCATAGGAACGGTTCGCCACCGTGTAGATCGCCACGTCCGGGCTGTCCACCAGCTTTGAAACGACCTCCGCCGCGTAGAAAAGCACCTCCTCCGGCGCGTAGCGCTCCAGCGTGGAGGTGATCTCGTAGATCTTTCCGAAGCTGTCGTTCTGATTGATCACCTGGGTCTCCAGCACATTTTTCATGCGGACGTTGCTCTGGTTGATATCCTGGATATCCACGAGCTGGTCGGCCAGAAAGTCGATCTCGTGGCGGCTCTCCATCTCCAGCGTACGGATACGGTCGCGCATGTAGCCTACGGAAAGTCCCACGATAAAAAGCTGCGCGACCCACACATAGGTGCTGTAATCCAGCAGCACCTCAAAGCCGCTGCGGTCATACATCTGCCGGAAGCAGTAGCCCAGCACCGCCAGAACCGCGGAAAACGTGGCCTGCTGCTGCCCGTAGACAACGGCAAACAAAAGGACGTAGAGCAAATAAAAATCCAGCTTGGAAAAATACTCGCTTCCCACCGCCCGGTTATTCAGCATAAAAAAAGGAATAAAGCAGACGAGATTCTCCACAAAGGGGATCAAAACCTGTATGGCCGCCCCGATTCTCCCCGTAAACCGCGAAAAAAAGCTCTCCCGTCTTGTCTGCTTCAATGCAAATTCCGGCTTATGCAGCTGCATATAGCGGACAATCCGCGGCACGATCTCCTCGATGGGATGGAAAATACGAAGGCCGAACTCCTCCGCAAAGGGGCGGCTGTTTAACACAATGCTCACATCCGGGTCCGTCTCGTCGGGCTCGACGGCGATCTCCCCCTCCTCAAACAGCTTCTGTATCAGCTCGGCCAGTGCCATCGAGCTGATGACCTCGCCGGAGGAAACGTTGTAGAGCGGCCATCTGTGCTCCCTGCGGTGCACGACCTGGTAGATGAACTCCACCGCATCATCCACGTAGAGCATCGAAAAGCGCCTGCCCGCACTCGCCCGCAGCGTCCCGACCCGCAGTGCTTCAAGACAAAAAGCCCCACAGATCTCATGGATATCCGAGAGGCACTTTGGGATCTCATAGATGTGGTCCATCCGCAAAATGGTCACGTCCATGCCCTTATTATAATGATAGTTCAGACAGACCTCCTCCCCCTGCGCCACCGCAAGGGACCAGTCGTCCCCCGCCGTCACCGGCTCCATCTCCCCGATGTCGGTGGACTGTGAAACCTGGTAAACCTGTTCGCTGGAGAGGTAGATAAACTTTCCCCTGCCGATGGTCGAAAACGCGCTGATCACGTTCAGCAGGCCCGCAGCATAGGCCACCGCGTCATGCCTGCCCGGCCCGTATGAAAAATTAGTGTCGTATGCGCCCATATAAACGACCACATCCGGGCTTACGCTCTCGCAGATCTCCCTGATGCAGTCGCTGTCGTAGGGAAAGCAGTACTTCTCAAATACACTGGGATAGCGCACCATCGGATCCCTGGAGCCGGTCAGTATATAGATACGGTGACCCTCTTTTTTAATTTTCCCAACCAACGCTTCCATAAGGCTTCCGGCGCCGCCAACCAATAATATCTCCATAGCTTCCTTCTCTCCGTTCCATCATGCGAACCGGATTCCGTTTGCGGCAAGCTGCGCGGCAAATGCCGCCGCATCCTCACGCAGCTGCTCTGCCCCAATCCCGTATTCCGCCGCAAGCCCTCTTAGCTCCTCCTCGTCAAGCCCCCTGTAAAGCGCCCCCGCAAGGGCCGCGCCTGTCTCGTTAAGCTGCAGCGGCACTACAAAATCCTCACCGGACTGTGCCATATCAATCAGCCAGAAAGTGCCGGCCGTCTCCCTGAGCTGGTAATTCCCAAGCATCTCGTTCATCGTCCCATTCCGCCGTTATCTGATAACATCCGCCGCAGTGCGGTCAGATGTTTTTGACATACAGGAACGCCAAGGCTGTTTCCTGTATCATAAAAAGCGCGGCGAACCGCGCTGTTAAACACAAACATATAGTGTCTGCACAATCGTCCATATACAATTGTAACAGACATCTCACTAATTTTCCACCCCTTATATAGACATTTTTCACACAAATACGGATAAAACGTTACTGTTCACTCCGCAACCGGCGGCGGGGAAAAAATCCACGTTTTTCCCCGCACATCCGCACATTTCCCAACAGCAGGCACTATTCCACAACTATATAGCGCCCCGCATTCTCCGGCTCATCCACTGTTTTTTCAAAGTCAAAATCTCCACCGCCGTTATCCCGGATCGTAAAGTAAACCAGCTTCCCGCCATCCCTGACAGCGACTCTGCACACACCCTCAGAATCAAAGAAATCCGTAATATCGATCTCCAGCTTCTTATCATAATAATAGAGCTTCACCGCCTCCGTGTCCGTATAGATGACCTCATCCGTAAGCTCCCCCAAAACCTCCTTTGCCGAAAGCGTCCGCTTCCTCCCGGAGTCATCTATGACCATGCCTCCCGCTACAAATTCTCTCTGCTTTCCCTCCGAATCCGTGAAGGTATATTGATAGCTGTCCGCTCCCCAGGCACTTCCGGTAACTTCTACCTCTTCCCCGTGAAACCACATGGTAAGCCTTTCCTGTATATTGCCAACATCCGCCGCATAGGCAGCCGTCATGCTGCCGAACAATATCGCCGCGGCTGCGCCTGCCGCCAATACCTTTTTCGTATATGCACGTTTTCTTTTTTCCATATCCGTTACCTCCAAAATCATATCATCGGAGGCATGCAGCACCGAAAATGCCTGCTTGTACCTTTCCTTATTCGTCATGTGCCCATTCCTCCTTTAATGCTTTTCTGAGCATCCCGCGTCCCCGGGAAAGCCGGGTCTTTACGTTGCTCTCCGTTAATTTCAGAGCCGCAGCAATCTCATGAATGGAAAAATCCTCATAATAGTACAGATGTATGACGATACGGTATTTTTCCGGCAATCCCATCACCGCCTCGAACAGCTCCTGATCCTGTGGTGTTTCAAACGCCAATGTCCCCATATATTCCTCCAGCGGCTGCTTATGCTGCCGCCAGAAGGAACGACTGACATTTTTTGCCCTGTTAATTGCCACCCGTATCAGCCAGGCACGAATATGCTGTTCATTTTCAAATTTCTTTCCTGTTAAATAATACTGTAGAAACGTATCCTGGACAACGTCATCTGCATCTGCCGCATTTTTACATACATGAAAAGCAACGGCAAACAAATTGTCACGATAACGCTCAACCAGCTCATTGATTGGCTGCTTCATGCGAGATCCTCATTTTCGTATTTTCAGTTATGCTTGAAAGGCCCTTCACTAAAAATACAAATGAGCCGGGAAAAAGGTTACAGAAATGCAGGAAAAATTTTTCGCCTCAGGCTCAGATATGGAAGCACTTTCGGATATCACTGCGCTTTCCCAGCACCAGCATCGTGCTCTCCCCGTCCAGGCGGGTGTCCGGCTCCGTCGTAAGCGTCATCTTCCCCTCCCGCTTCATGCCAAGGATATTCAGATTGAATTTCTTTCGGATATCCAGCTGCGCAATCGTCTTTCCCAGCCATTCCTTCGGCACTTCCACCTCGAAAATGCTGTAATCCTGGTCGATCTCAATATAGT
Source organism: uncultured Eubacterium sp. (assembly GCA_910589045.1). GTDB lineage: Bacteria > Bacillota > Clostridia > Lachnospirales > Lachnospiraceae > W0P33-017. Next base: position 41,187 of record CAJUSH010000009.1, read on the forward strand.
CCGCGATGTGGTCAGCCGTGTAACGGATGGCGGCCCAGCTCGCAAGCTGACGCTCCGGATAGAGCACCTCGTCTGCGCCGTTGCGCTGCAAAAACTTCGCGTGGATATCCCGGGACGCCCGGCTCACGACAAACCGTGCACCCAGCTCCTTGAGCAGTGAGGTCGTCTCCAGCGAGCTCTGGAAGTCGTTTCCGATGGCGACGATGCACAGATCGAAGTCCCGCACCCCCAGACACTTTAAAAACTCCTCGTTGGTGCTGTCACCGATCTGTGCGTTGGTGACGTAAGGCATGAGCGCCTCAACCCGCTCCTCGTTTTTGTCCACGGCCAGCACCTGGTGCTCCAGCTCGTTCAGCTTCATTGCGACATGTTTCCCAAAACGGCCTAAGCCGATCAACAACACTGATTTCATCGTTTTTCTTCTCCTTCATAAATCATCCGGTACAAAACGGTTTACGTTTCCCCGGCTATCCGACGGTTATTTTTTCCCGCGGTGCCTTCGACACATGAGGCCGCGTGCCGGAAATCGCCGCAAACACCACCGTCAGGCCGCCCACGCGTCCAAAATACATGAGCACCGTCAGGATGATATGGCTCGCCAGTGACAGCTGCGGCGTCAGTCCAAGCGTCAGGCCCACGGTTCCGATGGCCGATCCTGCCTCAAAAATGCACAAAAGCATCGGCAGCCCCTCGATGCTGCTGATCAGAATACCGCCGCCGAAGCAGAAAATCAGATACATGACGAGCACCGCGGCCGCGTATTTGACGGTTTCTGCGGCGATGCGCCGGTCGAAAACCTCCACATGCTCCCTGCGGCGAAACACCGATATCATGGACATGACCAGCACCACTACCGTGGTCGTTTTCATGCCTCCCGCCGTGGAGCCGGGGGAGCCGCCGATGAGCATCAGAATCGTCATGATCGACTGCCCCGATTCGCTCATGCACGTCAGATCCAGCGTGTTAAAGCCCGCGGTGCGCGGCGTCACCGCCTGAAAAAGCGCGCCCCAGAAGCGCTCGGCGCCGCTAAGCCCCGCCCACTGCGGATAGCCAAACTCAATGAAATAATAATACAGGGCCGGCAAAACGATCAGCACCGCCGTCGTCACAAGCACGACCTTCGTCTGCATCCGGTAGCGCCTGATGTGCCATTTGTACGTGCGGATATCATTCCAGGTCAGAAAGCCGATGCCGCCGGTGATGATCAAAAGCATGATCACCACGTTGATGACCGGGTCCGCCGTGTACGCCACAAGCGACGAGAAGTGCTCCCGCACACCCATCAGGTCAAAGCCCGCATTGCAGAAGGCGGAAACGGAATGCCAGAGGGCATACCACAGCCCCTTCCCCGGGCCGAACTGACGCCAGAACACCGGAAGCATAAGCGCCGCACCCAGCAGCTCGATTCCGAAGGCTGTCAGCACGATAAAGCGGGTCAGGCGGACGATACCGCCCACCTGCGGCGCCGCGATGCTCTCCTGCATCGTGCTGCGCTGCATCAGCCCGATCTTTTTTCCCGACACGATCGTCACCGCAACCGCAACCGTCACCACGCCCATGCCGCCGATCTGGATCAGCCCCAAAATAACCGCCTGTCCGAAGCCGCTCCAGTACGTCGCCGTATCCTGCACCACCAGCCCCGTCACACAGGTGGCGGACGTCGCCGTAAAAAGCGCATCCATAAAGGACGCGCCGCCCGCACCCCGGGTCGAAACCGGCAGCATGAGCAGAAACGCCCCTGTCAATATGACTGCCAGAAATCCAAGTATAATAATCTGGAAAGAGGAAAGATGCTTCCTCACACGTACTTGTTCCATTTTGTATTCCCTCGTATTGACTTTGCTTTGATCGATAGAATGATACCACATTCTCCCAAAAATAAACCTGCTATGTTGTGTTGCTTATGACATCTGCCTTCGCATCACAAAATAATACCACAGCCCCGCCGCATCTGCCAGAAACCAGCCGATGGGAACCGACCACCAGATGCCCGTCACACCCAGCCCTAAAATCCCCGGCAAAACATGCGCGAGCACCACGCGCGTCCCGAGGGAGCACACGGTGAGCACGACCGACATGCCCGGCCTTCCCATTGCCCGGTAAAGCCCGTAAAACAGAAACAGAAACCCGATCCCGCAGTAAAAGGCCCCCTCAATATGCAGATAGCGGACGCCTTCCGCGATGATCGCCGTCTCGCCTGCGTCCACGAACAGGAGCATCAGCGGGCGTGCAAACACCCCCACAAGCGCCGAGACCGCCACACCGAAAAGACCCGCCGCAAGGAACGCGCCCTTTAGTCCCTCCCGGATGCGCCCATCCTCCTTCGCCCCGTAATTCTGCGCGATAAACGTGGAAAAGGCATTTCCGAAATCCTGTACCGGCATGTATGCAAAGGCGTCAATTTTCACACCCGCTGCAAACGCCGCCATGACCACCGTGCCGAAGCTGTTGACCACACCCTGCACAAGCAGGATACCCAGATTCATCACCGACTGCTGCACGCAGGTCAGCACGGAAAAATTTGCAATTTCCTTCACGCACCGCCACGAAACGCGCAGCTCCTCCCGCTTCGGTCTCAGATCCGGCATGAACAGGAGCACATAGAGTGCAATGCCGACCCCCGAAACGTACTGCGCAATCACGGTCGCCCCGGCCGCCCCGGCCACGCCAAGCTCCAGCCCGACCACAAACCACAAATCCAGCGCAATATTCAGGACGGCGGAAACCGCCAGGAAAACAAGGGGCGCCACGGAATTTCCCACCGAGCGCAGAAGCGACGCGAAATAATTGTAGAGAAACGTCGCAAAGATCCCGCAGAAAATCACGGCGAGATATTCCCGCATAGCAGGCCACACCTCACCCGGCACCTTTAAAAACGCCCGTATATAATCCAGACTCCAAAACGCCAGCACATTCAGCAGAGCCGTCAGGGCGCAGATCAGCAAAAAGGAAGCGCAGATGCCCTCCTTTAACCCCCGCCCGTCCCGCTCCCCAAAGCGAATGGAAAAGCAGGTTCCGCTCCCCATGCACAGCCCCAGCAATATGGATGTCAGAAACGTCATCAGCGTAAAGGACGACCCCACCGCCGCCAGTGCACGGGAACCGAGAAATTTCCCCACAATCAGCGTGTCGGCCACATTATAGCACTGCTGCAGCAGATCGCCCAAAATCATCGGGACGGCAAACTTTAACATCGATTTCATGACCGGCCCGCGCGTCAAATCCGTACTCATTATTCCTCCCGCCCGTAAACCTTGTATTTTATCCTGCTTTTTCAAATTATAACCGTCCGCGGCTCCTTCGTCAATGCGAAGGCTTCACAGAATTTTCCCTTGACAAATAAGACCACACGTTGTAGTCTTTCTTTAAAGACCACATCCTGTAGTCTCACCGGGAAGCATATCCTTTTCCCATGCAGCCTTATACATAAATCTTCGAAAGGAGTACCCAATGGCAGATATTCAATTAGGCGTCATAGAAGCGCGCTACGCGGATCTCATCTGGGAACGCGAGCCGGTGACGTCCTCCGAGCTTGTAAAGCTCACCGCAGACGTCTTTAACTGGAAGCGCACCACCGCACACAATGTCCTGCGGCGGCTCTGTGACAAGGGCCTGTTCAAAAATGAGGGCGGAACCGTGACCTCCCTCATATCCCGTCAGGAATTTTACGCGATGCAGAGCAGGAAATTTGTGGCGGACGTTTTTGACAACTCCCTTCCGGCCTTCATCGCCGCTTTCACCAAAAGCGGCAGACTCACGCCCGAGGAGGCAAAAAAGATTCATGAAATGATCGATCAGGCACAGGAGGAGTGAACATGGATGCGATTTTTCTAAAGCTTATCAACATGAGTATTTGCGCGGGCTGGCTGATCCTGGCAGTCATCGCACTTCGTCTGATTCCGGCGGGCATACCAAAATGGACCCGGTGCGTACTCTGGGCACTCGTCGGCGTGCGCCTGCTGTGCCCGTTTTCCCTTGAAAGCGTGTTCAGCCTGATCCCAAGCGCCCGGACACTAAACCCCGTCGATGTGCGCTACGGCCAGGCCCCCGGACTCGACAGTGGCATAGCGGCCCTCGACAACGCCGTCAATCCGGTAATCCGCGAGTCCTTTGCACCGAACCCCGGTCAAAGCGTCAACCCCCTCTATGTCCTGACCTGGATCGCTGCGTTTGTGTGGCTCGCGGGAGTGCTTGCTCTGGCGGGATATGCGGTTTTCAGCTATATCCGGCTGCGGCAGATCACCGTCGAAGCCGTCATGCTGCGGGAAAACATCTACCTGTGCGACCATATCCCCACACCCTTTATTTCAGGCATACTCCACCCTGCCATATATCTGCCCTCCGGGCTGGATGCGGACGCCAGGTACTACGTGCTCGCCCATGAACAGGCGCATCTCCTGCGGCGCGATCACTGGTGGAAGGCACTGGGCTTCTCTTTGCTGGCCGTTTACTGGTTCCATCCCCTCGTGTGGGCTGCCTACGTGCTCTTTTGCCGGGATATCGAGCTGGCATGCGATGAAAAGGCCGTAAAAGACTGGGATTTTGCAAAAAAGCAGGCCTATTCCCACGCGCTCGTCGCCTGCAGCACACAGCAGAAATCCATGCACATCTGCCCTCTCGCCTTTGGCGAGACCGGTGTAAAGAAGCGTGTAAAAGCCATCCTACGCTACAAAAAGCCGTCGCTTGCGCTCGTCGCCGTATCCGCAGCCGTATGCGCAATCGTCGCCGTATGCTTTCTGACAAACCCCCGCAGCAAGGCACAGGAAACACCGCCGCCGGGCGAGGACAGCACGGCGCGGCCCAATCCGGAGGATGCACCCCTGCCAGACGAAGGCACCGCGGCCCGTCCCGATCCGGAGGATGCGCCCCGACCAGACGAAGGCACCGCGGCACGGCCCGATCCGGAGAATGCGCCCCTGCCCGGTGAAGACACCGCGGCCCGACCCGACCCGGAGGATGCACCCCTGCCAGACGAAGGCACCGCAGCCCGACCTGACCCGGAGGATGCGCCCCTGCCAGACGAAGGCACCGCAGCCCATCCCGATCCGGAGGATGCGCAGCCTGTCCCCGCCGTAAACACCGGCTATCCGCTCTACGATTCCCTCATTGCAAGTGCGGCCCGGGTCTTGGCGCATCCCCGCGAGGAGGAATATGAAACCGAGCGCTCGCTGTTTACCTCTGCGTACTTTTACGCCGAGATGACCTGGCAGACACCGGGATACCTCCTCATGGATCTCGACGGAAACGGTGTGGATGAGCTGCTCTTCGGAGAAAACCACGACGATGGCTGGAACGGCATCGTCTACAATATTTATACGATTTCCGACGGGGCGCTCGTTCGCATCGCGGACGGCTGGGAGCGGAACCGCTATTATCTGTGTGAAAACGGATATATCGCAAACGAAGGATCCTCCGGCGCATCACAGAGCACCTACTGCTATTATACCTATGACAAAGCGGCCCTGACGCCGGTGGAAGCCGTCGTATTTGACGCCTCTTCCGACCCGGAAAACCCCTGGTTTTACACCACCGGGGACCCCTACGCGCAGACGGCCGCGCAAACGCCCGTCAGCGAAAGCGAGGCCAGGGAGATCATGGACCGCTACGTGTATGTGCTCCCACAGTTCACGCCGTTTCCCGACGTACCCTAGCACGTATTTCAAAAATCCTTCCCGCCGGCCGCCCCGCTTCGCCGGGTCAGGCGGTGAAAGCCGGCGTGACGGAACCTTACAAAAAGGTCAGCTGCCCGTCCTTGAGCGACCGCACCCGGCGCTCCGTGATTTTATCATCCTCCGTGACCCTCCCGCATAAAAGCGGAGAATGCGCATCATACCGTTTTATGCTGCGGGAAATGCGCTCCGGACTGCTGTTCGCATAACAATACAAGCACCCGTTTTGACACGTATCGTAGGTGCCCACCTCAATACTTTCGAGACAGCCGCATTCCTTTCTTTGGTTTTTATCCTTCGCCCCGCGGATGCCGCACCCCGTGATGCGCCCGATCAGCGCCGGATCGATGCAGCTGTGATGCCCGATTCCGCACGCCGACAAATCAACGGTCTCCGCGCACGTCCCCACGCTTATGCCGTGCTCCCGCGCAATCTCCGCCAGCTGCGCCGCAAACGCCGCAAGCTCCTGCTGCGGGAGAAAAAACGGATGAAGCGCATTCATCCGTTTCTGGTTTTTCGCGTACAAATCCACAAAGCTGATCACGCACTGCTCTGTGCAGCCGTGAAGCTCCCCTGCAATCTGCGCAAAGGCTTTCAGGTGATACGCCGGGCTGTAGGTCTCCGTAAAGATGATCGGATCGTAACGCCACACGACCCGCTCACGCCCCAGCCTGCGGGACAATTTCTGAAAGATGGGCAGCATGCACCTTTTCTTGTGCAAAACCCCCGGCTCCATATCCGCGCCGTAGCCGGTGAGCGTAAACTGAAAATAATAGGAATAGCCCTCCAATGCATCCAGCCCCGCAAGCATCGGCTGCGGATTTTTCGTCCAGAAGACAATGCAGTCCACCACCTCCGGGGACAGCAAAATCCGGCTGATCTGGTGCGCATTCATCGGATTTCTCACATACAAATATCCTTCCTTTATTCGGTTGAAAAACCACCCGGAATAATAATTCGGAATATCCGTCCTTCGGCTGGCACTCAAAATCACGCTCCCGTCCCCCTTCATGTCCTTCCGTTGCTCGTCTGAAATCCCATTCCCGTCCGTTTCTTCATACGGATTTCCAATTACATAGCGGTTCATTTTGCGTAATCCTCTCCACAGCCCATGAACCAGCCGATAGAGTATCGCTCAATTTCCCGGTCTGCTGCTATTTTACCACAATCCTGAGGTCGTGGAAATAAATAGTTTGCCGCGAAGCGCAAGAAGCGTAACCCGCATTGGCAAACGTAAAGCAACAGCCCCAAATCCGCCGTTGATTTGCGGGGCTGTCTGTGGTATAATAGCAATGTCGGCACACACCCGGTGACGGCAATACGACATAAAACTGCCGTCCACAGCGTGAACGGCAGTCACGAAAGGCGCAGCCATGAAATACAGCATTACCATAAACGACGACGATTACCTCAAATTTAACCTTTTCTACACCTGCCGCACAAAAAACGGACAGCGCTCCCTGCATAGCATACGGCTGTTCTTCCCGATTATTTGTGTCATACTCCTTTTCTCATTCCTGCTCTGCGGCTACGATCTCTTATTTATTCTGATCGAAGTAGTCCTTATGTCCATACTCTCGGCAATATCCTTTTTCCGCGCCCCGAAGGTGCTCAAAAGAATCATGCGCAAAAATATCGCCCGTATGAAGAAGAACGGAAAGCTCCCCTACCATGCGTTTTCCGAAATCGAATTTCAGGATTCCATGCTGGTAGAAACCTTTGATCAGGGCGAATATCGCCTGAACTACACGGACATTGAGCAAATCTATTTTGAGGACGAATACATTTATATTTTTTATACGGCACTGCAGGCATTTATCATCCCCTGTCACTGCCTGGGCGGGGAGAAGGAGCACGTCATCGCATTTCTCAGAGAAAAAACAAGCTGAGCTGTCAGCGCAGCATCACTTTTCCAGGCCGTACGACTGTACCTTCCAGCCGTCCTCCTGCTTTACGACACGCATACTCAGATATGTATAGCTGTCCTCCGTGCTGTCCAAAAACTCCACCGAGACGTCCTTCGTACTCCCGGCCGGAAGCGCACGGTCCGTGCCAAGCCCCCGCACCGCCATGATCTGCGCGGTCCCGGGGCCGGAATAGGTTTCTGCACTGCCTGCAAAGCTCCCTGCGAGATAATCTTTCAGTGTATCCGAATCGCCCGCAAAATATGCCGCCGCAAACTCCTCCACCATCATAGAAAGCGCCTTGCTCTCCGATGTCTCTTCCTTCACGCTATAGCTCTCCCCATATACTTCAAAAAACGTATCCGCAATAGCCGAAAGCTCCGGTTCCCAGCCTTCCTCTGCCTCCGCAGGATAGCGGTAGAACACGCCCCACACACGATTTTCCGTCGTAAACAGCCGAACCCGCAGCACGCTCTCCCCGTTCTCCTCCGACATCACGCCGTTTTCAAAGGAAAAGCCGTTTCTTTCCAGCTCCTGCCATGCTCCTTCCTCGGATACCTCATCAAAAGGCGTCACCCACAGATTCACGCGTTCGTTCCATACGGATGTCCACGTATCCGGCCCGTTTGCCTGCCACTCATCCACGGGCAGATAAATCCCAAAGCCGTCCCCCTGCGTCAGCTGTGCCTGCTTGTGCTCCTCCATGCCCTCTTTCAGGAAGGTGAGCACGATCTGCGTTTCTGCACTTGCCACCGCGCGCTTCCAGTAAACCTCCTCGCCGTACCAATCCATGAGAATCCACTCGCCTCCGTCCTCAGTTACATAGCGAAGCGTCAGAACCTCCGCGCCCTCACTGTTGTCCTCGTATCGTTCTACCTCCACACGCAGGGCGTCACCGTCGGCCTCACACTGTCCCGTTCCTCCGACGCCGATTCCGATGTAATAGTGAAACGATCCGTATGCATCCGCTCCGATGACCATCTCATTCCCGTAGGAAATTCCGCTTCCCCACAGATTCTTTGTCCGGTCAAAATCAATGGCCCAGGTACCTGCCATCTGCGCGGCCAAAAGCTCCTCCTTCGTCGGATCATTCGCCTGCAGCGTCAGATCCATAAGATTCACCGGCTCAAAATTGACATTCTCCCCGATACCGGTTTCGCGATCCACCGTATACCAGTCGAGCGTCATGGTCGCGCTGTTATCCTCTGCGGTGTCATACAGATGGATCTGCACCAGACCCGCATCCGTCACCCCGTCAATCTCCACAGTCCCGGGCATCATCCCGTCATGATGGACGGCAAAATACTGCCCTGCCCGCTTGCACAGCTCCTCATCCGACATACCCTTCTGCACATTCTCCGTACCCGTACGCATTATAACCGTATTAAAATCGTTGTCCGTCCCCCGGGTATCCACCCCGCAGCTCACCAGCGTCCCCACAGCCGTCGTTATGAGAACTGCACCTGAGAGCAGCAGCAGCCCGTTGCGCTTTCGCACTCGCGTAAATATATTTTTAAATCGTTTTTTCATAATTTTTTTCCCTCCATAAAACTGGGTTGACAAATAGTTCCGTCTCCCGCCGGCTGCCTGAATCGCGGTAAAGAGCGTTTCCGTATAAGCCTTTCGGTCAGCATACGCAATCCCCCGGATGACACGCTCGTCACAGGAAAACTCCATATCCACCACGGCACGCCGCCTCATCAGATAAATGAGCGGATTAAACCAGTGGATGGAATTTGCCGCCAGAAACAAAAACTTCACCGCCACGTCATGGCGCTTGAGATGGATCAGCTCATGCTTTAAAATAAAATACAGCTCCTGCGCGCCGTAGCCATAATCCGGCAAAAGCAGGATTGGCCTAAAAACACCCACGACCATCGGGCTGATGCTCCCTTCGTAAATGCGCACGGACGGCAGTCGTTTGATATGCAGCTCCTCCGAAAGCCTGTGCATCAGCAGGCAGATCGTCTCCTCCCCGCCCGCGCCGGAGCCGTCGGCTTCACATGCGTTCCCCGGCTGCTGCAGTGCCTGCGCACAAAATTCCGCATCCGCTATCCCGCGTGACTCCTCCCGGATCCGTTTTCGATAGCGGCAGTAGCTGCATACCGGGAACAGCAGTGACACTGCACACCCAAGCAGCCACACACCGGCCGCCAGGTCAAGTACGCTCACCGCACCGCGCTCCTCCTGCTGCCCGCCGATCGGCACCGTCATCTGGGGCGGCACCTCAATGACCACCTGCCGGCGCACTACATCCGCAGGCGCGTTGCCCTGCTGCGTCTCCTGCCCTTTTGAAAACGCCTGCATTGCCCGCTGTGCCGACTGTACCACAGTCTGCCCGTTCACCGGCAAAAGCAGCCGCAGTGCCAGAAAAATCCAGATGTAATAGCTCCACTTCGCGGCGTAGCGCCGGTTCAGAAGCGGCAGCAGGAGCATGCAAAGCGCCGCGGTCGCACCGGTCGCAACCGAGATGCCGAAAATTGAAAGAAATAAATCCGTGATCATAAATCTTCCTCCAGCTCATCCAAAAACTTTCTCAGCTCATCCACATCGGAGCTTTTCAGCACCCGGCTGTCATAGAGCGTCGCCACCATGCTGCGGATCGAATTGTCGTACAATTTTTCCAGAAGGCTTTTGCTCTCCTGCGTCTTATACTCGTTTTCCGGCACCAGCGGCTCGTAAAGATTGCTCCCGCCGGAGCGGTCGCAATTCACAAAGCCCTTATCCGCCAGCCTTGACAGCGACGTCATGAGCGTGGAGAGCTGCCATTTTCTGCGCCCCTGCAGCTCCTTCAAAATATAGCTGGACGTCACCGGCGACTCGCTGGCCCAGATCACCTGCATGATCTCCAGCTCTGCCTCGCCCAGCTTCTTTTTATTCAGCGTTCCCATAAAAAGTTCCTCCTTCTCGTTATACGATCGTATAGCTTTATTATACAGTCGTATAGCACCTCTGTCAACCCATTAGCTATAATTTTAAAAAATCAATTCCGCCGCTGTTCGATCCTTGTTTTTTATCGTGTGAAAAATCGGGAATTTTTGCACGACAAAAATACCTGCACTTCAAATCGAAATGCAGGTATTGTCCATACGTTCGTTTGTTACTTTTCACGCGTCAGGAATGCGCATCTACCAGTTAAACAAATTCTTAAAAAAGTCCCGGATTCCCTGGAAAATCTTTGCAAAAAAGCCCTGTGCATCCTCCGAGTTCCTGATTTTATCATACAGTGATTTCGCCTGATTGAGCAGAGAATCCACATCGATATCAAGCTTGCTGATCTTCACCAGCACGCTTGTCAGCTCATCCTTCTCATCGTCGGTCATGGAGAAGCTGTATTTTTCCAGCGCCTCATCGATGCACGACCGGATGCTGCTCTCATCCTCCAGGCCGCCCTCTAAAACCTTCTGCTTCACATAGGCAATAAACTCCTCCACCTCACCGTCATCCGCATTTGTAATAATGTTTGAAAGCTCTCCGGTCACGACGATCTCATTCATCGCCGCATCCAGGCTGTCCTCATCCACCGGCTCCCCCGTCATCTCGGCATACGCCTTCATCGCGCCGATCAGTGCCGCCGTACCGGAAATGGGACTCGGGCCCGCCACGATTACATCCGCGTCCTTCAAGCCCGCAGTTGCCAGGGCATTCTTGTACATACCGATGGTGCAGTAGTTAATATTCTTTGTGGAAATATTCAGTCCGCTGCCCTCCTCCCTCTTGACAATCACAACCGAGGAGAGCGCGCGTGTACCGATCTTGTCGGAGGAGAGGTACGCGTCAAGATACTGGTGCTCCTCAGCATTTGTAATGTAGACAACGTTGTAATCGCCGAGACTTGCGGCATCGATCCCCATCAGGCCAAGCACGGCCGCACGCTGCTCGGAGGAGAGATTTTCCCCCAGTGCCAGATAGGGCTTGTCATCCGCCGCGATCACCACATTGTCATCCGCATTGACACCGGAGCCTGACGTCTCCTGATCCTGCTCCACCTCGCCAACCGGCTGGTTCTCTTCCGTCTCGTCATTGGGCGTCACATCTCCCTGCACCTGCGAGCTGGTATCGGTACCGTCACCAGCCTCGCCGTCCTCACTGATTTCGCCCTCGACCTCCGCTGCCGTCACCGGCATCGCCAGTGAACAAAGGGTCACTGCGGTCAGCGTCATGGCCAGCCACTTTTTCAAACTTCTCTTCTTCATTTTCCTTTACCTCCTTACAGTCCGCCGGCCCTCAGCCGGCATGATGTTGTGTCCGTCCCGCATCCCGGGACCGACAAGCCTCCATCCACTCCCATACATCCGCATATACATCGGCGCGATCCGGCTCATTGATCAGCTCATGCCGGTCGTCCTTGTACAGCTTCATCGTAACATTTTTCAAACCGGCCTTTAAAAACTGCCGGTAAACTCTTTTTACGCCAACGCCGGTGCCGCCCACCGGGTCCTCGGAGCCCGAGATCAGAAAGATCGGCAGGTCGGCACGGATCTTTCGAATATGTTTCTCCTGACCGTCATACAAAACCGTTGACATCAGGCCATAATAACCGTTTAATGTGAAATCAAAGGTACACAGCGGATCCTCGTAATATTTTTTAACCGACTCCACATTGCGTGAAAGCCAGCTGTTCTCCGGATCACTGCCGTCCATGCAGAACTTCGCATAAGGTCCGCTAAACGTCACCCGTTTCACGAGCCTGCTGCGGAAATGCCAGCCGCGAAACAGTGCAAGCAGCCCGCACGCCAGCATGCCGGCTCGGCATAGAGCCCCCGGCACGCTCCCGGTGCCGCAGACAATGGCACCGTCCACCTCTGCGCTGCAGGTCGTCAAATATTTGCGCAGCAGATACGAGCCCATGCTGTGCCCGAAAATGAAGTACGGCAGACCCGGATAGCCGCCCTTCGTGATAGCCGCCACCTGATGGATATCACTGACAAGAACGTCCGAGGGCCTGGGCTTGCAGAAATAGCCGTAATGGCGCTTGCCACGCACCGACTGGCCGTGCCCGAGATGGTCATGACCTACCACCAGAAAGCCCTTTCCGGTCAGAAACTGTGCAAATTCCTCGTAGCGCCCGATATGCTCCTGCATCCCGTGCACAAGCTGGACAACCCCACAAACGGCACCGTCATCCGGCAGCCAGCGCACACCGTGAATTTTTGTTTTCCCATCCTTCGATAAAAAATGAAAATCCTCTCTGATCATACTGACGTCTCCTGTCTCCTTACATACTTACCGGCCTTCCGGTGCATACCCGAAAAATGCCCCTCCCCGGCATACAGACCGCGGAAATCAAACATGCTCTAGGTATTTTGCACGAAAACGCTGCAAATGTCAAGCCCTATGCATAATGCCCAATCACAATCTGCAGGCTGTCGATTCCCTGATAGCTGTTGATCTGCGGGTAATAAGTAAAGGCAAACCGCATGCTCTGGGGCATTCCTGCCAGCAGCGCATCCACCTCCTCTGTCCCATATTTTTCCCGATAATAGCCTAAAAATTCCTCCGCATCCCCAAAATAGAGCGCGTCCATCACCCCGCCCGGAAAAACGAGGGAAAGCTTGAGCATATTCCGCTCCTTCCCAATGAGAAACGCGCGTCTTGCGGAAAGGTTTTTGTCCGCAAAGATCGGCTTCTCATTGCCGTTGCCGCACGGCTCCAAAACGGAAAGCTGACGCACCAGCGCCTCGGTAATATAGGAGAGGGGCATCGGCACGTCGATGCGTATTTTCTCCGTCAAATCCTCCGCCGAAAGCTCCGCACCCGCGCAGATTCGCTCCGCAAACTCCGCTACCCTCCCTTCCTCCAGGGAAAGCCCCGCAGCCATAGCATGGCCCCCGAACTTCAAAAACACGTCGGATATGCGGCTAAGCCCCTCATGCATGTGGTAGCCCGGTATGGAGCGCCCGGAGCCCTTCACACACCCCTCGGCCCCCGTGAGCACGAAAACCGGCCTGTAATAGCGCTCCCTCAGCCGACCCGCAATAATGCCCGCAAGGCTCTCGTGGCAGCCCGGCAGGTACACCACGAGCACCGGAAGGCGCCACAGCTCCTTTTGCTCTACCAGCTCTATCGCCTGCGACACACCCTTCGCCGTCAGGTCCTTCCGGCTCGTATTAAGCGCGATCAGATCGTCCGCAAGCGCCGCCGCCTCCTCCTGCCCGTTTGCAAGCAGCAGCTCCAGCGCCCGCTTTGCGGTGTCCAGACGCCCGCTGGCGTTCATGCACGGCCCTAAGACAAAGCCGATGTGGTACGAACGCACCTGCTCCGGCTCCAGATGATTCTGCAGGATCAGCGCACGAAGGCCGATGTTTTTTGTCTCATGCAGCTGTCGAAGTCCCAGCGAGACGATGGCGCGGTTTTCCCCCTGCAGCTCCATCACATCCCCCACCGTGGCGAAGGCAGCGCACTCGAGATACTTCTGCCACTCGTTTTCCCTGCCAAGCGCCCGCTGCAGAAGCTGCAGCACCTTCCACGCCACCACCGCGCCGCAGATCCCCTTCCAGGGATAACCGCAGCCCGGCTGCTTCGGGTCCACCACCGCATCTGCCGGCGGCAGGACGGCTATTGCACGCTCCCCCTCCCAGCGCAGCGGCACCTCATGGTGGTCCGTCACCACAACCGTCATGCCAAGCTCCTTCGCGAGGGCAATTTCCGCCGCCGCCGCAATGCCGTTGTCACAGGTCAGGATCGTGTCGCACCCGTCACATTCTGCCTCCCGGATCAGCTTTTCGCTCAGCCCGTAGCCGTCGCTGATGCGGTGCGGCAGCGTATAATCCACACACGCCCCGCAGCGCTTCAGGCCGTCATATAATATATAGGTAGAAAAAATCCCGTCAATGTCATAATCACCGATGATGCGGATTTTTTTCTGCTCCGAAATTTTCTGCCGCAAAATCTCCGCGGCCTCCTTCGCGCCCTTTAAGCGCAAAGGGTCGTGCAGCTGCGCTATATCCGGCGAAAAATATGCCCCGAGCGCATCCTCCCCAACAACCTCCCGGTTGCGCACGATACGCGCGATCACAGGGTCTACGCCATAGGTGCTCCCGATCCCGTTAAAATCCGCCCGCTTCGCCAGTACAACCCACTTTTCCTCCCTCTTCATAAGAACTTCCTTCCTCTAAATATTTTCTCTATATATTTTATAGAAACGAAAAAGGAGCCGCTTTCACTACAGGCTCCTGAAAAATCAAATACCTACGCAGGCACGGTTTTGTGCATGCACAAATTCTCCCGGGATGCATACACTAAAGCAATGAAACCTGGGAGTTTTTTCATGAATCGATTACATGCGATGCAGGATGCCGACGAGATCGGCACGCTGCAAATAAATGTGACGTCCCGGCTGCAGAATACGCCCATTGAGAACGCCACGATCACACTCAGTTTTTCCGGGGAGCCAGATGAAACGCTCGAGTCGCTGCAGACAGACGAATCCGGCCAGACACAGCCGGTTTCACTCGAAACGCCGCCGTTAGCATACAGTATGGATTCCGCTCAGGAAAACCAGCCCTTCTCCCTCTACACCATCCAGGTGCGCGCGGAGGGCTACCAGCCCTTAAGCATTTCCGGCATTGAGGTTTTACCCACCGTCAAAGCCATCCAAAACGTGGCGCTCGCGCCCCTCGACTATACCGGAACGGTCAGGCAGAGCATCGATATCCCCGTAAACACCCTGTTCGGGGATTACCCGCCCAAGATCGAGGAATCGGAGATCAAGCCTTTAGAGGAGAGCGGCGAGATCGTCCTCAGCCGCGTCGTGATCCCGGAATACATCATCGTGCATGACGGGCCGCCGACGGATTCCCGCGCCGGAAACTATTATGTACGCTACAGGGATTACATTAAAAATGTGGCATCCAGTGAGATCTATGCCACATGGCCCGACGCCTCCATCCGTGCCAACGTGCTCGCAATCATGTCCTTCACGCTCAACCGCGTGTACACGGAATGGTACCGCAATAAGGGCTACAACTTTACGATTACCTCCTCCACCGCCTACGACCAGAAATGGTCCTACGGGCGCACGGTCTACGACACGATCTCGCGGGTGGTCGACGAGATGTTTGAAAACTACCTCTCCCGTCCGAATGTGAGCCAGCCGATTCTCACACAGTACTGCGACGGGCGCAACGTCACATGCCCGAACTGGCTGTCCCAGTGGGGCTCCAAATACCTGGGCGACCAGGGCTACTCCGCAGTCCAGATCCTGCGCAACTACTACGGAAGCAGCATCTACATCAACTCGGCGGATGAGGTTTCGGGTATCCCCTCCTCATGGCCGGGCTATGACCTAAGCGTCGGAGCAAGCGGTGCCAAGGTGCGTCAGATGCAGCAGCAGTTAAACCGCATCCACCAGAGCTACCCTGCCATCCCCGCCGTCACCGCAGACGGTATATTCGGCAGTGCAACAAAAAATGCCGTCCAGAAATTCCAGTCCGTATTCGGGCTGCCCGCCAACGGTATCGTAGACTATCCCACATGGTATAAAATATCCGAAATATACGTGGGTGTCAGCCGCATCGCGGAGCTGAACTAGTGTAGCATTTGCCGAATCTGGAAATAGAAAAGACATACGGATCGGTCAAAAAATCCGGCCTCGGGAAATTTCCTGATATGATAAAAAACAGAGCGTCTGACATATTTTTACAGACACTCTGTTTTATTTTCATATTACATCATCTGCCCGTACAGACAGATATCCATATCCTATTCACCAAGGATCTTCTTGATAGCCTCCAATACACGGTCTGCCTGGAAAGGCTTTACGATGAAATCCTTTGCGCCGCTCTGGATCGCCTCGATAACCATTGCCTGCTGTCCCATCGCGGAACACATCACAACGTTTGCGTTAGCATCTGCCTCCTTGATCTGCTTTAAGCTCTGGATCCCGTCACAATTGGGCATGGTAATATCCATCGTTACCAGATCAGGCTTTAACTCTTTAAACTTTGCAAGGGCTTCGTTTCCGTCAGCTGCTTCGCCAGCGATCTCATAACCACCTTTGCCTAAAATATCCTTTAACATCATTCTCATAAATGCTGCGTCATCTGCGATTAAGATTCTCTTAGCCATATCTTTTCCATCCTTTACAATATTTCCAGCCAGCCCGTCTTTCAACCGGCCATATTTTGTATGTACGGTTACAAGCCCGCAATTCGATTTCTATCTAATTCTACACAATGTTTTACATTTTTGCAAGATGTTTCTGAAAGATTCTTATTTTTATACAAAGTTTTTGCATGTATGTGGCATTTATGCTATAATACTTTCGGTGAATTACCAAAAATCTAATAAAGGAGCGATCATATGCATTCATTTCAACCTTATCCCGTAGACCTTCTTGAATTAAATCCATTCACAAAGATCGGCACTGAATGGATGGCGGTTACCGCCGGTACGCCCGAAAAGCTCAATACCATGACTGCAAGCTGGGGTACCATCGGTGTGCTCTGGGGCAAAAACGTCGTCAGTGTTTTCATCCGTGAGAGCCGCTATACAAAGGAGTTCGTCGACAGGCAGGACACCTTCTCGCTCACCTTTTTTGAGCCGAAGATGAAATCCGCCTTAAAGTACTTCGGGGCAGTTTCCGGACGAACAGAGGATAAAATCGCAGGTGCCAAAATGACCATCGACTACGCAAAGGACGGCACACCCTACATCGACGAGGGCAACCTTGTCCTCATCTGCCGCAAGCTCTCGGCCACAAAAATATCTCCCGACCAGTTTATTGATGCCGGTATTGACGGCACCTGGTATAAGGATAAAGACTACCACACCATGTATGTTGCCGAGGTTACGGAAATTTTAGCACGGTAGGCGCTGAGGTTCTGCAGAAAATTTTTCTGCAGAACCTTAGAGCCATGGCACATATTGGTTCTGCCGGTATTCCCCGGCATCAGCCAATCATCGTACGGGCGGAGCGGCTGTCATCCCTTTTACCTGCATGACGTACTGATGGACTCAATCGCCACCGCCCCGCCCCGCACGATCTCGATATTCCGAAACCGCGAGCGCAGCAGCGCGATCAGCTCATTGTTGCGCCGCTCGGTGAGCATACATTCCAGCAGCACGCTGTCCGTGCCGATATCCTTCACTTTCACCTCAAACACCTGTGCAAACTGAAACACCTCCGCCTTCTCCTCGGCAGAAATATCCTTCACCTTCGCAAACAAAATCTCCTTCATATGGATTGGCACATTCGTCAGGTCGATGACCTTGATGACCTCCACCATGCAATTGAGCTGCTTTTTGATCTGCTCAAAGGTCACGTCGTCGCTCGTCACGCAGATCGTCATGCGCGAAACGGTCTCGTCCTCCGTCGTACCCACCGTCAGGGACTGCAGATTATAGGATTTGCCGGAAAAAAGCCCCGACACCTTTGCCAGTACACCGACCTGGTTTTCCACATACAGTGCAATCCACCTGTTTTTCATGCTTCGATCGATCATAAGCGCCTCCTTTACTTTAAGATCATCTCGCTCATCGGGTTTCCGCTCTTTACCATAGGCAGCACCAGCTCGTCCGTGGCGATGAGAAACTCAATGATCGTGGGCGCATCCGTGTATTCCTTCGCCTGTGCAAGCGCAGGCGCGATCTCCTCCTGCTTTGTCACGCGGATGCCGTGCGCGCCGTAGCTCTCCGCGAGCTTTACAAAGTCCGGCGCATAGGGCGGGCAGTCCTGATTGGGCCCCTTGCATTCCGCAGGGCAGCTTTTTCTTCTGCGCAGGCATGTAGCGGCATAGCGCTTGCCGTAAAAGAGCTGCTGCATCTGGCGCACCATGCCGAGATAATAGTTATTCAGGACACAGACCGTAACCGGAACCTCCTGGGCAACCGCCGTCGCAAGCTCCTGAATATTCATCTGCATGCCCCCGTCACCCGAGATGCACACCACATCCTTTTCAGGCGCTCCGATCTTTGCGCCGATGGCAGCCGGAAATCCGAAGCCCATCGTCCCAAGGCCGCCGGAGGTGATAAACTGCTTTTCCGGGCCGAAATCCAGATACTGGGATGCCCACATCTGATGCTGTCCCACATCCGTCACCAAAATCCCGCTCTCAAAGGCGCGGCTGATCTCCTCCATGATCATCTGCGGGGAGAGACCCCGGTCCATGCGCATAGCCAGCGGGTTCTCCTTCTCCCAGGCAGCGAGCGTATCACGCCACGCCCGCGTCGTGCGGGGCTTCGCCCACTCCAGCAGCGTCTCCAGTGCCAGCCGGGCGTCGGAAACTACCGGGACATCCACGACGACGTTGCGCGAGATTGACGCGGTTGCAATATCAATGTGCACGATCCTCGCATTGGGCGCAAACTCCTCCAGGTCGCCGGTGATCCGGTCGTTAAAGCGCGTCCCGATGGAAAAGAGCACGTCGCATTCGCTGACCGCCTTGTTCGCCGCATACCTGCCGTGCATCCCGCAGTTTCCGACATACAGGGGATGCCCCACCGGCATCACACCCTTCCCCATAACCGTCGTCACGACGGGAACGTGGGTCTTTTCCGCAAAGCGGCACAGCAGCTCCTCCGCACCTGCGATGCGGACGCCGCCGCCCGCAAGAATAAGGGGATTTTTCGCCGCGTGCAGCAGCTTATACGCCTTCTTCAGCTGGCCCACATGGACGGAAGTGTTTGGCTTATAGCCCCGGATCGACACCTTTGCGGGATAATCCGCGTCGCCGGATGCATTCTGGATATCCTTCGGCAGATCAATGAGCACAGGGCCGGGCTTTCCGGTCTGCGCGATATAAAACGCCATTTTCAGTATTTTCCCCAGCTCCGCCCGGTCGCGCACCGTCACGCCGTACTTTGTGATGCTGCGGGTCATGCCGACGATATCCACCTCCTGAAACGCGTCGTTTCCGATGAGGGAAAGGGGCACCTGCCCGCTGATAACCACAAGGGGAATGCTGTCATAGTGGGCATCAGCCAGTCCCGTCACGATGTTTGTAGCGCCGGGACCGCTTGTCACGATACACACGCCCACCTTTCCGGTTGCCCGCGCGTAGCCCTCCGCCTCGTGGATAAGTGCCTGCTCGTGCCGCGGCAGCACGAGCTGAATGTCCTGTGCCCTGTAAAGCTCATCAAAAATATCCGTGACCATACCTCCGGGATACCCGAAAATCGTGTCAACGCCCTCCTCGCGCATCGCCTTTACAAACAGCTTTTTTCCAGTAATATCCATACGTATCATCTCCTGTTATTACGATTGTTTTTCCTTTTTCTCATACTTCAAAAAATGATAGATCAGATCAAAATAAGTCTGCTCCTCGCTGCGCTCCGTAAGCTCCCACTCCGGCAGCTCGTCCAGGTTGGGAAAAAACGTATCCGCAGAGTAGGTGTAGTCGTCCTTTGTGATATATGCCACGTCGCACGCGTCCAGAAGCTGGCGGTATACGCTCTCGCCGCCGATAACGTAAATATCCTCCGAGGGATACTTTTTCAGCTCCGCCCACAGCTCTTCCATCGAAAAAACCGTAAGGGCATCGCGCACACGACAGCTCTTATCCCTGGTCAGCACGATGTTCGTGCGGTTTTTTAAGGGCTGCCCGTTCGGCAGGGCCTCAAGCGTCTTTCGCCCCATGACAACGACCTTCCCGGTCGTCGTCTCCCGAAAAAACTGCAGGTCCGCCGGTATGCGCACCAGCAGCCGCCCGTCCTTCCCGATCGCCCAGCGGCTGTCAACATTCGCAATCAGATTCATATCCCTCTCTCCGTTCTACATGTGCAAAAAAAAGTTTAAAACCTCGTCCTTTTTACCGCACGACATGCTTCCCTCCGGACACTGCCCGTTTACAAAGCAGCCCGGCCCGAAGCAGCTGAACAGCTCCGGAAACGAGCCGCGCAGGCTTTTCAGCATATCAACAGCTATTTTTCGGATCTCCCACTGCGCGCGGTTGCAGGTACGAAGCCTCATAAAATGATCCAGCTCCCGGGCATTTTGCGTCGTCATCAGATCCATGACATTTCCGCTCACCGCAAAATAATAGCCGAAGCGCCCAAGCGTTTTGTCCTTACAGAGACGCTTTACCCTCTCATGGGAGCACTCCAGGGCATGCTTGTAAAGGGAGCAGGAAGCCCCGTCACGCCGGATCGTATCCGGAAGCACATATTTCCCGTGTGTCAGCTCCCGTATGGAGGGAACGAGCACCGACTGCATCCGGTGGCGTACCATGTGCGTGATTCCCGACAGGGTAATATCGGAAATCACAAACGAATATGAAAGCTGCTCCAGCTCCCTCGGGCGCCCGGTCCGCAGCATCGAACAAAACGGAGGCACCTGGTCCTCGCCCGGATGATAGATGCGGTACGCCGCACGCAAAATTTCGGCGGGCTCTGCCGGCCCGGCAAGCAGCCTTACGCTTCCCAGCTGCTGCGGTTCCATAAACAATGCCTGATCGCACACGAAAACCCCGGGCGCACACGTCCCGGGCCCGTCCCCGGCCGGGACCGCTTCGATCTCATCGCAGATACCGGGGAACACCTCCCGGACCTGCGCAGCCATAAGGGCAGCCAGCTCCTGCAATTCCGGGATGTCCCTCCCGCGCCCGTATTTTATATCGCGGAGGATATGAACCAGCTCGCGGGCATTCAGCGTGCAGTAAAAATTGCTGTGGAAGGAATAGGGCAGCAAAAACCGGGCATCCTCCTTTGGAATGCCGTTTTCCAGCAATGCCCCGTATGCCGCAAAAAGCGCATCCATATATTCGCAGTACGCCTCCTTGTCACCGCCCTCCAGGTCGGGCGGCACATAGTAGCCCTGCCCGCCAAAATCTACATAACGCCTGGATTTCACCGTAAAGGACGCCAGCCTGCTTTCAATAAAATACTGTTCCGCAAAAGCAGAAACATTCTGAAACGCAAACGTAAAGGCGGCATGCTCTATGATCGTTTTATGCCCGGATCGCAATACCCGTCGGATCAATTCCTGATTTTTTTCATTGCCCTTCGACTTCTCAAAAATCTCGGCCGCACTGCCCTTCGTGGTAGATATTCTTGCCGCGCTGGCGCAAAGCTCCGTATTGCGCTCATGATAGCCGATCAGCAAAACCTTCGATTCCTGTCCCATAAACCCTTACGCCTCGTCAATTGCCTTTCCGATGTCATGCCTCATATACTTGTTGTCAAAGGCGATCCACTCTGCGGCGGCATACGCGTTCCCCCGCGCCTCCTTCAAATCAGTCCCGGTCGCCGTAATGCCAAGCACACGCCCGCCGTTCGTGACGATCTCGCCCTTCTCGTTAAAGGCAGTTCCCGCATGGAAGCAGAACCGGTCGTCCCTGCCCTCAAATTTCTCAAAGCCGGTGATGGGGAAGCCCTTCCCGTAGCTCACCGGATAGCCGTCGGAAGCCAGCACCACACAGACCGCCGCGTTATCCGCAAACTGCAGGTCAACACCGTCGAGCCTGCCGTCGATACACGCCTCCATCACGTCGATCATATCGTTTTTCATGCGGGGCAGCACTACCTGCGCCTCCGGATCCCCAAAGCGCGCATTGTACTCAAGCACCTTCGGCCCTTCCTCCGTGAGCATCAGGCCGAAAAAGATAATGCCGACAAAGGGTCTGCCCTCCGCCGCCATCGCATCCACTGTCGCCTGATAGATGTGCTCTTTACAGAACGCGTCCACCTCTTTTGTGTAGAAGGGACTCGGTGAAAAGGTTCCCATGCCCCCGGTGTTCAGGCCCTGGTCGCCGTCCATCGCGCGCTTGTGATCCTGTGCGGAGGACATGATTCGAATTGATTTTCCGTCCACAAAGGAGAGCACCGACACCTCCCGCCCGGTCATGAACTCCTCCACAACCATGCGGTTTCCGGCGGTTCCGAACTTCTTGTCCTGCATGATCTCCTTCACGCCCGCCTTTGCCTCCTCCAGCGTCTGACAGATCAAAACGCCCTTTCCAAGCGCCAGCCCGTCCGCCTTTAAGACGATGGGAAGCTTTGCCGTCTCCACATACGCGAGCGCGGCGTCCGCGTCGTCGAAGGTCTCGTACGCTGCCGTGGGAATGCCGTACTTTTTCATCAGCTCCTTGGAAAATGCCTTGGAGCCCTCCAGCACCGCCGCATTTTTCCGGGGTCCGAACACCCGCAGCCCCCGCGCCTCAAACACGTCCACGATACCGCCCACCAGGGGATCGTCCATGCCGATGATGGTGAGGTCGATCTGCTTTTCCCCGGCAAAATCCGCCAGCTTTTCAAATTCCATAGCGCCGATATCCACACACTCGGCCTGCGCCGCAATACCCGCATTGCCCGGCGCACAGTAAATTTTATCCACGCGGGGGCTTTTTGCCGCCGCCATGGCGATTGCGTGCTCCCTGCCGCCGCTTCCTACGATCAAAACCTTCATTTTATGTAATCCTCCCGTCCTTGTTCTGTGCGCTTCTGGGTACACGGCCGCACATCATGCCGCCGGATGTCCCGGTGCGCGCTCCTCCGATTCCGACAAACCATCCGGACTTAAGCAAGCTTCACCACGCCGTCCGCAACCGTCACGCGGCCGTTTGCAATCAGATCGATCGCCTGCGGCAAAATCACCCACTCCGCCTGTTCCATGACACGCCGCTGCAGCGACTGGGGCGTATCCTCCGGCAGAACCTCCACCGCCCGCTGTAAGATAATCGGCCCGGTATCCGTGCCCTCGTCCACAAAATGGCAGGTAGCGCCCGTCACCTTCACGCCGCGCCGCAGCGCCTCCTCGTGCACCTTTAGCCCGTAAAAGCCCGTCCCGCAGAAGGAGGGGATGAGCGACGGGTGAATGTTCACGATACGATTTTTGTACGCCGCGATCAGCTGCGACGGCAGAATCACCAGATAGCCCGCGAGCACCACCAGATCCACGCCCCGCGCAGCGATCGTCCCGGTCAGGGCATCGTTAAATGCTGCCCTGCTCTCGTAGGATTTCGGCGAGAGGCACATATGTGCGATGCCGTGCTCCTGCGCCCGCGTGAGGGCGTAGGCATTCGCGTTGTTGCTGATCACAACGTCGATACACGCATTTGTGATCTTTCCCGCATCAATCGCATCGATGACGGCCTGCAGGTTTGTCCCGCCGCCGGACACCAAGACTGCCAGCTTTAACATAAGTCCACTCCCTTTTCTCCGTCCGCAATACGTCCCACCACATAGGGCGTATCGCCCGCTTCGCGCATCGCCTGCACCGCCTTGTCCACATCGGCGGGATCCAGCGCAACAACCATCCCAAGGCCCATGTTGTAGGTGTTGTACATCACCTGCTCCTCCACATTGCCCTCGCGCGCCAGCATCGAAAAAATCGGCGGGACGGGATAGCTGCTTTTCTCAATGACCGCACGCCTGCCCTCCGGCAGCATCCGGGGGATATTCTCGTAAAAGCCGCCGCCGGTAATATGACAGCAGCCCTTGATGCGAACGCCCGCTTCACGCACCCTCTTAAGTGCACCGACGTAGATCCGCGTCGGCGTCAGAAGCTCCTCACCCAGCGTCTTTCCAAGCTCCTCATGGTACCTGCGCAGGGTTTTCTCGTCCATGGTAAAAACGTTACGCACAAGGGAAAATCCGTTGGAATGGACCCCGGTAGACGCCATACCCACGAGCACGTCCCCCGCCTTTACATCCGCACCGGTGACAATATCCTTCTCATCCACGACGCCCACCGCGAAGCCTGCCAGATCGTATTCATTTTCCGGCATCAGCCCCGGGTGCTCCGCCGTCTCGCCGCCGATGAGCGCGCAGCCGGACTGTCTGCAGCCTTCCGCAATGCCGCTGACAATAGCGGCGATCTTCTCGGGATAATTTTTGCCGCAGGCAATATAATCAAGGAAAAACAACGGCTCGCCCCCCGCACACACAACGTCGTTGACGCACATCGCCACCGCGTCGATGCCGATGGTATCATGCTTGTCCATCAAAAACGCCAGCTTAACCTTTGTGCCGCACCCGTCCGTGCCCGAGAGAAGCACCGGGTGCTCCATCCCCTTGATCTTCTCCAGGGAAAATGCGCCGGAAAAACCGCCGAGTCCCCCGAATACCTCCGGGCGCATCGTGGACCTTACGTGCTCCTTCATCAGCTCCACCGCCCGGTAACCAGCCTCAATGTCTACTCCTGAATGCTTGTAATCCATGTCCGCTCCTTTTCACTTCTAAAATATAATAGGTAGTCTGTTTTGGCCTGCCCGAATACAGGCAGCCGCCTTCGCTAATTATAAACCTAATAGCCTTTGTAGCCATTCTCCTGCAGCCGCGCATCCTTTGCCATTACCTGCTCCTTCAGCTCAGCGGAATATTCCTTCAGCTTATCTAAAAGTGCCGCATCGGCGGTGGCCAGTATTTTTGCCGCCAGCAGTCCCGCATTCGCGCCGCCCCCGATCGCTACGGTCGCCACGGGAATACCGCTCGGCATCTGTACGATGGAATAGAGGGAATCCCTGCCGCCCAGCGAGGTGGTGTGCATCGGGATGCCGATCACCGGCATCGGGAAAATCGCCGCACACATGCCCGGCAGATGCGCCGCCATGCCCGCGCCCGCGATGATGACCTTGTAGCCCCGCTCCTCGGCACTTTTCGCATACGCAAAAAACTCCTCCGGCTCCCTGTGGGCGGAGATGATATGCATCTCATAATCGATCCCCAGCCGATCCAGAATATCCGCCGCCTTTGCCATAACAGGCATGTCCGAATCACTGCCCATAACGATTCCTACTCTTGCCATAATGATTCTCCTTCTCTCATGTTAATGTTGTCGCTGTTCTGCCTCACGACGGCCCGTGGCCGGCCGCTTATATAAGCGCCTCGTTCAGCTCCTCCGTCCCCGGCACCACGAAGCGTCCGTCCAGAATAATCGGATGCCTGCTTCCGTCCGCCTCCACCGCGATGATGGAATCCAGCTCGTCGTAGGGGATCGTGATATCCGTGTGGCAGTTCACATACGCCCTCACGGCATCCTCCCTGCGCAGGATGGATACCTCATTGTCCCGCGCAATAATCTCCTTCCCGTCGGGATTGAACACCGGCGTATCCTCCGCGTGGGAATAGCAGGTATCCCCCACCGCAAAGTGCGGACCGGTCTTTTCCGCGATCAGAATCGGCAGCTTATCCGCGATATCAAAATCCCGCGCCATCCGGTACGCCTTCGTGTTCGTCCCGATGGCAAACTCACCCATCGGAAGCGTGTCATGGTGCATGAGCAGATTTTCGTGGATCAGCCTGCGGTTTTCCTCCGCGCTGGCGAAATTGCTGCAGCTGTACTCCTTCACCATGCCGTCCGCAAAGGTCAGGCACAGATTTTCGTAGCCCAGCTCATGCAGAAATACCTTCGTCACATGCAGCACACCGTTCGTCCCCGCCAGCACCGGGGAGGTGAACACCTCGCCCACCGGAATATTCACATCCGCCACGCAGTTTTCAAAAGCGGTCTGGTGCACCGGGTCGGCCAGCGGATGAATTTTCACCGTCAGATCCGTCCGGTTGTTTCCCTTTCCCTTTACCTCCACATGATCCGCCAGATCCAGCACATCGATAATCCGCTGCTGCATCGCGCGGTATTTCATGTAATCCAGTGTGTTGATCTCCACCGTCCGCGCAAAAATCTCCTTGAAATCCCTGCCGATGGCCGGGATGGGATACGCGATAATCGTGAAGCTGCGCTCCTCACCCTTGATATACTGATTGATGATCTGGGCGCTCTCGCTGGCGTTGTACACGTTAAGCTCCTGCTGCTTATCGGTGTAGTTCAGGCTCGCCGCCTTGTTTTCCGGTGAAAACGGCTCCTCGCCAAATGTCTCGATCACCGCCGGGCCCGCATACACCGCTGCCAGATCCTTATATTTTTCATAGGAGGTCCGCAGCACCTCAAGCCTGCGCTCCACAAACGCCTTGTCCAGATAATAGGCGCGGTCGGATTTGTGGTCATACTCAAACTGCCGGTTCACCGACTTCACGCTGCAGCCCTTTTTTCCGTTTCCCCGGTTACCCATGGAGTTGATGCTGTCGCGGTAAATGACCGGACGAAGCCCCATCTTCTCAAAATTTTTGATGGCTGCCCGCACCATGCGCTCAAAGCCGATGGGATAGCGCACATCCACGGTTCCCTTTTTCCCCAGATCCTTTCCCGTCACCTCAAAGCCGATGCGGTACCCTTCCGTGTAGGTGTCCGCCATAGCCTGAATCTGCTCCTCGGAGAGGGAGTTTAAATATTCCGCCACAAGCAGCTCACTGCTGCTGATGTACTCGCCGTAGCGGTACAGATAGCTCGGATCCGCAAGATCCGATTCCATCACGATCCTTGTAAAGAAGTCCAGTGACGGATCCAGCATCTCGCGCACGCCCTGCTCCACGAACAGCTCACTGTAATCGTGGAAAAACCAGTAGATGATCTGGCGGATCGCACCCGGGTCAACCCCCTGCTCCGACTCGAAGCAGTTGTAAACCTGCACGAACAGCTCGCACAAGATCGTGATGTCCCGCTTGCGCCCTTCAAATGCATAGGGAATCGCAGCCCGAAGCTCCGTGTAGAGGAAGCACAGCGTCTGCCCGAATTCCTCGCCCAGCAGCTCCACCGCCACCGTCGGATTCGCATAGCAGCGGTCATAATTTCCCTCCTGCAGCTCATAGTAAAACTGCCAGCTCCTCTCCTCACAGGCGGAGAGGTCCCGGGTGTCCAGCGCGCCGCACTCCTCCTCCTTCAAGGTCTCATCCACCATCACAAAAATATCGGCAAGCCTGCGGAAATAGGGCCAGTATTTTTCCTCTACATTGTGCTCGCTGCGCAGCTCCAGAATCCGATCCATCACAAGCTCGTAGCGCTCCCGTACTTCCTCATTCGCCTCCCGATATTCTTCACGATAACCCATTTTTTAAAATCCTTCCTAATACAAATGTACAGCTCTGTTTTGGAGCATCCCGCAAAACGGTCTCAGTACAGCATGGAATAGATGCCAAGCCCGTATACGGCCGCCCACGCCGCCAGAAGCAAAACGGCAAGCGCGGTCGCCGCCTTCGGGATTCCACGGAAAACATCCTCCTCCCGCAGTGCACGCACCGCAAACACAAGCGCAAACAGCTCCAGTACAAGTGAGAGCACGCCCAGGCCGCCCAGCTCATTGCCCCCGGCCTCGCCCAGCCGGAACGCACCGTAAATGCCGTAGACGAGCCAGACAAACGAGCACGCCGACAAAAAAAGGGACAGCATCCCCCTGCGGGAGTTTCCTTTATTTGTAAATTTAACGTTTTTCTCCTTTTTTTTCATGTGTGGCTCCCCTTTTCCTCCGCAGTGCAAACAGGATCAAAAATGACACATACCCGCAGGCCGCACCCAGGGTATTCAGCAGGATATCATCCACATCAAAGCTTCCTACCTTGCCGAACAGCTGCATGATCTCCACCAGCAGAGAAAACTCAAAGCCCAGCAGCACCGTTTTCCAGAAATAACGCAGGTCCCGCAGCAGCAGGGGCAAAAACAGCCCGAACGGGACAAACGCAACCACGTTTCCCGCCAGATTCAGGGCGACCGCGGTAAATCCAAGCTGCCTGCGGTAAATGATAAACCGCCGGATCTCGTGCAGCGGCTTCAGATTATATTGATAAGTACGCTCCGTATATGTGCGCCCGGTTGACTCCGCAAAAAAGAGAAAATAAATCAGCGCCGCCAGATACATTGCGAACAGGCACCAGCAAAGAATGCGCATGCCCTTTCCCTTTCGGTTTTTCATGAATACCTATACCTGTGCTTTCTTCACTCCATATTGTTTATAGTATTCATCAATTCGTGCCTTTAATTCATCATCTATCCGTACTTCTCCATCTATCGGACGATTGTAAAGCGCCTCCGTCACCTCATCCATGGTCACGATCGCCCGCGCCGGAAAGCCGTAACGCTCCTCGATCTCATCGAGGGCACTCTGCTTCCCCCCGAGTCCTACCTCCATCCGGTTTAAGGATACCATCAGGCCGACAATGGTCACGTCCCCCTGCGCCTTTACGATAGGCACGGTCTCCTCCATGGATTTGCCGGAGGTGGTCACATCCTCGATCATCACGACCCGGTCGCCGTCCTTCATTCCGCTGCCAAGCAGAATACCGGCATCGCCATGGTCCTTCTCCTCCTTGCGGTTGGAGCAGTAGCGGACCTCCTTTCCGTAGAGCTTCGCGTAAGCGATGGCAGTCGTCACCGCCAGCGGAATCCCCTTGTAGGCAGGTCCGAATAACAGATCAAAATCGTCACCAAAATTCTCATGAATCGCCCTTGCGTAATACTCTCCCAGCCGCATGAGCTGCGTACCCGTCACATAAGCCCCGGCGTTCATAAAAAACGGCGATTTGCGCCCGCTTTTCAGCGTAAAATCGCCAAACTTCAACACCCTGCTCTCTACCATAAAGTCGATAAATTCTTTTTTGTAGCCCTCCATATTCAAATTCCTCCCTGTTTTTAAGCCGGTTTTACAGCACCTGTGTTTCATGGTACACCCGCTTCTAAACATCTGGTTGCAAAGGTATGTCTAAAACAATACGGTGCAAATTTTTGCCAGAAAGACAAGCATAGATACACCTCCCGAGTATACCACCAAATCTTTTGACTTTCAACTGGCAAATCGGTTAAATTTCTTTATACCAGACAAAATTATATGTCATCTGCTTTGATTCGCTATCTATCCGCCTATTCCACAATCAAAATCCCCGGTTCCACCTTCTTTACCTTCCCCGCCGCGAAATACGCGAAAACAAGAAATAATCCGCATACCACGATCGCCGACGAGAGCATCCGAAACAGGCTGAGGTCGGAAGAAAAATGACTGATCCCGCAGATTTTCAGTATTATGTTTGCAAGCGGATCCGTCAGGTACATGCTGAGTACTATCCCGACAGCCGAACCGAGAACAGCTGCCATACCGAACCGAAGCGCAAAGGCAAGCCGCAGCTTTTCCGACGGAAAGCCAAGTGATTTATAAATCCCCAGATCGCGCTGCTCTTTATACAAAATTTTACTCCCTGTCATAGATACCGTAACCAGAATAAAAACAATCGTGACCAGGAGCATAAACAGCATGAGCACCGATACAGTCAGAACGATGGCATCCGTCCCCGACCATGTATTATCGTCCACCGTAATACGCTCTCCATATGTTTCCTCTAACGTCTCAATCAGCGCTTCCCTGCCGGAAGCATCCGCAAGCAGATAGACCATATAATACGACAGTCCGTTTTTATCCACACTTCCAAAGCTTTCATAGCCTTCCTTCGAAATGCCGAAATTCGCGCCCGTGTCATTCGCACACTGGTAAATACCGCTTATGATAAATTCCTGCTCTTTTCCGCCAACACCGAGGTCTACACTGTCCCCGATTCCAACACCCAATTCTTCCGCTGCCATCTGCGTTAAAATCATCTCATTTTGGTACAGGCAGGTTCTTCCTTCTAATATATGATAATATTCCGGCGCGGAAACGACATTCATTGTATATTCCGTCCGGTTCAAAAATCCTCTTTCCATTTTATACTGGTAAAAACCGGTGATGTGCGCATCGGACTCCAACACCCTTTCCACTTCCTCGCGGATGCCCTCCTCCTCATACCGGATGCCAATATCAAAGCTGGCCCCACGAAAAGCATCCACAAGTCCCTTGCCGTCCGGGCCAAGCCATGCGTCAAGCCTGACGGTCAGAGAAAGGAAAAAGACCAGAAGCGCCGTTATAAGACACGCGCTCAAATACTGCTTTTTCCCGGAAATCAGCTGCCTGCAGGCGAGCCAGAAGCTTAGACCGCGTTTTCGTATCGGCACGCAAAGCCTGCTCTTAAAATAAATATCGTCCGCGCCGCCCCGTATAGCCCTGATCGGCGTAATCTTGCCAATCTTTGCGGTTTTTACAAAAACAAAGCCCATAATAACCGCCATGATGCTTCCCAGGGACAGCACGCCGGCCCTTACGGGAATATCGGCCGGTATCAGCAGTCCCACTACCGTAACCGTCAGCCTTCCAATTCCTTTTACAACCGCCACGGAGACCGGAATCCCAGGCAGCATCCCGCACAAAACAGCCGCGGCATACTGTAAGAGCTGCACCGCGCGCAGATCCATCCGGGTATACCCGACCGCCTTCAAAATTCCCATGTCCACATAATCCTGCTCGATACTGCTGCTGATGCTGTGCCCTACGATGATCATTGCAACCACCATAAGCACCAGCACAAACAGAATTAAAAACCCTGCGAAAATATTCTGCAAAATCAGCATAAAGCCTGTAATCGCAGCTTTCGAATAAGAAAATCCGGGAATCTGCAAAAGCTTCGTCTCCTCACCCAGAAGCTTCTGCAAACCGGCAAGCGTCACATCCTCATCCGCCTTTTTGGTGATATGAACTGCGCTTGCGGCTCTCGCTAAAGCTTCTGTTTCTGCCGCGCGAATCATTTCCTGTAATTTTTGCATATCGTTTTCCGTAATAAGCGCCTGCTTGAGCCCCATCAATGCGCTGCCCGCAACCGGATCCTCAAAATATCCCTTTATCGTAAAATACTGTATTTCTCCGTTCTCCGTAATCCTTACACCAACCCGGTCGCCAATCCGGCTATGATAAATAGAAGAAAATGCCGGGGACACATAAATCTCCCCGTCCGAAAGCTCCGCTTCGTCACGGATTTTGGTCAGGCTCTCATGAAACGTGCGATAAGCACTGTCCTTCGTCCATGACATCATATGAAAAGAGCCGGACGGCGACGCCGACGGCGTTCCGCTCTCCCCATAAACCTCATATTCTCCGAATATAATAACATCCTGCGCCTCCGCGCGCTCCACCCCGGCAACATCCGCAATGTCCGCAAGCAGCGCTTCCCGGTCATCAGCCGCATCAATCCAGTAGGTGATATCGCCATATCCGACCCGCTCTATCTGCTCATTCTCGTAAGCCTTCGCATTCATCCATATGGACAGCACCGCCAGAAGCGATATGGTAATAATAAACACAAGCGTCAATATCCCGATAAAGCTTCCTCTCTGACTCTTAATATTCGCCCGCAGCAACGTAAAATATTTCATCCTTTGCCCCTTTCCTTCTGCCCTTTACCATTCCATCGACGAAAGCCACGCATCTACCTGCCGTTCCCTGCTCTTTGCATCCGCACTGCAATACGGCTGCATGGACATTTCTCCGATCACTTTTCCATCCTCTAAATACAGAAGTCTCGTTGCACGGACCGCCGCCTTAATATCGTGCGTCACCATCAGGATATTCTGCCCGTCTTCGTTCAGCTTCGTCAGAAGATTGAGTACATCCTGCGTATTCCGTTTATTCAGCGCTCCCGTCGGTTCATCCGCAAAAATCATCCCGGGCTCGTTCATCATCGCCCGCGCAATCGCCGCGCGCTGCGCTTCCCCTCCCGAAACCTGTGAGGGAAGGCGCCCGGCCGCCGCTTCCACATGCATTTGTGTAAGCAGCTCTTTTGCCTTTTCCCGCACCTTTTTCTCACTCTTATGTCTGTCAAGATACCCTGCCACCGCCACATTTTCAAAAAGCGTCAGGTTGCTGACGAGATGTGCCTGCTGGAATACAAAACCAAATTGCCCGGCGCGCAGCGACGCCATTTCCTTTTCCTTTAAATGGCTGATTTCTTTATCCCGGTAATGAACACTGCCGCCCGTAGGTCTGTCCATGCCGCTTAACACATAAAGCAGCGTAGATTTTCCCGCACCGGAAGAACCCATGATGACAGTAAAATCGCCCTCATAAATTTCCAGATTGACCATATTAAGCACATGATTCTGTCCGCCGTTATTCGCAAAGCTTTTGCATAGGTCCGTTGCTCTCATGATGACTGTTTTCATAGCTTTATTCCTTCCTGCTGTTTTGTATGGATAGTTTAGCAGAATAATTATTAAGAAGTCTTTAAGAAATAAGAAACGTACAAAAGACTATGTTCAAAGCGAATGAGACGTCCGATCCACCGGAAGCCACAGCGTGACCTCCAGCCCGTCCGTATGATTTGTCAGCGCCATGCCTCCGCCCATCCGCTCCATAATATAGGAGACAATATAAAGCCCCAGCCCCGACCCCGGCTGGCTTCCCGTGTTTTTACCCCGATAAAATTTCCGTGTCACAAAAGGTATGTCTTCCGGACAGATACCGGTTCCGTAATCGCGTATATGAAGTTTATAGCGTTCCTTTTCAGCCTCCGCCCGAATTTCCACTTTACGGTTCGGCGCATATTTTTTCGTGTTTTCCAGTATGTTTAAAATCACCTGCGCCATTCTTTTTTCATCTATAAAAAGCTCCGCATCCGGAAGCGGCTCACACACCGTCACATACGGATACTCCAGATCCTGCAGGGTTTCCTCTATGACTTTACGCACACGGACTTTTCGTGATTTTATTTCCAGCCGCTCCAGCTGTGAAAGGGAATGCACCACCAGGTCATTCACAAGCCGGGATACCTCGTCGCATTTTCGCATAATGACCTGCACATACCGTTCCCGCTTCTCATAGTCCGTATCCAGATTCGCTTCCAGCCCTTCCGCATACGCGCGGACAGACGCAATCGGCGTTTTAATATCATGGGAAAGCGTTGCGATGATCGTCTTGTTTTCGCTGATCGCCTGTGCTTCGTTTTTTCTCGCCGCAGCGATCTCCTTTCGCATATGGTCGAACGCCCATGTGAATGCCCCGAAAAAATTCGTCCGCTCATATTCCAGTGAGATCTCCAGATCCCCTTTCGCGATCTGCTCCGCATAGGCTTCCAGTCTGCAAAAGGGCTTCACGATTTTCACATAAAGATATAAAAGCACAGACAGTAAAGCGGTTGTGGCAATACAAATATAAAAAACACCCGTACGCCGCAAATCCCAGGACAGCCCTTCTGCCGTCTCCTGCCGCAAATATATCCGCAGCCTCTCCATATGCTCCCGCGCCGGCTGACAGCCGTTCTCATTCGTCGTAAGCTGCTCGATCTCATTCAAAAGCACAAGCCCGTTTTCCGCGCCTTTTCCCTGTTCCGTGAGCCTTCCTTCAAAAAAAGCCATTCCTGCAACCGCTGTCACAGCAAATAAGCATACTGCAATTAGCGCCGTCTTCAAAAATTGTGTTTTCATCATCCACCTGTTTTCCGTTGTCATTCAATCCTGCAAGCCCGCTTCAAACTGATACCCGATTCCCCATACGGTTTTTATAAATTCCGGATTCGAGGGATCTGCCTCAAGCTTCTCCCGGAGCCATCTGATATGTACCGCCACCGTGGCTATTTCCGCTTCCGAAAACGCACCCCACACCTCATGCAAAAGCTCCTCCTTCGAGATCGCCCGGTCCGAATGCGCGCATAAATATGCCAGCAGATCAAATTCACGGAGCGCAAGCCTGACCGTCTTCCCGTCACGCGCTACCATCCGCATTCCGGTGTCCACAGTTATCCCGCCGAACGTATAAACCGGCGCACCGTTTTCTTCACCGTACGCCCGGCGGATCAGCGCATTGACTCTTGCAAGCAGCTCCCGCAGCGAATACGGCTTGGCAAGATAATCGTCTCCGCCCATATCCAGCCCTTTAATCTTATCGTCTTCACTTGTTCTTGCACTTGCAAAAATAACCGGCACCTTCGACATATGGCGCAGTTCACTGCATACATCAAATCCGCTTCCATCCGGCAGATTGATATCCATCAGTAATAAATGAAACGCCTCCTTCACCAGAACATCAAATGCCTGCCCGCAGCTGTCCGCAATTTTCACCTCATATCCGTAGCTCTCCAGCATATCCTTCGTAATACCGGCAAGATCGCTGTCATCTTCTATAATCAAAATTCTTTTTTTCAACTTCTGCCCTCCTCACACTGCATGCCTCGTTACGGTTCACTCCGTGACCGGCAACGGACAGCTTGCAAAAAAGTGTTGCCTTATGCTTTCATGGGAACAAGAGCTGATAAAATAGCATCAAACGGCGGTAAACCCATCACAGATTTACTGCCGTTTTTACAAAATGCCCGACACTGTTTTTCTTTCGCAGCTGTCCTTACACCTCCAGCACCAGAAGCTGAAAGCCTTCCATATAAATATTGCTCCCCGTCTCCGACAAACAAATATGCGCTGCGGTATGCCTTCCCTCGCAGTTATCGATTACGATGCCCTTCACCCTCTGCGGGATACAAATCTCCCGCTCCTGCTTCCGGTAATTTGCCAGAACAAGCAGCGTCCGCTCCCTGCCCTCCCGCAGAAATCCCATAAAATCCGACAGCTCCTCCAGAACCGGCACCTCCTTTCCGTACACGACACATTCCGTGTATACGGGATCCGTGCGCAGCGCGATGAGCTTTTTGTAGAAGGAGAGCACCGAATCCGCCCGGTGCGCCTGCTCCGCAGCGTTGATCTCCCGATAGTTGCCGTTTTCCGAAAGCCACGGATCTGCCTTTGAAAATCCCCCGTGCAGCTCACCGCTCCACTGCATCGGCGTACGCGCATTGTCGCGGCTCATGGAAGCGACCAGCTTCAGGGCTTCCTCCTCTCCAAATCCATGCGCCAGCGCAACCCGGTATTCGTCCAGGGTATTGATATCGTCTACCTCCGCAATGGTGTAAAACTGCTTGTTCGTCATGCCGATCTCCTGCCCCTGATAAAGGAATGGCAGTCCGAAGCTCATCAGCGAAATTCCCGCAAGCATCTTTTTTCCGGTCTCATGCAGCCCGTCCTTTGGCAGATAGCGGTTCACGCCCCTTGGCTCATCGTGGTTTTCGATGATGTTTGCCATCATGCCGATCTCCTGGGAAACCCGCTTGCTGTGGTAGATCGCATCCCTGAACTCGTCAGAGGTGACCGCCCTTCTGTCATACCAGCCCTTTTCCCCTCCGCCCAGCATATGGGGCGCGAAATCAAAGATGGATGAAAAACAGCCCTCCCTTCCGATATACTGCTCCAGCTCCTCCGATCTGAAATCAAACAGCTCGCCGATCGTGAACGCATCGTAGGGCGCAAATGCCTCCCGCTTCATCTCCTGCAAAAACACGTGAACCCCCTGTGCGTGCTCCAGCATCACGCCTGCGGAGCACATGCCGTCGTCACGGTCCGCCGGAAAATCCGCAAAGCGCAAATCCTTTTTAATATTGATGATGGCGTCCAGGCGAAAGCCCGCGATGCCCTTTTCCAGCCACCAGCGGATCATTTTATAAATTTCCTGGCGCACCTCGGGGTTTTCCCAGTTGAGGTCCGGCTGTTCCTTCGCAAACATATGTAAATAAAACAGATTGTCATAGCCCGGCAGCTTTTCCCACACACTGCCGCCGAAATAGGAACGCCAGTTGCACGGCGCCTTTCCGTCCTTCCCCTCCCGGATGTAAAAATATTTTCCGTATTTGCCGAACGGATCCTGAAGCGCCTTCTGAAACCACGCGTGCTTGTCAGAGCAGTGGTTTACAACCAGATCCATCACGATGGAAATGTCCCGCTTTTTTGCCTCCGCAAGCAGCTCATCCATATCCTCCATCGTCCCGAAAACCGGGTCAATCGCGTAGTAGTCCGAAATATCATAGCCCTGATCCACAAAGGGCGACTGGTAGATCGGCGAGATCCAGACAATGCCGATCCCCAAATCCTTCAAATAATCCAGCTTCCCGATGATTCCTCTCAGATCTCCGATGCCGTCTCCGTTCCCGTCCATAAAGCTTTTCGGATAGATCTGATATGCCGTTTTTTCATGCCACCATTTTTTCTGCAGCATAGTTGCACACTCCTTTCACAACAGCCGTAGCTATTCCGTCTCCGGCTTTCCCATGTATTTTTCAAAGACGACGCAGCCTGTCAGGCGCTCGTCTCCTGCTTTGCGTCCCTCACGGGATGCTGCGGCAAAAAGCCCTTTGAACCACACCCCAGCCGAACCGTCGTCATATCGTGATGCACCGCCTCCAAAAACGGACCGAACACCTCCTGCGTCCGAAGCTTCAGGCTCGATGTATTGACGCACGGATGGCAGCCCACAAATTCGCTCTTCAGCAAATCCTCATCCACCAGCAGACGCACCCGGTTTTCGCTATCATTCATCAGACCCATCACGCTCACCGAGCCCGGCGTAATGTCCAAAAAAGCTTCCATAAAGGATGCATCCGCAAAGGAGAGCCGTGCACTCCCGATCTGGGCGGACAGCTCCTTTGTGTGAAACGTTTTATCCCCTGCAAGCATCAGAAGATAAAACTGTGTTTTCTGCCGGTTGCACAGAAACAGATTTTTGCAGATCTCTGCCCCCAGCGCGTCGTCTATGTCACGGCAAAGCTCCATCGTCATAACCGCATCGTGGTCAATCCGCTCATACTCCATGCCAAGCGCATCCAGCAGCTCATACACCCGCAGCTCCTTCTCCGCGCGCCCGTCTGCCGATGCGGGACGCCCTTTTTCTAATGTCAGTTCCATTTTGTTCTCCCCACTTTCTATCCTATCGTCCGTTCGCCTTCGCCCATACCATCATTTGTCAGACACTGGAACTTAATCGTCCGACAATTGACAGACAGGCCCGCAAAATCCTGACGCGATGAATCACGTCCTGCACAGCTTTTGTATCAGATGATAACCCACTTTGTCCGAATCTGTTCTTTCCATGCCGCCGGTAAAACCGGTTCCCTTCACAGCGCCTCGTTCATGCTTCCCGTGCGGTAGCCCTTCAGGTCAAGCGCCACGTAGGAAAAGCCAAGCCGTCTGAGCTTTTCGTAAATTTTTTCCCGCAGCGGTTCCTTCAGAAGCCGCTCCATTTCCTCCGGAAGCACCTCGATTCGCGCAAGCGTACCGTGCACCCGCACCCGAAACTGCAAAAAGCCCTCATCCAGCAAAAGCTGCTCCCCCTGCTCCGCCATGTAAAGCTTGTCGGCGGTAATCGTCTCACCGTAGGGAATACGTGAAGCCAGACATGCAAAGGACGGCTTGTCGGCGGTTGGCAGACCGAGCATCCGGGAGAGCGCGCGAATCTGCTCCTTGCAAAGCCCCGCCTCCCTAAGCGGGCTTTTGATGCCCAGCTCCGCAATCGCCCGCAGCCCCGGCCGGTAATCGGAAAGATCATCCGTATTGGAGCCCTCCAGCACACAATCGATCCCGTTTGCACGCGCCGCTTCAAGGATTTTTGTAAACAGCACCCTTTTACACAGGTAGCAGCGCTCCGGCGGGTTTTCGGCAAAGCCCGGGATATCTTCTGCCCGGACGTTCAGACGGATTCTGCGGATCGTGCGGCTGCTGCAAAAATCCTGCGCCTCGTGCTGCTCGCGCCGCGGCACCCAGTCCGCCTCCACCGACACGGCAACGGCACGCTCCCCCAGCGCTTCTGCGGCTGCCGCGAGCAGGAGCGTGGAATCAACACCCGCCGAAAAAGCAACCGCCACGCGCCCCATACCTTTGATGTTCTCCTTCAATGCTTCATATTTCTGTTCTAATCGTGCGTCCATAGCGCTCCTTTTTTACTGCTGTTTTCTCCGGGAAAAATAATCCTTTGCATCTTTGTCAATTTTTTTCCGGCTCCTGCCCGCTGTCTTACCGTTGTGAAAGATACGGCTCTGCCAGATCCAGCAGCACCTCCCCCGCCAGAATGAGTCCCGCCGCCGAGGGCACATGCGCCATGCTTCCGGGAAGCTGCCTGCGCCCGCCTGCCGGCTCCTCACTCTCCAGAGGCACAAGCGGCGCCTCCTTCGAATAGACGACCTTTTGCTTTTCAATTCCGCGCTTTTTCAGCTCCCGGCGCATAACTCTCGCCAGCGGGCATACCGACGTCTCGTAAATATCCGCCACCTCAAACGCCGACGCGTCCAGCTTATTTCCGGCTCCCATGGCGCTGATCACCGGCGTCCCGCAGCGGTGCGCCTGCACGATCAGCTCCAGCTTTCCGGTCACGGTATCGATGGCATCCACCACATAATCGTACGCACAAAAATCAAACTGCCCCGCCGTTTTTGGCAGATAAAAGCACCGGTGCGCATGTACCACCGCCGCCGGATTGATATCCAGCACGCGCTCCCTCGCAACATCCACCTTAAAGCGCCCGATACTGCTGTGGGCAGCGATAATCTGGCGGTTGATGTTCGTAAGGCTCACCGTATCGTTATCGATCAGGTCGAGCGTACCGATCCCGCTGCGCGCAAGCGCCTCCACCACATAGCCGCCCACGCCGCCCACGCCAAACACGGCGACCCTTGCATGCTGATACCGCTCGACGGCTTTTGCCCCGACGAGCATCTCCGTTCTGGAAAATTGATTTGTCATATATCCTTCCTTCGCTTCTTTTATCGCTTATCTGTGTTTCTATTGCATCACTCATAAAAGCCCCTGCTTTTTCAAAGGCTGACACTATGCGGCGGGATATGATGCGGTTTACCGCCCGCCGCTAAAACCGCAGATCCCCCGCAATCAGATAAAACAGCATCGCGCAGAAGCCCACGCCGAACAAAAACAGCCCGAAGGAAATGCTTCCGGTAATGATGAGGTTGTTCTGGCGCAGCTGATAGCTTTTGATCGCAAACCAGTGCACATAATCTGTCTCAATCGGATGCTTGCGCCGCCAGGTATGATTTGCAGCATCCCGACATGCGTTCATGATGCGTCCCAGAACCCTTGTCAGGATATTGCCCTCCGCATAGTAGCGCGGCAAGGGCGCGTCGCGGTAGACCGTCTTTCGCAGGGCCACTACCGTCAAATCCACCGCACTGTCCGCGATGCGGCAGAAAAAGCACGCCAGCGCAGGCAGAAACCGCATCAGAACCGGGCGGTATACGACATTTTCCAGGTCAAGCCAGGCCGGCCAGCGGTTGACAAGCACACGCGCACCTGCCTCGTTCTTAACTGTAAGTCCCCGCCGGATGAGAAGCACGTAAACGATTCCGCCGATCACGATGGAATAGGCTGCGCCAAGCAGACTCTCCCCGCTGAAATAAGAAACCGCGGCTCCCGTTTCCCCCAGCGCAAAAAATTCACCGCCAAAGGCCGCCGCCCTGTCCATCAGGCGATGGGGCATCCATCCCCAGAGCGCCAGCGCCGCCGCCGGAAGCCCCACGGCGGCCGCGCTGAGCGGCGTCACATAGTTCTTCTTTTCATCGTATGCTTTCTGCACCTTGTCATCCGTGTTCCTCTCGACAAAAATCGTCACAAACAGCTTTGTCATATAGGCAACCGTCATGCCGCCGCTGACAATAAAGAGAATCTCCACCACCTTAATCCAGCCGGTGCTCCCGTACTCCAGAATGCTCTCATGCAGCAGCGTCTTGCTGATATACCCGCTAAACAGCGGAATACCGCCGATCGCCAGCGCCCCCGTCAGAAAGCAGACCTTCAAAAACGGTTTTTTCCGTCCGAAGCCGCGGATAATGTTTAGATCCAGCCGGTGGGTATTCATATACACCACCCCCGCGGACAAAAACAGCACCAGCTTGATAAGCGAATGATTCACCATGTGGAGCATCGCCCCGTGGGCCGCCAGCGCATGCTCCCCGCAGAGCAGGCTGCACATGCCAAGACCCACCGAAATAAACCCGATCTGTGAAACGGAGGAGCAGGCCAGCGTCCGCTTCAGATCGACGGAAAATACCGCCAGCACCGCGCCGATCACCATCGTACACGTTCCCAGCACAAGGAGCAGGCCGCCCCAGCTCTCATCCCCGCCGAAAATGCGGATGCTCAGCACGATCACACCGAAAATTCCGGTCTTTGTGAGCACACCGGAAAGGAGCGCCGAGGCCGGTGCCGGCGCCACCGGATGCGCCTTCGGAAGCCAGATGTGCAGCGGAAAAATACCCGCCTTCGCACCGAAGCCCGTCAAAATGCACACGCCCGCGGCATAGAGCATCGGCGTGCGTTCTCCCGTGCGCGCCAGCTCGCCCAGCGCCTCGAAATCCAGTGTTCCGTACATATGATAGAGCAAAAACAAACCCATAAGCATCGCAAGACCGCCGATGACCGCCACCGCAAGGTACGTGTCCGCCGCCCGCAGCGCCGCAGGCTTTTCCGTCTGTGCCACCCAGGTGTAGGAGGTAAAGGACATCAGCTCAAAAAAGATCAGCGCCGTAAAAAAATCCGCGGAAAAAAACACACCGAGGGTCGCCCCCAGCGTTACGGCCGTGAAAAAATAGTAGCGGCCCCGATGCTCCTCCCCCTTCATGTACTGCCGGGAGAGCGCAAGCGACATAAGCCATGCGAAAACCGTCACCGCCGCAAAGACGATGCGAAAGCCGTCCGCCGTAAAGCTCAGTCCATATCCACAAATTTCCGGAAGATACGATTTCATTTCTATAATCCGCCTTTCCGCTTCGCGAAAGCCACCGATGGGGTTATGAA
>CAJUSH010000010.1 GCA_910589045.1 uncultured Eubacterium sp.
GATATTTCCCTGATTTTCAGGGTGTTGGAAAATGTTATGAGAAATGCCTGCCGTTATTCTAAGAACAAAGTTTCTGTGCGTCTGTATGAGCAGAACGATTTGCTTTCTTTTGAAATAATCGATGATGGGGCAGGGTTTCGTCCGGAAGCTCTGGAGCAGGCGTTAAATCCCTTTTACACTTCGGGACAATCCGAATCCCCACATTTTGGTCTTGGATTGAATATCTGTAAAATCTTATGTGAAAAACATGGAGGCAGTATTTCAATTAGTAATACTCCGAACTTAGGAGCCAGAGTACAATTTTCATTTTTGTTGGAAAAGTAGATAATTTTGTGATATTTTTCATTTACACTCTTCTTGTATTATCAGGGAGAGTTTTTGTTTTCTCTGAAAAAGATTATCCGAAAACAAATAGGGCTTATTTATTTTTCTTCCTTCAGAAGAAATTGGTTTTTTCGACATCCGGAATAATATATGAAAGCAGGTGACAGGATTGGAATATACAATACAGACTTATGGGCTATGCAAAAAATACGGCGGTTGTTCTGTTGTCCGGAATGTATCAATGCACGTTCCAAAAGGACAGATATATGGACTGTTGGGCAGAAACGGGGCTGGTAAAACTACAATTATGAAAATTCTGCTTGGACTGGTGAAAAAAGATTCTGGCTCAGTGACGTTATTTAATCAGGTGATGGCAGATTACCAGAGCGGGATTTATGCACGAATTGGAAGCACGATTGAATCCCCTGGCTTTTATTCAAATCTGACAGCGGTGGAAAACCTCTCCGTTTTTTTAAGGTTAAGGGGAAAAGTGGATAGAAATAAGATACGCAATGCACTCGGCATCGTAGGACTTCCGTATCAGGATAAAAAGATGTTTTCAAAGTATTCATTAGGAATGAAACAACGACTGGCAATTGCCAATGCAATAATAAATGATCCGGAACTGCTTATTTTAGACGAGCCGACAAATGGGCTTGATCCGATTGGTATAGCAGAGATGAGGACACTTATTCGGCGGTTGAGCCATGAATGTGGAAAAACTATTTTAATATCCAGCCACCAGCTTTCGGAAATGGAGCAGATGGTGGACTGGATTGGAATTATTCATGAGGGCAGGATGTTGGAAGAATGTTCTTATCAACAGCTAGAGGAAAACAGACAACATTCCTATATCCGATTAGTTGTGAAAGAACCGGAGCAGGTATATGAGTACTTGAAAAAAACCCTTTCAATCGAAAATATTAAGAGACCAGAAGCATCTGTCATAGAGATTTATGATTTGAAATACGGTACTTTGGAATTAAACAGCAGACTCTTTGCTGCTGGTTTTGCAGTAGCTGAGATTTCTAAGTGCCAAAACAGTCTGGAAGATTATTTTAAGAAACTGACAGGAGGTGCTGGCATTGCATAATGCAGTTTGCTCTGAAATAATAAAATTCCGCAGGAATAAAATGGCATGGATGGGAACTTTGATTATTGTTACGATTCCGCTTTTTATGATATGGAATCGTTTGGTTGTTGACCCACAGAGAGAATATATGGAATGGTTGATGAGCGTACTCATGTTAAATACTCTCATATTACCTATCGTAAACGGATTTGTAATTACTTCGAATATGCAAAGGGAATATCAGGACAGAACAATACGGAATGTCCTGACCGCTCCAGTATCGAGAGAAAAATTCCTGACGGCTAAATTAGTCGTGTGGTTTTTGTGGTATTTCATATCATTTTGTTTGTCTGAGGTGATAGTGACAGCGGGCTGTTATGTCCTTTTTCCCATTGAATTTACAACAGGGAATATGAGGCATGCTTTATCTTTACTTACCCAGAATAATTTCTTTTCTTTTATTGCGGGGATTCCTGTTCTTTTGATATGTGTGAAACAACAGACATTGTTTTATCCTTCCATGCTTGCCACATTGGGAAGCGCAGTATTGCAGGCGGCGGGACTGCAAGTTTCAGAAGAACTGATTTTGGAAGCTTGTGTATGTCCCTGGACGGCGGTATCTCTTTCTGGCATAGTTGGATTTGATACACATTATTATTGGGTATGTTTTGTATCAATACTTTTGTGCGGATTAGTTAGCTTTATGGGTGTTATTATTTCTTTCAAGAATCAGGATCAGTAAACAGGCTGAGCAATGGAAGTATAAATATTAGATATTAAGGCGGGAAAGCGTTTGTTGGAGGAGCATCAATGAACGCTTTTCTGGTTTTAAAAACAACGATACACTGCCGCTTTCCGCCAGTCCGTTCTTCGTTTCATATACAATGATTTTATCGAAACAGAGGTCAGGACAATGACAGATAAGGAAGATAAGATGGTGCGGCATGAACGTGCCGAGGGCGATGGGGCGGTGCTTTCGGACAGTCAGATTATGAGCCTGCCGGA
Organism: uncultured Eubacterium sp.; assembly: GCA_910589045.1. Classification (GTDB taxonomy): domain Bacteria; phylum Bacillota; class Clostridia; order Lachnospirales; family Lachnospiraceae; genus W0P33-017. Next base: position 2,402 of record CAJUSH010000010.1, read on the forward strand.
TGGGAAAAAGACGCTTGTAAAAGGTTTAAACGGCAAAAAGGCAGCTACGACGCATACTTGATCCCGGAAGGGGTGAAGGAGTATTCTCATATGAAAGACGGGAAGGAGGTTCGGGGGTTTTAGTACCGGTTGAAATCGGAATTTCCGCAGGGGAAACAGGCATCCCGGCAAAAATAAAGATGGCGTATAGGGGCAAAAGATGTTAAAATGGCTATGGTTCATCTGTGCAGGGATGCGGCTTGAAGTAATCCGTTATTGCAAGGAAAAAGATATACCTGAAAGTGATTTCAGGTTTTTAGGCATTTATGAGTGGCAAAACGTTTATGGAAGATTACTGGAAAAGTTTGTAGATGGCGAATATGCAAGAGGGCATGGGTTATATTGGTCTAATATTGAGGGCGGCTTCCGGAAGGATATGGAAAAAATTTATTCTTTTGTTGTGGGTAGCGAAAACTATGCCTCGTATGAATGGATGGAAAGCCTTGCGGAAATTGTGGGATGTGAAACCATATACCTTTTTCTGGAAGAGGACGGGCAGACGGCAAAATATTGGATAGCGGAATGCGCCCCCGCCATTGTCCACCTTATTATCAATGAGGCGATATACCCGACGGACTATTATATTACAAACAAAAAATTTGACTGGCTTATTACAGAGAACCACCATGACGTTGTCCAATTTATTGGCAAAGGGCTGGATATGGGCGCCATAAAAAAGGCTTGCGAGAAGTAAATGATACAGAAAGCGGCAGATTTTCATTGATGTGACAGGCATTAAAAATAATTCATGGCCGCGGGGCGAAAGGCATTGCGCTAATTGACCAAAAGGGCGTGCGTCCGAGGCTCAGATATGTTTTTGACGTCGCCGGCGTGCATAAATCGGTTGCCGCATTCCCCATGGAAGACAATGCCATCGGTATATCATGTTTTACCCTTCCCGTTCCCTGCGCCGCAGCCACTCCTCGTCACTCTCATAAAACGCGGCCTGCTCGGGAAATGCCCGGGCGATCTGCTCCTCGATGCCGAAGACGCTGTTCATCGTATCGTAGAGAAGAAAGCATGCGGCGAATACGATGAACCAGATTCCGAGGAACAAAAGAAGGATGACAGACCACGGGAAGAGCAGCGCGGTTATACCCCAGTAGAGGATTTGAAGCAGTGCACACCCAAGTATTTTCCCAAAAAAGCGTACGCAGAAGAGCAGGCAGTTTTTGAAGCGCACACTGACGGGCTGCTCAAAAAGGACGACCAGAGGCCAGTAAACGGAAAAAAACATCGCAAAGAGAACCATGCCAAGGAGCACCACGGCGATTGTTCCAAAGCCTATTCCATGGGATGAGAGGTTAAACATCATCAGCATGAAGGCGTAAAAGCCCAGCATGAGGCAGAAAAGGATGCCGGGGAGAAGCGATGCCTTCCAGTTCTGTCTCCATGCGCGTCTGAAATTTTCCATGCATCCGCCGGGGGCGTCCCGCAGGCTGCGGAATACGGCATCGTACGTGCAGGAGAGAAACGGCCCTGCAAGCATTCCGCCGATGACGCAGGCGGGGATGAGCACGAGGATGCTTGACGAGAGCAGGGCGTAGAGGACGCCGAGGAAAAACGGCAGGAAGCCCGTCAGGGTGAGCAGGTTTACAAGAAAGAACCGCTTGAAGTCCCGTCCGAGCAATTCGCGAAAGCGGGCATATCCGCTCAGCCGCTCGCCGGTCCCGTTCGGCTGCTGATCAAAAGAAAACAAAGCCATGGTTATTCCTCCTCCGTGATATAAGAACAGTTTTCTAAAAAGTCTGTGAGAATCGTTTTTAAGTCGTCCGCAAAATAATCCCGGCAGGTCAGCTCTACGCATACGGAGGCGGTGTCGTGGGTGGCAAAGACGGACATGCCCCTGCTGTACGGGTTTTCACCGCCGGTAAGGTTGTATGTAATGAGCGTGTAATCCTGACCGTTGCAGGAGATATCCTCCGTATTTACAATGTCGTAGTTTGTCCCGGCCGCATCCATCCACAGTGCGGTATTTTCCTGGGCGGCTGCGGATGTTTTCGATTCGCCCAGAAGAAGATAGAGGTTCGCGTCGTAGAGCTCCACCGTCTCGCCGTCGCTGTTCTCGAAGGGCTCGTGTCCGCCGAGTCCCCAGGATACGTAGAAGAGCCCGTCCGCGGCAAGCGTGCTGTTGTTCGCGGTGAGTGCATAGCTCTGGTCGATGTTTTTGACTGCAAGGCTGCTTCCGACGGTCAGCGCGGAGACATTTTCGAGGGGCTCCTTTTCTTTCAGGGAAGCAGGTGAGGCGCAGCCTGCCAGCAAAAGCGGGATGCAAAGAACGAGTGCGGCGCAAATGCGTGCGGCAGGCTTTTTTCTTTTTGTCCGCCGGTTCTTTTCTGTGTGGTGATTGTGATATGTGTAAATGCGCATGGGATTCCTCCTGAAATTATATATATGTAGCTTTACTTATCAGATGCCATTTTCTTCCGGCTCAGCCGGTTCCCGTGTTGTTCCTCCGTAAGCGTAAGTGGTGGGCAGGCAGATGAGCGGCGGCTTTTGCGTCCGGCTCTCCTGCAGGAGCAGATCCACGCACATTTCCGCAATGTCGGAGAGGGGCTGCACGATGGTTGAGCATATATAGTCCTGACTCCCAAACATCCGCGTACCGTCATAGCCGATGACCTGCACGTCCTGCGGAACCCTCTGTCCAAGCTTTTCCAATATCTTTATGACGGAATACGCGAGGTTATCCGTCACGCAGAACAGGCCGTCAAACGCCAGCTTTCCCTCGTTCAGGTAGTTCCGGAAAAACAGCTCAAACTCGTCCAGGGAATCGCCGTCGTTCAATATTTTCATCTCATAATTCAAGCCCCGTGCAAGGCAGCCGTTTTCAAACCCCGACTTGCGCTTGTTGGGCTCGTTGCTGAGGGAGGAGCCGATGCGCAGGAACGCCACGTTTCTGCAGCCGAAGTCGGCGAGCTTTTCGGCGGCGAGCTGCCCTCCGGCAAAGTTGTCGCTGGCCACACATGGGATGTTCGCGCCGATCTGACGGTCGATGGACACGAATGGGATGCTCTCGTCAACGACCAGATCCGGGTTGTAGGTCAGTCCGATAATGCCGTCAAGCTTTTGCTGTCTTGCCAGTTCCACATATTTTTGCTCCAGGCCGGAATCAAAATCGGTACAGCACAGGAGCATCCGGTAGCTCCGCTTTAAAAGTGCGAGATTGACCTGGTAGGCGAGGGCCGCAAAAAAAGGGGCCTGCGTGTTTGGGAGCAGGAGTGCGGCAGTGTAGGTTTTGTTTGATTTCAGGTCCTGCGCGTAGCTGTTGACGCGGTAGCCCAGCTTTTGAATGGCCTCCTCCACGCGGATGCGGTAAGCTTCCCCCACGGGCAGTCCGTTGACGACCTTGGAGACGGTGCCGAGGGCGACGCCTGCCTCGCCTGCCACGTCCTTCATTGTCGGTGCAGAACGTTCTTTTTTTATATCGGTTGTGCGATGCATAATTGTCTTGTAAGCCTCCTTCTATATTCATTACAGGAATGAAAGACAGGTGCTGTTAAAGCATGCCTGCTGAGTCTGTTTTTGCAGCAAGGGCACCTGTAAGCCGCAAAATCTCACGTATTTCACCCTGAAACATTTGCAGATTCATGAAAAACCTTCGGCGGAATGTTCATGAAGTGAATCTGTTTTTTCTGTACTGTCATTATACATGATGTAATTTCATTTGTAAAGCATCAATTTCATGAAACGTTCCATGAAATTATTTTTCGGAAATATATACAAAAACGATAAAGAATATTTGTAATAAATCGCTAAAAAAGGGAAAATTGACAATAATTTAGGGAAAATCAATTGACGGTTGTAAATGAAAATGATATATTTTAAACACAAAATGTAATTATGTTTCATGAAATGCGCGCAAAATATGAAACAAATAACAAGTAAATACGTGAAAATATTTCATGAAATTTCACGTAAAATCAAGAGAGGAGAAACATCTTATGAAAAACCTCAAATCATCTGCTGCACGGCCAATGCGGCCGGCAGGCGGCAAGCCGTTGAAGATGCGGCTGCAGAACAACTGGCAGCTGTACGCGATGCTCTTAATCCCCATCATACTGACGATTATCTATAAGTACATACCGATGTACGGCATCCAGATCGCCTTTCGGGATTACAAGGCGAGCCGGGGAATGTTCGGCAGCGAGTGGGTCGGGCTGAAATGGTTTGCACGCTTTTTTGGGGCGCCGAACTGTGTGCGCATGTTAAAGAACACACTGCTGCTGAGCTTATACAGTCTGCTGTGGAGCTTTCCGATTCCGATTATCCTGGCATTGATGCTAAACCAGGTGCGCTTCCAGAAATTTAAGCGGGCGACGCAGACCGTATTGTATGCGCCCCACTTTATTTCCACGATGGTTATCTGTGGTATGATCCGTATCTTTTTAAGCCCCTCGGGCGGACTGATCAACCTGCTGCTTGGAAGCAGCGTGGATTTTCTGACGGAGGCCTCGGCCTTCCGCACGATCTATATCGCCTCGGGCATCTGGCAGGATGCGGGCTGGGGAATTATCGTCTACATGGCAACGCTCTCCAATATCGATACGTCGCTGTATGAGGCGGCGAAGGTGGACGGGGCATCCTTGTTCCGGCGGATTCTCCACATCGATATACCGGCGCTGACCTCGATTATGGTGCTGAACCTGATCATGAGCGCCGGAAGCCTGATGAACGTGGGCTTTGAAAAGGTATGGCTGCTGCAGACTGATTTAAACAAGGCCGCCAGCGACGTCATCGCCGTGTACGTCTACCAGCAGGGTATCGAAAATGCGAAGTACAGCTACTCTACGGCGGTGGGACTGTTTAATACCGTCGTCAATATTATCCTGCTGATCGCCGTCAACCGGGTTGCGAAAAAGATATCCGAAGACACCAGCTTTGTATAGGAGGGAGGAACATATGAAAGCACAAACAGAAACCTTAAAGCCGTCAGGCTTTTCCGAGCGGACCAGCGATATCATTCTCGTTGCGGTCTGTGCTGTAATCCTTTTAATCGTCGCATATCCGCTGTACTATGTACTGATTGCCTCCGTGTCGAATCCGTACGATGTATATGCCGGGAAAACCTTCCTTTTGCCGAGCCAGTTCACGCTCGACGGATACAAGGCGGTGTTTGCGGACCCGAGCATTTTAAGCGGTTTGCTGAACAGCTTTAAATATACGATCGTCGGCACTGTTTTTTCAGTCGTGATGCTTTATTTTACGGCATATCCGCTGAGTGTCAGGGACCTGCCGGGAAGGAAATTTTTCAGTATTTTCTTCATTATCACAATGTATTTTGGCGGCGGCCTTGTCCCGACTTACCTGATCGTAAAGGAAACGGGGCTGCTTGGCAGCATGTGGGCGCTTTTTCTGCCGGGCGGCGTTGCGGTTGGAAACATGATTATTATGCGGAACTTTTTTGAGAACAGTATCCCGAAGGAGATGATCGAGGCAGCGGAGATTGACGGCGCATCCAAGTGGACCACATTCCTGCGCATCGTCGTGCCCCTTTCCCGCTCCATCATGGCGGTTATGGTCGTATTTTCCATGGTTGCCTACTGGAACGACTGGTTTACGTCCCTTATCTATCTGCCGGACCCGGCGGACGCGCCGCTGCCGTTGGTGCTTCGCAATATCCTGATCAAAAGCTCTGCCAGCGCGAGTCAGGCGAGCACGATCTCCGGCGGTTATGCGGAGCTAAATAAAATAACCGAGATGATCAAGTTTTCATCCATCATCATCGCGGCGGTACCGATGCTTGTGATTTATCCCTTCGTACAGAAATATTTTGAAAAAGGATTTATGGCGGGTGCGGTAAAAGGTTAAGAACCGTTACTTTTCACGGGGCAGGACTGCGCATTTAATTTACTGCGCAGTCCGTAAGAACATGATTCAGGTGTGAGGGGCGATTTTTGCAAAGCAAAACTCTGAATATCGCCCCGAATCGTTACTATGAGCGGCTCCCGAGCCGTGAATAGTAACTAAGAACCGGAAAGGAAAGCGAATTATGAGAAAAAAAGGATTTCGGAAACGGATTTTATCATGTATAATAGCGGCAGGGCTTTTGGCGTCGCTGACGGCGTGCGGGAAGGAATATGCGCACCATGAGAAGGGTGTTGCCAATACGGATACCTCTCAGACCGATTTTTCGATTATGGGAGGGATGGGTGCTTTAAGCACGCCCTACAGCGAAAAGACGGTACTAAACGAGCTGTAGGAGGAAACCGGTATTCATATCAACTGGAATACGATGAGTGAATCAATCGCCGAGCAGGTCAACATCCGCATTGCGGGCGGCGAACTCCCTGATGCGTTTATTGCGGTGGGATTTAACAATTTTGATATTTCACGCTACGGGGATGACGGTACGTTTATCGATTTGTCGCCTTATCTGACCGAGGAGTATATGCCAAACCTTACAAGGATTCTGGAGGAAAATCCGGACATTAAGCGGGCGATTACGATGGACGACGGCTATATTTACGGGCTTCCCGCCGGGGAGCGCATGGGAACCGCGGGTATCGGCGCGGACGAGGATTACAGTATTTATACGATTCCCCAGTTTTCCATGATCAACAAGGCATGGCTTGATCAGCTGGGGCTTCCCGTGCCCACGACCTTAGACGAGCTGCACACGGCGCTGAAAGCGTTTCAGGACAACGACATGAGCGCGACGTATTACGGCAACGCTCCGGGCAGCACGATTCCCATGAGCACGGGCTTTGACCAGTGGTGCTGGGGACAGAATATTTTTTATGCGGGCTTTGGATTTACAAACTGGCCGAACGATGTGTGCAACGACCTTGTGCTCAATGACGACGGAAAGGTGGAGTTTGTGTGCACAAAGGACGAATACCGTGACGCCCTGACTTATTTCCATGACTGGTATGCGGAAGGGCTGATGGATGTGGAGATGTTCAGTCAGGACGACACGCAGCTCATCGCAAAGTGCTCCCAGGGCTATGTAGGTGTTTCCGCCTGGTGGTACATTGAGGAGCTGATGGGCGACTATGCCGACGACTATGTGTTTTTGCCGATTCTCGACGGACCGGACGGCACGCACAATGTGACGGTCCGCACCGGCGGCCCCATCAACAGCGGGCAGCTCAACATTACAAAGGCATGTAAAAGCCCGGCAAACCTGTTAAAGTTTTTTGACCGCTGGTATGATCCCGAGATTGTGATGCAGCTCCACTACGGCCCGATCGGCACTTATTTTACCGGCCAGGATGAAGACGGCGTGTGGCTTTCCATTTCTGACGAGGAGTCTAAGGAAAAGTACGGCAAGAGCAGCGGTGAGCTTCGCGGCGAGCAGGAGGTTTACGGGCCGAAGCTGATTTTGAGCGATTATTATCTCACCACCTTTAAGATGGAGGATCGTGCCATCGAGCGCCTGACGGATTTGAATGAATTCTGGATGCCCTATGTGAGCTCTGCCACGACCTATCCGGTGGACTGTGTGTTCACGGGGGAGGAGTTAGATGACATCGACTGGTACAAGAAGGACTTTGAGAGTACCGTTTCCGAGCAGGAGGGACTGTGGATCAAAAACGGAGGGCCGACGGACGAAGAGTGGGAGGCCTACAAGAAGAATTTAAGTAAAAAGTGCGGCATGGATAAGCTGCTGCGTGTTTATCAGAACGCCTACGACCGCTACGCGGGATTGGCAGAGGAAGAGTAAAAAAGGAGGATGTCTGAAATATGAGCCAGATTTTGCGCGATGCACGAAGGTATGAGGAAATCAACGAAAAGAAAATCAAGGCGAAGGAGCGCCCACGGTTTCATCTGTCCGCCCGGGTCGGATGGATGAATGACCCCAACGGATTTTCCTATTATAATGGGAGCTATCATATGTTTTATCAGTATCATCCCTATAATTCCCATTGGGGACCGATGCACTGGGGCCATGCCGTGAGCACGGATCTTCTGCACTGGACGTATCTTCCGGCTGCACTCGCGCCGGATCAGGCTTATGACGCGGCGGGCTGCTTTTCCGGCAGCGCGCTTGCGCTCCCGGACGGCAGGCAGCTTCTTATGTACACCGGGGTACATCGGGAGGACGACTGCGGCATCATGCGGGATGTGCAGACGCAGTGCCTTGCTGTCGGTGACGGGACGGATTATGAGAAATACGGGGCAAATCCGGTGCTGGATGAAACGGATTTGCCGGAGGGGAACAGCAAATTTGATTTCAGGGACCCGAAAATGTGGCAGAGGGCGGATGGCTCCTTCCGCTGTGTTGTCGGCAACTGCGTGGGGGAGCGGGACGGGCAGGTGCTGCTTTTTGGCAGCCCGGACGGCTTTCGCTGGAGCTTTTTAAAGGTGCTGGCAGCGAACAACGGGCGCTTCGGGAAGGCGTGGGAATGCCCGGACTTCTTTGCGCTGGACGGGAAGCAGGTGCTGCTCGTAAGCCCCATGGATATGCTGCCGAAGGGGCTGGAATATCACAACGGAAACGGGACGCTTTGCCTGATCGGCGGCTACGACGAGCAGGAGGAGGTCTTTACAGAGGAGAAGGATCAGGCGATAGACTACGGCATCGATTTTTATGCGCCCCAGACGGTCCTTACGCCGGACGGCAGGAGGGTGATGATCGGCTGGCTGCAGAACTGGGATACGTGCAACCTTCACTCACCGGAGAAGCCGTGGTTCGGGCAGATGAGCCTGCCCAGAGAGCTTTCCATCAGGGACGGAAGGCTCATCCAAAGGCCGCTGCGGGAGCTGGAAGCGCTGCGGGGTGAGCAGGTGGCATATGAAGGCGTTACCTTCTCCGGTGTAAAGGAGCTTGCGGGAATTGAGGGCAGACACGTGGATCTGGAGCTTGTGATACGTCCGGTGGACGAGTCAAACCTGTTCCAGAAATTTTCCGTGTGGTTTGCACAGGATGAAATCTGCCACACATCAGTGAGCTTCCGCCCGTGGGAATCCATTGTGAAAATTGACCGGAAATTTTCAGGGACGCGCAGGGCGGTCATCCATCAGCGGCGCAGCCGCGTGAGAAACCGAAACGGTGAGATTAAATTGCGGATCATTTTAGACACCTACAGCGTGGAGGTGTTTGTAAACGACGGGGAGCAGGTGCTTTCGGCGACGATGTATACGGATCCTTCCGCGGAAGGTATTTCCTTTCTTTCGGATGGCATTGTGACGATGGATGTGGTAAAATATGATATAGTGTGATGGAAAGCGGCAGTTAAATTTTCCATAAAAGCCCTGGAGCGGCACGAGAGGGCTGCGGCACAATCTGAAAATGGAGGAACATATATGAAAAACATTGACGTAACGGCACTTGGCGAGCTTTTGATCGATTTCACGGAAAACGGTGAGAGCGCGCAGGGCAACCCCGTGTTTGAGGCGAATCCGGGCGGTGCCCCCTGTAACGTGCTGGCGATGCTGGCAAAGCTGGGGCATCAGACGGTTTTTATCGGAAAGGTTGGAAAGGATTTCTTCGGGGAGCAGCTAAAGACAGCTATCTCAGAGGCAGGCATCCGGACGGACGCGCTGTACATGGACGCGGAGGTGCATACGACCCTTGCGCTGGTGCACACCTATCCCGACGGGGACCGGGATTTTTCGTTTTACCGGAATCCCGGCGCGGACATGATGCTTACGGAGGAGGAGATTCCGCAGGAGCTGATCCGGGATTCGAAAATTTTCCATTTCGGGACCCTGTCCATGACCCACGAGGGCGTGCGCGCGGCAACGAAAAAAGCGCTTCGCATTGCGAAGGAAGCCGGCGCCGTCATTTCCTTTGACCCGAACCTGCGCCCGCCGCTGTGGAACACGTTAGAGGATGCGAGGGAGCAGATTTTATACGGGCTGGGGCAGTGTGATATCTTAAAAATTTCGGACAATGAGATTCAGTGGCTCACCGGGGAGGAGGACTTTACCGCGGGCGTGGCGTGGATTAACGAGCGCTACCACATTCCGCTGATCCTTGTCTCCATGGGGAAGGACGGAAGCCGGGCTTACTATCAGGGTATGATGGCGGAGGCGGCGCCGTTTTTGCAGGAGCATACCATCGAGACGACGGGTGCGGGGGATACCTTCTGCGGCTGTGTGCTGCACTATGTTTTGGAGCATGGTCTGGAAGGGCTTGACGAGGCAGGGCTGAAAGAAATGCTTACCTTTGCCAACAGCGCCGCGTCGCTGATTACGACGAAGAAGGGTGCGCTGCGCGTGATGCCCACCGGGGAAGAAATCAAAAAAAATATGGCTTAAAAAGGTGCCCTGCGCGTTTGGTGATGCAGGGCACTTTTTTACAAAAATACATAGCTTTTTGCCGCAGGAAATGTTATAGTAAAATTATGCAGCAATTGTCCCGGCTGTGAGCGGCCGGTGATGGATGCGTGCGGGTAATATTGAAAAAGGAGATTTGATATGATGAAAAAAAAGATTCTTGCAGTGATGTTGGCAGTTGCCTGTGCCATTGGCGCAGTTCCGGCAGCAACGGCGGCGAAGCAGCCCGTAACGGCGGAGGCAGCTGCAAAGAAACCGTCCATCAATCAGGTTTATTCTGCGGTAAAGGGTGCCTACGGGGATGACTATCTGCCGAGTGTGCGGCTGAAAAAGGATGAGATCAAGACCCGCTTTGGGATATCGGACAGCTGGTATTCCTCGGCGATCGCAGAGCTTCCGATGATCAGCGCGCATGTGGACACGCTTGTGATCGTCAAGGCGAAAAATGCAGACAGTAAGAAAAAAATAAAAAAGGAATTGGTGGATTACCGCAAATCCCTGATTAACGATATGAGCCAGTATCCGATGAACCAGTTAAAGATCCAGGCGTCGAAGGTGTACGTCAAGGGCAGCTATGTGTGCTTTATCATGCTGGGAACGCTCGATTTGAAGCAGGAGGAGCAGGAGGAGAGCAAGGTGATCGCGGCTTACAAAAAGCTGAATAACAAGGCGGTCAGAGCAATAAAAAATCTGTATAAATAAAAGGAGCAATCAATGGTATTTAGCAGCCTGTTATTTTTGGTGCGCTTTCTGCCGTGTGTGCTGCTCGTCTATTACATAGTACCGGGATGCCTGAAAAACATATGGAGAAACTCGGTACTATTTTTGTTCAGTCTGGTATTTTATGCGTGGGGCGAGCCGGTTTATATATGGCTGATGCTTTTTTCCACCGTGGTCGATTATACATGCGGCGGTCTGGCCGGGTATTTTGTGGGCCGGGAGAGGCGAAGGATTGCGCGGGTATTTCTCGTCCTGTCGGTGGCGGTTAATTTATCGCTTCTCGCGGTATTCAAATACGCGGGAAAATATGCACTTCCAATCGGAATTTCCTTTTATACGTTCCAGTCCATGTCCTATACCATTGACGTGTATACGGGAAAGGCGAAAGCGGAGAAGAATCCGATCAATTTTGGTGCATACATTTCCCTGTTTCCGCAGCTCATAGCCGGTCCCATCGTACGCTTTCGCGATATTGCACTGCAGCTTCGTGAACGGAGCTGCAGCTTATCCAGGGTTAAATACGGCGTTGTTCGATTTAGCTGCGGTCTGGGAAAAAAGGTGCTGCTTGCAAATCAGGCAGGGTCAGTTTTTCAGACCGTGACGGACATGGCGCCCGGTGAGCTGACCATGCTTTCGGCATGGCTTGGGATTCTGGCGTTTATGCTTCAAATCTATTTTGACTTTTCCGGCTATTCGGATATGGCAATCGGCCTGATGGCGATGTTCGGCTTTTCGATTCCCGAAAATTTTAATTACCCATATGAGTCCAAAAGCATTACCGAATTTTGGAGACGCTGGCATATTTCCCTGGGAAGCTGGTTTAAGGAATATGTCTATGTGCCCCTTGGCGGCAGCAAAAAGGGCATGGCACGCACCTACTTCAATATTTTTGCGGTGTGGTTTCTGACCGGCCTGTGGCACGGAGCAACATGGAACTTCACACTTTGGGGGCTTTATTTCTGTTTCTTTTTAATTCTGGAAAAAACCTGGCTTTTAATGCTTTTGCAAAAGCTGCCGGGCTGGCTTTCCCATGTGTATGCGCTTGCGGTGATCTATTTCGGCTGGCTTGTCTTTGCCTGGGAGGACATTCACGGGCACCGGGCGTATGTGAAGGCGCTGGCGGGAATGGGTGAGGGCGGTGTGGTAAGCGGCGCGAGCCTGTATCTTCTGGCCGGCAACGCTGTTTTGCTGATCATCATGATCGTTGGGGCAACCTCGCTTCCGGCGCGGGCGGCACATGTGCTTATGAAAAAAGAAAACATCGGGACGGCATTTCTGGAGAGCGTATACGTTGCGGCGATCTTACTCTTATCCGTCGCATACCTGGTAAACGGCACCTATAACCCGTTCCTGTACTTTCGGTTTTAAGGAGCTTTTTATGAACAAAAAATTACTTCCGGTTTTCGTGTTTTTTCTGGTTCTTTTTTCTCTTGCGGGGGCAGGTATTTTTTCGGAGGAAAAAACCTGGTCCGGAACGGAAAAGAGAGAATTGCAGACGATGCCGCGGGTGAAAAAAAAGACAATTCAAAACGGAAAATTCCAAAAAAAATATGAGGCTTATTTAAGCGACCAGTTTCCTGCAAGGGATGCGTGGGTGCAGCTTCAGACCGGTGTCTCGCGCCTGCTTGGGAAAACGGAGAGCAACGGCGTTTATTTCGGAAAAGACGGCTTCCTGCTGGAGCACTATGACGAATCGGATTTTGACGCGGACCAGATGAAAACAAATATAGATGCGCTGAAAGGCTTTGTGGTGTATGCCGGGAAGCAGGCGCAGGTGCGGGTGATGATGGTGCCGACGAAAACCTGGGTGATGCGTGCGTACCTGCCGGCCTTTGCACCGACCTACGACGAGCAGATTTTTTATGATGCGCTCTACGAGGCGTTTGCGGAATCGCAGGAGGTGCTCGTTCCGGTTGCGGATGCGCTGGCTTTGAAGGATGCGGATGATCTGACCCTAAATTATTATCGGACCGACCATCACTGGACGACAGGCGGTGCGTGGATCGGCTATGAGGCGTTTCTGCAGTCCCTGCCTGAAAGCGGAGCCAAAGCGCGCGCGGCAAAAAAAAACACATGGAAGAGCGTATGTGATGATTTTCTTGGCACGACGTATGCAAAGGTACATCAGGCTTCACGTGCGGATTCTATTTTTGTATATGAGCCAAAGGCGGAGCTTTCGGTTGTTTATAATATGGGCGAGCGGACGACGGATACACTGTACGAGACAAAATATCTGGACGGGGAGGATAAGTACAGCGTATTCACCGGTGGGAATCAGGCGGTCATTGAGATTACCGGCGGAGAGAAAAACAAGCGGACACTGCTCATTATCAAGGATTCCTTTGCAAACTGTATGATTCCCTTTTTGGCAGAGGATTATGAGAAGGTGGTTGTCGTTGACCTGCGCCAGCTCAATGTCGGGTGCGATGCCATACTTGAAATGTTTGCGCCGACAGACGTACTTGTTTTATATAACAGCGCGCAGTTTGTGCAGGATATCGAGTTTGCGATAAAATCCGGCTTCTGACGGCCGGGGGAAGCAGTTTCCGGATCTGCTTTGTCGGATTTGGGTGCGTGCCGTGAAGGGTAAAGCAGCTAGCATCTGGCCGGGGGACGTAGTAACAGGCAGGCGACTGCAGCTGATGGAGGGCATAACAGCTGCGAAGGGGGAGGAGTTAAAATGCAAAAGACACGGAAAAAGATTTTTTTGCATATGCTGTGTGGAATGCTGGCAGTTATCTGTGCGGCAGGTTTTTTGGAGTATCGGACGTCTGCGGCGGATACAAAGCGGACGGTAAGGATTGGGGCATTTCCGATGCAGGGCTACCATGATATTGATGCGAACGGAAATGTGACCGGCATGGATGCGGAGTATTTGCGGCATATCTGCGCGTATACGGATTGGGAGCTGGAGTTTGTGCCCTGCGACAGCTGGGACGAGGCACTGAAACGTCTGGCCGAAAAGGAGCTTGACCTGGTCGGCTCCGCACAGTATTCCGCGCAGCGGGCAGCACAGTATCAATATGCGGATCTCGCCAGCGGATATACCTATGGCATGCTTGCCGTGAAGGGAAGCAGCCCCTATGCCTACGGAGATTACGAGCAGATGAAGGGCCTGTCCTACGGAATGGTAAAAACCTACGTGCGCAGGGATGAGTTTTTACAATATATGAGTACCCACGGAATGGAAAACGTGGATATTAAGGAGTATGAGGACGCGGATGCGCTTGCCGCCGCGCTGGAGGCGGAGGAGATCGATGTGCTTGTGCACACCTTCACGGAAATCCGCGACGGCTGGCGCGTGATCGGACGGTTTGCGCCGATGCCTTTTTATTACATTACGTATCCCGGAAATGACGAGCTGATGCGGGAGCTGAACAATGCCGTTGCGGATATCAAGATGAATGAGCCGGAGCTGGAAAACGAGCTGCTTGTGAAATATTTTGACAGCCGCATGGACAAGACCGTAATGTTTACCGGCGAGGAAAAACGCTATATTGAAGAGACGGGCAGCCTGGTGGTCGGCTATCTGGACGGCTATTACCCCTTTTCCTACGACGAGGGTGCCAGCTACTGCGGCCTTGCAAGGCAGACGCTGGATGAGCTGTCGAGGGATACCGGGCTTGTTTTTACTTATATCAGGATGAACAGTCCCGCTCAGGCGCGCAAGGCCTTGCTGGACGGAAGGATTGACCTGTGCAGCTACTACAGCGGAACGACGGAAGGGGTGAATGAGTCGGGGCTTGCGCTGACCGAGAGCTACGCGACGATTCCCCGTGTGCTCATTGTAAAAAAGAGCGAGGCATCACACTCCGTGCGCCGTCTGGCGATGACAAATGACGACGTGGATGCGCACATTTATTCCGGTGAGGAGGATGTGGAAACGATTTTGTGCGACAGACAGCAGGAATGTCTCACAAAGGTATTAAACGGCGATGCGGACGGGGCTGTCTGTGACAGCTATCTTGCGGAATACCTGCTGAGCGCGCGCGTGCGCTTCGGCGATTTGAAGGTGCAGAGCATGCTCAGCAGCGAGCATGATATTTACATGATGGTCCGTGCCGATGATTCCCCCCTGATCAGCATTTTGGATAAAAAGCTCTGGAAAATATCCGACAAAAATATAAACGATTATATGGTGCAGGACAATTTTTTTACCGGCATGAGCATCCGCCAGTTTCTGGAGCAGAACAGCCTTTTAATTATCGGGGTGCTGGCGATGGCTGCATTTCTGATCGTTCTGATCCTCGGCTACATGCTCCACAACAGCAACAAAATCCGCAGGCTGACCTACAAGGACGCGGAGCTGAACGTGTGGAACCAGAGCTATCTTATGTATCAGGCGAAGCGGCTGATGCGGACGGACCACAGGGCAAATCTCTCGGCGGGCAGGAGCTTTGCCATCGCCTACACAAATATCAATCAGTTTCGGCGTTACAACACACTCTACGGGTGGAACAACGGACAGCGGCTGCTTGAGATTTTTGTGAAGGTGACAGCGGAGGAGATCCGGGAGCGGGAGATGTACGCCCGAAGCCAGAGCGATCATTTTATTTTCTTTGCGGAATATAAGGATCGTGAGGAGCTGGAGACTCACTGGCGGCACATTGCGGACCGGATTTCCGAGCAGATTCACGGGGAGACGGGCATCCATATGACGATCACGGTGGGCGTGTGCTATGTGCCGGCTGACAGCGAGGATCTGCATGTCAGCCTTGCCTATGCGATCCAGGCCGCGGATAATTTAAAGGAATCGAGAAAAAATACGCTGCAGGTCTACGACGACAAGCTGCTCCAGAAGCTGAAGGAGCGGCATGAAAGGGAGCGCCTGCTGGAGTCCGTGGAGATCAACGAGGATCATTTCGAAACCTATTATCAGGCAAAGGTGGATATCCGCAATGAGCAGGTTGTAGGGGCCGAGGCGCTCATCCGTTTCAAGGACCCAACGGCGGACGGGATGATCCGGACACCCTATTTTTTCGTTCCCTATTATGAGGAGGTGGGACGGATTATGGAAATCGATTTCTTTGTGCTGGAATGCGCATGCAGACTGCAGCGGCGCAGGATGCAGGAGGGGAAAACGGTTGTGCCGATTTCCTGTAATTTTTCCAGGCTGCACTTTGCAAGGGAGGATTTCCCGGACCGTTTCACTGCGGTTTTGAATAAATACGAGGTGCCAAAGGAGCTGATCGAGGTGGAAATCACGGAGACACTCGTTGTGGATGAGATGCAGGCCCAGAATGCCAAGGAGACAATTAACGAGCTGCACAACCGGGATATCCGGCTCTCCATCGACGATTTCGGCTCCGGCTATTCGTCACTGGGTGTCTTTGAGACGATTCCGGCATCCGTGATCAAGCTTGACCGCTCGTTTCTGGTCAACAATGAAAACCGTGAGCGTCAGGTCAAGATTATGTCAAACATTGTGAAGCTGGCGCGGGATCTGGAGGCCCAGATCGTGTGCGAGGGTGTGGAAACGGAGAAGGATATTGCACTCATGCAGGAAATCGGAGCGAGCGTGGCACAGGGCTACCGCTACGCAAAGCCGGTATCGGAGCCGGAGTTCGAACAGCGTTTGGACGGGGACGGCGCGGAAAAAAGTGCGTAACGAAAAAGCGCGGACGATCAGGAATGCGCCTGGAAGCCGCGGCGGGACGGCAGGGGGGAGCAGCCGCAGGAAAAATTTGTAAAAAATTTTTTATTTTTCCGTAACCTCCAAAAAAAACCGGTGTCTATATAGATAGAACGGAAGTTACTAAAATATTAAAAGTTTTAAAGGAGGAAATTTTTATGAAAGCAAAGAGAGGTTTTTTTAAGCGGATGGGCGCGGCGGCGCTTGCGGCAGGCGTGATTGCGGGAGCACTGGCACTGAACGTGCAGCCGGCCTTTGCGGCAGCGAAGTTCAAGGTGAAAACGGAGACGTACGAGAAGAGCTATGAGCTCGACGACGGCACGGTTTATTACAGCTGCTCCTACGAGTATCCGGTTATTTCCGGCGACTCCGCAGCCGCTGAAAAAATTAACAACGCCATCGAAAAGCAGAGGAAGGTGTGGGTGAAGGAGTCCGATAAGCAGAAGGATACCTACAGGGAGGAAATGGAAAGCTACCTGAAGGACTATGCGGATGACGAGGCGCGCAGCTGGAGCTATTCGGATGAAGTGAAATGCGAGGTGACAAATAACGACGGGAAGTATTTCAGTGTGCTTATGAGCGGATACCTCTACACGGGCGGTGCGCACGGAATGCCTTACCGCATCTGCGCAACCTTTGATGCGAAAACAGGGGAAAAGCTGACAGCAGCGAAGATTCTCGGTACGACGAAGGCAAAGCTGAACGCGAAGGTGAGAAAGCTCTACTTAAAGAAATACGACAAGAAGGGCGCGGAGGCCGGATTTTATGACGGACGGGAAGCGCTGGAGAAGGAACTGGCTACGATGAATTTTAACAGCGCATTCTATATGAAAAACGGCAAGCTCAGATTCTATGCGGATCCTTATGCGTTAGGACCTTACGCGGCAGGCTTTATCGAGGTTTCTGCAAGTGTGAAATAAACGTGTGATCATAAAATTATGCAGGCGAAAAACAGCTCCGAAAGGGGCTGTTTTTGCGCTTTCAGGAGATTTTTAAAAATTTTATGTAAATTTATGAAATTTTGGGGTTGAACTTTTGCGAACTTTTTGCTACAATAACTTTCGTGATGCAGAGAGCATCGACAATAAACGAGGAGATCATGATTTAGTAACTATGTTACGTTTTTACTGGGTCATATTTTGGAACTTCTATCATATTTACATGATACCAAAGATGGCCTACATGGCAAAGCATACGGAAAAATTTGACGAGTCAAAGCGCTACAAGATCGCCAGACGTGCGATATACTACATGATGCGGACGGGCAACATAAAAACGGCCTGCGAGGGATTGGAAAATCTTCCGGAGGAGGGCGGCTATGTGATGTATCCGAACCATCAGGGCAAATTCGACGCGCTCAGTATCATGATTACACATGCGGATCCTTGTTCGGTCGTTGTGGATGATGCAGTTTCCTACGGCATCCTAATTAAAGAATTTATCGATTTGGTCGAAGGCGAGCGCATGAAGCTTGACGACGTGCGCCAGGCCTTAGAGATCATAAAAAAAACGTCCTCAGAGGTAAAAGAGGGACGCCGCTATATTATTTTTTCTGAAGGTGGTTACAAAAATAATGGAAATACACTTCAGGAGTTCAAGCCGGGCAGCTTTAAGATGGCGATGATGGCAAAGGCACCGATTGTGCCGGTGGCTTTGACTGACTCCTACAAGGTGTTTGGGGAAAATTCCCTTGCACCGGTAACGGCGAAGGTACGTTATCTGCCTCCGCTTTATTATGAAGATTACAAGGATATGAACTCACGCGAGATTTGCGCGTTGGTCAAGGCTCGGATTCAGCAGGCGATTGATGACGAGCTGGAGAGACGAAGAAAAAAGCGTACTGGTTTTGGCAGGCTTGCACAGTGGCTGCACAGACGTTAAGAATGTGATGCAGATGTGATGGATTCCGCTGCGAAACAGTTTTTAAAGGTTTTTGTCGGGACAACAGTTACGAAAAAACGCAGATGGTTCAGCGAAAATAAAAAAATAATATACTGCTCCTAAAAACAGGCAACCGTAGTCTAACGGATAGAACGCAGGACTCCGACTCCTGTAATGTGGGTTCGATTCCCGCCGGTTGCATTTAACAAGCAGATAACAGTTTTTTCAAATTTTAGGAGGTAGTACAAATGGCAAATAAGAACCGTAAAAATCAGGATCAGGGTTCTGTTAAGAATACAGAATTAAAGCAGACAAATCAGCAGAAGGATACAGTTAATCAGAAGGAAAGCGCTGCAGGCGTGCAGCTTACAGATACAAATACATCAAATAAAAATAATCATTTGAATTCGGAGGGACAGACACAGACAGCAAAAACAAAAGACGGTGGTTTTAAGGCGGGGAGATTTTGGGAGCTTATAAGCAGATATAAGCGCTATCTCGCGGCGGGGGTTCTTTTTGCCGCTATGGTAGTAGTTTTGGCGAAATGTACCGGTCCTGTGCCCGAGGAGACGAAGGAGCCGGTGGTAAACGAACAGGATGATAAGACTGCCGATCTGTCGGAAGAGTTTGAAATCGACGCGATACCGGAGGTAAACCGTCTGGTCAGCGACTACTACACCGCACATGCGTCAGGGGATGTGGATGCATTAGAAGCGCTGGCAAAGCCGATTTCCGATACGGAGAAGAGCTTTATTAAGCTGAACAGCGAATATGTGGAGGCATATAATAACATTTCATGCTACACAAAGGCCGGCTTGAAGGAGGGCGAATATATTGTTTCTGTGTATGTTGACATCAAGTATAAGGATGTAGATACACAGGCTCCGGGGCTGGATCGTTTTTATCTGCGGACAGACGAGAGCGGTGTGCTCTATATTGATAATGCATACAGTCAGTTCAACCAGTCCAATATGGAGGTGAGCACGGAGGCAGATGTGCAGTCGCTGCTCAACGAATTTGAGCAGGCAGAGGATTATCTGCTGCTCTGGGCGAACGTCGAGAAAAAATTCCAGGATGCCCTTGCGTCCGATCCGGAGCTGGAGCAGATGGCACGGGAAACCTTGCCGAACGCCCTGGAAGCATGGGCAAAGTCTCTGGTACAGCCGGATGCAAACGGCGGGGATTCCACCGACAAGCCGGCGGATGATCAGACGGAGGAGCCCAAAGATTCAGAAGAAGACGACAAGCCGGACGATAATGAGGATGACAGCAGAAAGCCGGAAGACGATGCAAAGGAAGATGGAGACGACAGTGCTGACGGCAAAGCAAAAACGGCTTATGCGATGGACGGTATCAATATGCGCAAAGGCCCGAGTACGGATGACGATATCGTCACACAGATCGTGCTCGGCAGTGAGCTGAAAATTTATCCCGACACCGAAAAGGACGGTTGGGTAAAGGCATCCTTTAACGGCAAGAAGGGATATGTAAAGCGGGAATTTGTAACCACGAAAAAGGACAAGGTTCCCAGCAGCGCCGAGGTAGAGCAGAATAAGCCTGCGAAAGCATTGCCGGAGGGTGCGGAAATTACATTGACGGATACCGTAAACGTGCGCGTTTCCATGAGCGAGACAGCCGAAAAGGTGGGAGTAGCTGCCCCCGGAGATGTGGTAAAGGTTATTATGAGTTATGCGGAGGGCTGGACAAAGGTAGAGTGGAACGGTCAGACCGGATACATGAAAACGGATTTGATTCAGTGACAGGATAGGTGCCCGTCAGGGTGCGGTACAATTTACAAGAGAGTAAAGGCGGTTGTCGGCGTGCAATGCGTTATGCATTTGCATAATTCGGTAACCGCTTTTTTCGTAAGAAAAGAATCAGTAGAGGAAGGAAACATGAAACAGGAAAAAACAGGAACACGTATCAATCGATTTTTGAGTCAGGCGGGCATCTGCTCCCGCCGGGAAGCGGATCGTGCCCTTGAGGCAGGAGATGTACGGATCGGAAAAAAGATTGCGCTGGTCGGTGAGCGCGTACAGCAGGGGGATGTTGTCTATTTCCGCGGCAAGCGGGTGCGCCGGGGAGGGGAGCGTATTCTGATTGCTTTCCATAAGCCTCTCGGTGTTGTGTGTACAACCTCGAAAAAGGAGCAGGATAATATCGTGGATTACATCAGCTACGCGAAGCGTATTTATCCGGTGGGGCGGCTGGACAAGGATTCCACCGGTCTTATTCTTCTGACGAATGACGGTGATATTGTAAACAAGATTATGCGCGCCGGAAACCGGCATGAAAAGGAATACGTCGTGTCGATCAACAAGGAGGTCACGGAAGACTTTGTTATGCAGATGTCAAATGGCGTGTCGATTTTGAATACGCTTACAAGGCCGTGTAAGGTTTGGAAGAGCGGCATACGGGAGTTCCATATTATACTGACTCAGGGTATGAACCGTCAGATCCGCCGTATGTGCAAGGCGCTTGGGTATGAGGTCAGATCCTTAAAGCGGATACGTATTATGAATATCCATCTGGGTGATTTGAAAGAGGGCGAGTACCGGAATTTGACAAAAAAAGAGTGGAAGAAGCTGGATGAGATGCTTCGCAATTCATCCAGCGAGACGGTGAGGTGGTAAGTATGGCGGACGAAAAAAAAGCGCGCTATGAGGAATTAAAGCAGATCATCGAAGAGCATATGAGGCTTTATTATAATGAAGATTCTCCGGTGATCAGTGATTTTGAATACGACGGACTGATGCGGGAGCTAAAGGAGATCGAGGGGCAGCATCCAGACTGGGTGACGAAGGATTCCCCTACACAGAAGATCGGGGCGGAGGTAAAGCGTGAAGCGGGTGTGACGATCACCCATCATGTTCCCATGCTCAGCATCCAGGATCTTTTTTCAAAGGAGGAGGTTGCGGCGTGGATCGCGCAGGTGAAGGAGCTTCATCCTGACGCGCGGTTTTCCGTGGAGCGCAAGATTGACGGCCTGAGCATGTCGCTGCGCTATGAGGACGGTGTGCTGATGCTCGCGGAAACCCGGGGTGACGGTCTGGTTGGCGAGGATGTCACCCTGAATGCACGGGTGATCCCCGATGTAAAGCAGACGATCGGAATGCCGGGCTACGTGGAACTGCGGGGTGAGGTTTATATGAGCCACAGCGATTTTGCACGTTTTAATGAAAAGCAGGAGAGTCTCGGCAAAAAGCAGGCGGCGAACCCGCGCAACCTGGCGGCGGGAACGCTGCGTCAGCTTGACCCGTCCGTCACGCGGGAGCGGGGGCTTCGCATGTTTGTATTTAACGTGCAGGATGCAACCGGGGAGAGCGCACATTTGATGGAGCGTCATACAGAAGGGCTCGACGAGCTGGCAGCACAGGGGGTTGTGATCGTGCCCCATGTGCTCTGTGAGGATACGGCCGGGGTGCTTGCGGCGATCGATGAGATCGGGGAGCACCGCGGCGATTATGATTATGATATCGACGGCGCGGTCGTAAAAATCGAACAGGTTGCCTACCGCGGAGATTTCCCGGCGGGCAGCAAATATTCGGCCGGACACATTGCCTATAAATATCCGCCGGAGGAAAAAGAGGTGGAGATTGAGGAGATAGAGGTGGGCGTGGGACGGACCGGAAAAATGACGTTTCGCGCGCGCTTTGCTGAGCCGGTGCGTCTGTGCGGGACGAGCGTACAGTATGCAACCTTGCATAATATCGATTATATCAATTCTCTCGGTATCGATGCGGGGTGCCGTGCCATGTGCCGCAAGCAGGGTGAGATCATCCCGGCGATTATCAGTGTCACAAAACCGACGGGAACGGTTTTCCGGGCGCCAAGCGTCTGCCCGGTCTGCGGTCATGCGCTCGTACGTGAGGAGGGCACCGCCGATATCTGTTGTGCAAACCCGTCCTGCCCGGCGCAGATCAAGCGGACGCTGGCATATTTTGCGAGCCGCGATGCGATGGATATCAAGGCATTCGGCTCCACCTATGTGGACACGCTGGTAGACGAGGGGTATCTTCACGATTACACGGATATTTACCGTCTGCATGAGCACCGGGAGGCGCTCATCGAAAAGGGCATTATGGGTAAGGAGAAAAATACGGATAAAATTCTTAGCGCCATCGAGGAGAGCAAGCACAATTCCGTCGATAAATTTTTAACCGGGCTTGCCATTCGAAATGTGGGTAAGGCATCGGCCCGGGAGATCATGAAGCATTTTGCAGATCTGCATGAGCTGGCGGATGCGGACGTGGAGACGCTGGTGCGGATACCGGACGTTGGGGAGATCACGGCGGAGTGCATCCACGACTATTTTGCAGATGCAGAAAACCGAAGGCTTTTGGACGAGGTGGCGGCGCTTGGCATGAATATGAAATCGGAGAAAACGGCGCAGGGTGCGGCCCTGGAGGGGCTCACGATCGTTGTGACGGGTACGCTGCCGACCCTTGGACGCAAGGAGGCGGCAGAGCTGATCGAGGCAAACGGGGGAAAGTGCACCGGCTCTGTCAGCAAAAAGACGAGCTACCTTCTCGCGGGTGAGGCGGCCGGGAGCAAGCTGGATAAGGCGAACAGCCTTGGCGTTCCGGTGATTACCGAGGAGGAGCTGCTGGCGATGCTCGCAGAAGCAGGCCCGGAATAAAGCGGGGCGATGCGCAGGGAAACAGAACCGGAACAAAGCGGGGCGATGCGCGGGGAAGCGGCTAATCGTCAAAAGAGAAAGAGGTTAGGAGGAGATTGTTATGCCAATTAAAATTAAAAGTAATCTGCCTGCCAGGGAGATCCTGGAAAATGAAAATATATTTGTGATGGACGAAACGCGTGCTTTGCATCAGGATATTCGTCCGATCGAGATCGGGATTTTGAATCTGATGCCGCTCAAGGAGGACAACGAGCTGCAGACACTGCGCTCCCTCTCAAACACGCCGCTTCAGGTCAATGTGACGTTTCTTACGGTGTCGAGCCATGAGTCGGCACATACCTCGCAGAAGCACCTGGAGCAGTTTTATGTGACCCTTGACGATATCCGTGACCGGAATCTGGACGGGCTCATCATCACCGGTGCTCCGGTGGAGCAGATGGACTTCGAGGAGGTGGATTACTGGGACGAGGTGTGCGAGATTATGGACTGGGCGAAGGAGCATGTGACCTCCACACTGCATGTGTGCTGGGGCGCACAGGCGGGCCTGTACCATTATTACGGCATTAAGAAGCATCGGATGGATCAGAAGGTGTTCGGGGTTTACGAGCATCGGGTGAAAAACCGCAAGATCCCGCTCGTGCGGGGCTTTGACGATTATTTTATGGCGCCCCACTCGCGGCATACCGAGATGAGCCGGGAGGAGATTGAGGCGGTGCCGGAGCTGACGATCCTGGCGGAGAGTGAGGAGGCGGGGGTATTCCTCGTCATCGACAACGACGGGCGCAAAATCTTTCTGATGGGCCATCCCGAGTATGACCGCCGCACACTGCACAAGGAGTATATGCGGGATAAGGCGCAGGGGCTTCCTATTGAGGTGCCCGTAAATTATTACCCGGATGACGACTGCACGAAAAAGCCGTGTCTGCAGTGGCGCTCCCACGGCAACATTTTGTACTCAAACTGGCTGAATTATTATGTATATCAGCAGACCCCCTATGAATATATTGTGAATCCTTATAAGTAGCGGGTTTATGCGGGTTTGCGGGATTTTATGTGTGAACGGTAGATGCCGTAAAATGGCGCGGTTTAGCGTAAAAAGTGGTGTACACATGGTGTAATGGTGTAAAAGTGGTGTATCGGCCGTTTTAAATGGTGTACATGTGAGGCGTTATTTTATGCGATAGTTTGATGCGATGATTGTTATTATGCATATGCATAAAAAGTATTTAAATTCACATACTTATGATTTATTTCTTCCTTTTTGCACTGTATTTTATTTAGCACAGATAACTTATGTAACGCTGAGTTCGCTCAGCGTTATTTTTGTGGAGGTTTCAGTTGAATTGTATACAAGCGTATAATGTCAAAGGTTGGGAGGTCGTCAGCACAGAGCAGAGTAGCGACGTATTGTTGACCTATTTAACTGATGATGTTGATATCATAATGCGGCTTTACTCCAGTTTAGTTTCAAGGAAGTACGAGGCTTTAGTTGCGAGTAAGCTGCAGATGATGCGGAATGCTACAGGTATAAAGTATTCTGCATCAGGGAAATTTTATGTCAATAATTTGCTTTGGGAAATTTATACTGATGAGCTAAGCACGGGAGATTACCGTAGCTATTTGTTTACAGAATTTAATTGTCATTGCATCTTCGGATGTGTTGATGTGCGTGGACCAGGTTCATTACTTGTATACCAGAGAGATTTAAAGACATTGTTGAGGTCAATTGCTTTAACAAATGCAGAGTGTTTTTGCAGCTAGGAGGTAAAATGGAGCATAAAGTTTGGCGTATTTTAAACAGGGATGCGTACACAGAGGAAGGTATTGAACTCACAACGAAAATTCATGATTTTCTTACCAATTTAGTTGGAACTGTAGGAATTGAAAATGCGAAGTATCTTTTCAATTACTGGAATTATTATAGCTCTGAAACTTTTCGTATTTTAGACAGTCTCGTAAATTTTAAAGATAACGAGAAAATTGAAAGTGCGGTACAGAAAATGGTATTATAAGATATTTGAATGATATTAAGGCAATATTGCTTGATTGCTGAATCATCAGAAGTGATTGGGGTGTGGCGCAGTTTGGTGGCGCGCCTGATTTGGGATCAGGAGGTCGCGAGTTCGAGTCTCGTCACTCCAAGTTAAAAAGAATGTAATTGTTCTTCTTGTGCGTATTGATAGTGGATGGTATAATAATATCAGCGGTGTAGATTATGCTTAGAGGATATACTAAATGGTAAGATTCTGATGTTGGTTGTTATTGTGCTCGGCAGTATACAAGTTATAATACAGTTAGTTAAGGAGATGTAAGTTGGACAGTAGACATGAACAATCACTACTATATGCACTAAATGTTTTAGGTGAGGAGCGTTATAAAAAATATATACGTGCAATTTATTTGTATGGTAGTTGCGCAAGAGGAGAACAAAAATATGATTCTGATATTGATTTATTCCTGTTCCTGAGTAAGAATGTGCCGGATAACATTATTCGCGAAATGCGTTTGGCAGTGATTCCAAATTACAACTTACCAGAAGTTGAACTAAAGACATCAAAGTCAAATGAGTTTTCCAGCAGTTATCATTTTAATCAAAATATAAGAAGGGATGGGGTTATGCTGTGGGAGCGGAAAGAATAACCTACTATACACGCGCGGAAAATGATTATCAGTTTGTAAAAGCGAATTACGAAGAGGGTAGAGTTAGTGAGGTAATGTGTTATGTAATGCAAAGTATTTGCGAGAGGTACTTAAAACACATTATTGACACTTATTATACAGGGGAAATAGGGAGTGTCATGCGGACACATACAATTAGAGTTTTAAGAGATTTTATTATAAGAAATGTTCCGGACTTTAATTGTGATTGGAGTGTTGCTCTTCAAGCGGATGGGTACTACTTTTCCGCCAGATATCCAGGTGATGATGCAATTGAAGTAAATGCAGATGATGTGGAATATTGCTGGAAAGCAGTAAACGTAGTTCGTAATGCAGTTCAAGATTATTTAAATAATAATAAGAACCGTACTTCGTGTGATGGTTTTTCTGATGCAATTATAAGAAAGCTTAACTTATTCTGATGTTGCTCTTACAAAGGTATGATTAGGATTTTATAAAGCACGCATTCAGCGTTAAAAGAATTGAATTATTGGCGCGTTAACATAGGTATTGCGCCACTGAACTAATTGATTTTCTTGAAAGAGAGTTGGAAGCTAAAAACCTCATGCACAGAGAAATTAGGAAGAAGTAAAATGAAATTTTACACATGGGAAGCACGAGAGCTTTTCTTATAGAGTTAAAAAATGCGGTTGCAGCAAAATTTACAGAGGAAAATTATAACGTTTTTGTGTTTGGAAGTTTTATACGTGATGACTATAAACCAGAAGAAAGAGATATAGATAGCAGTATTATAGAAATTGATGTAAAGCAGTATGGAGGCAGCATGAAAGAAATGAATAGCTTTACAAAGAGGAAAGCAGAGAATGGTGGAGAGTGCGTTCTTACAGAATCCGAATTGACTTTTGATAAGAAGTTCAAACAGTTGTTTTTAAAGAAAGAGTTGCTTGCCCCGATTTTGAAGAATGTAGTGCTTGAGTATAAAGATTGTGCACTGGAAGAGATTGAAGGTTATATTACAACACATGGTGATCAGAGTGTAAATCCGGAATTGTATAGTTCTGAAGACGCTGGTAAGGGTGACGAGGTACCGACTCATTATGATGTTTTGGTGGATTGTTCATTACCTGATGGCAGCATAGCGTATACAAATGTATTTTTTGATCTCGAGATGCAAAGAGAGGGAGATCCAGGATATCCCGTTGTGAAACGGGGAGTATATTATTGCTGTAGATTGATAAGCCGACAAATAGAGAAGCTGAGTGAAGAATCATGTATATCAGCAAACCCCTATGAATATATTGTGAATCCTTATAAGCAGCGGGGGTGCCGTCTAAGGGGCGTGCGGCAGTGATATCCTGAAATGAGGTCAATTTTTGCAGGGGGAGAGCCGGTGTGCGGGAAACGCGAAAACCGGTATAAAAAATACGAAAGAGAGAGCAGACATATGGCGGCGGAAATGATGTATGCGGATGGTAAGGCAACCATGATCAGCAAGGACGGGGATGCTTACGGGACAAATTTCAGGTACAACAATATCGAATATGAAAAGGATATGCAAAGCGGCAGATGTTATCTTCTCGACGAAGCAAAAAATTTTACAAAACGGATGCTAAGGCCGGACGGGATGGTTCGCAGAAGAGTCAGCAGTGTTGCCTATGAGACGGCACGTACAGCGGCAATTGAGGCGGTTGAACGGGCGGCCGCCGGGCAGGGACAGAGAGTCGGTTAGACGATCGTGAAGCCAAAGACCGAACTGCCTGCTACGGAGCCGGCATTTTTTGATCATTACACACTAGGCAGAAATTCCGTAATATGTTATGATAATCATATTGAAGCGGCAGCAAGTGTGCTGTTTTATTGATATCCGTCAAAATGAGGCGGGAAATCGATCAGCTGTAAGGCGGATTTTCGGCGGTGCCGGTTATCAATGATGCGGTACGCGGGGAATGTGCCTGGAAAAGGAGAGGTAAAGCAATGGACGAGAAGAGAAAAGACCGGCGTTTGGATCTGGATGTTTCAATTGAGCTGGAGCGCCTGGATGAGGGCGAGGTGACCACGTTAAAGATGATGCATGTGGATGTAAAGGATTTGTCCAGCTCGGGCATGGGGTTTCGGACTGCGCATCCCATGGATGTAGGCGCACTTTATGACACCAGGATTCAGATTTGGACAAAGGAGATCATTGAGACTGTGATCCGCATTGTGCGGTGCGAAAAAATATCGGATGATTTGTATCGCTGCGGTGCAACCTTTGTGGGCATGATGAACTCGGATGCGTTGAAGATCAATATTTACCAGATGCTCAATCCGGAGGAATCGTAACGACAAAGGCCTTTCAGAAAGAAACGGGAATTTACAAACAGATTGCCCGTTTCTTTTTTTGATTGGGCTTCGCATCACGGGCAGCTGAAGGAGGAGGGCAGACGTTGATTTTACAACAAAATATGCATGTTTTACAGCATGTTCCTGCTGCTGCCGCCTTCATTTGCCGATAGAATGGGTTGGTATAGTACAGGAATCGGCCGTCGCCCGTGAAGGGTGCAAGCGGCGCGGCTGAGCGGAAATAAGGACAGGCAGGGGAAAGATACCATGTGGATTGCAGTGTGTGATGACGAAAAGAAAATGAGAGACTATTTTTCTAAAAAGATACGGCTCCTTTACCCGGAGGCGAAGCTGCGTGCTTACGGCTCGGGTGAGGAGCTGCTTTTGTCGGGAGATCAGCCGGATATCCTGCTTCTGGACATTCAGATGCCCGGGAAAAACGGAATGGAGACCGCCGAGGCGTTCCGAAGGAAAAACAGGGACGCGGTTCTGATTTTTGTAACTGCATTTCAAGATTACGTGTTTCAGGCATTTGATGTGGGGGCATTTCACTACCTGGTCAAGCCCTTTGGGGAGGAAAAGCTGACAGAGGTATTAAAGCACGCCGCGGCAAAGTATGAGGAGACGCGGCAGTCTGAACGATCCCGGGAGCGGCAGTCAAAAAGCGGGAGCCTTTTGATTACCGCGGGCGGGGCACACATTGCCGTCCATCCGTCAGAGATCATTTACGCGGAGGTATTTAACCGGAAGATCATTATTCACACAACGGATAGAGAAATTGAGTACTACGGAAAAATGAAAGAGCTGGCGGCACAGGTGGGGGACGGCTTTTACCGCCCGCACCGGGCATATCTTGTGAATTTTGCATATGTCAAAAGGTACAATGCCGGCACGATTTGGCTGGAAAAGGGACAGGCGCTGATGGCGAAGCAGAATTATCCGGATTTTGTGAAAAGCTATCTGCGCTTTAACCGAAGGGAGGGGAGCCGGTAGGATGGATACGATAGACAGCGCCTACCGCATCGTACAGTACATATCAGAGGCGGTGGGGCTGTTTGGTGCGGGCGTTTGCTTTTATCTGCTTTCAAAATATTATGTGGAGAAGAAAAGAACAGCTGCTTTTGCCGGAATCACCTATGTGCTGGCTACAATTGCGGTGCTTGCGCTTGCCCTTTCCCTGGGTACCTTCTGGACGTATGCGATCAGCGTTTTTTCCGCTTTTTTTGCACTGTGTATGTGGGAGCCGGGCAACTATGAGCAAAAGCTGTTTCTTGCGGTAACATTTTTTTCGATGCGCGGGTTCAGTGACGGGATTGCGGAGATTGTCTACGACAATGTATACAGCTATGCGGAGAAAACGGCGTTTATGAGGGCACATGAAAATCTGTATCTGCTCCTGTATATCGGTATGTGCCTCCTTTTCCATATTGTGAAATTTTCGTGTATGGCAGGCGGCATCGCCTGCATTGTAAAGGCCAGCGTATATCGGGGCAGAGACCTGTCAAAAAGGTGGTTCTGGCTGCTGCTTTTGATTCCGGCGGTTACCGGGGCGATGGGTTTTTTCGTGCTGGGCTATTACCGGAATTTTTACATGATAAAAAACGGGCAAAACTCCGATGCGTATGATTTTCTCGCATCGCTCTATTACGCCGCTTCCCTTGCCGCGGTGCTCGTAGCGATTGCGTTGTATGAGAGTATGAAAGCGAAGCAGGAGCAGCGGCTGCAGCAGGATCTCTTAGCTTCGCAGATGGAAAGTATGCAATTGCATATTGAGCATGTGGAGGGACTTTACCGGGAGATCCGGGGCATGCGGCATGATATGGCAAACCATATCCATACGCTGGAGCAGCTTTATGAAGAGAACCAGACGAGCGAAGCAAGAGCCTATGGCCTGGAGCTGAAATCTGCGCTCGCGCGGGCCCAAAGCGGGATTGCGAGCGGAAATCCGGTCACGGACGTGGTTTTGCAGATGCATAATGACAGGGCAAAAAAGCAGGGTATACCATTTTGCGCACGGTTTTATTATCCGGTGGACTGCGGCGTGAATGCGTTCGACGTGAGCATCATACTGAACAATGCGCTGCAGAACGCTCTGGAGCACACAAATGAGAACGGCGGGCACATTTCCGTCGGCTCGTGCCGGAGGAATAACGCATATCTGATCGAGATTACAAACAGCTTTGCGGGGAGCCTTTTGTGGGACAGGCATGGCCTGCCACGCTCATCAAAGGGAGCGGGGCACGGCTACGGGCTTGTAAATATACAGAGGGTCGCACAAAAGTATGCCGGGGATATTGAGGTTTCGCATGAGGACGGGGAGTTTCGCCTTACGGTCATGCTGATGCTGGAGGAAAAGGCATAAAAGCTCCGGGGCTCATCGACTTACAACAGAATAAGGGTGTTCCACAGCAAAACGGTTTTGCCGCGGCAGACGGTATCCGATACAGATTTTGCAGATGCAAAATTTAGAAAGGAGACCAGAAAATTATGATGAAGCTTACAGGAGCATCAGGAACGGCAGGGGCGGCGCAGCGGGGAGCGTCTATGTATTCGCTGCGTATGCAGTCCCGGCAAAAGCAGCAGAAGGGCACGACCATGAATGACCTGCTTGGCGCAGGCCCGAAGCGGGCGGCAGGAAAGCCGGCTGCAGGAAAGCGGACGGCAGGATTTTCACAGGCGGGAATGCAGGCAATGCTCTCGGCAGCTTCCTCCATGAAGCAGGCAGAGGCACAGGGCAGTATTGCTACGGAGCTGGAGGGGCGCGCAGGCGTTCTTGAGATTGAGATCAAGATGGATTCCGGCAGAGGTACCAGTGTGGAGAAAAAGGAGGAGGAGCTGGCCGAGGTGGAACAGACCGCGGCTGATGTAGGTGCGGCACAGATGTCGTCCCTTGCGGATGTGAACGAGGCAGTGAAGGAAGCTGCCAGTGCGGAAGCGGAGTCGGCAGTCGAGGAGCGCAGGGAGACAAAGCAGGAAGAGAAGCAGGTTTCCAACGATTCCGGCAAGCGGACTTCGGGCGGAAACGTCAGGACGGCGCCCGGTTCGGATGAAGCGGCCGGGCCGGCGGGTGTATCCAATGCCGGTGAAGCGTCCGGCCTGGCGGGTGTATCCAATTCCGGTAAAGCGTCCGGCCTGACAGACGGATCCAACCAGATGGGCGGATCGGGCGCTGCAGGGGACACCGCAGTTTTTGCTGCCGGTGCGGTCGCGGCAGGAGCCCCTTTGCAGGGTTATCATCCGGTGGATATCCGTCTGTAGGGAGGTGTGTATATGTCAGAGATAAAAGGCTTCGATGACTATGAGCGTTATGCGGATTATGCAAACCGATACAGCCGGACGATCAATTTTAACGATTATTTCGGTGGAAGCGGACAGCAGGCATCCTCAACGGGCGGCCAGGGTCTGCTTGCGGATTATGCCGCCATTAGAAACGGAAGCTACGGAAAGCTCTTAAAGGCGCACTATGCGCAGGCGGAGCGTGAAATGTCCGGTCAGGGAGATACGCCGCAGAAGCTGACGCTTCTGAAAACGAGTGCGGATTCCTTAAAGCAGTCCGTGGATGCATTAGGTCAGGCGTCGCTCTGGGAAAAGAAAAAGATAAAGACGAAGGATCTCGAAACGGGGGAGGAAACCGAGCGCGAGGATTACGACTGGAAGGCGATCACGAAGGCGGTGAAGTCCTTTGTGGATCACTACAACGATGTGGTGGAGGAGGCCGGTGAGTCTGATACGAAGGGTGTGCTGCGTCAGGCGATGTGGATGACAAACGCGACAAAGACGAATGCGTCCCTGCTGCGTCAGGCGGGCATTTCCATCGGAAAGGGCAACAAGCTGGAGCTGGATGAGGATGCGCTAAAGAGCGGGGATATCAGCACACTCAAGTCGCTGTTTTGCGGCTTTCATTCCTATGGAAGCGGTGTTGCGCAAAAGGCGGAGGGTGTTTCGCGGGCGGCGGGCATCGCCGGCACCGGCGCCGGTTATACAAAAAACGCTGCCTATGCTTCCGCATGGAGCAGGCTGTATGGGAATACGATCGACGAAAAAAGCTAAACAGATATGGATTGGGAGCGGCTGTGTGGACGGCCGCTCCCGGTTTATACCGGGCGTGAGATCCGTATTCTGTCCGGTATAACAGGATGCGCACAGCCGCATAAGGAGATATGGTAAGGATATGCATTCCCCCAAGGGGGAGACATCAGCCCGAGACCCGCGCCAGCGATTCGTAAAAATCGGGGTAGGAGATGGCAACGGAATCCGCGTTTTTGATGATGGTCGGCTCATCGCATAAAAGCCCTGCCACCGCGAAGGACATGGCGATGCGGTGGTCCATGTGGGAGTCGATGACGGCTCCGTGCAGGGCTTTGCCGCGGATGACCATGCCGTCGTCGGTGGCGGCGGCATCGGCGCCCATGGCGCGCAGACCCTCCACAACGGTGTCGATGCGGTTGCTTTCCTTGACCTTCAGCTCCTGCGCGTCCCTAATGACTGTTTCACCTTCGGCAAAGCAGGCGAGGACAGCGATCACCGGAAGCTCATCGATGAGTGTCGGGATCAGTGCACCGGAGACGGTTGTGCCATGGAGAGCGCTGCTTGTCACGATGAGGTCGCAGACCGGCTCACCGGAGACGGTGCGGACGTTTTCGCGGACGATGCGTGCGCCCATGGCATCGGCCACGCGCAGGATGCCGTCCCGGGTGGGGTTGATTCCTACATTTTTTAGGACGAGCTCGGAGTTTGGAACGGCCAGCGCCGCCGCAATCCAGTATGCCGCGGAGGAAATATCGCCGGGAACTTCGATTTTTTGTCCTGTAAGCGCCGGCTCCGGGCGGATGGATGCGGTGGTGCCCGAGGTATGTACGTCTGCGCCGAAGCCTGCGAGCATCAGCTCGCTGTGGTTTCTGGAAAGGGCCGGCTCCGTGACGGACGTCTCACCGTCGGCGTAAAGCCCTGCAAGCAGCACGCAGGATTTGACCTGTGCGGATGCCACGGGGGAATGATAGCAAATGCCGTGCAGCTGTGCGCCCCTGATTTCAAGCGGCGCACAGCCGTTGTCCCGGATGCTTCTTATAGCGGCGCCCATCTGTGTCAGCGGGTCCATGATGCGCTTCATGGGCCTTTTTTGGATGGAGGCGTCGCCGTTTAGGGTCGTCGCAAAGGCCTGCCCCGCGAGAATGCCGCTTAAGAGTCTTGCCGTAGTGCCGCTGTTTCCCACGTCAAGGAGACGATCCGGCGCTTTTAAGCCATGAAGCCCCGCACCGTGTATGAGCACGCGCTCCCTGTCATTTTGAATGGAGACGCCCATCGCCTGAAAGCAGGAGATGGTGGAGAGGCAGTCGGCGCCCTGCAAAAAGTTTGTGATCTCTGTCGTACCGTCTGAGAGCGCGCCGAGCATGATGGCGCGGTGACTGATGGATTTATCGCCGGGGATGAAAAGCTCACCCCGCAGTCCGGCGGATTTTGTGATGTTCATGTCCATAGGATGATGTTCCTTTCCGTTGTTTTATGTCAGCTTTGTGTCACGCTGCTGCCCGTTACCGGTCGCGGAGCGGTCAGCACCTGCCTTAGCGCTCATAAACCGTATAGTGGTATTTGCGCAGCAGCTCCACGGATTTTTGCAGGGAGTCGCCGTCGTACATTTCCAGATGCAGCACGCCGTCTTCAAATTCCCGGTTGTGGATGATGCCGATGTTTTTGATGCTCAGGTTATTGCTGGCGAGGATCGTGGCGATTGTGGCGATTCCGCCTGCCTCGTCGATGAGGTCGCAGTAAAGCTCGAACACCTTTTTGATAGGGCCGGAGCCTTTGATCGTGATGGAGTCCCGGTAATCCTTTGCAGCGCAGAAAAAGCCGTTGATGGCATCCCTGTTGGACGCGGCGATCTGTGTCCGGATGGCGGCAAGCTCCTCGACGAAGCGATCCATAATATCCAAAATCTGCGCCCGGTTGGATAGACAGATGCTTTCCCACATGACGGGGGAGGAGGATGCGATACGTGTAATATCCTTAAATCCGCCTGCCGCGATGGTTTTCATCGTCTCCTGCTGATCGTCAAGTCTTTGTACGAGGTTGACAAGGCTCGCGGCGACGATGTGGGGCAGGTGGCTGATCGTGGCGGTAGCGTGGTCGTGGGCGTCGTGCTCCAAAACGATGGGGAGGGCGCCGAGGCTTTCCACGAGCGTGGTCAGCTTTGCCACCTGATCCGCAGGGTTCTCCGCAGTTGGTGTGAGCACGTAGTAGGCGTTTTCCAGCAGGTATGCAGTGGCATTTGCGTAACCGGTCTTTTCGGAGCCGGTCATGGGATGCCCGCCGATAAAGCAGCGGGTGAGTCCGAGGGAGGAGGCCGCCGCATGGATATCGGATTTGACGCTGCCAACGTCGGTGACGATGGTGTGTTCGCCGAGGAAGGGCTTTAGCTGTGCTAAGTACTCGATGTTTTTCTGCACCGGAGCACACAGAAAAATTAAATCACAGCGTCCGATTTCTTCCAGGGAGAGCAGCGTGTTGTTTTCTATGGTGTGGTCCTCGTATGCCTCCGTCACCGTGGACAGATGCCCGGAGGTGGCATATAATTTTTTTTCGGGATAAAGGCGCTTTAAGGTTTTGGCGATGGAGCCTCCGATGAGGCCAAGCCCGATAAAGCCGATGTTTTCAAAAGCCATAATGGGTACTCCTTCTTTGTCCGTATTTCCAGCCTGTGAACAGGATTCTTTTTAACAGTATAAGTATAGCACAAAGAATCGACGCTTTAAAGTGGTAAAATGTATATGAGAAACGCTGTTAGTAAAAATAACCATACAATTTGGACATTTCAAAATTTCTTTGTGTAAATTGGATAAAAGAGTTGTAAATATTCAGATGTTTTAGTAAAATAAATATATGTGGATAAGTCCTGACTGCGATCCGCGACGTATTTTGGCGGTCAGAGAATGAAATAGGAGGGTAACTTTATATGAATGTTTACACAACCGAAAAGATTCGTAACGTTGTATTGTTAGGCCATGGAGGGGCGGGCAAGACCAGCCTGGTAGAAGCAATGGCATACCTGGCCGGTCAGACGACCAGAATGGGCAAGATCAGTGAAGGCAATACAATCAGCGATTTCGACAAGGAAGAGATCAAGCGCTCTTTTTCCATCAGTACGTCCGTTGTCCCCATCGAGTGGGAGGGAAGCAAGATAAATATTCTGGATACGCCCGGATACTTTGATTTCGTGGGCGAGGTAGAGGAGGCAGCGGCCGTGGCAGACGCGGCGATCATCGTTGTTTCCGGTAAAGCTGGCATCGAGGTAGGTACAAAGAAAGCGTGGGACATCTGCGAAAAGTACAAGCTGCCGCGCATGTTCTTTGTGACCGATATGGATATAGATAACGCAAGCTACCGTCAGGTTGTGGAGAACCTGCAGGAGCTTTACGGCAAGAAGATCGCGCCGTTCCATCTGCCGATTCGTGAGAACGAGCAGTTTGTCGGCTATGTCAATGTGATCCAGCAGCGCGCGAAGCGCTGGAAGGATGACGGGACGGTGGAGAAGTGCGACATTCCCGATTACGTGCAGTCCAATCTGGAGATCTGCCGCGAGGCGCTCATGGAGTCCGTTGCGGAGACGAGCGAGGAGTTCATGGACCGCTACTTCGGCGGTGAGGAGTTTTCCGATGACGAGATCCGTCAGGCGCTGCGTGTAAATGTGGCGGAGGGCAGCATCGTGCCGGTGCTCATGGGCTCTAACGTGCTGGCCCGTGGTATGTATACGCTCATGGTGGATATCGTAAAATATCTGCCCAGCCCCGACAAGCGTGCCTGCGCGGGAATTAACGCAAAGACGAACGAGGTTTATCAGGCAGATTACGATTTTTCAAAGCCGAAGTCTGCGTATGTGTTTAAGACCATCGTAGATCCGTTTATCGGTAAATATTCACTGATTAAGGTAAATTCCGGCGTGTTAAAGACGGATGATGTGATGTACAATCACCACAAGGACGTAGAGGGCAAGATCGGCAAGCTCTATGTGATGCGCGGCGGAAAGTCGGAGGAGGTTAAGGAGCTGCATGCGGGAGATATCGGCGCTTTAGCGAAGCTGACGACGGCTGCGACCACCGATTCACTTTCTACAAAGGCGAACCCCATCGTCTACATCCGTACGACCATGTCTACCCCTTATACCTATATGCGCTATAAGGCAAAGAACAAGGGCGACGAGGACAAGATCTCTCAGGCACTCCAGAAAATGTCCCAGGAGGATCTGACCTTAAAGGCTGTCAACGACAGCGAGAACGGACAGACACTGCTCTACGGCATCGGCGAGCAGCAGCTGGAGGTTGTGGTGAGTAAGCTTCTGGCAAAATACAAGGTTGATATCGAGCTGTCCCGCCCGAAGGTTGCCTTCCGCGAGACGCTGCGCAAGAAATCCGATGTAGAGTATAAATATAAGAAGCAGTCCGGCGGACACGGACAGTATGGTCATGTAAAGATGACCTTCGAGCCTTCCGGCGATCTGGAGACCCCCTATGTATTCGAGCAGATCGTTGTGGGCGGTGCCGTTCCGAAAAACTACTTCCCGGCAGTTGAGAAGGGTATTATCGACGCGGTACAAAAGGGACCGATGGCGGCTTATCCGGTTGTCGGTGTGAAGGCCGTGCTCTACGACGGCTCCTACCATCCGGTAGATTCCTCCGAGATGGCGTTCAAGCTCGCTGCCTCGCAGGCATTCAAGAAGGGCTTTATGGAGGCAAATCCGGTGCTCCTAGAGCCGATCGCATCCATGAAGGTTGTGGTTCCCGACAGCTACACGGGCGACATTATGGGTGATCTGAACAAGCGCCGCGGCAGAGTGCTCGGCATGAACCCCATCGAGGGCGGCAAGCAGGAGATTTTAGCGGATGTGCCTTACACCGAGCTGTTCGGTTACAACACCGAGCTTCGCTCCATGACCGGGGGCGCGGGTGAGTTCTCTTATGAGTTTGCACGCTACGAGCAGGCTCCCTCCGATGTTCAGGAGAAGGAGATTGCGGCACGCGCAAGCAAGCTGGACGGCACGGAGGATTAACCCCGGCGGTTTTGGTCTGCACAGGTTCTGGTAACAGTAAAAAAGGCTGGAGACAGGTTTTGTCTCCGGCCTTTTGATTATTCGGGAACGGTGATGGGCTTGTATGTATTTTGGCTTTTACAGGAGCAGGCTGCCTTGCCTGACCGTTCCAGATAATCCTTTCCCCACTCGCACATGGCATCCAGTACGGGCAGAAAGCTTCTGCCGAATGACGTCAGGGAATAGATGGTCCGGGGCGGTTTTTCCGGGATTACCTCGCGATGGATCATGCCGTGGCTTTCCAGATCGTGGAGCTGGCCGGAGAGCATTTTGGGCGTAGCATTTGGGATCCGGCGCTGCAATTCCATATAGTGAAGCGGCTGCCCGGCGAGATGCCATAAAATTAAGGGCTTGTACTTGCCGCCGATGACGGAGAGTGTAGCATCCACCGGGCAGTAGAAGTTTTCTTGTTCGCATTTCATAGATTTCATAGTCAGATTTCCTTTTTTTGCAGGGGCGCTATCCTTTTGGAAAGTATCTACCCAAAAAGTGCGCTCTTGCGGCTTTTTTGTCGTGTAATATAATACGGGTATGGACAAGTTCGCGTTGGGATTTTTCTATCGACAGTATAGGCGAAGGTGTACCGAAAGTCAAGAAAACAAAATGGAGGAAATATGCTGGATATGCTGGAATTGAAAGACATTTCTTTTGAGGTTTCCGGAGATTCAGGCTCAAAAGAAATTATACGAAACATGAATTTATTATTGCCGGAGGGGCAGGTTGTTGCACTGACCGGGCCAAACGGCGGCGGAAAATCAACGCTGGCAAAGCTGATTGCCGGAATCCAGAAGCCCTCATCGGGACATATTCTGTTTCAGGGTGAGGATATCACGCCGCTCGGCGTTACGGAGCGGGCGAAAAGGGGGATTGGCTTTGCGTTTCAGCAGCCCGTTCGATTTAAAGGCATCACGGTGCTTGACCTGATTCGGATTGCCGCCGGAAAGGAGCTGCGTGTTTCGCAGGCGTGTGAGTACCTGTCAGAGGTAGGTCTGTGTGCGCGGGATTATATCCGCCGTGAGGTGGACGGGCGCCTTTCCGGAGGAGAGCTGAAACGAATTGAAATTGCGACAGTTTTGGCGCGCCTGGCACCGCTTTCTATTTTTGATGAGCCGGAGGCGGGCATCGATCTGTGGAGCTTTCAGAAGCTGGTTCAGGTTTTCGGGAATATGAAGCAAAAGCTGCACGGTTCGATCCTTGTCATCACACATCAGGAGCGCATTTTAAGCATTGCGGATGAAATTGTTGTGGTGGCGGAGGGGCAGATTCAGCGGATGGGACCGCGGGATGAGATGCTGCCGGGACTCGTTCACAGCCCGAATCCGGGCGGCTGTCGTTTTTACCAGGAAGGGGGAGAATAGGAAATGGATCTGATACAGAAGGAGCTGCTACAGGAGGTGGCCGGACTGCATGAAATACCGGCAGGTGCCTTCCATATCCGTTCGAACGGGAAAAGTGTCCGGCGGAGGACGACGGAGCATATTGATATCGTGACAAAGGAGGATGGCTCGGGCATCGACGTCATTGTAAAGCCCGGGGTGAAGGGAGAAAGTGTGCATCTGCCCGTTATCATCAGTCAGTCGGGACTGCGTGAGGCTGTCTGCAATGATTTTTATATCGGAAGAGACGCGGATGTGACCATCATCGCAGGGTGCGGCATACATAACGGCGGCGATGCGTCCAGTCAGCATGACGGTGTACACCGGTTCTTTGTTGAGGAGCACGCAAGGGTGCGCTATATAGAAAAGCATTACGGAAGCGGGGACGGCACCGGGGAACGTATTATGAACCCCCGGACGCAGATACAGCTAAAGGAACATGCTTATATGGAGATGGATACGGCGCAGATCCGGGGCGTGGACCATACGGAGCGGATGACACGGGCAGAGCTTGCAGGCAAATCGACGCTGGTGGTCACGGAGCGTTTGCTGACTCATGGCACTCAGCGCGCAAAAAGCACCTTTGAGGTGGAGCTGAACGGGGGCGGTGCCGGTGTGCATATTGTTTCCCGTGCCGTGGCAAAGGAGCATTCCCGGCAGCTTTTTGTTTCCCGCGTCAACGGAAATGCGCCCTGCAGCGGCCATACGGAGTGTGATGCGATTCTCATGGACGATGCACAGGTGCGGGCGGTGCCGGAAATCGCGGCGAACTGTCCGGAGGCGGCGCTTATTCACGAGGCCGCCATCGGAAAGATCGCCGGGGAACAGATTGTCAAGCTGATGACGCTGGGCTTAAGCGAGCAGGAGGCCGAAGAGCGGATCATCAGCGGATTTTTAAAATAAGGCCCCTTTGTTCCCTTATGCGGGCAGCTCAAACTGCTTTACAAGCTGGTCGAGCATCGTAGCCTGTGCGGATAATTCCTCGCTGGTTGCCGATGCCTCCTGCGCGGTCGCCGCGTTGCTCTGTACGACACCGGAAATCTGGTTGATGCCCTGCTCGGCCTTGAGCATTGCCCCGGCCTGCTCCTCCATCATGATCTTGAGCCCTCTGGAGAAATCGGCAATCTGCTTGATTCCCTGGACAATCGTCTCAATGGAGGTGGATGCATGCTCTGCGATGCTGTTTCCCTGGGCAACCTCCTGGATGGAGGCTTCAATCAGATCCCTTGTATCGACTGCGGCCTTCGCACTCTGATCTGCAAGCTCACGGATCTGGTCTGCAACGACTGCAAAGCCGCGTCCCGACTCGCCTGCCCGTGCAGCCTCGATGGAAGCGTTGAGTGAGAGGAGATTGGTCTGCTCCGCGATGGATTCGATCTCGGAAATAATGTTTCCGATCTTTGTGGAGGCTTCGTTGATGCGCTCCATGGCAAGCATCATCGTGTCCATTTCCTGACGGCTGCGGTCTGCCTCGTTTGCGTAGTCCTGTGCCTTCAGGTAGGATTCGTCCGCACTGTGGGCGGTTTGCTGCATGGCCTGGGTGATGTCGGAGATCGTTTCGTGGATCACGGCGATGGCACCTGCCTGATTGGTAGCGCCCTCTGCAAGGGACTGTGAGGCGGTGGCCAGCTCATCGGAGCCTGCCGATACCTGATCGGAGGCATCCCCGATCGAGATCAGGGTTTCCCGCATCTGGTTTCTCAGACCACGCATGGCCTCATACAGCTTCTGGAAATCTCCGGAATAGCGTTCGGTAGCTCTGGAACGGACCGTATAATTTCCGTTCGCCATCTCGCCGAGCACCTCGCCCACATCGTTGATGATGGTATTGAGGTTGTCAGCCATCTCAATTGCATCGCTGCCCATCTGCTGTACCTCGTCCCCGGTCTCAATTACGGGGAACGGGGAGACGAGATCTCCGTTTGCAAAGGTTTTCAGACGATCACCGAGCTGATCAAGCGGGACGGAGATCCTTCTGGCAATGCGTTTTCCGAATTTGACGGACAGTACCAAAGAAACGGCGATAAGCGAAAAGACCAGCAGAACGAGGAATACGCTCACAATGATCATAATTGTGGAAAGCCGATTGCCCTCGTTGACCTTTACCTCCAAAA
Source organism: uncultured Eubacterium sp. (assembly GCA_910589045.1). GTDB lineage: Bacteria > Bacillota > Clostridia > Lachnospirales > Lachnospiraceae > W0P33-017. The sequence goes on from CAJUSH010000010.1 coordinate 43,047, forward strand.
GCTCTTCCAGCTTGTCGTAGATGCTGCTGTAGGCGGGGGAAAGCTCCGAGAGCGCGATGTTCTGCGCCTCGACACACTTCGAACGGTCGGTCGTTGCGCCGAGCGCCATGATCTCGGCATCCAAAGCCCAGTAAGCGTCCAGCTCTGATTTGATCGCGTCATAGGTCTCGCGGCCGCTGTCCGATACGACGGTCTTTTCAACGATCGCAAAATATTCTTCAAATGCCTGCTTTGCCTCCTCGTGCTGCTGCATTACCGTGTCAATGGCATCCTGGTCGTCATAGCCGATGGCGGCACGAAGGGATGAGCGGGTATCCGCAAATGAAAACAGTGCCTGTCCGATATCCCCCTGTGCAAAACCGAAGTTTTTAAGCGCGTAGGAATAGCGGTTTGCAACGATGATCAGGGCAAGGACACCTATAAGTGCGGCGGCGGCGGCCAGGGTGGATACCCGGAAAATCGAGATGGTCAGTTTCCGTTCAATGTTTTCGTTTTTGTTCATTCGTGAAAAATCTCCCCTCTGCTGCAAAATTTGACTATTTTGTACAATTTTCGTCTTTTTTTGCAAATATTATGTGCTAATTATACTATATTAAGAAAAAAATTCAATACTTTTTGCCAAATTCCGGAAGCATGTATTGCGGAAATGTTACGTTATACAGGTGTCCCGTACATATAGCGGAATTGCCCCAATGTCTGTCTGAACCGGCATTGGGGCAGTTTTTTTCGGCGGTCCTCCATGGTCTGTTCCGCTGTCAGTCCCGCTTTAAAAGCTTCAGTACCTGATTGACCCGTGTTTTTTCTTCCGGTGAGAGGTTTGCGGTGAGCAGCTCGAGCATCAGGTTCTGTTCATCCGGCGTAAACTGGATGTTCTGCTGCCTGGCCTGCTGCTGGCACTGGGTGAGCTGGCGCATCATGGAGGCGGCGTTTCCTCCGGAGGGCATATTTGCAAATGCCTTTAAAAATGCCAGCTTTTCGGGTGAGATGCCGGTTCCGGCTTTCATGAGATCATCAATTGTCATGCGCCCTCCTGTCCGTGGAACATTCCACCATAAAGATCGTACATCGAAAGCAGGTTGCTGACCAGGTCGATGTTGGACTGGTCGGCCTCCGTGCAAAGGGGCCGGATCGCATCGAGCATTTGCAGGATGCGCCCGGACGTATTCATTCCCTCACACATCTGCAGCTCCGGGTCCTTTTTCTCAAACAGGGAATTTGCGCGGGAAAGCTCCATCATTTTTATGACGGTGGCCAGGGTTCGCTGTCTGGGATAGGGTATGTAGGGAATCGCTGTTTTCAGCAGAAGCAGCGTGCGGTCCTGCAGATGGGAGTCGAAGGGTGTAGTAGTATATTCGGTATCCATAAAACATCCTTTTTTATTTAACCTATGAGAAAGACGCCGAAATATGCATATGATAATATGGAAAGCAAACTTTTAAGGAGGAATAAGGGTCCATGGGACGTTTGATTATAGATGGCAACCGCGTGTATGAGCTGGATGAGGCATGTCTGAAAAAAAGAAAGCTGCCGGAGCCCCCGCCGGTGAAGGAAAAGGACGCAAGACAAAACGGTGCGCAGAACAGGCGCTGAGAATTTGGGGAGAGAAGATCTCCCCTTTTTTCTTCCAAGCAAAAAAGGCAGGAAGCCCTGCCTTTTTGCCTGATTCTGGTTTAGAAGCATCCGTTACCGCAGCCGTTGCCGTTGTTGCCGCCGCAGCAGCACAGAAGCAGCAGGATGATCCAGATGTTCTCACATCCGCCACCGCAGCCGTTGTTGCCGCCGAAGAAGCTGCCGCCGTTGCCGCCGCAGCAGCTCAAAAGCAGCAGGATCCAGATGATGCTGGAGCATCCGTTTGAAGATTCACACCCACATCCACAGTTTGTAGCAGCTAAGTCGCTCATTTTTAATTCCTCCATTTGATTTGATTTATAGTTCATATTATGTGGAGGGCATGTCAGTGTTTCCGATAAAATTTTTAAGATTCAAAAGTTGTGTGAAATGTTAATATGTGGTATAGTAACTAGTAATTGTGTAAACGATTTAAAGCCGGACCGTGATATCCGCCGGATATCCGGTGCCGGGCGTATGAGGACAATATTTGGAAAGGCAGGCTGAAGAAGGATGGAAAAAATTCAGATGACGACTCCCCTGGTGGAGATGGACGGAGATGAGATGACGCGGGTATTGTGGCAGATGATAAAGGATGAGCTGCTGCTTCCCTTCCTTGACTTAAAGACAGAATATTACGACCTGGGGCTGGAAAAGCGGAATGAGACAAATGACCAGGTGACGGTGGACTCCGCGAACGCGACGAAAAAATACGGCGTGGCGGTGAAGTGTGCCACGATCACGCCCAATGCGGCACGCATGAGCGAGTATCATTTGAAGGAAATGTGGAAGAGCCCCAACGGGACGATCCGCGCGATGCTTGACGGAACCGTGTTCCGCACACCGATTCAGGTGAAGGGCATTGAGCCCTGCGTGAAAAACTGGAAAAAGCCCATTACCATCGCAAGACATGCCTACGGGGATGTGTACAAATCCGTGGAGCTGAAGGTGCCGGGGGCCGGAAAGGCCGAGCTTGTGTTCACCAGGTCGGACGGAAAAGAGGAGCGCGTGACGATTCATGAGTTTGACGGCGCAGGTATTCTCCAGGGCCAGCACAATGTGGATGAATCCATCGAAAGCTTCGCGCGCAGCTGCTTTCAGTATGCACTGGATGTAAAGCAGGATCTGTGGTTTGCCACAAAGGATACAATCTCGAAAAAATATGACCACACCTTCAAGGATATCTTTCAGGAGATTTTTGACGCGGAGTTTCGCGCTGCCTTTGAGGAGGCCGGGATTACTTATTTTTATACACTGATCGACGATGCGGTCGCCCGTGTCATGAAATCGGAGGGCGGTTTTATCTGGGCGTGCAAAAATTACGACGGAGACGTTATGAGTGATATGATCTCCTCCGCCTGCGGCTCCCTTGCGATGATGACGTCCGTTCTGGTATCCCCGACGGGCATTTATGAGTACGAGGCGGCGCACGGCACGGTGCAGCGCCACTACTATAAGCATCTGGAGGGTGAGGAGACGTCCACAAACTCGGTGGCGACGATCTTTGCGTGGTCCGGAGCTCTCCGCAAGCGCGGCGAGCTGGATCATCTGCCGGAGCTTATGACGTTTGCCGACCGTCTGGAAAAGGCGTGCATCGACACGATCGAGTCGGGGCGGATGACAAAGGATCTGGCACTGATCACGGAGCTTCCCGACCCGGTTGTTTTGAACAGCCAGGACTTTATCCGGGCGATCCGTGCATCACTGGAGAAGGCTTACTGCTAGTTTACGAGGAGAGGAGCAATGATTTTATCCTGTCAAAATGTTTCAAAAGCATTTGGAACAGAGGAAATCTTAAAAAAGGCCTCCTTCCATGTGGAGGAAAACGAGAAGGCGGCTATTGTCGGCATTAACGGCGCGGGAAAATCCACGCTTTTGAAGATTCTCGTGGGAGAGCTTTCGGCGGACGGGGGAGAGGTCACGATCGCAAAGAGCACGAGCGTCGGCTATCTCGCCCAGTATCAGGATGTTTCGGAAGCGCGGACGATCTATGAGGAGGTGCTGAATGCCCGTTCGGATCTCATCGCGATGGAGGCGGAGATCCGCGATTTTGAGGATCGGATGAAGCGGGAGACGGGCAGCGGGCTCGATGCTTTGATGGAGCGCTACCATGCCTGCCTGGAGGAGTTTGAGCGGCAGGGCGGCTACTATTACAAGGGGGAGATCGCGGGCGTTTTGCGCGGACTGGGCTTTGGTGAGGAGGAGTTTGACCGGAAGCTCTCGGAGCTCTCCGGCGGGCAGAAAACCCGGGTGAGCCTGGCAAAGCTTCTGGTAAAAAAGCCGGATATCCTTCTGCTCGACGAGCCTACAAACCACCTGGACCTCGCCAGCATTACATGGCTGGAGGGATTTTTGAAGAACTATAAAGGTGCAGTCATCCTCGTGTCTCACGACCGCTATTTTCTGGATCACATTGTGACGAAGGTCATTGAGATTTTTGTGCACCAGGTGCGCATGTACGACGGAAATTATACGCAGTACAGCAAAAAAAAGGCGGAAATCCGGACGGCACAGATGAAGCAGTATCTGAACCAGCAGCGGGAGATCGCCCGTCAGGAGGCGGTCATCGCGAAGCTGAAATCGTTCAACCGGGAAAAATCCATCCGCCGGGCGGAGAGCCGGGAGAAGGCGCTGGAAAAGATCGAGGTGCTCGAAAAGCCCATGGAGGAGCATGCGGACATGCACATTGCCCTGGAGCCGAACATTGTGAGCGGAAAGGATGTCTTATCCGTGGAGGGGCTTGCAAAGGCATTCCCCGGCAATACGCTTTTTTCGGACATTGATTTTGAAATCAGGCGGGGCGAGCGTGTCGCGCTCATCGGCAGCAACGGAACCGGCAAGACGACGATGCTAAAGATCATCACGGGGATGCTGGAAAGGGATGCGGGATATGTGCGGCTGGGAACGAATGTCCACATCGGCTACTACGATCAGGAGCAGCAGCTTTTAAGCGAGGAAAAGCTTTTGTTTGAGGAAGTGCAGGACGCCTATCCGAATCTGAACAATACGCAGGTGCGCAGCGTGCTTGCCGCATTTTTGTTCACCGGGGAGGATGCCATCGCAAAGCGGGTGGCGGATTTGAGCGGCGGGGAGCGGGGACGGCTCTCGCTGGCAAAGCTCATGCTTTCCGAGGCTAATTTTCTCATCCTTGACGAGCCGACCAACCATCTGGATATGGTGTCTAAGGAGATTTTGGAGCAGGCGCTGAACAACTACACGGGCACCGTGCTTTTTGTGTCCCATGACCGCTATTTTATCAACCGGACGGCGACGCGGATATTGGAGCTGACGGGGCAGATGCTGGTCAATTACATCGGAAACTATGATTATTATCTGGAAAAGAAGGAGGAGCTGACGCGGGTTTACGTGACAGAGCGTGCGTGTGCGGAAGCGGAGACGGGCGGGAATCCTCCGGAGACCGGAAAGCTGGACTGGCAGGAGCAGAAAAAGCAGCAGGCCATGGAGCGCAAGCGAAAAAACGATATGGAAAAGTCCGAGCAGGAGATCGCTTCGCTGGAGGAGGAGAAGGAGCGGCTTTGTGCAGAGCTGTCCGATCCGGCGGTGGCGACCAATTCCGCTCATCTGATGGAGCTGCATACGCAGATAACCGGGATCGAGGAGCGGCTTGACGCGCTCTATGAGGTCTGGGAAAAGCTGGCGGAGGAACAGGAGTAGCAGATTGCTTCGTTGACATATTTTTAACGAATGTATATACTGAAAAATAAGGAAGTCATAGTTATGGAAGAAAAGGAAATCTCACAGGCAGTGATCCGGCGGATGCCGCGCTATTACCGGTATCTGGGTGATTTGCTGGATGAGGGCGTGGAGCGTATCTCGTCGAATGATTTAAGCAGCCGTATGAATGTGACCGCGTCCCAGATCCGGCAGGACCTGAATAATTTCGGGGGCTTCGGCCAGCAGGGCTACGGCTATAACGTCAAGTATCTCTATGAGGAAATCGGAAAGATTCTCGGCCTGAACACGACGCACAACGTCATTATCATCGGTGCGGGGCACCTCGGGCAGGCACTGGCAAATTATGCCAAGTTTGAAAAGCTGGGGTTTGTGATCACCGCGCTGTTTGATGTGGATGAAAAGCTGATCGGCCAGTCGGTCAGGGACATTCCCATTTTGTCCCTCTGCGATCTCACGGATTATGTGAAAAATAATCAGGTCGATATCGCCGCATTTACGATGCCGCGCTCGAAGGCGCCCATGATCGCAAGCGGGCTTGTAGAATTGGGTGTGCGCGCCTTCTGGAATTTTGCGCATGTGGATCTGGAGCTGTTTGATAAGGATGTAGTTGTGGAAAACGTACATCTCTCGGACAGCCTGATGCACCTGTCGTACAATACGGTGAAGCATACCAAGGAGAAAGAAGGATAAAGCAAAATGGCACAGAAAAAGGATTTTGAGGTTTTTTTGCAGGGAAGAAAACTGCCGGTGTGCGTGCTGGAAGAAAAATGGCACAAGGTTTTTGCCCTGAAGGGCAAGCCGGAACATATTACTGTGCTCGAGGAAAAGCTGACGGAGATGGTGGAGCGCCGGGAGGCGCTGGGGACCGAGGTCAGGGATCTCAAAAAGCTCAAGAGTAAGCTGATGGCAAATATCGTTGCAAATATGGACGGAACGTACGCGGAGAACGAGGGAAAGATCAGCTCGAAAAAGCTGGAGGAGGACAAACGCCTGATCGATGAGATCAACGAAAAGCTCGCCGCGGACGATGACGAGCTTCTGGATCTGCCTCGGGACATTGACCGCACGAACAAGGAGCTGATGCTGCTCACGGTAGAGTACTGCTATGAAAAGCTGCGCATCAATCTCGCGGAGGCGCGGGAGATTACCGACTGGATCACCCAGGTGCGCATCGACCTTAAAAAGAATATTATAAAAAAGCAGAACCGGGAGATCAATACCCGGCAGATTTACGCATATATGCATGACATTTTCGGTGCTGATATGATGGATGTGTTCGATCTGGACAACGATGATGTTGATATGAGTATTTTGGACACGTCGCAGAGCTGACCCTACGGTCAGCTCTTTTGCGAACCTGGAAAATGTTTTCCGGGGCATGAAGGGAGGCGCAGGGTTTGAAATATCTGGTGCGAAAAGAGGAAATGAAGCGGTATGACGCAAACACGACGGCGTATTTCGGGATACCGTCGATGGTGCTCATCGAGCGGGCGGCGCTGGCCGCGGCGGAGGAGCTTGCCGGAATGGGGATTTGTGCCGGCAGTCGTATTCTCATTGCTGCGGGCACGGGGAACAACGGCGCGGACGGGCTGGCGATGGCGCGCCTTCTGCAGCTCATGGGTCATGAGGTGCTGGTTCTGGTGTCGGATGACCGGACGAGGGCGACGGAGGAAAATCGTGAAGAGTATGCAATTGCAGAAAGGTACGGTATTGCACACGAGAGCTTTGACGGGTTTCTTGCGGGGATAGAGGAGTATGAGGATTATGCAGGTGCCTGCCGCTATGACGTGATTGTCGACGCGGTGTTTGGCGTGGGCTTATCCCGCAGAATCGAGGGAACATTGGCGCGGCTTTTGACGTGTCTGAACGATCTGCCCGGAAAAAAGCTTGCGGTGGATATCCCAAGCGGCATCGACGCGGACGACGGCTCTGTTTTGGGGACGGCGTTTCGGGCAGACCTGACCGTGACCTTTTCCTATGAAAAGCTCGGGATGCGGCTCTTTCCGGGACAGGAATACTGCGGCAGGATCATCTGCCGCAGCGTGGGTATCGACGATTGCAGCTTTCTTGCGGGGCAGGGGGGACAAAAGCCGGCGGCCGCGGCGCTCACCCGGGCGGATCTAGCGCTTGTCCCGGCGAGACGTCCCCGTACAAACAAGGGATCTTACGGCAGGGTGCTGGTCATTGCGGGGTGTGCGGGCATGGCGGGAGCCGCTTATTTTTCTGCGAAGGCGGCGTATCTGTCCGGCTGCGGTCTGGTGCGCATCCTGACGCCGGAGGAAAACCGCGTGATCATCCAGAGTACACTGCCGGAAGCGGTGCTCACGACCTATGACGGCAGCCGGCCTGACGGAAAGCTCACGGCGGAGGCGCTGCGGTGGGCGGATGCGGTAGTCTGCGGCCCGGGGCTTGGCACGTCGGATGCGGCCCGGGAGCTGGTGCATACGGCGCTGCAGGCACAGGTGCCGCTTGTACTGGATGCGGATGCGCTCAACATACTTGCCGAAGAGCCGGAGGCGCTGCGGAATTCCCCCGCAAAGCGGATCATAACGCCCCATCTGGGGGAGATGGCGCGTCTGGTGAAAGCCCCCGTCTGCGAAATCCGCGACCGGCTCACCCGGACGGCGGAGGAGTTTGCGCGCAGCTACCGTCTGATCTGTGTGCTCAAGGACGCGCGTACGGTCACGGCGGTAGCGGACGGCATGACCTATGTGAATCTCTCGGGGAACAACGGGATGGCTACCGGGGGCAGCGGCGATGTGCTTACCGGGGTGATTGCCGGGCTGCTGGCGCAGGGCCTGGAGCCGGAGCTTGCCGCACCGCTGGGCGTATATATTCACGGAGCGGCGGGGGACGAGGCGGCGGGGCGAACGGGGCGCTACAGCCTGACGGCGCAGACGCTTTTGGATGCGCTGCCCGCAATGTTTTTAAAGAAAGAAGGTATGGAGCAGTGACGGATTTTTCAAGGGTATGCGCGTACATCGATCTGGATGCGGCAGTCCACAATATGGAGCAGATGCACGCCCTGGTCGATCCACGCACGAAGCTGATGGCAGTCGTGAAGACCGACGGCTACGGACACGGGGCAATCCCGCTCGCCAGGGAGCTGGAGGGGCTGGATTACGTGTACGGCTTTGCGGTCGCTACGGCAGAGGAAGGGCTTGCCCTGCGCAGGGACGGCAGAAAAAAGCCGATTTTAATTCTTGGGGCTGCCTTTGAAAAGCAGTACGATGCGATTTTACGGGCGGGGCTTTGTCCCACCGTCTTTTCCTTCGAGGCTGCGCAGGCGCTCTCGAAAGCCGCGGAACAAGCGGGCGTGGATGCACGCGTGCATATCAAGCTGGATACCGGGATGGGACGCATCGGCTTTGATCCAACGGAAGCGAGCGTGGATGCGATCGCACGGATTGCATCACTCCCGCATATGATGATAGAGGGAATTTTCACACACCTTGCCCGGGCAGACGAAAGGGATAAGACATCTGCGACGGAGCAGATTGAGCTGTTTTTGCGGATGACGGGGGCACTGAGGGAAAGGGGCATCGACATTCCGCTGCGCCACTGCTCCAACAGTGCGGGCATCCTGGACCTGCCCGGGGCAAATCTGGAGCTGGTGCGCGCAGGCATTACCCTCTACGGGCTTCATCCTTCAAAGGAGGTACATCTGGAGCGGATGGATATGCGCCCCGTGCTCTCCCTCAAGAGCCGGATTGTGCATGTGAAATGTGTCCCGGCAGGCACTGCCATCAGCTACGGCGGTACATATGTTACGGAAAGGGAACAGCGGATTGCGACGATTCCGGTGGGCTATGGCGACGGCTATGCCAGGAGCCTTTCAAACTGCGGGGACGTCCTGATCTGCGGCAGACGCGCCCCGATCCGCGGGCGGGTGTGCATGGACCAGTTTATGGTGGATGTTACACACATTCCGGAGGCGGGAGCGGGAGCTGAGGTGACGCTCATCGGGGCGGACGGAGACGACTGCATTACGATGGAGGAGCTGGGGGATAAGTCCGGGCGGTTTAACTACGAGTTTGCCTGTGACCTCGGGAAACGGATTCCGCGGGTGTTTGTCCGGGGCGGCAGGGGCGTTTTGTGCTGGACGCAGTACGAGGGGCTTTTGGATTCCTGTCCGCAGATTGAGCCGCAGCGCTTTATGCTGCCGGCAGGGAGTGCCCGATGATTTTTCGGGGAATGCAGCGTTTTTTGAATAAAAAGGGTTTAATTGGAAATACTTCAGATAGATATATGAAATACAAAAAGGTCTGGAGTGAAAACAATGACAATTCGACGAGGCGATGTTTACTATGCAGATTTAAGACCGGTGGTTGGCTCGGAGCAGGGCGGCATCCGGCCGGTGCTTATTATACAAAACGATGTGGGGAACCGTCACAGCCCTACGGTGATCGTGGCGGCGATTACCTCACAGATCAACAAGTCCAAGCTGCCTACCCATGTGGAGCTGTCCGCCAGGCGCTATGAGATGGTGAAGGATTCCGTGATTTTGCTGGAACAGCTGCGCACCATTGACAAGCGCAGGCTCAAGGAACGGGTCTGCCATCTGGATGGAGAAATACTGACAAAAGTTGACAAAGCGCTGGAAATCAGCCTGGAACTGCCTACATAATCTTGACTTTAGCGGCAGGGAATGGTATATTTTTTATGTTTTCCAGTAACGAAAGAACGAATATGGTACAAAAAGGAGACGATGATACGAACATGGAGGACGCCGGGAACCCACGTAGGGGCTTTTTAGAAAAAATGAAGAAATTTTTTAACAGAGGTTCGGGGGATGTTACGGAAGAGGGGATTATATCCCTTGTAAACGAGGGGCATGAGCAGGGCTTCATCCGCGAGAGCGAGGCGGAGATGATCCACAACATTTTTGAGCTGAGCGACAAGGATGCGAAGGATATCATGACGCACCGCAGGCAGATCTGCGCACTGGACGGAAGCATGACATTTTCGGAGGCACTGGATGTAATACTGGAGGAGCCTTACTCCAGATTTCCGGTGTACATAGAGCATATGGACGACATAGTTGGCCAGGTGCATATCAAGGAGGTTCTCGCCCGCAGCCGTGACGAGCGCTGCCAGAACACGCCGGTCTGTGAGATCGACGGGCTTATGAGCGAGGTTGATTTTGTGCCGGAGACGATCGGTATTACCGCGCTGTTTCAGCGGATGCAGGCGAACAAAAACCATCTGGTCATTGTCATCGACGAGTACGGTCAGACGGCGGGGCTTGTGGCGCTTGAGGATATTCTGGAGGAGATCGTCGGCAATATTTTTGACGAGCACGACAAGGAAGAGAACTACATTGTGCCGCGGGCAGACGGAAGCTTCGTGATGGACGGCTCCGCAGACCTCGAGGAGGTCGCAAAGGCGCTGGACGTCCGGGAGCTGGAGGAAAACGAGAACGATACGCTGAACGGATTTCTGATCTCACTGATCGACAAGATTCCGGGGGACGGCGAGCGCTTTGTGGTGGAGTCAATGGGGTTCGAGTTCCGAGTGCTTTTTGTGAAGGATAAGATGATCCGGCGCGTGGAGGTAAGGAGACTGCCTGATGCCGGGACAACGGAGTAAAATGGATACCGTGAACAAAAACAATTAGAAAAAGAGGGGAAGAGACATGTCAGGACATTCAAAGTTTGCAAATATTAAGCATAAAAAGGAGAAGAACGACGCCGCAAAGGGCAAGATTTTTACGATGATCGGCCGTGAGATCGCGGTGGCGGTCAAGGAGGGCGGTCCGGATCCTGCCAACAACAGCAAGCTGGCTGCGGTCATCGCCAAGGCAAAGGCAAACAATATGCCAAACGATACCATTGACCGGGGAATCAAGAAGGCGGCGGGAGACGGCGACAATGTCAATTACGTGGTAGCTACATACGAGGGCTACGGCCCGGCGGGCACCGCGATCATCGTGAAATGTCTGACCGACAACAAAAACCGCACGGCTGCAAACGTGAGAAACGCGTTTAGCAAGGGCAATGGCAGCATCGGCACGCAGGGCTGTGTCTCCTACATGTTTGACGAGAAGGGCCAGATCATTATCGAGAAGGAGACGTGCGCGCTGAGTGCGGACGATTTGATGATGCTGGCACTGGATGCGGGGGCGGATGACTTTAACGAGGAGGATGACAGCTACGAGATTCTCACCGCACCGGATGCTTTTGACGGCGTGCGCACCGCGCTCGAAGGGGAAAAGCTGGAGATGGCAAGCGCCGAGGTGACGATGCTGCCCCAGACCTATGTGACACTCACCGAGGAGGCAGATCTGAAAAACATTCAGCGTATCCTGGATCTGCTGGACGAGGAGGATGACGTGCAGGATGTTTACCACAACTGGGACGAATAAACAAAAAGGGATAGAGACAAAGACAGAAAAGGCATGTGCGGCTTTGCGGATGATTCGAAAAAGCTGCACATGCTTTTTTTGCCGTTTTTTGTGTTGATAAATTCTTCCCGAAACGTTAAAATAGGCGTAAGCAATCGTAAAGGAGAAAATACATATGGCACAGTTATGGGGAGGACGCTTCACCAAGGAGACAGACCGGCTGGTCTACAATTTCAACGCGTCCATCGAATTTGACAAAAAGCTTTTCAAGCAGGATATCGAGGGCAGCATCGCTCATGTGATTATGCTGGGAAGACAGGGGATTTTAACGGAGGAGGAGTCCGCGCAGATCGTGGACTGCCTGTGCGGCATCCGCGGGGATGTGGAAAACGGCGACCTGGAAATCGGGAGCGAATATGAGGATATCCACAGCTTTGTGGAGGCGACGCTTATTGACCGCATCGGCGATGTGGGGAAAAAGCTCCACACGGGGCGCAGCCGCAACGACCAGGTGGCGCTGGACATGCGTCTTTTTACGCGGCTTGAGGTGCTTGAGACGGACGACCTTTTAAAGCAGCTGCTTGAGACGATTTTAAAGCTGATGGAGGAGCATGTGGAGACGATCATGCCGGGCTTTACCCATCTGCAGAAGGCGCAGCCCATCACGCTGGCCCATCATCTGGGGGCGTATTTTGAGATGTTCAGGCGCGACCGCCTGCGGATGCATGATATTTATGTGCGCATGAATTACTGTCCCCTTGGCTCCGGCGCGCTTGCGGGCACGACGTATCCTCTGGACCGGGAGCTGACGGCGGATCTCATGGGCTTTTTCGGGCCGACCTTAAACAGCATGGACGGCGTATCCGACCGGGATTACCTGATCGAGTTTCTGGCGGCGGCGTCCACGGTTATGATGCACCTGTCCCGTTTTTGCGAGGAGATCATCATCTGGAATTCCAACGAGTACCAGTTTGTCGAGATTGACGACGCCTACAGCACGGGAAGCTCCATCATGCCCCAGAAGAAAAATCCGGATATCGCGGAGCTGGTGCGGGGTAAGACGGGGCGGGTTTACGGCGCACTCTTCAGCCTGCTCACAACGATGAAGGGTATTCCGCTGGCGTACAACAAGGACATGCAGGAGGACAAGGAGCTTTCCTTCGATGCGATGGATACGGTCAAGGGCTGCATCGCGCTCTTTAACGGAATGCTTGCAACGATCAAATTCAACACGGAGCGGATGTATGCCTCCGCAAACGGCGGCTTTACGAATGCCACGGATGCGGCGGATTATCTCGTGAACCACGGTGTGCCCTTCCGGGATGCCCATGGGATCATCGGAAAGCTGGTGCTGTACTGCATAGAAGCGGACAAGGCCATCGACGAGCTTTCGATGGACGAGCTCAAGGCGGTGAGCCCGGTGTTCGAGGAGGATATTTACGAGGCGGTTTCCATGAAAACCTGTGTGGAGAAGCGGCTGACAGTCGGAGCACCGGGACCGGAGGCGATGCGGGCAGTCATTGAGCTGGAACGCGCGTATCTTGCCGAGGAGTGGGACCTTGACGGCGGAGCGGAAGAATAACGGGAGTATAAAATAAGCCGTGCGGCGGTTATAAGGTAATATTCTATAAAAAAACTCTTGATTTTTTGTGCACTTTGTATTAGTATTAGACAGAAAATACAGTTGTCCGTGTGCGACGGACAAGCGGTGACGGCTGTGCGGGCGGGAAATCATGCGCGCATTTTCGGCACAAAGCTAAGGCAGGGCAGCCGCGGGGATACGATGCGGCTGTGAAACGAGGAGAAAAAAGGAGATTGATACGGTTATGAGCGAGAAATTAAGAGTCGGGATTTTAGGCGGAACCGGAATGGTGGGACAGCGCTTTATCTCAATTTTGGAAAATCATCCCTGGTTTGAGGTGACTACCATCGCGGCGAGCGCACGCAGCGCGGGACAGACGTATGAGCAGGCGGTGGGAGACCGCTGGAAGATGACCACGCCGATGCCCGAGGCGGTTAAGCATATCGTTGTAAAAAATGTAAACGAGGTGGAACGTGTTGCCGCGGAGGTGGACTTTGTATTCAGTGCGGTTGACATGACAAAGGACGAGATCAAAGCCATCGAGGAGGCGTACGCAAAAACGGAGACTCCTGTTGTTTCCAACAACAGCGCGCACCGCTGGACGCCGGATGTCCCCATGGTGGTACCGGAGATCAACGCGCACCACTTTGCGGTGATCGAGTCACAGCGGAAGCGTCTTGGGACGACCCGCGGCTTTATCGCGGTAAAGCCAAACTGCTCCATCCAGAGCTATACGCCGGTACTCACCGCGTGGAAGGAGTTTGAGCCTTACGAGGTCGTGGCTACAACCTATCAGGCGATTTCCGGTGCCGGAAAGACCTTTAAGGACTGGCCCGAAATGGAGGGCAACATTATCCCCTATATCGGCGGCGAGGAGGAGAAGAGCGAGAAGGAGCCGCTGCGCGTCTGGGGCAAGGTGAAGGACGGCGTGATCGTTCCTGCAGAGACACCGCTTATTACGTGCCAGTGTGTGCGGGTTCCCGTATTGGACGGACACACGGCAGCCGTGTTTGTCAAGTTCAAAAAGAAGCCCACGAAGGAGCAGCTCATCGAAAAGCTGCGTGCTTTTTCCGGTGTGCCCCAGGAGCTTTGCCTGCCAAGCGCGCCGAAGCAGTTCATCCAGTATCTGGAGGACGACAACCGTCCCCAGGTGAGCCTGGACGTAAACTACGAGCACGGCATGGGTGTCAGTGTGGGACGTCTGCGCGAGGATTCTGTTTACGATTGGAAATTTATCGGTTTGTCCCACAATACGCTGCGGGGTGCCGCAGGGGGAGCCGTTCTGTGTGCCGAGACGCTGAAGGCGCAGGGGTATATTGAGAAGCGGAAATAATATTTTAGCGAAAATCCATTGTACAAAAGTTAAATGTTGTTTATAATAAATGGGAGGCCGGTAACGGCTTCCCATTTTACGTAAGGAAAAGGAGAGCTTCTATGATTGTGAGGGCGGCACAGATTCGCAGCTTGAACGCGAACTATGAGGCAAAGGGAAATAGTATTGTATTATTATATGGAAGAGATGGCTGTGAAAAGGAGGCGATGCTGCGCGTCTACCTAAAGGATAAGCGTTTTTTCTATTACCGGGCCAGACAGGCGTCACAGCTCGAGCAGTACCGTCAGATGGCTGCCGAGGTGGAGCGGATCTATGATGTGAAGCTGCAGCGGGGCACCTACAATGAGATTTTCAACCGGGTAAAGAGCGGAAACGCCAGCAAGCTGGTGGTCGTTATCGACGAGTTTCAATATATTGTGAAGAAGAACCCCGAATTTATGGATTCCATCGTTAAGCTGCGGGACAAACGGCTTTATCCCGGCCCGGTGCAGATCATCCTGACGAGCAGCGATGTGGCGTGGGTGGAGCAAGAGCTGGGCGCATGCATCGGGGATCACATGAAAAAGATTAAGGAAACGATCAAGCTGGAGGATCTTACGTTTCTTGACCTCGTGCGCGCTTATCCGGATCTTTCCGTGGCGGAGGTCGTAAAGATTTATGGCGTGATCGGCGGCGTGTCGGCGTATGTGGGACGCTGGAACCCGAAGGTGGATTTCAAGACAAACGTATGCCGCAATGTGTTATCCCCCTATGGCTATCTTTTTGACCAGGCGGAGCAGTATATCTCCCTGCGGCTGCGTGAGTTATCGGTGTATGATACGATACTTTCTGCCATCGCGGCAGGCAACCGCAAGCTCAATGACCTCTATCACCTGACGGGGTTTTCGCGGGCGAAGATATCGGTTTACCTGAAAAATCTCAAGGAGTTTGACGTGATCGAGAAGGCGGCATCCTTTGAGACGGGGGGACAGCGGAATGCGCAGAAAGGGCTGTACCAGATCCGTGACCACTACATCAATTTCTGGTTCCATTTTGTGTATCCCCACCTTTCGGATCTCTACGTGTGCACGCCGGATGAATTTTATATGAAATACATTGCGCCGGATATCGAGGAGTACATGAACCGCTATTTTGTTCAGGTCTGTGTCGAGTACATGGAGCTGATGAACCGCGTGAACAAGCTGCCGCTGGACGTGACGAAGATCGGCACATGGATCGGCAAGCAGGGAACCGTCGATATCGTGGCCCAGGATGCGGTGAGAAATACGCTGGTGGGCGCCTGCAACTGGTCAAAGCCCGCGATGACGGCGGAGGATCTTGCGAAGCTGGCGCAGACCTTAAAAAAGGCGCGTCTGGCACCCAAGCACATTTATTTGTTTACGGCTACCGAGTTTGCGCCGGAGCTGCTGGCGCTGGCGAAGCAGGATGCGCGTTTTATACCGGTTGATATGAAGGAATTGTAAGCATGGCAAAGGCATTGTATATTGCGGAGAAGCCCAGCGTAGCGCAGGAGTTTGCAAAGGCGCTGGAGCTTGACATGAAGCGAAAGGACGGCTATCTGGAGGCGGAGGAAGCCATCGTGACCTGGTGCGTGGGGCACCTTGTGACGATGAGCTATCCGGAGGCGTACGACGAAAAATACAGAAGATGGTCGCTGTCGACCCTTCCCTTTTTGCCGCAGGAATTTAAATATGAAGTGATTGGCTCCGCGGCAAAGCAGTATCGGATCGTGGCGGGGCTTTTAAACCGGTCGGATGTATCCCGCATTTACGTCTGCACCGACTCGGGGCGGGAGGGGGAATACATCTACCGTCTGGTGGAGCAGATGGCCGGTGTAAAAAACAAGGAGCGGCGGCGTGTCTGGATCGACTCGCAGACAAAGGAAGAGATTCTGCGGGGCATCCGAGAGGCGAAGGATCTGTGCGAGTACGACAATCTCTCCGCCAGCGCGTATCTGCGCGCGAAGGAGGATTACCTGATGGGAATCAATTTTTCCCGGCTCCTGACGCTGCGCTACGGGGATGCGGTCGCAAATTATCTGCACGAGCGCTATGCGGTTATTTCCGTCGGCCGCGTGATGACGTGCGTGCTGGGGATGGTTGTGCGCAGGGAGCGGGAGATCCGCGCTTTTGTGAAGACACCCTTTTACCGTCTCTTGGCGTCTTTCTCGCTGGATGATGTGTCTGTGGAGGGGGAGTGGAAGGCCGTGGAGGGCTCGGCTTATTTTCAGTCGCCGAAGCTGTACCGGGAAAACGGTTTTAAGGAAAAAGAGGATGCGGAGGCACTGGCCGCCTCTTTGCAGGAGCAAAGCCCTCAGGAGGCAGCGGTTGTCTCGGTTGAGAAAAAGAAGGAGTCAAAAAACGCGCCCCTTTTATTCAACCTGGCGGAGCTGCAGAATACGTGTTCCAAATTTTTTAAGATCAGCCCGGATCAGACGCTTAAGGTCGTACAGGAGCTGTACGAAAAGAAGCTTGTGACCTACCCGAGAACCGACGCGCGGGTGCTCTCCACCGCGGTTGCGAAGGAGATACATAAAAATATCGGGGGATTAAAGAAAATTCCCGGCGTCCGAAGCTTTGCGGAGGAAATTTTGGAGAAGGGCGCTTACAGGAAGATTACAAAGACCCGCTATACGAACGACAGTCAGATCACCGACCACTACGCGATCATTCCAACCGGGGAAGGCATCGGTGCGCTAAAATCCCTGGGTGAGCTGCCCACAAAGGTGTACGAGGTCATCGTGCGCCGTTTTCTTGCGGTCTTTTATCCGCCTGCGGTGTACCGAAAGGTGAATCTCGTTACGCAGATCGGGCAGGAAAAGTTTTTTACGGGCTTTAAGGTGCTGCAGGATGCCGGCTATCTGCAGGTGATGGAATACTCCTTTTTTAAAGGGAAGAAAAAGGAGGCGGAGGAGACCGGGGAGGAGGCTTCCGATGCGGGGCTTCTGCGGCTCGTGGAGGGGCTCAAAAAGGGAAAGAGGCTTCCCGTCACGGGTTACGAGATCAAGGAGGGGGAGACCTCGCCGCCCAAGCGCTATACCTCCGGCTCCATGGTGCTGGCGATGGAAAATGCGGGCCAGCTCATCGAGGATGAGGAGCTGCGGGCGCAGATCAAGGGCAGCGGCATTGGCACCAGCGCGACCCGTGCCGAGATTATCGCGAAGCTGATCAAAAATAAGTATTTGGAGCTGAATAAAAAGACACAGACGATTACGCCCACGCTTATGGGGGAGATGATCTTTGACGTGGTGAATGCGTCCATCCGCTCGCTGCTCAACCCGGAGCTGACCGCGAGCTGGGAAAAGGGGCTGACCTATGTAGCGGAGGGCAGTATCACGCCCGATGAGTACATGCAGAAGCTGGAGCACTTTATCCGTTCCCGGACGCAGGGCGTTATGCAGGTGAATAATCAATATGCGCTGCGGACGTATTTTGATGCGGCGGCTCAGTTTTACAAGGACAAGGGGCAGAAGGGGAAGGCAGCGTCGTCGGCGAGGCGCGCGGCAAAGACATCCGACCGGTCCGAAACGAAAAAGGGCAGGGCAAAAACCGGCAAAACGGCTGCGGGTATTTGACTGCCGGCGGAAACCAGCGAGATGGAATGAAGGATGCATCATAAACGATACAGAATTAACGATATGAAATAAAGGAGAATAGACGATGAAACAGTGTGAAATCAAGGAATTATACGACCTTTCCCAGACGATTGCAGGGGAATATCTGTCACGGTTCACCTATCCGTGGGAGGCGCTTGCGGGCATTGCGGACTATGTGCGTGAGCTGGGGGCTTCCCTGGACGAGACGGTGTATGAAAGGCGGGGAGAGGATATCTGGGTGGCGCGCTCCGCAAAGGTGGCGGCGAGCGCATGCCTAAACGGGCCGCTTATCATCGATGAGGACGCAGAAGTGCGGCACTGCGCATTTATCCGCGGCTCGGCTATCATCGGAAAGGGCGCCGTGGTCGGAAACTCCACAGAGATTAAAAACGATATTATTTTCAACGGCGTGCAGGTGCCCCACTATAACTATGTGGGCGATTCGATTTTAGGCTACAAGTCCCACATGGGCGCCGGCTCCATTACCTCAAATGTAAAATCCGACAAGACCCTGGTCGCGGTAAAAAGCAACGGGGAGCAGATGGAGACCGGACGCAAGAAATTCGGTGCCATGCTGGGGGATCACGTCGAGGTGGGCTGCAACAGCGTCCTGAACCCCGGAACGGTCATCGGCAGAAACAGCCGGGTTTATCCGCTTTCATCCGTGCGTGGCGTGGTGCCTGCGGGCTGTATTTACAAGAAGCAGGGAGAGATTGCGCAGATCCGGGAGTAGGCCGGATTGTGTGCAGGGTGATTTGCATAGCAGGCGGGGAGGAGAAGGCATGTACGATGTAACGCTTAACAATGGTGTGAAAATGCCGGTGCTGGGGCTTGGCGTGTACAAGACGCTGGATGCTGAGGAGATGCGGCGCGCGGTGGACGGCGCCTTGAGGGCGGGCTACACGAGCTTTGACACGGCGCAGATGTATGAAAACGAACATCTGCTTGGCGAGGCGCTGGAACGGGCGGGCGTCTCACGCGGCGGGATTTTCCTGACCAGCAAGGTAGATCTTTGCAACATGGGCTATGAGAATGCGAAGGCTTCTTTTTATGAAAGCCTGGAAAAGCTGCGGACAGATTATCTGGATCTGTTTCTGATTCACTGGCCGGGGCAGAAGAAGGAGCGCCTGAAGGAGACGTGGCGGGCGCTGGAGGAGCTTGCGGCTGCCGGAAAAATCCGGGCGATCGGCGTTTGCAACTGCACGCCGCGGCATATCGGATGGCTCACGGAGGAGGGCGGTACGATTCCGGCACTCAATCAGATCGAGCGGCATCCCCTTTTTAATCAGCAGAAGCTTTGTGCGTGGTGTATGAAGCATGGCATCCATGTGGAGGCATGGGCGCCGCTTGTGCGCGGGGGCTTTGCGCTTCCGGGCATCCTTGCGCTCGCGGAAAAATATAAGCGGACACCGGCACAGATCATTTTGCGGTGGGATATCCAAAGCGGCTGCATTGTCATACCGAAATCCGTTCATGAGGAGCGTATTATAGAAAATGCGGGCATCTTCGACTTTGAGCTGGAGGAGGCGGACATGGAGGCTCTCGGCAGCATGGAGACGGGCTACACCACAGGATGGGAGCTGGAGAGCTTCGACTATTAGGAAAAATATGCAAAATGGTATGGACGATTTCTACAAAATGTGAGAGAATATAAGAAGTATGTTAAGGCTTTGACAATGTTCCTGTTCAAAGTACTAGGCGCACATATTAAATACTAATTATTGAAAGGAGACTTACAATGATTTACACAAAGGAAGTTGAAAACATGTGTCCCATCGCAAAGGGCGCAAAGCATGAGCCGGCTCCGATTCCTGAAGAGGGAAAATGGGTGCATTCAAAGAAAATTGAGGATATTTCCGGATTTACACACGGCATTGGCTGGTGTGCTCCTCAGCAGGGCGCATGTAAGCTGTCCCTGAACGTAAAAGAGGGTATCATCGAGGAAGCGCTCGTTGAGACCATCGGATGCTCAGGCATGACGCATTCCGCTGCGATGGCTGCAGAGATTTTGCAGGGCAAGACCATTTTGGAGGCGCTCAATACGGATCTTGTGTGCGATGCGATCAACACCGCTATGAGAGAGCTGTTCTTACAGATCGTTTACGGACGTACCCAGAGTGCATTCTCCGATGACGGACTTGCAGTTGGTGCAGGTCTCGAGGATCTTGGAAAGGGGCTTCGTTCACAGGTTGGTACCATGTACGCGACAAAGGAGAAGGGTGTCCGCTATCTGGAGATGGCTGAGGGCTATGTGACCGGTATTGCTTTGGATGCCGACAACGAGGTGATCGGCTACCAGTTCGTTTCTCTTGGAAAGATGACTGACTTCATCAAAAAGGGTGATGATCCGAACACTGCATGGGAGAAGGCAAAGGGTCAGTACGGCCGCGTGCAGGATGCAGTAAAGATTATCGATCCCAGATGCGAGTAATCGAAAAGACAGTAGAAAAGGAGGAACCATAAAAATGGCATTATTTGAATCATATGAAAGAAGAATTGACCAGATCAACGCTGTATTAAACAGTTATGGCATCAGCTCCATCGAAGAGGCGGAGAAGATTACCAAGGATGCCGGTCTGGACGTGTACGATCAGGTAAAGAAAATTCAGCCCATCTGCTTCGAGAACGCATGCTGGGCATACACCGTTGGCGCAGCTATCGCGATCAAGAAGGGTGCGCTCCGCGCAGCTGACGCTGCTGCGGCAATCGGCGAGGGTCTGCAGGCATTCTGTATCCCCGGCTCCGTTGCGGATCACCGCAAGGTAGGTCTTGGACACGGAAACCTTGGAAAGATGCTACTGGAGGAGGAGACCGAGTGCTTCTGCTTTTTGGCAGGCCATGAGTCGTTTGCTGCTGCGGAAGGTGCGATCGGTATCGCAGAGAAGGCAAACAAGGTTCGCCAGAAGCCCCTTCGCGTGATCTTAAACGGTCTTGGCAAGGACGCTGCACAGATTATCTCCCGTATCAACGGCTTTACCTTCGTAGAGACAAAGTATGACTATAAAGATGCAAAGGTAAACGTTGTTTACGAGAAGGCTTACTCCGAGGGGCTTCGCGCGACCGTTAAGTGCTACGGCGCGGACGATGTTCAGGAGGGCGTTGCGATTATGCATATGGAGAATGTCGGCGTATCCATCACCGGTAACTCCACCAATCCCACACGTTTCCAGCATCCGGTAGCAGGTACATACAAGAAGGAGTGCGTGGAGCAGGGCAAGAAGTACTTCTCCGTTGCTTCCGGCGGCGGTACTGGACGTACCCTGCATCCCGATAATATGGCTGCAGGCCCCGCTTCCTATGGTATGACCGATACCCTGGGACGTATGCACAGCGACGCACAGTTCGCAGGCTCTTCCTCCGTTCCGGCTCACGTTGAGATGATGGGCCTGATCGGTATGGGTAATAACCCGATGGTAGGCGCAACCGTAGCGGTTGCAGTTTCCATCGAGGAAGCACACAAAGCCGGAAAGTGTTAAGAAATACTGATTTTTCAAGGGTTTCCGCTGATATAAATTGTCGGCGGAAGCCCTTAATTTTGCCGCGTAGCACACAAGTAACACACAGGTAGCACACATGAGGTAGCACACAAATTTAAAGCATAAAAAAGACCGTTACCCAAAGTAAGAGGATAGCGGTTTCTTTTTGGAATGAATAGAGGGTATCTGCATTTTACAGACACCCTCTAATACGGTTTATGTAACAGTTATTGCTTATGCTTAGAATATTGTACTGGACAGTAAGGAAAAATCCTTTAAATGCTCTAAAATGATATTCTGGACATATTCAAGAATGGTAGTAGTATCATAAGAGAAATTGTTTTCGTCCAGTGCATCATTATATAGTAAATCTTCGGCTATTGCCTTTGCTATGTCGTTTCTATTCATCAGCAATGAGGCTGTAAAAAATCTTGTGTCTATAGATGAAAAATCTTTTTTGATATGAATCA
>CAJUSH010000011.1 GCA_910589045.1 uncultured Eubacterium sp.
GACCGACCGGTTATGAGCCGGTTGCTCTAACCAACTGAGCTAAAGGTCCAAAAAGTTAAATGACCCCAACGGGAATCGAACCCGTGTTACCGCCGTGAAAGGGCGATGTCTTGACCGCTTGACCATGGGGCCGCAACCGTTGATTCCCACATTACAAATAGTTTGTCCGCTGAGGCTGCTCTGCTACAAGCAACCTCAACAAAAATTATAATACCACACTCCGAACCATTTGGCAAGAGAAATTTTTACATTTTTTTCATAACTATTTTTCCAGGGATTCCTCCTGCAGTTTATCAAACTGTTCCATGCACGCATCGACCGTCGCACCGTTTAAAAGCTCCCGCACGATGCGGCACGTATTCCCCCACTGCTCCACCTTCATGCTCGCATTCGCGCCGAGCACAAAAATATTTTCTTCAATCCGGTCATTCAAAGGCTTTAACGCCGGGATACATTCGACCTTCACGTTCTTCGACGGTGAAATAACACGGTTTGTCTCCGCATAAACCTGCAGTGCTTCATCCGAAACCATCACCTCCAATGCAAGCATCGCATCCTCGGCATGCTCGGCATTCACGCCGATGCCGTACCCGGTCATCGGCATCACCGGCATCTGTCCCCTGCTACTGGGGAACCCGATCACCTGCATGTTAAAATCCGGCTTCCCGTAAGCAGTCTCGGAGTTCGCCGCACTCCAGTAGGCCATAACAATCGGCGTCTTCTGTTCCAGGAAATCCTGCCCTTCCCCTTCAATCGCTTCGCTGACATACGCCTTCTGCGCATCAATATAGCCGCGGTCAATCATCTCCTGCAAAAACTCAAAGGCCGGGCGCATATAGTCGCTGTACTTGCTCTCGCCGCTGTTGAGCGCTTCGATCTCCGCCTCCGTATTCCCGCCGTTATACAGATCCGCATATGCCTGCGCAAACACAAACGTCTCCAGCCACCAGCGGTTTGCGCCTACGGGCGTCTCGATTCCGTTTTCCTTGAACACCCTGCAGCACTCTAAAAACTCCTCCGGCGTCTCAGGCAGAGAAAGGTTATATTCATCAAACATATCCTTATTGATAAACAGCCCATAAGCGATCACCTCCTGCGGAATCGCCACCAGCTTGCCGTTGATGACATTCGCGGTTTTCACCACATCCCGCAGATTATCCACGCCTTCAAGTCCGGATAAATCCATGAGCAGTCCTT
Organism: uncultured Eubacterium sp.; assembly: GCA_910589045.1. Classification (GTDB taxonomy): domain Bacteria; phylum Bacillota; class Clostridia; order Lachnospirales; family Lachnospiraceae; genus W0P33-017. The sequence goes on from CAJUSH010000011.1 coordinate 1,198, forward strand.
CCTCGCCCAGCACCTGTATCGTATCCGGGTTCAGCAGATACAGATCGTCCATATTACTTCGCGCCCGCTCCAGCGTTACCTCGTCATAGGTTTTGTCCTTGTAGTCCTGCGCCGTGTAGGTCCGGTAGGCCATCGTGACCCCCAGCTTTTCCTCTGCCATAATGACGGTCAGGTCCGAAGCGGTGCGCGCAACATTTTCCGCATCGGGCTCGGTTTTCTCCATCGGGCTGAAAAAGTTTATGATCCGCTCCTCGTCCGTCTCCGATACAATCACATTCGAATCAGGCTCTTTACCGCCTGCGCAGGCTGTCATCGTAAGCACAGCCATCCCCGCACAGCAAAAAGCCGCCAGCTTTCCCATAAATTTCCCGCACATTTTCTTCATATTCCCTTTTTACTCCTGTTTTCCTTTCTGCACATACTGTCTGATTACCTTCTTCAAAAGACCCACATCGATCGGCTTTGCAAGGTGGACATTCATCCCCGCTGCCAAAGCCTCCCTTTCATCCTCCGCAAATGCATTTGCCGTCATCGCTATAATCGGAATCTGCGCGGCATCCGCCCGCTCCAGTGCACGGATGAGCCTTGTAGCCTCATATCCGTTCATCACCGGCATCTGGATATCCATCAGAATCGCGTCAAACTCTCCTTCCCCGGATTTTTCGAAGCGCTCCACCGCGAGCCGCCCGTTCTCGACAATCTCACATGACGCCCCCTCCATCGTAATGATTTCCTCCAGGATCTCCATATTGATCTCATTGTCCTCCGCCGCAAGGAGCCGCAGCCCCTCCAGGCTGTCCGTGCCCTCCTCGTCGGGCATCATGCACTCCCCTTTCCGTTCCTCCTGCATTTCAATCATCTTTTCTTTAAATGCAGATACAAAAAACGGCTTTGCCAGCACTCCCGTACGCTCTGCTTGAAGTGCATATTCCAGATCATCTGCATCGCCGGCACTTAAAAACAACACAGGCACGGTTCCCGGCACATGCGTGCCGTCGTCTGCCCTTTCAGGGACGGCTGCCCGGATGGCTGATACTGCCTGCAAAAGAACGCTCTCCGGTACGTCCGCATCCATCAAAATCATATCGTAATGCTGCTCCTGGGCTGCCTTTTCCCGAATACATGCCACCGCGCCCGCTTCATCGGGCACCGCATCCACCTGCACACCCATATCCTCCATAAGCAACCGGATATTTTCACAGGACTCTGCATCCGCATCCACAGCCAAAATCCGGCTAATCCCGCTTTGCTCCCAAAACAGACGGTTTGCCTGCTCCTGCGGAAGTCGAAATTCTATTTCTACCCGGAAAAGGCTGCCCTTGTTTACCTCGCTGGATACATGAATGGTGCCGCCCATAAGCTCCACAATATTTTTTGTAATCGCCATTCCAAGGCCGGTGCCCTGCACCTTATTTGTCGTACTGTTCTCCGCCCGCGTAAAGGCGTCAAAAATCGTCTCCAGATACTCCGGCGTCATTCCGTACCCGTCATCCTCAACCTCGATGCGGATATGCTCAAACTGATTCGAGCGCTGCTTAAGCCCGATGATGCGGAACCAGATATTTCCTCCCTCCTGTGTATACTTCACCGCATTTGAGAGAAGGTTGATCAGGATCTGATTGACCCGCGTCTCATCCCCAAGCAGATATTCGTGCCTGACCCCGGTCACTTCTATATGGAAGCTCTGCCCCTTTGTCCTTGCCATCGGCCGTATGATCGCATCGACGGAAGAGACCAGATTATTTAAGGTAAACTCCTCTACTGTGAGCACGACCTTTCCGCTCTCGATTTTTGAAACATCCAGGATATCATTGATCAGGCTGAGCAGATGCTGTCCGGATGCCATTATCTTTTTCGTATATTCCCTTACCTTATCCGGATTATCCGCATCTCTGGCAAGCAGCCCGGTAAACCCGATCACCGCATTCATCGGCGTGCGGATATCATGGGACATATTTGAGAGGAACATCGTCTTGGAATTGCTTGCGGCCTGTGCCGCCTGCAGTGCCTCCGCGAGCCGTTTGTTGTGTATTTCCCGTTCCGCTTCGCGCTCTCTGCGAAGCTTGTTCTGCTGTCTCTGGTTAAAATAGTACAGCGTGCAGCACAGGAAAAACGCAATCAGCATAACCGCAACCACGATCAGTATATTTTCATTTACAGTTCGTCCCTCCTGCTGAATGGCCTCAATGGGCACATACCCGATCAGATAAATTGACCCGTCGCTGACCGTCCACATATAGTTGAGCGAAGCCTTCCCGCGGATATCATGGTAAAACATAATGTTTTTCCCGCTCTTTAGGCAGTCCGCTACCTGCCGCAGCAAATTTTCTTCCCGGATGTCGTTCGCACGGTAAAAATCCTCAAGGTTCAGATGCCCCGCACTCCGCTCGCCCATTCCCTTTGGCTTTAACACCAGCCGCTGCGTTTTTGCGTCCATAACATAGAGCATGGCTTTTCCGTTGTAAAACCCATTCGGAAGCGACCGGTCAAAGGAGTCGTATACGTATTCCACATAAAGCTCCCCGACGGACTGCCCATCCTGCTCCACCGGACACCTCATCGTGTACGCCCAGGTTCCCATGTGATTCAGATACGACTGTGAAACAGCCAGGCCCTGTATTGTCTTACCGGCCGAAAAATCCAGCCCCTCCTCCGTAAATTTCTCTCCCGTATCGGAAATACCCTCTTTTTCTCCGGAACGAATCAGCGATACCTTAACCATCGTGTCATTGCCCGCAAAGCTGCGAATATATTCCTCCGGCTCCTCATAGCCCGCCATCTCCGACGCCATGATTTTCTGAAATTCGGCTTCCTTATTCCGAATCGCTTCTATCGTTGACTTAATCAGATCCAGGCTCTCACTCAAATTCTGAACCGCCGACGCGGACATTTCCGATGAAATTTTGCGCGCCACGGAAAAAACAATCGCTCCCAAAATGCAAAATATCAAAATGATCGAAAGGAGCAGCGAAACTCCCTTGTCCCATCTTCTGCCGCTCTGACCTTTTTTCATCCTCAATCTCCATTCACATACTCTTTCGTTCTCTTTATTATACGCTCTGGACTATTTTTGTGTCAATAATGTGGCGCTTTATGTTTTTTTATTGATTGCATACCGTTACTTTTCACGGGGCAGGAATGCGCATTTACTGCGCAGTCCGTAAGAACATGATTCAGGTGTGAGGGGCGATAATCCTATGGCGCCCTGTACACTCCGGCGCCCAAAAACAATGCACGATAAAACGGGACCGCCGGAAAATCCCGGCAGTCCCATCCTTTCTTCTGCTATTTAGCCGCACCGGCATTCCCTTTTCCGTCGGCATTGTCCTTGTCGTCCGCCGCATCGTCGTTGCCGTCAACGGCATCCATCACGTCGTCGCCCGCATCCTCGACGCCGTCCACTACATCATCGATCACACCGTCCGCTCCGGTCGTCCCGGTTCCGTTTGTTCCGGTGCCGTTTGTTCCGGTCCCGTCCGTACCGGTGCCGTTTGTTCCGGTGCCGTCCGTACCGGTGCCGTCCGTACCGGTGCCGTCTGTTCCGGTTCCGTCTGTTCCGTTATGATCGACGGTTCCGTCCGCTCCGGGATTGGTCGTCTGGTTATTTTCGGTGTTGTTATCCTGTTTGGTGTCCGTGCCGCAGGCAGTCGCCGCGCACAAGGTCAGTGTCAGTACCGCACATACCAATACTTTTCTTAAAAATAATGATCTTGCTTTCATAATGTTCTCCTTTTTATACTCATTTTAGGTTTAATGTGTCCATTTTGGGAATAAATATACGCTGCATCGGGGCTTTTTATTTTGACCTCGTCACATACGCTATTTACTTGCGCATTTTGGGCTTAAAAATCCATGCCGCCAGATACGCGAAAATAAGCGCCGCGCTTACGCCTACCGCACAGGCCGTAAAGCCGCCCTTGAACAGCCCTAAAAAGCCGTCCTCCCCGATGGCCTCCTTCATGCCCTTCCAGAGTACGTTTCCAAAGCCCAAAAGCGGCACGGACGCCCCTGCGCCCGCCCATTCCACAAATGGCTCATACACGCCGAGGGCACCGAGCACGCACCCGCTGCACACCAAAAGCACCATGATCCGCCCCGGCAAAAGCTTTGTCTTTTCCATTAAAATCTGCGTCAGCGCACAGATCACACCGCCAACCACAAATGCAATCACATAATCCATATCATAACCTTCTTTCTTACCCGCAAGACATTTGCAAACATGCTTCGCATTTTGCCTTCCCCGCTCCTATCCAACATGTTCAAGAATGATCCCGTGGGCGATTCCGGGCACGTTCTGGCCCTCGTTAAAGCTCACCTGCGAGAGCAGCGCCCCGGTAGGAATAAATAAAATCCGCTTATACTCGCCGCTCACAAGCTTAGGCATATAATGCGCCGCCAGCGTCACGGCAGAACAGCCGCAGCCGCTCCCGCCCGCCTGGGTGCCCTGCTCCTCGCAATCAAAGATCTTCATGCCGCAGTCCTCGTGCACACCGCTGATATCGATGCCCTCGTCCTTCAGCAATTTAATCAGAATCTCCTGTCCGATGGTTCCCAGATCGCCCGTGACGATCCGGTCATAATCCCGGGGCTTTCGCCCGAAATCCTTCAGGTGAACCCGAATCAGATCCATCGCGGCGGGCGCCATGGCCGCACCCATATTCTGCGCGTCCCGCACGCCGTAGTCCATAATCTTCCCGGTCGTAAATCCGGCGATCCGAACCGGCGCCTTCTCGGTGCTTAAAACATACGCACCGCTGCCCGTCACCGTCCAGGTCGCGGAGAGCGGCCGCTGGTTCGCATACTCCACCGGAAACCGGAAATTTTTTTCCGCGCTGGCAAAGTGGCTTGAGGTCACAACCAGTACCCGGTTCGCAAAACCTCCCGACAGGCACATGGCACCAAGCGACATGCCCTCACCGAGCGTCGAGCAGGCGCCGTAAAGCCCGAACAGCGGAATCTCGTAGTCCATCAGGCCAAAGGACGTGGCAATATTCTGCCCCAGCAGATCCCCGGCAAACACATAGCGGATATCCTTCTGCTTCACGTTCGCCTTACCCATTGCCAGTGAGGCCGCCTCCTTCTGCATCCGGCTCTCCGATGCCTCCCACGTCTCTTCTCCGAATTTATCCGTGTCACATATCATATCAAAATGAGCTGCAAGCGGCCCCTCGCCTTCCATTTTACCGACGACTGTCCCTGTGCTGTTGATGTAAACCGGCAGCGCAGGCTCCACGCTTGCCCTGCCCTTTTGCTGTAATTGTTCCAACATGCCCAACCTTCCTTTACAATTTTTGTCCGGTTACTGTTCGCTTTGTTCCCGTATAGTAAGGCTGTGCTGTTTTTATTTTTTTATACCCGGATGCTGCCGATTGTGCTATACTTTGATTGCTGCATTAAATTAAAATAGGCAAGCCGCCAACGAATTTCTGTTCGTCAGCAGCGCGGCCTGGGAGTATCCGATGGAACGATTGATTTTTCACATAGACGTAAACTCTGCCTTTTTGAGCTGGCAGGCAAAATATGAGCTGGAGGAGCTGCACCTTGACCGTGATCTGCGGGAGCTCCCGGCAGCGGTAGGCGGTGATCCGAAAACACGCCACGGCATTGTACTCGCAAAATCATCACCCGCAAAAAAATACGGCGTCACAACCGGCGAGCCTTTAGCGCGCGCTTTGGAAAAATGTCCGCAGCTGATCGTCGTACAGCCGCGGTTTGAAGAATATGTACAAAATTCCCGTGCATTTATCCGCATTTTAAAAGAAGTAGCCCCGGTCGTGGAGCAGGCGAGCATCGATGAGGCATACTGTGACATGAGCGGTACACGGCGCATTTACGGCGATCCGGTCGCACTTGCGCACCGGCTGAAGGACCGTATCCGCGATGAGCTTCATTTTACGGTGAATGTTGGGATTTCCGACTGCAAATTACTTGCAAAGATGGCGTCGGATTTTGAAAAACCGGACAGGGTTCATACCCTCTTTTTAGATGAGATCAAAGAAAAAATGTGGCCGCTGCCTGCGGGAGAGCTGTTTTTAGTCGGGCGCTCATCCGAAAAAAAGCTGAAAAGCCTGGGCATCCGCACCATCGGCGATATCGCATCCATGGATCGCGGCCTGCTGCAGCTTCATTTCGGCAGGCAGGGGAGCACCATGTGGGAATTTGCGAACGGCATCGACCCCTCCCCTGTCCGCGCTCACGGCGACGCCGCCAAAAGCTACGGCAATTCCGTGACACTGCGCTTTGATATTACGGACAGCTCCGATGCAAAAAAAATCCTGCTGTCACTCTGTGAGACGGTAGGCGCAAGACTGCGGGCCGACAAAGCGTACATCCGCAGCGTAACCGTCACGATCAAGGACTGCGAGTTCCGCACGACCTCCCATCAGACCGGTCTGGAAAACGCCACCAATGTAACGGAGCTCATCTACAGCGAGGCGTGCCGTCTGTTTGACCAGCTCTGGGACCGCACGCCGATCCGTCTGCTCGGCGTCTCCACCGGAAAGATCACGGACGACGCCTACAGCCAGATGGAGCTTTTTTCCGCCGGGACGACAAACGGCCCCGCCCCCGAAAAGCTCTCAAGGCTCAATGCCGCCATCGACAGCATCCGCGGCCGATACGGCGAGGACTCCGTCAAACGCGCGCGGTTTCTGGAGGGCGGCAGCCACATGACCCGTGGACTGAACAAGGCAAAACGTGAGGAGTGAATGGGTGCCTCCTGCCTACGGCTGACACCGCCCGCACGGATCATAGCCCTTCGCGATCAGATCCTCTCTGGTCCCCACATATTCCTGCTTGTTTGCATCGGACATCTGGCGGACGCTTGAGCAGTCGGGATAGTGGAATTTCATGGTGTTCGTGTTCAAAATATATTCCATGGTCCATGCGTCAGCTTCCGGCTCTTCCTTGGGCTCCGGCGTATCGGTCTGCGCCGGCTCCTCCTTCGGCTCCGGCGCATCGGTCTGCTCCGGCTCCTCCTTCGGCTCCGGCTCCTCTTGCTTCGGCGCATTCTTTCCAACGGACTTCCCATCCTCCAAGATTTCCGCATCCGCAGAAAGCGCATCCGCGTCCTCCTGCCAGCTCTCTCCCGTAGCAAAATCAATCCCGATCCCCGGCTGGACATTGTACACAAAAACGTTGAAGCACACGCCTGCGCCGTTATCCTCCACGGACCATGCCTCCATGAGCACCCCGTCCGCAACCAGATTCTCTCCCTCAAATATCGGTGTCACCCGGTAGAGCACATGGTGATCTGTCTCCTTCACGTAATCCGCCACCTGATTTTCAAAGGGAAGCATCCCCTCTGTATTCAGATACCGTGTTCCCGTGATCAGATTCTCCTCGTTTGCGTTTTCACCCGCCAGCTGATAGCCGATCAGGTGACAGCGGTTGTACAGGTAATTGCCGTCCACAATGTCATACTTGACCGTATGCCAGCCGCTGGGCCGCACATGACCGATGGGGCCGCGCTCCTTTGCAGGCATCAGCTCCCGGCAGATATTTGCAAAGGCAGTCCCGCACCGCCCCAGCCCGTCGAGCTCGCTGTACTGCTCAAACGGCTCCTCGGAGCAGTCGCTGTCCGTAAAATAAGGCATATTCCTGTTCATGACAGCATAAGCCTCTCCGCTGTACGGTGGAATCTCATCCGGCGAAAGACCGTCCGACTGCTCCGGCAGCTCTGACACCACGCGCGGCTCCCCGGACGCATCGGCCGATGCATCCTTCGCTCTGCCCGCCGTATCCTCCGCTGCCTCTGCCGCACCGCCGCCGTCTCCCGCCGTGTCTGCGCAGCCGACGGCATTCGTCAATAAAAATATCGCCGCAAGCGCCGCAAACGACAGCCGCCGCAGCTTCTCAGGCCATGCCGCAGCCCCTGTTTTTCCCGCTTCATCTCCACCTTTGCGAAACCATTGCTCTCTCATACACCCCTCCAGACCACATCTGCAAGCGCCGGCGAAGCCGTTCTCTGCAAATGAAACTCCCGTTCGCACCATAACCGCACGATATGCTCTATCCTGCAGGAAACCGCTGCCCTTATGTACGAATTAAATTCCCGTTTACGGGCGCGGTCAAAGCCGTTCCAGTAACGCGTCCAGCTCGCCCCGCATAAACATCAGAGGCAGCTCGTTTTTCTCGGCGTCGCGCACCGGAAGAAAGGGCGTAAGCTTCACGTAGCGCGCGCCGCACCGGGCACAGCGGTACACATACATTCCGCAGGCATACATGCCCGTCGGAATCTGTGCCTTTTTCTCCACGGGAATCAGATGCTCGATATAATACGCGGCATCCTCGTGCCGGGTGTAATGCCCTACGCTCTGGGGCATGTAAAAAAGCTGCTTTTTCATGGTCTGCATTTCTGTAAAACAGTTTTCGCACCAGTCATCATGAAATTTTGCCCTCATTTTTCCGAAAAGTGCCATACTAATTCACCATACCCTTACTCTTGTCATGCGCATTTTTCAAAATCTCAACCACCAGGTCTGCCTTTGAGATTCCCGTGAGAATCTGGTCGGAATTCATCGTGAACCGCCGGTTTGAGGTGAAGGTGTACACGCGGATCTTAGTCCGCCCGATGAGCATGATAAAGGACACCTGGCTGCTGCCCTCCATAAAGCCCTTCCCCATGCGCCCGTCGTCCGTCCACGCTTTCTTCACCCGGGACGCCGGGAATATGTACGGACAAAACGGGTTAAACCGGAACAAAAGCGCAATGTTCGCGTTCTGCTCATCGATAACCGTCACCGTGCTGCCGCCGTAAAAGGTATAGCTGCGCACAAAGCCCATCGCATCCAGCTCTTTCTCAAGCTTTTTCTTGCGCAGCTTATAGATCAGCGGATTTCCGATCCAATACCACAGAATCGCGAACACCACCGGCCCGAAAAAGGAAATGACTGCCGCCGTTCCCAGCAGTTCGAATTTGATGCCGATCACTGCGGCGACGGCAAACACAAGCACCGGCACTACAAAATACACAAGTGTATACACCGGGTCAGCCTTTCTGATTTTTAACACGACTTCCTGATTTGCTGCTTCCATAAAAAATCTCCATTCTTTTTATTTTCAGCCCTCCCGCACAAAATCTGCCGCTTAACGCCGCAGATTTCCTGCTTCCCGTGCTCCCTGCGGACGGGACACTGTTTTCCCTCGGCGCATCCATCCCCCGGGCCGTCCAGGGCTGTCATATGTTTTCTAACTATGATTTTAGACGATATAAAAAAAAGCGTCAAGAAAAATCGAATTTCGCCGGGGCAGCCCCCGCGCAGTAAATGCGCATTCCCGACCCGTACCGGTATTATTCACTCCGTGAGCAGTACCCCGGCCATTATCGTTCACCGCAGCGCCGGATTTTCCCGCGTGCCTCACTCCTGGTGCATGAATTTTTGCAGCTCTACAAATAATCCCGCATCTCCTTCACCAGCGTATCCTCCGCCTCGATAACCTCCATCACCAGATCCTTCACCTGCTGCTGTGCCGCCGGATACTGGTGCAAATAACGGTAAAGCGTTTTCACGCCCATGTTGCAGCCGTCAGTGATGAGGTCCGCCACCACACGGTCAGATTCCTCGGTGCCTAGCTTTACGTTTGTCTTGACCCACGACATCATTTTTGCCATCGCCGCGGGCTCCTTGCCCTCGTCATGGTACTTCTCCAGATACCTGCGGGTATCCTCACCCAGTCTGCTGTGTGTGTCGTGGCTCTGTAAGAGCAGGCTGCGCAGCTTTTCATTGGCCACATGCTCCAGCACATCATCCAGCGCAGACAACCCCATTTTAATACCCGCATTGCACTCCCGCAGCAGCCTGATCGTATCATCTCCCATACGTGTTCCCTCCTGTTTTGCTCTCGGTTATTCCGGCTGCCTTCCTCCGATTGCAGGGACATACACGCCCCGGTGCCTTCGGCCGGACAGCCATCGGTCGAAATCAGTATGTGCACAAAACACCTGATTATTACAAGAAACACGCATTGCGAAGGAAAACTGCGTGAGACAAAACGCTTCTGCCCCGGCAGCTTCTATTCATGGGGCTTATGTGCCGCAATAATCCGCACAAACTCCCCCGGCTGCTCCCGCACCGACCAGTGCCTGCAGCCTGAAAGCTCACAGTACGTTCCCGTCGGCACCGCCTCTGCCGCACGCCTCACGTCCGCCGCCCTCACCATCTGATCTTTTTCACCCTGCACGAAAACTACCGGCATCGGCAGCCGGCTCCACTCCGCTTCATAGCAGGGGATACACTCCTTTTTCGTCAGAGAGCTTCTGATGTAGTCACACATGCTTTTATGCGCGTCCTCGCCCGCACTCGCCCTGCGCACCTCATCGACCAGCTCCGGCGTAATCAGCCTTTTGTCCCCGATCAGCGAATAACCGATCACCCATTTTGCAAGCAGGCGGCTCTTTGCAAAGCGGGCATACCATTTGCCGATGCGCTTTGTCTTTTTCAAATACCGGTAGCAAAGCCTGTGATAAGGCATCCGCTTTGTCACGCCCCACGTATCAACGGGGATCAGCAGGTTTACCCGGTCAGGATTGTCGATGGCATAGCGGATCGCGATCGCGCCGCCCATGGACAGACCTGCCAGCGTAAATTCCTCCAACCCAAGCGCCTCGCGCACCTGCTCCACCACCGCGGCATGGTCGCTGTAAAACTCCCCACCCGCCAGCCCCGCCGGACGGCCGCTCTTCCCATAGCCCGGCAGATCATATGCATACGCCGTATACTCATCATAGCGAAGCCGCTCCATCACCCCGCGCCAGGTGAGCATGGCATGATCACAGCCCGCGCCGTGAAGCAGCAGCAGCTTCCTTTCACCGGCACCCTTTTTATAAACCCGCACATTGCCGTATAATGTATCCACATCAAATTGTTCCATCCGATCGCCCCTTCCCGCCGTAACATATGCCCGCATCAGCTCTCTGCATCGCATACCACATCGAATTTCTGCATCAAATCCTCACATCCTTGTGTCGAATCTCTGTATCATATCTACGCATAGCTATATTTTACCGAAAATCCCTGCAAAGCGCAATCCCCTCCGCCGCAGGTGATTTTCATGCCGAAGATGCAGCGAAATTTTCTGCCAGCTTATGAATGAAAAAGCGGCCGCTTTCGCGACCGCCCTTTCGAGGAGTTTAGTTATGAAAATGTTACATCTATATAGGGAATTGTTGCCTCAGCATCTCTGCTGATGTAATTACTATAACCGGAAATTGTGTCCTCCATGTGACGAATTTCTAAAAGAATTATAAAATTCCTAAATAGACTCTAAAGGTTTTCTAAACAGTCATGCCCATAATAATTCTTTACTCCGTCCCTGAAAATTGCTATACTATAAATATCTTTGGAATTTATACCCATATCTGGTTACAGAAGCCAACCATCACACAGGAGGAATCGCTTTGATTCGAAGAAAATTTATGCGCACCCGCCAGCTGGAGTCCGGTATGCGGGTTGATCATCCGGTTGTGGACCGTCTGGGACGGATTCTTGTCGCCCGCGGCGCCACCCTGGATGAATATATCATCGCAGCGATGCTGAAAATGGGCATCATGAGCGTCTACATTCAGGAGGGAGAGCCGGACGGGGACGGAGAAACGTCTGCCTGCCCCGCCGCGCAGAAAAACATTGAAAAGCTCCGCACAGACGACCGTCCGAACGTTGCACTCAATGCCAGCGTCCGCAAACGCGTTGCCGAAGGGATCCAATACATTTACAGCAACACATCTGACCCGGCGCTCGTGCAGACATCCACGAGCATTGCCGATTCACTTATGTCCGCGATACAGGAAAACGATGCGATGGCCATCGATATCAGCGCCCTGAAAACCAGCGATGAATACACCTTCAAGCACAGCGTCGACGTTGCCACCATCGCGATGATCGTTGCAAAAAATACAGGCCTGTCCAAGGATGAGGTGCTCGAAATCGGCGTGACCGGGCTGCTCCACGACGTGGGAAAAACAAAAATCCCACCGGAAATCCTGAACAAGCCGGGTCGTCTCGACGACGATGAGTTTGACATCATGCGTCAGCACTCTGTCTACGGTTATCATATCATCAAAGAACGTCCCGATCTTCCGGACGCGGTAAAGCTCGGCGTACTCCAACACCACGAAAAAATCAATGCCACCGGATACCCGCTGCATCTTTCCGCAAATAAAATCTGTCCCTATGCCAAAATACTGGCTGTAGCCGACATCTACGACGCGCTTGTGACAGAGCGGCCCTACAAATCTGCCTTTTCCCAGCGCGAAGCCATTGAAATGATCATGTCCATGACGCAGGAGCTTGACATGTCCGCCATGGAAACCTTTTTGGAGAGCATGATCCTTTACCCGGTGGACACCATCGTCGAGCTGAGCAACGGCGAACGGGCAAAAGTCGTCAAAAATACCCCCCACTACATTCTGCGCCCCAAAGTGGTAGGACTCTCCTCCGGACAGGTTTACGATCTCGGCAGGGATTTGAGCTGCGCAAGCATTGTCATCGTTTAAAATCGTTAAACGTATAGAAAAACCTTCCCCAAACAGCATCCGGGGAAGGTTTTTTACAAGGAATCAGTTGTCTTCGTTCATATAAGGTGTCACGTTTTTCAGCAAAAACAGCACGGCCAGCATAAGTACAATCGCAATCGGCAGAACGATCCATGCGCTCTGCACAAAGCCTGCAATGATATAGGAAACGAACGACACGCCCGCCGCCACAATCGCATACGGCAGCTGTGTTGATACGTGGTTCACATGGTTGCACTGCGCACCCGCCGATGCCATAATCGTTGTATCGGAAATCGGGGAACAATGGTCGCCGCACACCGCACCCGCCATACAAGCCGAGATGGAGATGATCATCAGCGTATAGTTTGTATTCTGGAACGCGGATACCACAATCGGAATCAGAATACCAAATGTCCCCCAACTCGTTCCGGTCGCAAACGCAAGGAAGCAGCCGATCAGGAAAATCACTGCGGGCAGGAAATTCATGAAGTTTCCGGCGCCGCCCTTTACAATCATCTCAACAAACTCTTTTGCGCCGAGGGAATCCGTCATTGCCTTCAGCGTCCACGCAAATGTTAAAATCAAAATTGCCGGAACCATCGCCTTAAAGCCGTCCGCCAGACAGTCCATACACTCTTTAAACTTCAGCACCTTTCTGGCCATATATAAAATGATCGTAATCAGGAAACCAAAAAAGCTGCCAAGCGCCAGACCAACCGACGCGTCGCTGCCTGAAAATGCAGTTACAAAATCCACGCCCTCAAAAAATTGACCTGTATAGATCATGCCGATCACGCAGCAGACTACCAGACACAGAATCGGGATGACCAGATCGAGCACGGTTCCCTTTGCATCCGGCAGCTTATCCGATGCCGCGTTTGCATAGGGGCGGTCGGGCGTCGTATACAGGTCGCCCTTTCTCGCATTTTTCTCATGTATCGCCATGGAGCCAAACTCCACCTTCATGATCACCATACCCACCATCATCACAATCGTGAGGATCGCATAGAAATTATAGGGAATCGCATGGACAAAGAGGGAAAGTCCGTCCTCACCCTCCACAAAGCCGCTGACAGCCGCCGCCCATGAGGAGATCGGCGCAATAATGCACACCGGCGCCGCAGTCGCATCGATAAGATATGCCAGCTTTGCCCGGGAAATATTGTGCTTGTCGGTCACGGGACGCATCACGCTGCCAACAGTCAGGCAGTTAAAATAGTCATCGATAAAAATGAGCACACCCAGCATTACGGTGGCAAGCTGTGCCCCTACGCGGCTTTTGATATGCTCGCTCGCCCATTGCCCGAACGCTGCGGAGCCGCCCGCCTTGTTCATGAGCGCCACCATCGTTCCAAGCAATACGAGGAAGATAATGATACCCATATTGTAATCATCCGTCAGCACGGCAATCACACCGCCGTCAAAGATATGCAGCACAGCACCCTCAAAATTGAAATTGGAGTGCAGCAGCGCGCCGACCACAATTCCGATAAACAGCGAGCTGTATACCTCCTTCGTGATCAGTGCCAGTGCAATCGCTACCACAGGTGGTAAAAGCGCCCACACCGTCGCATACGCCGCCGGTGTCACTTCGCCCTCCTCTGCCGCCCGCACAATCGTCGGTGCGATAACCGCCAAAAGCGCAAACACGGAGAGGAAACCGATGATTTTTCTCTTGTTCTCTCTCATTTGTTTTCTCCTTTTGCATATAGATGTAAAAACAGTTCTTCTCATTATAGCCTATGAGGAGAAAAAAATCTACTTTCAATTATTTGTTTTTTATATCCGGCCTGCTGTCTGAACCACGTTATCCCGCAGCCATAGCATACCCCCGGTACGCAGGCCAATGCGTGGTTCGAGTGTGAAAAGTAACGCCATTGCCACAGATTCCGCATCTAAATAGGCGCAGGCTGAATCGTCTCTACGGAGCCTTCACAGGAAATCAGCGGCACCTCCGACATAACCGTACCCTTTCCGTCAAAGCGTATACATACTTCTTTTGTAAATATGTCGTCCGGGTCCGGAACAGGGATAATATCAAAAGACGCCCGCACGCGCCGCAGCGAAACGATCAGGTCTGCGATACCATTTCCAGTACCCCAGGTCGTATTCCCCCGCTTTCCAATATTGTCCATGATTTCCTTCGGAAAGGGTACGCCGCTGTCATGAACCTGAAGCTCCACATGTCCATATGCGTTGCGGGCCACCAGAGCCAGAATCATTCCGTTTGATGCGCCTGCTGCCTCCACCGCATGGATCGCATTGCGCAGCAAATCACCCATCATTCGAATCAGCTCTCCGTCGCTGATATGCAATTCTTCCATATCTTCATCAATCTCTGTGTTGACAAACACCTCCATCTCAATATTCCTGTTTCTGCACTCACTCACCTTATTCTGCAGCATCAGATCCAACAGGCCGACTCCGGTCGTGTTGAACAGTGCAACATCCATCTGCGACCCGCAAAGCTCCCTGCCATAATCATGGCAGACGTCCTGCAATTTCTGACGCATCTTTTCATCCGGTGTCACATCCATGCTTGTGACATAACTTGCAAGTAACGGAAGAACTTCTTTCGATCGATGCAGCTTCTGGCTCATCTGCTGATTATCAAGCGCGTACTCGTTTTGGATTTTCAGCATTTTGTGGTGATCTATGAGCCAGAGGGTGGTGAAGAGGGCTACTACATATATACATGCAACACTTATATACACGAAACTATTATTTTTAGTTACATATGCTATACTAAGAACTTGTTCAACAATTATAACAACTATTGACGCTGTAAAGGCTATGTACATAATCCATGACTGTTTTATTTTCTCTACATGAACCCTTTTATAATTTAATAACACAATGCATACAATTCTTCCTATCGCTGTTGAGATACCTGTCCAGCTTTCTCCTCCCATGTCGCAGATCACACCTATAATTCCAAAAATGCTTCCCACAATTATACTTAAAGCCAAATCCATCCCATAGGTTATCAATGCATATTTAAGATATCGCAAATTAGAATATTCTTTTTGAACACATTTCCCATAAAAAACTAATAATGTACAAAAAATCAATGGTAACAAATTTTTTGCGTGTATTATTGACTCTGCCACATATTTAGCTAGTCCAAACACCAAGACAGCTATCCATCTATAACGCCCAGTACTTTTCTCTATTAAAATCTCGAAAAGCTGTAAATATAAATATGCATGAATTAAAAATATTATTATCTCCATCTATCTTCTCCCTTTATCTTTTTTCTATCATACCACATATTCATGCCAACGAACAGGGTTATATTT
Source organism: uncultured Eubacterium sp. (assembly GCA_910589045.1). Taxonomy (GTDB): domain Bacteria; phylum Bacillota; class Clostridia; order Lachnospirales; family Lachnospiraceae; genus W0P33-017. The sequence goes on from CAJUSH010000011.1 coordinate 16,990, forward strand.
TATATTAAATCTATGCATAAAAAAATAGATGCTTTGTATTTCTACAAAGCATCCTTCGTTTTTCAGCTCCCAAAAACCCAAGCATAAATGTATTCACAAAAAATATCCCAATTCATTCCCGGCACCTCCTTTATTCTTTTATTTGAATAAAGAATAGCCGGAAATCCTACCGTTTTCCGTCCATCATCTACCGGACTTTTTTCATTTTCCAGTAGACTGTTCGACATTCCCCTTCCCTGTTAATTGCTTTTCTGTTCTGAAAAATGTCGAAAATAATCGTTTTTTAACAGTAAATTGTCGACAAAATCTGCTATCATTTCCGAATGGCCTTTTCGCGCGGGCACACCTTCTATCAAAATAAAAAATGCCTGTCTATATATTCCTTATCGGCGTATATAAACAGGACATTTTTTTCTGAAATTTATACGGAATTTTAGAAAGCAGATAAACCCAACCCTCTTTTTTGAGCCAGTGCTGTTTCTGTATTTCTGTACCATTCTTTCATACTGTTTCTGTCTGCAAGCCTGCATCTTTTGCGCGGAACGCATTCATCCATAAAATGCCCCAAAAAACAACCTCACGGCTCCAGCCCATGGAAAAAGTACCAGAAGGAGCCAGCCAGCTTCCCGAGCGCCATCATCGTCATATAAAACGACAGGCCGCTCTCCACCTTCAGACGCCGAAACAGCACCGGAAAAACAGTCAGCACCTCGGCGAGCGCCGCGGACACGCAGCCCACAAACATTCCGGCGCACAGTCCCCAGAGCACGACAAACCCGTAGCCAAAGGGCAGCGGCAGGTCAGGATACTGCGTGTAGATGCCGCCCCAGATAATGCCGAGGATGATCGCCCACTCATAATATTTGAGCAGCCGAATCGTGTGACTGCTCCCGATCATGCGTGGATAAATGCCGATTTTCATCAAAAATGCAAAGACACCGCCGGAGGTAGCTGCCCCGGCGGTAATACCAAACAGAAAAAATAAAAACCAAGTCACGCGTTTGCCTCCTGCTGCTCCTTCTCGCGGATGCGTTCTATCGTGTCCTCCACATCCTGCTCATATTTGCTCATTTCCACCTGCAGCGGCGTCGGATCATTTTCCCGCTTCTTCAGGCTGAAATGGTTAAAGAAGATCAGAATACCCATCGCAAGCCCCACGGAATAGCCGATCTCCAATCCGCCGATGGACTCCGGCGCAGTTCCGATCGCCTGCTCGTAAATCTGCTCAAACAGGTCAACGATACCAATATCGTTGTGAAATGCCATGATGGAAAAGCCGGAGCCAAAAAAAATCACGATCCCGATGCACAGCGCTTCCAGATATTTACGCATGAAACAGCGCCTCTTTCAGATTGCACACCAGCTCCACACCGTTTTGCAGGTGTTCCCCGGAGCGCACGCTGATCACATAGCTCACACCGACCCACACCGCCAGCATAATCGCAAGCACCAGAAATACCCGATAAATAAATTTTGCCATAGCCTTCCTCCTTCATCCGGCAGCACAGCAAACGCCGCCTTTTTTCAGAGTATGTGGATATGGCAAAAATTTTATACATGCTTATTTTCGAGCCGGCAGCCGGAATACAAATTCAAAAAGCCGTTCCCTGCAATGCGCCGGCTATAATACTACAGCTGCGCGCGGCCTCTGCAATAGGTCTGCACCACCCGGTAATCCCCGTCGAGAACCACAAGATCCGCATCATAGCCCGCGCGGATACTGCCCTTGCGCTCTCCCAGGCCGATGCAGCGCGCCGGGTTTCGCGTGCACGCGTTGAGCGCCCAGGGAAACGGCACCAGCGCCTCCTCCACGAGAATCCGAAGTCCCTCGTTGAGCTTCAGCGTAGAGCCTGCCAGCACCTCCGTCCCGTTCAGGTGCGCACTTCCGTCGGCGGCTGTCACGATCCTGCTGCCCCCAAATTCAAATTCACTTCCGGCAGGCGAGCCCTTCGCTAAAAGTGCATCGGAAACCATCAGTGCATAGTCCGGCCCCTTCGCCGTAAAAAAGCTGTTCAGCGCCGCCCGGGTTGAATGATTTCCGTCGCAGATAATCTCCCCGTACATCGTGCGGATGCGGTACGCCGCACCCACAACCCCGTTATTCCTGTGATGAAACGGCTTCATACCGTTGTAAACATGGGTCACGGAACGCGCGCCCTGGGCATAGGCAAGCACAGTCTCCTCGTAGCTGGCGGCGGAATGTCCCACGCTCACCACAACGCCGTGGGAGGAAGCATAGGAGGTCAGCGCAAACGCATCGTCCAGCTCCGGCGCAAGCGTAATATATTTAATCTGTCCCCTCGCCGCCTTCTGGTACACCTCAAACTGCTCCACGGAGGGCTTCTGGATATACTGCTGGGGATGCGCGCCCTTGCATACCGGGTTCAGAAAAGGCCCTTCCAGGTGGATGCCTAAAATTTCCGCACCCTCGCATGCATCGCCCTCCGCCATCACATCGGCGACATTTGAAAGCGCCCCGGTAAGTACCTCCTCGCTCTGGGTGATCGTCGTCGCCAGAAACCCGGTGACGCCCTCCGCGGCAACGCCCTTCGCCCATCTGCGTAGCCCTTTAGCGTCCCCGTCATTCGTATCAAAGCCGTATGCCCCGTGGCAGTGCACGTCAAGAAATCCGGGTACGATGCGGGCGTCCCCGTAGTCTGCGTCCGCCGGGTGGCCATCGTAGGGGAAAACCCCGCAAATTTTACCGTTTTCTATTTTGAGGGATGCGGGAAAAAACTGATCCGCGATCCAAATCCGTTTACTTTGAACCCACATACCCTGCTCCTTTGATGACCGCCATAGCCTCCGGGTCTGCCAGCACGATCACCTGCTCATGGAGCTGTAAAATCGAGCCGGGAACCTCCGGTGTGATGGGACCGTATGCAATATCGCAGAGCGCTTTTGCCTTCTGCTCACCGGATACGACCATGAGTATTTTCCGCGCCTCTAAAATGCCCTTAACTCCCATGGAATAAGCCTCCGTGGGAACATCCTCCGGCTTGTCAAAAAACCGTGCGTTTGCCGCAATGGTGCTCTCTGCCAGGCGCACACAGTGTGTCCCCTTACAGAACTTCGTATCCGGCTCGTTAAAGCCGATGTGCCCGTTTCCGCCAAGCCCCAGCACCTGTATATCCCGCTTTCCGACACGCTCGAGCAGACTCTCATACGCCGCACACGCCTTGTCGGAATCAAGCTCCAGCCCGTCCGGAACATAGGTATTTTCCTTCTTGATATTGACATGATCAAACAGGTGGGTATTCATAAAATAGCGATAGCCCTGATCATCCTCCGGCCCAAGACCCTTGTATTCGTCCAGATTAACCGTGGTCACACCGGAAAAATCAACCGTTCCCTCCCGGTTCCACCGGACGAGATTTTCGTATATCCCCACCGGGCTTGAGCCTGTCGCAAGCCCCAAAACCGCATTTGGCTTTACCAGAAGCTCCGACGCAATGATCTGCGCCGCCCGCTCGCTGATCTCCTCATAGCTTTTCCCTTCATAAATAACCATGCAAACGCCCCTTTCTTTTTGTGCGGCAGGCCATGGCCTGCCTCCTTTTGCCTAAAAGCCCTGCTATTCGATGAGCTTTAAATAAAATCCCCCGTAAAAATCCTCCGATTTAAACGTGTTGATCACCACGTGGGGATCTGCCCTGTGCATCAGCTTTGCGATATCCTGAATCTCATAGCTCGATGCCACCGTGTGCAGCAGGCTCACCTTCTGTCCGCTGTAGCCGCCAATACCGTCAACCCGGGACACACCGTGCCGATACTCGGCTACGTAGGCCTGGATCACCTCATCCGGCTTCGTCGTCGTGATCTGCATCGTCATCCGCTCATACCGGTGATAGAACGAATCGATCGTCTTGGTGGAAATAAACTGGAATAAAATCGAGTATCCGGCATATTCCCAGCCGAACATGAAACCAAAAATCGTAATCAGCGTGGCATTGAAAACAAACACGTAGCTCCAGATGGACTTTCCCCGCCTGTTGGAAATATACAGCGCAACGAAATCCACACCGCCGGTGGACGCATTGCCCTTGAGGGCGATAACCGTCATGATGCCGTACAGAAATCCCCCGAAAATCACATTGAGCAGAACATCGTCAAACAAGGGCTCAAAATCCAGCACCCGCAAAAAGAAGCTGGCAAAAAATACCTGCACGAGCGAGAAAAACGTAAACCGCCTGCTGATGCTTTTGCTGCACAGTATCGCCACCGGAATGTTTAATACCAGCATACCAAGAGAAACCGGAAAAGAAAAGCCCCAAAATGTCGATGTGATCTTTTCCAGCAAAATCGCAACCCCGGTAAAGCTGCCTCATAGGCTTTTTCGTTGGGCGAAGCCGCATACGCATAGGACACCGACTCCCCCTTCGTGGTAGGATCATTCACCCAGCCCCTGCAGGAGCTGTGAACCTGGCGGACCCCGGTCTGCTCCATGAGCGCCGCCGCGTTGCCGGCATTCACGCCGCTTCCCGCGAGAATCTCAATACGCGCTCCGTAATCCCGCTGCAGGCTTGCCAGCAGCGCGGCGCCCTCCGTCGCCTTTTCCTTCCCGCCGCTGGTGAGCACCCGGTCAATCCCAAGCTCGATGAGCTGCTCAATGGCGCGCTGCGGGTCCGCCACACAGTCAAACGCACGGTGGAAAACCGCCTCGCCCCCGCAGCCCTTTATGATCCCGCACAGTTCCCTTGTCTGCTCCACCTGAATTTCACCGTTTTCATCCAGGCAGCCGAAGGCGATGCCGTCCGCACCGCTTTCCAGCAAAAGCACTCTCCTCCACCCGTCCGCCCTCGTACATACGGTCACACATATAGCTGATGACGTCCTCATACGTATCACAATCCAGGTTGTAAAAGTAATACTCCTCCAGGATCAGGCATTTAATAAAATTGTTGAATTCCATTTTATAATGCCTGCGGTCCAGCTCCGTAATCGCTTTCAGAAGCTCATACTCATCGACCGTATTGACAAACATGCTGATAGTGATCGTCGGAATTTCCAGCTTATGCTTGAGCGGTATCGTCGAGATGATCAGATCCGGCCGAAGGCTCCCGATTATCGGAGCTTCATAATAGTTCAGGACCTCGTCAATCACAATCCGGTCGCCGAAGCGCTCCAGAATTTTATCCGCACAGCTGTTTGCGAGCGCATCGCTGTTCGGCTGGATCAAAACCGCATGGTAATAGTATCTGATCAATTTTATTCAGGTTAATAAAATTTCCTCTTGTTTCGTTGGCAAGCATATCCTTATAGACATACCGTTTCCGTTCCTCACTCCCCTCCAGATAAATGTAATTTCCTGCCTTGACCAGCTCGATACCATCGTACTTTTTCAGCATGTCGGAAATCTTGCGGATGTCATTTTTGATCGTAAACTCACTCACATAAATGTCATATTGCAGATCAAAAATATTGAGCCTCGGTGTGTGGAAAAGCAGCCGCTCAATAATATACTTGCACCGCTCATCCGAGGTCTGGGGGATGTTCTCCTTCAGCTCCAGATTGCTTTTTTCCAGAACATCCTGATTGATCCGATATCCGTACCGCACACTCGACTCGATCAGCCCCTCATACGTCCTGCCCAGCTGATCGATATCGCTGCGGATCGTCCGGTCCGAAACACTTAAAATTGTTGACAATTCCTTCCCTGTGATCCAGCCTCTTTTCTCTCTCAGAATCTCAAGGATTCTTTTCTGTCTCATTTGCATGATCATGTGCATTCTGCTCTTTTCTATTCATGACAACCCCGCTGCGATCACTCACTTTTGCCGCAGCAGAAAATTCCGAAAAATTTCCCGCACGACAAAAAAGCCGGGAACCCGGCAGCTTTCATATCTGCACGGATTCCCGGCTCTGTTTTCGTCGCCTATGAAATTATTTCGCAGCCTGTGCCTTGATCGCCTCGGTCAGCGCGGGAACGATCTTGTTCAGATCGCCAACGATGCCGTAATCAGCTACATCAAAGATAGGCGCGTCTGCGTCCTTGTTGATCGCGATGATCAGGTCGGACTCCTCCATACCTGCTACGTGCTGGATCGCACCGGAGATACCGATTGCGAAGTACACGTTGGGACGAACGGTCTTACCGGTCTGTCCTACCTGGTAATCCTGAGCCTTCCAGCCGTTCTCAACAACGGCACGGGAGCAGCTTACCATTCCGCCGAGCACCCCTGCAAGGTCGTCGAGCAGCTTGAAGTTCTCCTCGCTTCCCACACCGCGTCCGCCGGATACGAGAATCTTTGCATCCATGATGTTCTGCACCTGGCCCACTGCCTTTACAACCTCCATGATCTCAACATAGCGGTTGTTCTCGGTAAAGCCGGGATTGTACTCGATAATGTTTGCCTTTGCACCTGCAATGGGATCGATCTTCTGCATAACGCCGGGACGTACCGTTGCCATCTGGGGACGGTTGTCGGGGCATGCGATGGTCGCAATCGTGTTGCCGCCGAATGCGGGACGGGTCATAAGTAACTGGTTGTGCTTCTGCTCATCCTCTTTTCCGGGAGCAGCAACCAGCGGGAAATCACCGATCTCAAGCACGGTACAGTCTGCGGTCAGACCCGTTGCCACTCTTGCGGATACGGTAGGGCCAAGGTCACGTCCAATGGCGGTTGCGCCAACCAGCATGATCTCCGGCTTATACTCATTGATCACGGATGAGAGTGCGTGTGCATAAGGCTCGGTGCGATATGTCTCAAGTGCGGGATCGTCAACCAGGATTACCTTGTCTGCGCCGTACTCAGCCAGCTTGTCGCATAATCCCCTGACATTTGATCCGAGAAGAACTGCCGTTACGTCAGTTCCCAGAGCCGCTGCCAGCTCTTTTCCTTTTCCAAGCAGCTCAAAAGCGATGGAGCTGATCTCATTGTCTACCTGCTGTGCGTAGATATATACGCCCTTATATTCTTCTAAACCCATTTTAAATGTCACCACCTTTTATTAGATAACGTGTTTCTCGGTTAATTTGCTCATGATATAGTTTACAGACTCTGCCGCGTCGAGGTTTACCTTCTCGCCTGCACCTTTGCGAACCTTGTCGGAAGCCTTTGCGATCTTGGTCGGTGAACCCTTCAGACCGATGTTTGCATCGTCAACATCCTTTAAGTCTGCTCTGCCCCAAACAGTAACCTCTTTGTCATATGCATCAAAAATGCCGCCCGGCGTCATATATCTGGGTGTATTCAGCTCAGATAACGCAGTGATCAGGCAGGGCATCTTTGTTTTCAGCATGTGATATCTGTCCTCATACTGCCGCTTTACGACAACGCTGTCGCCGTCGATCTTAATGTCTGCCGCATAGGAGATCACGGGAAGTCCCAGATGCTCTGCGATCTGAGGGCCAACCTGTGCGGTGTCGCCGTCGATCGCCTGACGTCCGGTAATAACCAGGTCGTAATCGATGTTGCGCAGTGCGCCTGCGATGGTTGAGGAGGTCGCCCAGGTATCGGCTCCGCCCAATACGCGGTCGGTTACAAGGATCGCCTTGTCAGCGCCCATAGCCATTGCCTCGCGAAGCACGTCGTCAGCCTTGGGAAGTCCCATGGTCAGAACCGTAACCTCTGCACCTGTCTCTTCTTTGATTTTAAGTGCTGCCTCTAATCCGGCCTTGTCGTCCGGATTCATGATTGCAAGCATAGCTGCTCTATCAAGTGTTCCGTCAGGGTTAAACTTTACGCCGCCCTTGGTATCGGGAACCTGTTTAATACATACTACGATTTTCATGTATCCTTTTCTCCTTATATTTATTTTTCATAAACGAATCAACGGGACCACGATTATTTCAACAGAGCTCCGGAGATAACCATACGCTGAACCTCTGAGGTTCCCTCGTAGATCTCGGTGATCTTCGCATCGCGCATCATGCGCTCTACGTCGTACTCTCTGATATATCCGTATCCGCCGAATAACTGTACGCACTCGGTGGTAACAGCCATAGCAGTCTCTGCAGCAAATAATTTTGCCTTTGCAGCCTCTACGGAGTAAACCTTCTGGGTTGCCTTTGCCATAGCAGCTCTGTATACGAGGAATTTTGCAGCGTCGATTCTTGCAGCCATGTCAGCCAGCTTGAACTGTGTGTTCTGCTGTGCGGCGATCGCGCGGCCAAACTGCTTTCTCTCCTTGGTGTACTCGATGGTGCGCTCCAGCGCGCCCTCAGCGATACCAAGTGCCTGTGCAGCGATACCGATACGTCCGCCGTCGAGCGTATGCATTGCGATCGGGAAGCCCTTTCCTTCCGGCCCAAGCAATGCATCCTTCGGGATTCTGCAGTCCTCGAAGATTAGCTCGTAGGTAGAAGAACCGCGGATACCCATCTTCTTTTCCTTTGTACCGAAGGAGAAGCCCGGTGTGCCCTTCTCAACGATAAATGCGGAGAAGTTTTTCTTTTTGCGGCCTCTCTTATCCTCGGTCACGCTGGTGATCGCGATCACGATGTAAATGTCGCCCACCTTACCGTTGGTGATGAAGCACTTGGAGCCGTTTAATACCCACTCGTCGCCGTCTAAAACAGCCTTTGTCTGGCAGCCCTGCGCGTCGGTACCTGCGCCCGGCTCGGTCAGTCCGAATGCACCCAGCTTCTCGCCTCTTGCGAGCGGGCCGACATACTTCTGCTTCTGCTCCTCGGTACCGTAGGTTAAGATCGGGTCGATACATAAAGAGGTGTGGGCGGATACGATAACGCCGGTCGTGCCGCATACCTTGGAAAGCTCCTCCACGCACATTACATATGTAAGGGGATCACATCCCTGTCCGCCGTACTCCTTGGGAACGGGGATTCCCATGAATCCGTATTTTGCCATCTTTGCAACAGTCTCAGCGGGGAACGCTTCTGTTTCATCCGTCTCCTGTGCAAGGGGCTTTACTTCTGTCTCAGCAAACTCTTTGAATAAAGAGCGGGCCATTTCATGCTTTTTGTCTAAAGAAAAGTCCATGATCTATACTCCTTTTATTTTTAAATAATTGTAATCCGTTCAGAGCCGGCCCGGGAAACCCGCAGGCACACAGCCGTACGCAGAAGCGCATGTCTGTGTGTCATGCAGATCGTCCCGGCTTTGAACAGTAAATATTATAACGCGTCAACGGGGGTCTTTGTGCGGTCAGCATTGTACACATAGAAGCCCTTGCCGCTCTTTGCGCCGAGATTGCCGCCGCGAACCATCTTGCGGATGAGTGGGCATGCGCGATACTTGCTGTCGCCGGTCTCGTTGTAGAGAACGTCCATGATCGCAAGGCAGATATCCAGACCGATAAAATCGCCTAACTCCAGGGGCCCCATGGGATGGTTTGCACCCAGCTTCATAGCGGTGTCGATACCTGCGATGTCGGAAACACCCTCCATCTTGATGAAAGCAGCCTCGTTGATCATCGGGATCAGGATGCGGTTTACAACGAATCCGGCAGCCTCGTTCACCTGAACGGGGGTCTTGCCGATCTCTGCGGAGATCTTCTTGATGGCGTCAACGGTCTCAGCCGGTGTGTTCACGCCTGCAATGACCTCGATGAGCTTCATGCGGTCTGCGGGATTGAAGAAATGCATACCGATCATCGGGCGGGTTAAGCCGTTTCCGATCTCCGTGATGGAAAGGCTGGAGGTGTTGGATGCGAAGATGCACGCGGGCTTTGCGATCTTGTCAAGCTCGGAGAAGGTGGTCTTCTTTACGCCCATATCCTCGAACGCTGCCTCTACGATCAGATCGCAGTCCGCACATAAATCCTCTTTCAGGCCGGGAGTGATCTTGTTTAAGATGCCGTCTACGGCTTCCTGTGTCATCTTTCCTTTTTCTACGAGTCTTGCATAGCCCTTTGCGATCTTATCCTTGCCGCCGTCTGCCCACTCCTGCTTGATATCGCAGAGTGCTACCTCATACCCGTCAACCTGTGCAAATGCCTTTGCGATGCCCTGACCCATGGTGCCGGCACCAATAACGCCTACCTTCATGTGATAGTTCCTCCTTCATTTTCTTGTTCTTGATAATGTAAAGTTCCTTCTATGTATGTAAGAACCTGCGAACCGTTCCGTGCGTTTCATTCCCACGACCCGGCCTGGCGTTCACGGCCCGCCCCGACGGGGCTTTGTACATGGCCGCAAACGCGTCTAATGAGCAGACAAAGCGTTCTTATCTGCTCATTGAAACCGTGCTTTTTGTTACTCGTACTTCTCAACGATCGTTGAGCAGCCCATGCCGCCGCCGATACACAGGGTAGCAAGACCTCTCTTCGCGTCTCTCTTCTTCATCTCGTGCAAAAGCGTTACCAGGATACGGCATCCGGATGCTCCTACGGGATGTCCCAATGCGATCGCGCCGCCGTTTACGTTTACCTTGCTCATGTCGAAGCCAAGATCTCTTGCAACTGCGATCGACTGTGCCGCAAATGCCTCGTTTGCCTCGATCAGGTCGAAGTCGTCAATGGAAAGACCGGTCTTTGCGAGAACCTTTTTGGTAGATGCAACCGGGCCTACACCCATGATCTCAGGCTCTACACCGCCCAGGGCGCCTGCGATCCAGGTAGCCATCGGGGTGATGCCCAGCTCCTTCGCCTTCTCCTCGCTCATAACGACAACTGCCGCAGCACCGTCGTTGATGCCGGAAGCGTTACCTGCGGTAACAAGTCCGCCCTGCTTGCCGGAGCAGCACTTTAAGTTTGCAAGGGACTCTGCGGTCGTTCCGGGACGGGGACCCTCATCCTTTACGAAATCAACCATCTCTCTCTTAACCTTAACGGGAACGGGTACGATCTCCTCGTCGAACTTGCCCTCTGCGATGGCTGCCTCACACTTCTGCTGGCTGCTTGCCGAGAATGCATCCAGCTCCTCGCGGGTGATGCCGTACTTATCGCATACGTTCTCAGCGGTGATCATCATGTGATACTGATTGAATGCGTCTGTCAATGCATCGTTTACCATCGTGTCGATGATGGTCGCATTGTTCATACGATATCCGAAACGTGCCTTTGTCATAGCGTAGGGAGCCATGGACATATTCTCCATACCGCCTGCAACCACGATATCGGACTGGCCGGAGATAATCTGTGCAGCCGCCTCATTTACACACTTCAGGCCGGAGCCGCACACAACGTTTAATGTAACTGCGGGAACCTCGATGGGAAGTCCGGCCTTGATGGAAGCCTGACGTGCCACGTTCTGTCCCTGTGCTGCCTGGATTACGCAGCCCATAAGTACCTCGTCAACCTGCTCAGGCTTAACACCTGCACGCTTAATCGCCTCTTTGATCACGATTGCGCCTAAGTCTGCCGCGGGTGTGTTGCTTAACGCGCCGCCCATTTTGCCGATTGCAGTACGACATGCTGATGCGATAACTACTTTGTTTGCCATTGCTTTGTCTCCTTTTCTCTTCATTGAGCTGTTAATTTTTTAACAATGTTTTTTAAAATAAAATGCTCATTACGAGCCGCTTGTACATAAATTGTACCATGAAAGCCGGTTATTTGCAACTAATAATTGGCAAGTTTATAGATTTTTGGGCAACAGTTTGTTCCTGTTCACTCTGTGACCCGTAACGGGCAGTCCGGACATGCAAATTTGCTTCGCAAAGTCCGGGCTGCTGCCGGAATTATGCTCTCCCGCAGCCGCCGGTACATGCGCGGCCCGGGGCTCGGAAGCGGCAGCCGTTCTGCCTTCGGCTTTCCGGCTGCGGAAGCTGCTTCTTAATAAAACACATGGTTCCCGATCACGTAGCCGTCGATCGTCCCGTTATTCCTGCGGAAGTAGAGGTAAGGCACGGTAATATTTCCGTTTAAAACCTCCCTGGCCGCCTGTATGCAGACGCTGTTTGAGCCTGCCGCCAGGCGCGAGGCAAAGCGCCCGCTGGCTACCGGCGAAAACTGTCCCGGCTGATAGATGACGCCCATGACCGTATTCGGGAAGCTGCTGCTATGTACCCGGTTCATGACGACGCTCCCCACCGCAAGCTTCCCCTCGTAAGGCTCACCCTCCGCCTCGCACTGGATGATCGCCGCCAAAAGCTCCAGATCCTCCGCTGACGCGGGCTGCTCCGGCTGGGGAGACTGCTCCGGCGGCGGATCTGTCTCCTCCGTGCCCGGTGTCGAATCCGCAGGTTTCTGCGGCTGGTTCTTTTCTTCCTCCTGCTGCTTCTTTTGCTCTTCCTCCCTGCGCTTTTTTTCCTCCTCCTTTTTTTTCTTCAGCTCCTCCTCCTGCTGCCTGATCTCGTCCATCCGCGCCTGATCCTCGGCTGCCTTCTGGGCCTCTAAGGCTTCCTCGTATGCAAGCTGCTCCTGGAGCTTATCATCCAGGGCATCCAGCGCGTCCGCCGCATCCTTTGCGGCAACGCCCGCCGCCTGCAGATCCTCCCTCGTATCCGCAATCAGCGCGGAGAGCTTGTCAAACTGCTCCTGCTGCTCTCCCAGGATCGCCACAAGCTCCTGCTTCTGCTCCTCCCGCAGCGTCTTTTTTTCCGCAAGACCCGTAAGCAGTGTCTGATACTCCTCCAGCTGCTGCCTGTCATAGGACACAACCTGCGTAAAGTATTCCACCCGATTCAGAAATTCGCTCATGGACTGCGCGCCGAAAAAGGATTCCAGCATGGAAGCGTCCGAGTGCTCGTACATAAAACGGATGCGCACCTTCATCGACTCATACTGCCTGGCACGCTTTTCCTCCATGTCCGAAAGCTCCTGCTCGGTCGCCTCGATCTGTGCATTTTTCTTTTCAATGCGCGCTTCAATATCTTCGAGGGCCTGCTGCACCTCCTCCAAATCATGCTTTAAATCATCCAGCTTTTCACCCAGCACGCCTTTTTCCCGGTTCGCCTCATCCAGCCGCTCCTTCGCCTGTGCGGAGCTTTGCCTGAGCGCCTCGATAGCTGCTGCTGTCTCGTCCAGCTGCTGTCCCGTCGTCTTGTCCGCCAGAACAGGGAGCAGGCTTGTGAAAACAAACACCGCACTAAGTGCAGCCAGACAGATTTTTTTCCTCTGCGTGTACCTTTTGGAATTCTTATGTAAATGACCTGGCATAGAGAGCCTCCTGATGGTTTTATTAAATGCTCATATTATACCACATCCTGCATGGCTTGGCATTGTTTTTTTTCGGTTGATGTGTTATAATATAACCAATTATAGGATGTTTCCTATACATATGAATATTTCAGGAAGAAGGGATTAGTGACTATGAAATTTTACAAACCGGAAGAACTGAAAGCTGGGTTGCGTCTCGCCAAACAGATATACAATAAACAGGGCGTGTTGCTCTATGAGCGCGGCTCCGTCCTCACCGAACAGATCATTGCAAGCATACAGAATTTCGGCCTGCTGGGCGTTTTGATTCTTGAACCCGCCGAGCCGCTTCCGCCCATTACCGACGAGGAGCGGGAGTTTGAACAGCTGCAGACCTCCTACATGTTCCGTCTGCGGGATTGTCTTGTTGCCATCAGCAAGGGCACAAATCCCGAAGACTTCCCTGCTCTGATCTCTGCCATCTACGAAAAATTCGGCAAGCTCAATCACCGTGCTGCTTTCTCCCAGACAATCCGCAGCAGCGAGGACTATATTTACAAGCATTCCGTTTGTATGGCGATTCTGTCCGCGATGACTGCACATCATCTGAATTTTACACCGGAAGAGTCCAGCAGCCTTATCGCATCCGCGCTGCTCGCCGACTTCGGATATCTGTATGTACCGAAAAACATTATGGCAAAGAAAGACGACGACCTGAGCAGTATGGATCTTTTAGCGATCGAGCAATATCGGACAAAGGCGTTTCATCTGCTCCAGCAGGAGACAAATCCCTATGGCTTACGGGACCGCACCTTTGCCACTCTGACAGAGTTTTTGAAGGTTTCCCGCAGGGAAAATCCCGATCTCGACACCAGCTCCTTCAACTTAAACACAAAAATTCTGATGGTAGTCGACAAATATGACCGCATGACTGCCATGAGCTTGAACTATGAGCCGGTAAGCCCCATCAAGGCCATCCGGCATCTGCAGGGAAACAACAGTCTCTATGAATCCGCTGTTGTACGCGCTTTCTCCCGTGCGCTGGCATTTCTTCCCGTCGGGCAGTGCGTGGAGCTTAGCACCGACCATCAGGGTCTGGTCATCGACGAAAATCCGAACGATGTTTTCCGCCCCCTTGTACTGGATTTCAAGAGCAATAAGCTTCTGGACCTGGACAATCCCAGGCTCCGTGAGGTTTTAGAGGTCAACGACCTGATGTCCTCCATGGACATGCGCTATTTCTGCGACGAGGAAACACTCAAGCAGTTTGTACCGGATGAACGGCTTCAGGTAACGACCCGCCGCATCCGCCTGCGTCTCGAGCGCGCAAAGAAACGCGAAGCCGCAAGACTCTCACACGCGGCGGCCGCCGCAATGGCAAAGCAATAAATGATTTGAAAAACGGCATTGGGAAATAAAAGGCCCCGACGCATTGCACATGTGCAGTACGTCGGGGCCTTTTATTTCCCGGCTTTCTCACCTCCCATCCTTGTATGCTGCGGATCGTTTACATCCTTCTGCAAAAATTTTAACTTTACATTCCCCGTCCCCTGCGCTATACTACACAGCATGATCCGAAGCGGAGAATCCTTCGCTTTCACGTATTGAACACGCATTTTGTGCAGATAATATTAAGATTCCAGAGCCCGCTTTAACTGCTCGTTCTCCTTGCGCACCATCTCAACATCAATGAGCTGGACGATCAGCTTCTCCTTTTCCTCCTCCAGACAACGAATCTGCTCCCGCAGTGCACGCAGCTTTTTTTCCTGCCGCAGGTTCTTTTCCCGCAGGGCGTCGCAGGTCCGGTCACCTGCATTTGCCCGCAGTCTGCGGATACGTTCCCGCAGCTCCGCATTATTATAAAGCGTTCCCCTTGACACGCCCGCCGCGCGTGCCACCGCTTCAAAATTGATCAGCGCATGCTGCTCCAGCAGTCTGTCGATCGCAGCGTTCACGAGCCGTATCGTTGCCTCGTTTTTTTGCTTCGCATAGAGGCAGAGGGCGGCTGTCCGTGCATTTTCCTCATACCTTTCAGCCAATGCCGTCCCCTCCCTTCCCGCCGATGCAGGGCGCCAGGAACGAAGCCAGCTCCTCCGTTTCCAGATGTACATACTGCGCCGTCATCTCCGGCGAAACATGTCCAAGCTGTCTGCAAAGCGTCTCTATGCCTGTGCCCGCAAGCAGCTCCCTTCGCACATACGTCGCCCGGAACTGATGCGAGTGGAGCGGGTATTCACCGCCGTCCAAAGCCGTAATCCCCCATCTGCGCAGAAAACTCCGCAGACGTCCCCGGTTCCAGTTTGCCGCCGATGCCGGACGGATTCCGTGGTTATTCACAAGAAATAATTCCCGTCTGCCGCTCTCTGCCCGCAGCGATGTCGTCGCCGCCGCCAGCTCCTCTACCGCATCGCAAACAAATGCGTTTGCCGGAATATACCGCAGAATCGGCTCCGCCTTCTGTGTCTTTTTCGACTCATATCCGAGCAGAAAGCCTCCGCTTTTGTCCCCGGACAGACACCCCTCCTTCAAGGAGAGCACCTCGCCGATGCGAAGCCCCGTCTGGCTCTGAATCAGGATACCGGCCTTCGTAATAATATCTTTTTCTTCACAGAAAGCACACCGGATGATCTGCTGGTAAATCTCCTCCGGGATCGGCCGGGCAAAGCCCCGTGCATGCCCCGCACCGCAGGCTTTTGCAGCACCGCTGCAGCTTGGCAGCTTTTGTGCCGCAAGGGGCTCCTCCCCGGAAAATTTTTCCGTTTTCCGGTTATCCTTTTTCCCGCGCACCGGCTGCCAGCTGACATACTGCATCACCGGCTCCTGTGTCACCTGCCAGCCAAGCCGCCGGCCCGTCTCTATGAGCAGCGCCGCCGTCCGAGCGATCCGCAGAACCGCCTCTGCACGCACATCCTTTTTTTGCAGCCAGACCAGAAAGCGGCACATGTGCCCCGCACCAAACTGCGCCGGATCCGTGATTTTCCGATCCCCGAGATACCGTATCCACCAGGCCAGCCGGCCGGAAAGCTCCGTTCGCACCGTTACCGGCTTCACACGTCCGAGCCGCCACGCCGCATACTGCTTGACAAGCAGCTTCACTGCCGGAGCCTGTATCCCCGAAAATCCGATATGGATTTTTCTCACTGTCAAATGGTCATTTTTTGACGCGTATTCCGGCAAAAACCAGTCGTCCGCGGCAAAATCAAAACTGCTGCCCGCAGCCGTTTTCCCGTACGTCTCTCCTGCGGCCGCTTCCAAAAGCCCCTGCGCCGTATTTCCATAAATCATGTGCCGCACCTCCTTTTCACGGAGATGCACGCACCGTCCTCCGTTTCCTGAAATGCGCTGTCGGACGCTCTCACGGCATACGGCCACGAGCTTCCTGTCACTTCCCCGACGACAGCCGGCGGCAGGAAGCGCAGCATATCCTGCACGCAGCCATACCGAAGCTGTGTCAGCGTAGGCGCTTCTTCTGCCGTCTCGCGCTCCATGAGCTGCCGCAGCCAGTACCGGAACAGATCCGCATCCGGCACAATCACCTGCTCCCACTTACTGTAGTGCAAAAACAGGCGGCACTTCGCTTCCTCCGGCGCAAGCTGCCGCAGGGCGTCCGTCTGCACCTTCAAATTTTCAACGGCTTGCGTGCACTCCCTGTTCACGGGCATCATGCGGTACACCCGGCTTCGATGATGGTAGTAGCGCATGCTCACGCCGTTTTTTCCGCTTTTGAGACAATCCGTTTCAAGCCCGAGCAGATCCGACGGCGCGATTCCGGTTACGGCAAGAATCCTTCCGCCATAGCGCAGGCACGGGTTCTGCGTGCGGGAAAGTGCCTGCAAAAAGCCGTCCTTCTTCTCCGCTTCCATACGCTCCGTCCGCACGACCCGGTTGATGCGCTGGTAAACGTCCCCCGGGAAAAGACCAAGCGCGTCTGCAAAGGCGTTATCCCGCACCGCATACCAGCGGTAAAGCCCCCGCACGGTATCGTAGATGTGCTTCTGCGTGATAAGCCGCAGTGTCCGGCCCGTTTTTTTAGAAATACAGGTGTGCAAATACGTAAGAAAGCCTTCCGCATCGGCTTCCCGGATCTGCTCCAGGCTGTCCACGCCCCGCTCCCACAGCCAGACTTCATAGTATCGAAACCAGCTCATCTCCTGCCGCAGGGTCGCCAGCACCTTATCCCCCGAACGGTAATTCTTCCATATATAATACTTCACCTGCTCCCGCAGTGTCACACTTCGAATATTTGAAAAATCAAACCGGAAGGTCCTGCCGTACCAGGGAGAATGCACCTCCCCCTCGTCCAGCATCCAGCAGTCTTTGCTTTTGGCATATTTATTCATACGCGTTCCCTCCCTCCTGCACAGCCCAGTAGCGGGACATACAGTCCATCAGATAGGAATCGGACATATGTAAATAGCGCCTTGTGGTATACAATCGCTCGTGCCCCATGACAAGCTGCACGATACCGATATCGACCCCCTGCTCAATCAGCCTGGTACAGAACGAATGCCGCAGATCGTGAAACGTAAACTCCAGGTTCAGCGGCTCCTGTACGCGCTTCATAATGCCATAGGCGCTGTGGTACGTCATCTGCCTGCCCGCGTAATTTTTCTTTTCCGACACGAACACATAGTGCCCGCTGCCCCGTCCCGTCTCATGGGCGAACTCGTAGAGCCTGCGGACCAAAAACATAGGTACATACAGATCGCGCCGTTTTCCCTTCGAGCGGATCTGGTGGAAAACACCCACGCTTTTCGTATCATCCGGCTTTGGCAACGCCGCAATCTCAAGATCGAGCGCCTCCTGTATGCGCGCTCCCGTCAGATAAAGCAGCTCAAAAAGCAGCCGGTCTCTTTTGCGGGACAGCTCCCCTAAAAAAAGCTGCATTTCCTGCTCCGTCACCAGACGTACCTTTTTCTTCTGCTCCTTTAATTTAAAAACTGATTTTTTCGTCTGATGCAGTGCGTGGGTATGGACAAGACTGCCGTGATACATCTGGCCGCCCTCCGGCACATACTCAAACGGGATGGGGTTGGCACAGATGCCCTGAAGCTGGTTATAACAGTAAAAACGCCGTACACTGCTTAAAATTCGGTTGATACTGCGGTTCGTGCGGCTGCTTTTCGCATACAGCAGCGTATCCCCCGCCGTCCCGCGGCGCAGATAGTCGACAAAATCGGCAACCACATCCGCCGTCGCTTCCTTGTAAGTATGATAGGTTTGATTCAAAAATTCCCAATAGATTTTCAGATCCGTCGCATAGGCCCGAAGTGTGTTGTCCGCGCGGTCAAGCTTGCGCTGGAACTCTAAAAATTCGCATACCGGGGCGATCAGGTGCATATCGTCATCCAGAAGCACCCAATGCGCAATTCCGTCCATTTTCACTTTTTGTACTTGCATTTTTTCTCCTTTTTTGTACATAGAAAATATGTTTTATTGCACACATCCGGATGCTAACTAATTATTATCACATTGAAATAATTTGTGCAAGTACAAACGGCATGATTGATGGCAAAAATCTGTAAAACAGTCGACAAATGTCGATTCGTATACCTTTCTGCTTCATTTGTTAAAATCATGCGTAATATTTTTCATATGCAGGATGCACTACCGCGTCAACTGCAAATGTTCCGCGATCTCCCGCCACGCACCGACCAGGCGCTGCGCGCTCCACGCTGCGTTTGCGGGACTGGTGGAGGGAAGCTTTACGGCATCGCGCCCGGTCTGCGGCGCGAGATGCTTCTGATAGAGCCTGTGGGACGTGGCACCGTTGCAGTAAATTGCCCGGATATCCGCCGCCTGCAAAATCGGCGTCAGGTCATTCGGCAGCGCATTTTTTATGCTGCTGTCCGAGGAGCCTTCGATATCGCAGCTTCCGATCACATCCCACAGCGCGATGTGATGCCTGTGCAGCATCGTCTGCTTTTCGGGAACGGTCCGGGGCGTGGGAACATCCAGCACGAGGGAGAGCACCCGCCAGAAACGATTCTGCGGATGTCCGTAAAAAAACTGTGCCTCCCGGGATTTCACCGACGGGAAAGAGCCGAGGATCAAAATGCGTGACTGCCCGTCATAGAGGGGCGGAATCGGATGAATGATGTGTTCCATAATAATCTGATACCTCCATAACCCGATCCGGGATCGGGGAATTTTTATAACGATCCGGTCTGCGGCCTCCCACCCGCAGCTTCACTCCTGCGGGACGGGAACGGATACGGCCACAATCGTCCCGCCGCCCACAACATTCTCACCGTCGTAGAGCACCGCCGCCTGTCCGGTGGTGATGGCACGCTGGGGCTCGTCAAAGGTCAGCCGCACCCTGCCGTCCGCCAGGGCCTCCGCCGTGGCGGACGCTTCCCTTGCACGGTAACGGGTTTTTGCAGTGACGCGCACCGCCTCCTCTGGACGGTCATATGCAATCCAGTTGAAATCGTCCACGATACAGCTTTTTGTAAAAAGCGCAGCCTCCTTTGAGAGGATCACCTGATTTTTTTCCATGTCCTTGCGGCACACGTAAAGCGGCGCGGGGAGCGAGAGCCCAAGTCCCTTCCGCTGGCCGATGGTATAGCGGATGATGCCTTTATGCTCCCCCAGCTTTTTGCCGTCCGTCGTCACAAAATCCCCCGCCGGATATTCTCTGCCCGTATACTGCCGGATGAAGTCCGCATAGTTTCCCTCCGGCACAAAGCAGATGTCCTGGCTGTCATGCTTTTTCGCGTTCACAAATCCGCGGGCATCGGCCAGCGCGCGCACCTCATCCTTTGTAGAAAATTCCCCCAGGGGAAAGCGCGTGTGCTTTAGCTGCTCCTGGGTTAAAAACGCCAGCACATAGCTCTGATCCTTCGCCCCGTTTTTCGCCTTTTTCAGCAAATAGCGCCCGCCTGTCTCATCCGGCTCCACCCGCGCATAGTGCCCGGTCACGATCAGATCACAGTCCAGTTCCTTTGCCCGCCGGTAAAGCCGGTCAAACTTCATGTAGCGGTTGCAGTCGATGCAGGGGTTCGGCGTGTCCCCCGCCTCGTAGGCCGCCACAAACCGGTCGATGACGTTCGCCGCAAAATCCTCCTTGAAATTCAGGACGTAGTAGGGCATGCCAAGCCTGCCGCACACCTTTCTGGCGTCCTCCGTGTCGGAAAGAGAGCAGCACGCCCCCTCCCGCTCCATGCCGATGGTCTCGTTCTCATACAGCTTCATCGTGATTCCGATGCAGTCATAGCCCTGCTCCGCCATGAGCGCCGCAGCCACGGAGCTGTCCACGCCGCCGCTCATGGCGATCAACGCCTTTTTTGTTAAATCACCCATAAAATAAGCTCCTCCCCGGCAGCGCTGACAAACAGACTGCCAATTCCATAACAACATTATCATAGCAGAAAATCCGCTGACAAACAATCAAAACGATGTGCGGCGCCCGTGCCGCAAATAGTAACGGTTACTTTTCACGGGGCAGGAATGCGCATTTACTGCGCAGTCCGTAAGAACATGATTCAGGTGTGAGGGGCGATTTTTGCGAAGCAAAACTCTCAATATCGCCCCGAATCGTTACTATGAGCGGCTCCCGAGCCGTGAATAGTAACTAGTAACGATTCTACTTTACATCTTCCGCGCAATTTGTTATACTTGCATACAGCAAAACAACCAGTGCAGCCGAATTGAAAGCGAGGAAATCATATATGATCGAAGGCGAAAAGTTGAAAGTATCCGTGGAAGGGTTTTCGAGCGTACAAAGATACATGCTGCTGTCTGATAAAAATTCGGATGCCTGTCAGGCTGTGAAAGAAAGCGATATGGAATTAAAAGCTATCCGTTGCGCGTTCGGTGTTAATCTGACCGTACCCGACCGCATCAGGGAATAATGCAAGGTGTAAAGCCTGTTGAATCAGCAGGCTTTACACCTTTTGTATGCGCAGTGGACACTCTGCCCTGCAAAACCGCAACTAAAAACCATTATATACATTTTCAAGGAGAGAAATTATGCCGAAAAGAACAGACATCAACAAAGTATTGATCATTGGCTCCGGCCCCATCATCATCGGTCAGGCGTGCGAGTTCGACTACTCCGGCACGCAGGCGTGCAAGGCGCTGCGCAGGCTCGGTTATGAGATCGTGCTCGTCAATTCCAATCCTGCCACCATCATGACCGATCCCGAGGTCGCGGATGTAACCTACATTGAGCCGTTAAATGTCAACCGTCTTGAACAGATCATTGCAAAGGAGCGCCCGGACGCACTGCTGCCGAACCTCGGCGGGCAGTCGGGCTTAAATTTGTGCGCGGAGCTGGCAAATGCCGGCGTTCTGGACAAATACGGCGTACAGGTCATCGGCGTACAGGTGGATGCCATCGAGCGGGGCGAGGACCGCATCGAATTTAAAAAATCCATGGACGCCATCGGCGTGGAAATGGCACGCAGCGAGGTTTCCTACAGCGTTGAGGAAGCGCTTGCCATCGCCGAAAAGCTGGGATACCCGGTTGTACTGCGCCCCGCCTACACCATGGGCGGCGCCGGCGGCGGGCTTGTATATAATAAGGAAGAATTAAAAACCGTGTGTGCCCGGGGCCTGCAGGCCAGCCTTGTCGGACAGGTTCTGGTGGAGGAGTCCATTCTCGGCTGGGAGGAGCTCGAGCTTGAGGTTGTCAGGGACGCAGAGGGTAATATGATCACGGTCTGCTTCATCGAAAACATCGACCCCATGGGCACCCACACCGGGGACTCCTTCTGCTCCGCCCCGATGCTCACCATCTCCGGGGAGCTTCAGAAGCGTCTGCAGGAGCAGGCTTACCGCATCGTTGAATCCGTCAAGGTCATCGGCGGCACAAACGTGCAGTTTGCACACGACCCTGTTTCCGACCGCGTCGTGGTCATTGAGATCAACCCCCGTACCTCCCGTTCCTCCGCGCTCGCGAGCAAGGCGACCGGCTTCCCCATCGCGCTCGTCTCCGCGATGCTGGCGGCGGGTCTGACACTAAAGGATATCGAGTGCGGCAAATGCGGCACGCTGGATAAGTACGTTCCGGACGGAGATTATATCGTAATTAAATTTGCGCGCTGGGCCTTTGAAAAATTCAAGGGTGTTGAAGACAAGCTTGGCACGCAGATGCGCGCGGTGGGCGAGGTCATGAGCATCGGAAAGACCTACAAGGAAGCATTCCAGAAGGCGATCCGCTCCCTCGAAACCGGACGCTACGGCCTTGGCTACGCCAAAAACTACAACACAAAGACAAAGGAGCAGCTTTTACTTATGCTCGCCCACCCCTCGAGCGACCGGCATTTTATCATGTATGAGGCGCTGCGCAAGGGTGCCGGTGTCGATGAAATCCACGCGATCACAAAGGTTAAGCACTATTTCATCGAGCAGATGCAGGAGCTGGTGGAGGAGGAAGAAGCCCTCGCCGCGCACAAGGGTGTTCTTCCATCCGACGAAGCGCTGATTTCTGCCAAGAAAAACGGTTTTTCCGATAAATATTTAAGCCAGATTTTACAAATCGACGAATCTGTCATCCGTGAACGCCGCATTTCTCTCGGTGTGGAGGAGGCATGGGAGGGCGTACATGTGAGCGGCACGAAGGACAGCGCTTACTACTATTCCACCTACAATGCCCCCGACAAAAACCCGGTGCGCACCGACAAGCCCAAGATCATGATTTTGGGCGGCGGTCCCAACCGGATCGGGCAGGGCATCGAGTTCGACTACTGCTGTGTACACGCCGCGCTGGCGCTCAAAAAGCTTGGCTTTGAGACGATCATCGTCAACTGTAATCCGGAAACCGTTTCCACCGATTACGATACCTCCGACAAGCTCTATTTCGAGCCCCTGACCCTGGAGGATGTGCTGAGCATCTACCACAAGGAGCAGCCCCTGGGCGTCATCGCACAGTTCGGCGGGCAGACACCCTTAAACCTGGCCGCGGAGCTTGAGAAAAACGGTGTGAAGGTGCTTGGCACCTCGCCTGCGGTCATTGATCTTGCCGAGGACCGCGACCAGTTCCGCGCCATGATGGACAAGCTCGGCATTCCCATGCCGGAGGCGGGCATGGCGACTACCGTGGACGAGGCGACCGCCATCGCAAACCGGATCGGCTATCCCGTCATGGTTCGCCCCTCCTACGTGCTCGGCGGACGCGGCATGGAGGTCGTCTACGACGACGAGAGCATGAGAGGATACATGAACGCCGCGGTCGGCGTGACGCCCGACCGTCCGATTTTGATTGATCGTTTCTTAAATCACGCTTTAGAATGTGAAGCGGACGCCATCAGTGACGGCACCCACGCCTTTGTGCCCGCCGTCATGGAACACATTGAGCTTGCGGGCATCCACTCGGGGGACAGCGCCTGCATCATCCCCTCCGTGCATATTACAAAGGAGCATGTGAAAACCATCAAGGAATATACGAAGAAGATCGCCGAGGAGATGCACGTCCGCGGTCTGATGAACATGCAGTATGCCATTGAAAACGGCACGGTCTACGTGCTGGAGGCAAACCCCCGGGCATCCCGCACCGTGCCCCTTGTATCCAAGGTATGCAACATCCGCATGGTGCCCCTGGCCACTGATATTATCACATCCGAGCTGACCGGACGCCCCTCCCCCGTGCCCGCTTTAAAGGAACAGGAGATTCCCTACTACGGCGTGAAGGAGGCGGTGTTCCCCTTCAATATGTTCCCGGAGGTAGACCCGGTTCTCGGGCCGGAGATGCGTTCCACCGGAGAAGTGCTCGGCCTGTCCACCTACTACGGCGAAGCCTACTACAAGGCGCAGGAGGCAACCCAGACAAAGCTTCCCTTAAAGGGGACGGTGCTCATCTCCGTCAACCGCAAGGACAAGCCGGAGGTCGTGGAGACCGCAAAGCTCTTTAACGAGGCCGGCTTTGAGATCCTCGCAACCGGCAACACCCACACGATCATCACCGAGGCCGGGCTCCCGTCGACCCGCGTCAATAAGCTCTACGAGGGACGCCCCAACATCCTCGATATGATCACGAACGGCAAGATTGACCTGATCATCAACTCCCCCAGCGGCAAGGAGAGCGTCCACGACGACAGCTACCTGCGCAAGGCGGCGATCAAGGCAAAGGTGCCCTACATGACGACCATCGCCGCGGCAAATGCGACTGCCAAGGGCATCCTCTACGTGCAGCAGCACGGAAACGGGGAGGTAAAATCGCTCCAGGAGATCCACAAAGAAATCCGTGAGAAATAAACGGTACGCTTTGTCCGTGCTTTGCCGTACGGGAAATTCAAAGAAATTCCTGTACGGCGCAAAAAAGGAACCGCATCTGCAATTTAAATCTGCAGACACGGTTCCTTTTTCAGCTTTTATACATTTCTGCTTCCCGCGGACACAAAGCGCCCGCTGCGATCCGTCCGCGCGCTCAGGGCATCGGCTTTTGCAGGGTCTCAACAGCCGCCGAAAACACGCTGTGATCCACATCGTAAAAGGTGCCCGCATCAGCCGCCGCTGCCTTTTCCGGCTCGATGGGAAGCTTCGCAAATACGGGGATTTTAAGCTCCTTTGCCACCGCTTCCACATGGCTCTCACCGAATATCGAAATCGTTTTGCCGCAGTCCGGACATACCAGGCAGCTGAAATTCTCCACGACGCCCAGCACCGGAACCTCCATCATCGCCGCCATATTATAGGCTTTTTTTACGATCATCTGCACCAGCTCCTGCGGGGACGTCACGATGACAACACCGTCCACCGGCAGCGACTGGAATACGGTCAGCGGCACATCCCCCGTTCCGGGCGGCATGTCCACAAAGAGATAATCCAGCTCGCCCCATACTACATCCGTCCAGAACTGCTTCACCGCCCCGGCGATGACCGGTCCGCGCCAGATCACCGGCTGCTCCTCGTCCTCGATGAGCAAATTGATGGACATAACCGGGATGCCCTGGTTTGACTCGAGCGGTATAATGCCCTTCTCACTTCCAAACGCTGTCCCATGCACGCCGAGCATTTTCGGGATGGAGGGACCTGTGATATCCGCATCCAAAATGCCGACCCGATACCCGGCCTTGTGCATCGCGCAGGCGAGCGACGCGGTGACAAAGGATTTTCCCACACCGCCCTTCCCGCTGATGACACCGATCACCTTCCCGATGGAAGAATACTGATTGAGTTCCTCTAAAAACGAGGTCTGTCCGCCGCTATTTCCCGGGCAGCCCTCGCAGCTTTCCCTGCTGCAGCTTCCGGCGCTGCTGCAAGCTTCATTTTCTGCCATTTTGCTTCTCCTTATGATTTCATTTTTATTTCTTACTGCAAATCCATGTATTTTTGCTCTTCCTCCGTCAGCTCCACCTCGAGCGCACCGAGATTGGACGCGAAGCGCTCCGGTGTGGAAGCACTCACCTGCGCAAATACCTCCAGGGGCTGTGCGAGCACCCAGGCGAGCGCCGCCTGCGCCACCGTACAGCCGTGTTTTTGTGCGATCTGCTCCGTGCGGCGCAGACGCTCGTAATTCTGCCTGCAGCAATAACCACGGATCGCGAAGGAATCCAGCACCTTTTCCACGTCCGAGAGCGCGTCCGATCGCACCTTGCCGGATAACAGGCCGTGAGCCAGCACCGCATACGCAAAGACCGCCATGCCGCTGCTCTGATACCACCTGCGGTTTTCCGCCTCGGAGGGACCGGAGATCGACACGCATCCGCCGCCCCAGGGATCTAGCACCTGCTCCGCAAGCCCGTAGTTCGGACTGGAGACGGAAAACGGCTCCAGATCATGCTCGTAAGCGTATGCATTTGCAGCCTCAATACGCGTCACGCTCCAGTTGGACACGCCAAAGAGCTTCAGCTTCCCGCGCTCCCGCAGGTCATTTAACACCTCCACGATAGGGCCGACCGGCTTTGTCGGATCGTCACGGTGCAGCATGTAAATATCCACATAGTCGGTCTGCAGAAGCGAGAGGGAGCGGGCGATATCCGCCTCGATCGCCGCGGGCGTCACCCGGGGGACCACCGTATCCGGCAGCGGGTGCGCA
The DNA here is from genome assembly GCA_910589045.1 of uncultured Eubacterium sp. Taxonomy (GTDB): domain Bacteria; phylum Bacillota; class Clostridia; order Lachnospirales; family Lachnospiraceae; genus W0P33-017. The sequence goes on from CAJUSH010000011.1 coordinate 42,950, forward strand.
CCCTTGTCCACGATCACCAGCTGGTCTCGGTTCCCGCGCCTGCTCATCCAGTCTCCCAGCGATTTTTCCGCCATCCCGTAAATGCGCGCCGTGTCAAAGCAGTTGACGCCGCCCGCAGCGACCGCGTCGAGCAGCTCTGTTGCATCCTGTCCTTCCTGCATTGCAGGTGTCGCGGTTCCGAACACAATACGCGAAACCGGCAGTGCAATACCATCGATATTTTTATAAATCATGGCATATACCTTCCTTCCAAGAAATAATTTTGTGCAAAGAAACACAATTCATGCACATGTTGCGGACCTTGCCATAAACCAAAAAGCACCATATAGAATTATACTCTATTACAGAACAAATTTCCACATGGTGCTTCGTAAGTTTATAATGTTTATGAAATTTTTATGCTTTTTTTATACTTTCGTAATACTTTCGGCCGAACCCCGCATTATCCCAGAAGCTTTTCCACGCTCGCGAGCTTCACACAGCATACAAATACCTTTGTCGCCGCCCCAAGCTCCTCCAGTGTCGGATAGGAAGGCGCCAGGCGGATCACCGCATCGTGCGGGTCCTTCTTATAAGGGAAGGGCGCACCCGCACCGGTCAGCACCACCCCGGCCTTTTTTGCCAGCTCCACGATGCGCTTTGCACAGCCGCTCATGGATGTAAAGCAGATAAAATAGCCGCCCCTGGGTGAGATCCAGCTTCCGATGCCGAGCGGCCTGATCTCCGCCTCCAGCGTGTTCTCCACCAGCTCAAACTTCGGGCGCATGATCGCCGCGTGCTTCATCATATGCGCGTCTACGCCCGCACGGTTTTTCAGGAACCGGACATGGCGCAGCTGATTCATCTTGTCGTAGCCGATCGTCTGAATCTCCATGATCCGGCGCACGTCTGCAAGATTTCCGTCCGATGCGGCCATTGCCGAGATACCTGCACCCGCGAAGGTGATCTTTGAGGTGGATGCAAACTCAAACACCCGGTCAGGGTTTCCTGCCTTCTCGCATTCGTCCAGAATGTTTAAGATCTGGTCCTGCTTCTCCGGCTCCTCATAGAGATGGTGCACGCAGTATGCATTGTCCCAGAAAATGCGGAAATCATCCGCTGCCGTTTTCATGCCCGCAAAGCGCCGCACAACCTCATCCGAATAGGAGATCGCCGTAGGGTTCGCATATTTCGGGACACACCAGATACCCTTGATAAGCGGATCGGATGCCACCAGCGTTTCCACCAGATTCATATCGGGGCCGTTGTCATCCATGGGAACGTTGATCATCTCGATGCCGAGACACTCGGTCACGGCAAAGTGGCGGTCATAGCCGGGCACCGGGCAGAGGAACTTGATCTTTCCCTGCTGCGCCCAGGGCGTATGTCCGCAGACGCCGTGAATCATCGCCCGCGCTACGCAGTCGAACATGACGTTTAAGCTGCCGTTCCCGAACACGATCACCTGGTCGGGCCTGCACTCCATGATTTCCGCCATAAACTGCTTTGCCTCGGGTATGCCGTCCAGCTCGCCGTAATTGCGGCAGTCCGTGCCGTCCGCCGCACAGTAGCCCAGCTCGTCACTGATCATATCCATCATCGGCATCGAGAGATCAAGCTGTGCGCTCTCCGGCTTTCCACGCGCCATATTCAGCTGCAGCCCGGCTTCCTCATACCCTTTATACTCCTGCTGCAGCCGCTTTTGCTCCTCTAATAATTCTTCCCTTGACATCTGCTCATACGCTTTCATTTGCCTTCCTCCTGCTCCTTTTTCCACCTTTTTGTATTATCTAAATATTCGCGAATCGTCTGCTCATATCCATTTTCAGACGGCTCGTAAAAAACCTCATGCTCCAGCCCGTCGGGCAGGTACTGCTGCGCCGCGTAATGATGGGGGTAATCGTGCGCGTATTTATATCCGACCCCGCGTCCGAGCTTTTCGGACGAATTGTAATGCGCATCCTGCAGATGGGCGGGCACCGGCGGCGTCTTTGTCCGGCCCACCACCTGCATCGCCCTGCTGATCGCATTGACTGCCGCATTGCTTTTCGGCGCGCTGGCGATGTAGCTCGCCGCCTGAGAGAGAATGATCTGCGCCTCCGGCATGCCGACCCGCTCAACGGCCAGCGCCGCCGACGTTGCGACCTGGATCGCCTGGGGGTCTGCGTTTCCCACATCCTCCGACGCACAGATCATCATGCGTCTGGCTATAAACTTTACGTCCTCTCCCGCATAGAGCATCCGCGCCAGATAATATACCGCCGCATCCGGATCGGAGCCCCGCATACTTTTTATAAAGGCAGAGATCGTATCATAGTGATTATCTCCGTTTTTGTCATATTTCAATACCCGCTTCTGAATGCACTCCTGCGCCACCGCGAGCGTGATATGAATCCGATCGTCCGACGCGTCCCGCTCTGTCGTGAGCACGCCAAGCTCGATCGCCGTGAGCGCCGAGCGCGCGTCGCCGTTGGCCATATCCGCCAGAAACTCCGCCGCGTCCTCCTCCAGGACGGCACCGTAGCTTCCCATGCCGTGCGCTTCATCCGTCACCGCACGAAAGAGCAGGGTGCGTATGGCGTCCTTTGACAGAGGCTTTAGTTCAAAGATCACCGAGCGCGAGAGCAGCGCCCCGTTCACTTCAAAATAAGGATTTTCGGTCGTTGCGCCCACGAGAATGACTGTCCCGTCCTCCACAAACGGAAGCAGGTAATCCTGCTGCCCCTTGTTAAAGCGATGGATCTCGTCGATAAACAGAATCGTCTTTTTGCCGTACATGCCCTGATTGTCCTTCGCCTGCTTTACGACCTCCTCCATATCCTTTTTGCCCGCCGCGGTCGCGTTGAGCTGCGTGAACACCGCGCTTGTCGTATTTGCAATGACCTTTGCAAGCGTCGTCTTTCCGGTGCCCGGCGGTCCGTAAAAAATAATGGAGCTCAGCTTATCTGCCCGGATCGCCCGGTAGAGCAGCTTATCCTTTCCGATAATATGCTCCTGCCCCACGACCTCCTCCAACGTTTTCGGGCGCATCCGCGACGCAAGCGGCGATTCCTGTTTCATATTTTTTTCGCGCATATAATCAAATAAATCCACTTCCATGTACCTCATGCTGTTGTTTTGCATTCAGAGCCGTTCCGAAAGCAGGAAAATTCATCCATTTTTCCTGCCGGATGCATTTTTTGTTTTCCGAAACTGCAAAACCGTCTGTTTTGGCCACCTTTACAAAGATACATGATGTTTGCCGATTTTTCAAGTATTTTCAAGGTTTTTTTAGAAAAACAATCAATTTTGTGAACCTTGATAAGAAAGCGCATTTTGCAGGATTGTTTGTTGTGCAAATTCATTCCGGCAAAACGGATCTGCGCTGCACTTTTCCGCGGGCGCCGCTTCACCTTCGAAAAATTGCTGCTTCGAAGGACCCGGAATGCAAACGCTGTCCTGTGTTTCGTTTTCTTTATCAAAAAAATAAACAGGCCCGTTACAATAAAATATGTTTTTCGTGAAAAAATAGTAGGAAAAAAGCTCCTTTTATGATATGATGTTATTCATCTGATTGTCAAAAAAGGTATGGAATACTTACCTTGACGGACAAGGGCATACACGCCTCAAAGCGGGGTAATTTTTATGTTCCGGCATTATCCTCAACGGCGTAAATAAAAAATACAAAAATAGAAAATGGAGGACACGAATTATGAAATTTTCATACGGCAGCAGTGAAAAGGGTGATGTGTCAGAGGCATTAAAATTTATTACCGCGCCTGCGGCCCTGTTTTTTTCTGTTGCGAAGGAGGACATGCTTGAGCAGGCAGCCGGCGAAATCGAACGACTTTTTCCCGGCGTTGCATCGATCGGAGGCGTCGGACAGGCCTATGCCGACCGAAAGTCCTTTGAAGAAGGCATTACCGTTATTGCGATGAAGGAAAATATCAAGGTTGTGGCGGACGTTTTAGAACAGGCATCCGTCATGCCCATCAAATATATCCGCCGGCTTGAAAATGCCCTGAATGCGGTGGGCGCCGAGCGTGGAAAAACCGCGTGCTTTGATATCTGCTCCGCGGGCGCAGACGTCCGCGCCGTCACAACACTGTCTAATTATCTATGCCGTCTTGGATATGATCTTGCGGGAGGCACCAGCAATTCGGCAAAGATAGCCTGCAACGGAAAGGTTTATACGGATGCGTGTGCCTTTTTTATGATTCATAATCTCAACGGAAAAATCAAATCATACAAGGAAAATATTTATATTCATCCCCAGGGAACCGAAAACAGTTTATGGTAACGGAGGCCGACCCCAAGGATTACCGGATCCGCACGCTGGAAAATATGTCCGCCGAGAAGCTGTATACCTCCGAGCTGGGAATCAGCAGGGATAAAATCACCACACAGACATTCAAAAATCCCTTTGGCCATGTGTGTGATTCCGATACATATATCGTCTCGATCAAGGGCGTTGAAGCAGACGGAAGCATTACGACCTTCCGCCCCGCAAACCGGATGGATTTCCTTACCATACTGAGCATGGGTGATTACCGCGAGGTCGTGCAGGATACGATCTCAAGAATTAAGAGCGACCTTGGCCGCGCATCGGCGGTGCTCTCCGTCAACTGTCTGTTCCGCTACATCATGTTCAACGATGACCAGTACTGGGACAGCTATCTCACGGAAATGTGCCACAATTTTTCACACGCGGGCATGGTTGGTGTCGGCGAGCATTACAATACGCAGTTTGTTAATCAGACAATGTGCTGTCTGGCATTTGAATAGGGAGGATACGTGTTGAAATTATTTGGAAACACCGAAAAAAAGGACAAAGGAAAAAAAGCTTCCTCCGTCGTGATCGAGCAGCGGCAGGCCGGCTTTGACAAGCACCCTCTGGATTATGCGCTGACAAGCGCCTGCAGCGTGGTCAATGAGCTGGCAGAGGATGTTTTTTCAACAACACAGCAGATGCGATATGCAACGGACCGCCTCTCGGAGCTGCAGGAGCAAATGACCGGACCTCAGGGCGAGGTAAGCGCACTGGAGGAAGGCTTTCAGGATATTGCCACCGCGGCGGATCATTTTAACGTTGTGGAGGCAAAGATCGATGAATCTGTTGCCGAGGCACAGCGGCAGATGGAGCAGCTGAAGCAGGATTCCACCTCGCTGCAGGATAATTTTAAAAATATGGCCAATACCTTCGACCTGCTGCAGGTTGCGCTGGACAAGATCACGGACAGCCTTGCCGGCATCCGGGCGGTTGCCAACCAGACAAACCTCCTGGCGCTGAACGCAAGCATCGAGGCCGCGCGGGCAGGCGAACAGGGGAAAGGCTTTGCGGTGGTCGCAGAGCAGGTCGGAAAGCTCGCAAAGACGAGCGGGGACATGGTTGAGAGCATTCACGCGAGCATCGCGGAGGTGGAAAGCCAAAGCAATGACCTGAACAAGTTTATCCAGGCATCCGACGAGGCAATTGCCTGCAACATCGAGAGCATCGAGCAGACCGGCGAATTTTTTGACGGTATATTGAAATGTGTGGAAGATACCGCCGAGGTCCGGGAATCAATCGAGGGCGCAGTGGAGAAGAACCGCGAATTTATGAAAATCGTCCAGGAATCCCTTGCCGGAACCGCCGGTGTCTACAGCGATATCATTGACCGCATGGATTTTGATGACAGTAAAAAGGGTGTACTTATGGAAATCTTCCAGAATATCATTGAACAGGCAATTGCCCTCGTAAAGGAAATTCCCTGATCCCATTCACGCGCCCCGCAAGGGGCGCGGCAGTTAAGCATCTATTCCAGACCCCCACGCGGCAAATTCTTTCCGAACCGTTTCCCCGCCGTTATCTTCGAGTCAAATATGCGCGGGAACGCTTTGCTTTTCCTGCCCGTATAGCCATGCTGTCAAAATGATATCCGGTTCCAGAATGAAATTCAGCCGGGGCAGTTTCTCTTAGTCCAGCAAAATATCCTCCACCGTCACGAACTCATACCCCTGTTTTTTCAGCGTATCGATAATCGTAAACGCCGCCTGCACGCTTGATTCCGAGGCGTCATGGAGCAGGATGATGCTGTTTTCCTCCACCTTCTCAAGTACGCGCTTTACAACCAGGTCGCTGCTGTTTGTGGCCCAGTCATTCGGGTCAACGTCCCAGAGCACCTCGATCATCTGGCTTTCATAGTCCAGATCTTCCTTCCAGCTCCCAAAGGGCGGCCGGATATAGCTCGCATACGCTCCGGTCGCATCATAGATGGCGGCATTCGTGCGGTCGACCTGCTCCATCGCATCCTTGTCGCTGAGCTGGCGCAGATTGACATGCTTATAAGAATGGACGCCGATGAGATGTCCCTCCTCGCTCGCGCGGCGCACCAGCTCCGGAAATCGTTCCACCTCGGAGCCGAGCACAAAAAAAGTCGCCGTTACACCCCGCTCCTTCAGGCCGTCCAAAAGCGGCCCGGTATAGAGTCCGTTCGGTCCGTCGTCGAAGGTCAGTGCTACCTTTTTGACCTCCTCATCCAGTGTCGTTCTCGTTGCCGCCTCCTTTGACTGCCCCTGTCTCTCCTGCATCCATTCCGTCAAAAATGCCGCACAGATTCCGATCGCCAGCGCTCCCGCAAAAATTGCACTTGTGCGAAGGATTTTTTTCACCATAGCTGCTACATCCATAAAAAATGCCCGCTGTCATACAATTTGCTTCATTGTATGCAGCGGGCGCTTGTTCATATTCATTCTGACCGCTTATTTCTCCGGCATAACGCTTTTACAGAGGGTGCCGGCCGCGTCCCTGAAACACACTCAGCGATTTCCGGCTCTTCGCGCGGCGGGCGCATCGCCCTCCACATAAATCTCGATCGTATCTCCCACCTGCACCTGATCCGCTAAAATGAGCCGCGCAGAAAGTGTCTCCACCGTCTTTTGCAGGTAGCGCTTTAAAGGCCGCGCGCCGTAAACCGGGTCGTAGGCCTTCTCCACCACGAGCTGCTCCGCCTCCGGCGTCAGAGATACGCGAAGCTCGCGGTCTGCAAGCCTGTCGTTTAACTCCTGCAGCAGCAGCCGCACGATACCCGTCGTATCCGCCTTTGTGAGCGGCTTGAACAGAATCGTCTCGTCGAGACGGTTCAAAAACTCCGGCCGAAAGGCGCCCCGCAGCTCATTCATCACGGCTGCTTCCGCTTCCGGCGTGATGCTTCCGCCGGCATCGATGCCTTCCAGCAGATAATGTGCGCCGAGGTTCGAGGTCATGATGAGAATCGTATTTTTAAAATCCACGGTGCGTCCCTGGGAATCGGTAATGCGCCCGTCATCCAGCACCTGCAGGAGCACGTTAAACACATCGGGGTGCGCCTTTTCCACCTCGTCAAAGAGCACCACGGAATACGGCTTTCTGCGCACCGCCTCGGTGAGCTGTCCGCCCTCCTCGTAGCCGACGTATCCGGGAGGCGCCCCAATCAGGCGGGATACCGAGTGCTTCTCCATATATTCACTCATGTCCAGCCGAACCATATTGCCCTCGTCGTCAAACAAGCTCTCCGCCAGGGCCTTCGCAAGCTCCGTCTTTCCCACGCCGGTCGGCCCAAGGAAGAGGAATGAGCCGATAGGCTTGCCCGGGTCCTTGATGCCCGCCTTGGAGCGGATAATCGCCTCGGTCACCCGGGTAACGCCCTCGTCCTGTCCGATGACACGCCTGTGCAGCTCCTCGTCCAGATGCAGCGTTTTGTTCCGCTCGGACTCGTTCAGCTTCGTCACCGGAATGCCCGTCCAGCGGGAAATAATCCTCGCGATCTCCTCCTCGCTGACATTCTCGTGCAGCAGGGAAAGCTCCCGCTCCTTCACCGCACGCTCCTCCTGCTCCAGCTGCTGTGTGAGCTGGGGCAGCCGTCCGTACTGCAGCTCCGCCGCCTTCTCCAGATCATAATTCTGCTGTGCGGTCTTGATATCGTTTTTCACCTGCTCCAATTCCTCACGCAGCTTCTGAACCTTTTCCACGGAGGTCTTCTCGTTTTCCCACTGTGCCTTCTGCGCCGCAAACGCATCCTTTAACTCTGCAAGCTCCTTCTGCAAATTTGCAAGCCGCTCGCCCGAAAGCCGGTCGGTCTCCTTTTTCAGCGCGGTCTCCTCGATCTCAAGCTGCATCACGCGGCGGTTTAGCTCGTCAAGCTCCGCGGGCATAGAATCCAGCTCGGTCTTTATGAGGGCGCACGCCTCGTCTACCAAATCAATCGCCTTATCCGGCAGGAAACGGTCGCTGATGTAGCGGTTCGACAAAACAGCCGCGGACACCAGCGCCCCGTCGGTAATCTTTACGCCGTGGAACACCTCGTAGCGCTCCTTTAAGCCGCGCAGAATCGAGATCGTATCCTCCACCGTCGGCTCCTCTACGAGCACCGGCTGAAAACGGCGCTCCAGGGCGGCGTCCTTCTCGATATACTCCCGGTATTCGTCCAGCGTCGTAGCGCCGATGCAGTGCAGCTCACCCCGGGCAAGCATGGGCTTTAAAAGCTGTCCCGCATCCATCGCGCCGTCGGTTTTCCCGGCGCCCACGATGGTGTGCAGCTCGTCAATGAACAAAATAATCTGCCCGTCGGAATTTTTAATATCATCCAGAACGGCCTTCAGCCGCTCCTCAAACTCGCCCCGGTATTTCGCGCCCGCGACCAGCGCCCCCATGTCCAGGGCAAAGAGCTTTTTGTCCTTTAATCCCTCCGGCACGTCCCCTTTGACAATACGCTGTGCAAGCCCCTCGACGACCGCGGTCTTGCCGACACCCGGATCACCGATGAGACACGGATTGTTCTTTGTCTTGCGCGAAAGAATCCGTACCACGTTGCGGATTTCCTCGTCCCGCCCGATGACCGGGTCAAGCCGCTGCTCCCTGGCGCGCTCCACCATATCGTAGCCGTATTTTTCCAGCGTGTCGTAGGTCGCCTCCGGGTTATCCGTGGTCACCCTCTGGTTGCCCCGCACCGTAGAGAGCGCAGATAAAAAGCGGTCGCGGGTAATCCCGTACTCCTTCCAGAGTGCCTTCATCGCCGGATTCGGGTATTTTAGCAGCGCCAAAAACAGATGCTCTACCGATACGTACTCGTCGCCCAGGCTTTTCGCCTCATCCTCGGCGTGGATCAGCACCTGATTCAAATCCTTTCCGATAAACACCTGACCGCCGCTGACCTTCACACGCGCGGCAAGCTTGCTCTCGGCATTGTTCACAAAATGCGCCAGCTGGATCTCCATCTTCTCGATCAGCTTCGGAATCAGCCCATCCTCCTGCTGCAAAAGCGCAAGAAGCAAATGCTCCTGCTCGATCTCCTGGTTTCCATATTCATAAGCCAGCTTCTCGCAGTCATTGACTGCTTCCATAGACTTTCGTGTAAATTTCTGTATGTTCATAAAAGTTCCCTCCTTTTTTGCAATTGCTTTTCACTGACATACATTATACACGTATTGTTAGCACTCGTCAATAGTGAGTGCTAACAATTTTTATAGTTGCAGCCTCGCCGCCATATTTGTCAAAAAATTAAAGTTGGTCGGCCTGCCCTGCTCCTCGTCATAAGGAAACGGATAGTAACGCTCCAGCTTCCGGATATCCGTCCGTGTCCAGGTCGCCTCGATCGCGCCGCGGATACAGCGCTCCACATTCTCCCTCGTCGTATGATGCGCTTCGGCTATCGCAGGATAAATATCATTTGTAATGTGCAGTGCGGAGCCTTTATTTTTCATAATCATCAAAATGGCATCCACCATATAGACAAATCCGCTGCGCCTGCGCCGAAACCCGATATCCATAAGCGCCTGTTCCACATACCTGCGCATCAGCCGATCTGTTTTTTCCTCATTGAAATATTCGACCAGCGGATGAGCTCCGCTCAAATAAGAATAATGCTGATAGGGGAAAATTTTTCCGATAATACTTAGAACTCTCTTCGGTGAGTAGGACACATTCATCTTTCGATAAACATAATCCGCCCCGTTCTCCCTCATATAATTCAGTGTTACATTGGAACCGGTATTTGTGACAACCACAATAAAAGGCTTTTCTCCTTCGACTTCCTTAATTCCGTCCAGCATGGAAACGCCGTCGCCCTCCTCCAGCTCAAGATCCAGAATAATGACATTTACCTTGTGAAACCGCAGGTAGTCCAATGCCTTCTTTTCACTTCCGGTCTCGCAGACGATCTTCATATGCGACAGGTTCCCTAATTCCTCCCGAAATTCTCTGCGAACGCTTTCCTCATCCTCCACCATCATAATTTTAATCTCGTTTAACATTTCCTTCCCGTTACCCCATATCCTTTCTATGTGGCTGGCTAAATGGCTGCCAATCCGTCCCTGTAACGCTTTCATCATACAATAATTTGCCAAAAATGTCCATGTCATGCACCTCGACAACAAACGACCGGGGCACGACGCACCGGACGGTATTTTTTTCATATATTAGATTAGGGAAATACCCTACAATTTGATTTTAACAATGGAGGCAATTGATATGGCAACTTTTACAAATCAGGCCACCCTGTCATACAACGGTAACACGACTACTTCCAACATCACCACCGGTGAAATACTGGAAGTCCTCAGCGTCACCAAAACCGCGGTGGTAAACACGTATTCCGCAAATGACCGCATCACCTATGTGATCAGTATCGTAAACTCCGGCGCCACCGCCTTAAACGGGCTGACCGTGACCGACGACCTCGGCGGCTACACGCTGCCCGACGGAACAACGCAGGTGTACCCCCTCACGTATGAGCAAAAGTCCGTACAGTATTTTATCAACGGCGTGCGCCAGACAGCCGCTCCCGCGGTCGTAGCCGGACCCCCGATGACTTTCAGCGGCATCAGCGTCCCCGCAGGCGGCAATACGGTTCTCATCTATGAGACGCGTGTCAACCAGAACGCACCCCTCACGACCGATTCCAGTATTACAAACCGCGCGGCAGTCTCCGGCGGAGGTCTTACAACCCCCGTGGCGGACACCGAGATCGTTGCTGCCTCAAACGAGCCGCTGCTTACGATCAGCAAATCCTTAAACCCTACGACCGTTACGGAAAACGGCCAGGTGACCTACACCTTCGTCATCCAGAATGCCGGCAATACCGCGGCCCAGGGAGACGACAACGTAATTGTCACCGACATATTCAACCCCACGCTGAACGCGATCTCCGTAACCTTCAACGGAATAACATGGACGGAAGACACCCACTACACCTATAATGCTGCCACCGGCACCTTTTCCACGCTGCCGGGACAGATTACCGTTCCTGCCGCAGCCTACACGCAGGATCCGACAACCGGTGCATGGACAACAAACCCCGGTGTCAGCGTGCTGACCGTAACCGGAACGATTTAGCCGCCTGCGGCTGACGTTTTTTCCGTGCAGGAAGCTCGGGGAAATTTCCTGCACGATAAAAAGGGCTGCCCGCCGGGCAGCCCAAATTCATTTTCCAGTATATGCGCTTTCTCGGATTTGCCAAAACCACACAACGCGGCAGACAAATAAACCAATCGGATTTGCTGATTATCCGTGCGCTATGACACTAATCCTCGTCTGACAGACGACGCTCCTGCTCCTTTTGGATATCCTCAAAATAAGAAAGCATCGGCCTTACAGACGTATCTCCTCTAAATTTACGCTTTGCATAATTGTTTGTGATCGCCATGACGGTTCCCGAAAGGGTAATCACGCCAATCAGGTTCGGGATTGCCATCAGCCCGTTAAACGTGTCGGACAGGTCAATGACGAGCGATGCATCCAGTGCGGAGCCCGCCACAATCACCGCGATAAAAATAACCTTATAGACAATGGTTGCCTTCGTCCCGAACAAAAACTCCCACGCCTTTGTGCCATAATAGCTCCATCCAAGCACGGTGGAAAACGCAAACAGCGCAATCGCAACCGCGATGAAAATGCCGCCGAGGCTGCCAAAGCATTTTGTATAGGCTTCCGTCGCAAGACCAAGCTTTGTCGCCCCGCTCAAGGACATCCCGGTATCAAGATCCACAATTCCCGTCGTCAGGATGACAAGCGCCGTCAGCGTGCAGACAATAATGGTATCAAAGAATACTTCAAAAATCCCCCACAGACCCTGGGTGACAGGCTCCTTCACGTTAGAAGCGGAATGTACCATAACGGAGGAACCGAGCCCGGCCTCATTGGAGAACACGCCCCGCTTAAAGCCCCAGGTGATCGCCTGCTTAATCACTGCGCCGCCGACACCGCCGGCTGCCGCCTCCATGCTGAACGCATGACTGAAAATTGAAGCAAACGCCGGAATGACCATATCATAATTCATGATAACAATAATCAGGCTGCCCAAAATATAAAAGGCCGCCATAAAAGGCACGATCCGCTCGTTTGCCTTCGCGATACGCGTCAGGCCGCCGATAATTACCAGCGCCGCCAGTGCCGCCACAACCACGCCGATGACCATTCCGCCGGTCTTATCGTCCGCCGCAAAGCCGAATGCATGAAGCACCGACTCACGGATGGAGGTCACCTGGCCCATATTGCCGATGCCGAAGGATGCAAACACCGCAAAAACGGAAAACAGGATCGCCAATAACTTGCCGACCTGCTTAAAGCCATTTTTACCGCCAAGTCCGTCCCGCAAATAGTACATTGCACCGCCGGACCACTCCCCCGCCTGATTTCTGCGGCGGAAGAAAATGCCAAGCACGTTCTCGGAATAGTTTGTCATCATGCCGACGATGGCCGCCAGCCACATCCAGAAGATCGCGCCGGTACCGCCCATCGTGATCGCATAAGCGATACCCGCAATATTTCCGGTTCCGATCGTCGCGGAGAGCGCCGTACAGAGCGCCTGAAACTGCGAGATCGAATTTTTATCATCATTCTTTAAAATATCCTTTTTGCGAAACAGTCCGCCGACGGTCTCTTTCAACATATGACCGAAATGCGTGAACTGGAAGCCCTTCGTGAGCACCGTCATCAAAATACCGGTACCGATCAGCAAAATCAGCGCCGGCACTCCCCATACGATATCGTTGACCGTACCGTTGACCGCAACTATCTTATCAACCATAACATTCCTCCTCAAAACATTTTATACTTTATCCGTGTAAAACATTAAAGGAATTTATCGCATTTGTCAAGAAAAGATGGGGTTTTTCGGCAAAAACGTTCAAATATCAGGTTGTTTTTCCATAACTGCGCCGCCGGAAAGTGCCTGGTTATTCTTCTTCGCAGGCTTCCTCCTCCTGCTGGGTCATATATTCCCGGGAGGATACCCTGCCGCGCTGGCGAGCTTCCTCGATGAGATCGGACAGCCGGTTTTTCACGTTTTCGGAGTCCTTGATATTTTTGATCTCAAAATTTTTCATCGTTTTATCCACGGAATTGCACCTGATGGTGCCAAGCCCGAAGATGCGCTGGCCAAGGCTGCGCGTCAGTGACAGATCCAGGATGCGGTACAGACGCACCTCATCCTGATTCTGTGTGAAAAGCCCGCTTTTGATGACGAGCTTTTCCCTGCTCAGCTCATATTTTGTAAATGTCCACGGCAGGCCGCACCATATCCGCCTGCGATCCTGCCAAACCAATTCGTTGTCCATTCTGAAGTGATCCCCCTTTTCCTGTTGGCCTTAGCCGTTTGCATACAATGCTGCGTTCCTGTTCCGTTCCTGCCCGCATACGATACCTTCCACGGAAATTCCCCTACCCCTGCGGATCCAGTCCGTAAAACCGTGTCAGATACGCGGCAAGCGCGCCTAAATCACCGGTGCCGCACGTCTCCCGCGCGGAATGCATCGCAAGGATCGGTATCCCGATATCCGCACACCGCACCGGGAAAAAAGAGGCTGCAATGCTCCCGAGGGTGCCCCCGCCCCGCTCGTCGGAATGATTTACAAACTTCTGGTACGGAATCCGGCCCGCATCACAGATCTGCTGCACAATCCCGATGACCTCGCTGTCCGTCGCATAGCTCTGGCTGCATGCCTGCTTAATGGAAAAGCCCTTTCCCATCACGTTTTTATTGACCGGATCATAGCGGCCCTCATAAGCGGGATGCAGCGCGTGGGCTACATCCACGGACATCATAAGCGATGCCGGAAACGCATCCTGAAACGCGCCGGCGTCAAAGCCGAGACAGCGGTAGAGCTTTTCAAGCACCGCGGCAAAGAGCGTGCTTCCCGCGCCCTGCTTGCTTCGGCTTCCCACCTCCTCGTGGTCAAACACAGCCAAAACGTTCACACCCCGCTTCCGTTTTCCTTCGGTCAGCGCCGTAAGCAGCGCCTCCACCGAGGTGAGATTATCCAGGCGTGGCGCCTGATAAAAGGCATTGTCCAGCCCGACATAGCAGCCTTTTTCCGCATTGTACAAATTTAATTCATAATCCAGGATGTCCTCCGGCGAAACGTCCAGACGCTCCGCCAGCAATCCCAAAAAAAGCTTCTCCTCTGTATCCCCGCCGCACAATCCGAACAGCGGGAGCATGTGGCTTTGCTTTTTCAGCTCCATACCCTTGTTCATGTCGTGCTGCAAATGCACCGCCACGTTCGGTATCGTAAAGAGTGCATCCTTCAGGTCCAGGAGCCGTACCTTCGGCGCAAACAGATCCTTTGTGCGCAGCACCACCTTTCCCGCCGCGCAGAGCGGGCGGTCCAGCCAGCTCATATGGCTGGCGCCGCCGTATCCCTCCACGTTCAGACGCACATAGCCGTCCTTTTTCAGCTCCGGCCCGGGCTTGATACGAAAGCCCGGAAAATCCCCGTGAGCCGCGCCGATGCGAAAGCCGTCCGCCGCCTCCATCTCTTCCCCGATGTAAAAAGCAATCAGGCACGAGCCGTAGAGCGCCGTGTAATAGCCCTTTCCCCGTTCCGGCTCCCATGGCTGTCCCTGGGTGAGCGGTAGAAACCCCGCCGCCGCAAGCCGTTTTTGCGCCGCCTGCACGGTGTGATACGGGGAAACCGCCTCCTCTGTGAGCGCTTCCAGCCGTTTTATTGTTCCTTCCGGTTTCAAAGCACCCATGCACTACACCTCGTAGCGGTCGGATTGAAATACAACCGCCAAAAGATGTGCAACCGCAAGCTTTAGCTGTGCCGGCGTCAGGCTGCCGTCCTCCAGTGCTTTCCTGATATTTTCATGGTCCTGCGGTATACCGGGCATGATCAGATCGTTTCCGGCACGGATGCATCCGGACGCCGTACAGGCCTCCCCGTAATGAGTCGTCGTCCAGTCCGTCATGATAACGCCCTGGAATCCCCACTCATCCCTCGCGGCCTTCGTGCAAAGATCATAGCTGTTCGCGGCATGAACGCCGTTGACCCGGTTGTAGCTGGTCATGATCGACCAGGGCTGCTGCTCGGCGACGGCATACTCAAAGCCCTTCAGATAGATTTCCCGCAGCGCGCGCTCGGAGAGCACACTGTCACAGCGCATGCGGTTATCCTCCTGATTGTTGCAGGCAAAATGCTTGATGGTGGTGCCGACGCCGCCATCCGCCTGCACGCCTTTTGTCATCGCACCGGCCAGCCGTCCGCTAAGCAGCGGATCCTCCGAATAATATTCAAAGTTCCGGCCGCACAGGGGATTTCTGTGGATGTTCATGCCCGGCGCCAGCCAGAGCGTCACACCGAACTCCTTCAATTCCTCCGCAACCGCTTTTCCGACCTCCTCAACCAGCCCAAGATCCCAGCTCTGGGCCAGCTGCATCCCGACCGGGAAGGCCGTGCAGAACTGATAGCGCGCTTCTCCCTCCGGCTGCTCCTTGCTGCGGCACAGATAACCGTCCTCGATGCTCGCCGCAAACGGGCGCTGCTGCGCTGTGCCGTCCTTTACATAGTAGGTTTTTGTCAGGCGCAGCCCCGCCGGGCCGTCCGCCAGCACAATCGACGCGACACCCTGCTCTACCGCGCACGCGCTCGTCTGTGCCGCAGAGCCGGGCACCGCGTTTCCGGCAGAGCCGAGCGCTCCCTGCGCCCTTCCCGGGTCCCCGGTCACCAGCCGGATGAGCTGCTCCGTCGAAAGCGCGTCCGTCTCCTGCCGGATTTCGGGGGATATCCGCCTGTCCTCCCTGCCGTAATTCACATAATGGCTTGTCAAAAGCATCTCCGTCGGAACAACGATCGCCGGATTCTTGTATACGGAACCGTGCCACTGTGCCCTGCGGGCAAGCACACGCTCCCTGGGGCACTCCAGCTCCCGGATCTTTTCCGCCGGCTGGCAGATATTCTCCGTCTTTGTAAGCAATATATGCTTTGTAAGCTCCACGGATGCCGCAAAGCTCGCACTCTCCAGGCTGTTCCCCATAAAAAATCCATAGGTTCCGCAATCCATCTGCCAGCCCGGCTCCCGTTCACTGTAGGAAGCAAGCGCATAGATCGGAATGGTGATCTCCACATCCTCAAATTTCCCCGGCGCGATCTCGCCGCTCTTCGTAAAGCCCACCAGACGCCGGTATTCCTTAAGCACGTTTTTCTGCGGACAGGACGCATAAATCTGTACAACCTCCCTGCCGCTGACGGTTCCCGTATTCGTCACCTCCACCACGATGCGCACCGCCGCCCACTTCGAATTCGGATTGACGAAGCTCAGGTGCACCATGCGCAGCGAAAAGCTTGTGTAGGACAAGCCAAAGCCGAAGCTGTAGCGGACCGGAACCTCAAACGTGTCAAAATAGCGGTAGCCGACGTAAATGCCCTCCCCGTAATACTCCTTTTCGGTATCGCCGCTTCTGTGGGAAAAGGTGTCCGCATTCGGATAGTCCTCATAGCGGTACGGCCAGCTGTCCGCAAGCTTTGCGCTGGGCGTGACGGCACCGCTTAAAATGTCCGCCAACGCATGGCCGGCCTGCATACCGGGCTGTCCCATATAGATCAGGCCCTTAATCTGCGGCAGCTCATCCAGGAAGGACAGGTCGATCAGGCCGCCGGAATTTATGACGACAAGCACCCGCTCCTGCTGCGCACAAAGCGTCCGCAGTGCCTCCTGCTCCGCATCGCTTAGCAGATAATCGCCCTTGCAGTACGTCCGGTCCTTTCCCTCCCCCGCAACCCTTGCAATCACATAAACTGCCGCATCACATGCCACGGGTGCGGGCAGCTCCCCGGCCGGGATCTCAAAGGGGTGGCTTGTGTAGGCAAAAAACATCGGCTCCGGCTCCCCCTTCGCCTTGCGTCTGTCCTCATCCTGCCAGATCTCCTCGCGCCACTGCTCCCGCGCCTTCTCGTAGCAGGTACCATACGCCGCAAGCCAGTCCTCGTTCACGATCGTAAAGCCGGCCTCCTTTAAGCCTTCGTAAATATTTACGGTCTTCCTGGAATTGACATCGCCGGAGCCGGTACCGCCCTTCACGGTCGCCACGGCCCCCGCCCCGTAGAGCGCCAGGCGTGCACCCTGTGCGAAGGGCAAAAGCCCGTCCTCGTTTTTCAAAAGCACCATTCCATCCGCCGCAGCGCGCCTTGCAAGCCCCCAGTGCTCTGTCTCGTAATCCCGCGGCTCCTGCTGCGTTGTCCCCGGAAATGTGTAGGATTTGATTTTTCTTTCCATAGATTCTTCTCCTTTATATGAACTTATTTTTCATGATTTGTATGCTCGGAAGTCTTTAGCCAGTCCGCAAAGTCCCCGTGGACGATCGCGTGAAAGATGCGGCTTCGGATATCCGGCTCACCCGCCTGCAGCACCTCCAGCACCCGCTTTGTATCCGCCCGCGCCGTGCCCCCGTCCGCCGGACAGGCATTTTCCACCACCGGAAGCCGGTATTTGTTGCAAAATCCCCGAATCCTCGCCTCGGGCACAAGCATCATCGGCCGGATGAGCACTAGCCCCGTGCGCTCCAGCACGTACTGCGGAGAAAGGCTCGCGATTCTGCCCTCCTTTGTAAGCGACAGCAAAAACGTCTCCACAAAATCGTCCCTGTGATGCGCATAGGCGATCCTGCCGCACCCAAGGGCGAGCGCACGCTCATTGAGCGCACCCTTCCGCAGCTTCGCGCACAGCGCGCACGGATGCTTCTCCATCCGCTCATCAAACACAATCTGTGCAATCTGTGTCTCCACCAGCTCAAAGGGCACATCCAGCGACGCGCACAGGGCGCGCACCGGTGAAAAATCCATCTCCGGCCACCCCAGATGCACGCTGATGGCAGTCAGGGAGAACTTTTTCGGGTAAAAACGCCGCAGGCCGGCCAGCGCACACAGCAGCGTCAGCGAATCCTTCCCGCCGGATACGCCCACCGCAATATGGTCCCCCTCCTGAATCATCCCGTAGGTGTCGATTGCTTGTCTCACATAGCTGTAAAGTCTTTGCAGTTCCATACCGTTATTTTAATATAGGTTCTGCACAAGTGCAAGCATTTTGAACAGCCCGCCCGGTATCGCCCGCCTGCAGGTGTCCCTGCCCTTCCGGCTTAATTCGGCCTCTGCCTTCATAAACTTGTGTTCCGGCCCGCCGGTTTTTTCCTCGTCTTCTCCCGGCCATACGAGGCTGCTGCGGCTGCTCCTTTTTCTCCTCCGGCTTTGGCCAGAAGAAAAACGGAAAAAACAGAGCCCCTGCCCGGCTCCGATACGACCTTGATATAGCCGCCCTGCCGTGTGATAATCTCCCGCGCCAGATAAAGGCCGATGCCCACCCCCGGCTCGCTGTGCACCTCCGCTTCCCGGTAAAAGCGCCGGAAGATGGCCGCCTGGCTGCACTCGCAAATGCCCTTGCCGGTATCGGCCACGTCCAGCTTGACATACATCTCCCACTGCTCCACCGAAACCCGGATCTTGCCGCCCGGCGGCGTATATTTCACCGCGTTGTCCAAAAGATTAAACAGCGCCTCCGCCGTCCACTTGCTGTCATGGGGCAGGCACAGATCCTCCGGGCACTGCACGGTCACGGAAATATCCTTATTTTCCGCCGCATAGACAATGCCGCTGCAGGCCGTGGCCAGCGTATTGATCAGCGGCGTGTTTTTCTTTTCCAGCTGGATCGTCCCGGTTTCCAGCCGGGAGGTTTCCACCAGGACCTGGAAGAGAAATTCCAGCTTGTCGCTCTGGCTGCGGATTCCCTGCAGAAACTCCCTCTGCTCCTGCGGCGTGACGGGCTTTGTCAGCAGCGTGTCGATGACCATTTTCAGATTGCTCACCGGCGTTTTCACCTGATGGGACACGTCCGACACCAGCATTTGAAGCTCCCGGCGTTCCGCATCCACCTTGCGCCGGTTTTCCTGCATGATATCGTAGAGGCGGGAAAGCCGGCTGCTGATGCGGGCAAACAGCGTTTCGCTGTCGTCCGGGCGCCCCGGCTCCCCGTCCCCGTTGATCATACCATCCACCATCCGGCACAAATCGCCGGTAAAAACGGACAGCCGCCTTCCGAAGAAAAAGATCAGCAGAAACAGCCAGCCAAGGGCACAGGCAGTTAGAAGTACGCCGCATGAGAGTACCTCCGCACTCCCCGTCAGACGATACAGGCCCGCTGCAAGTGCCAGCATGGAAAGCGCCTCCCCGGCTGCGGTGAGCAGACACAGCGCTTTGACCGAAAGACGCTCCGACATCATTTCCTGTCACCTCCCATCCACTGATAGCCGATTCCGTAAATTGTCTTGATGTAGGTATCGCCGTCTTTTTCAATTTTTCCGCGTATGCGGCTGACGGAAGTGGTCAGCGTGTGCTCGTCCACAAACCTTTCGTCGATATCCCACAGTCTTTCCAAAAGCTGCTGCCTTGTCAGGACCTGCTTCGGATTTCTGCTGAACAGCCGCAGCATTTTGTATTCCATCGGGGAAAGCGCAAGCGGCTTTCCGTTCAGCGATGCCGTCTGCCGGGAAAAGTCGAGAAACAGGCAGCCATCGTTATAAACCTCCTCCTGCGGCCGGTGGTGCGCAAGCATCGCGAACATGGCACGGATTTTCCGCTGCAGCGCCCCGATGGAAAAGGGCTTTGTAATATAGTCCACCGCCCCTACCTCATAGCCGCGTATCTCATCGCTCTCCTGATCATTGGCGGTCAGAAAAATTACAAGCGTATCCGGATGCTCCGGCTTGATGAGTCTGCACAGATCATATCCGTTTCCGTCCGGCAGATTGATATCCAGAAGAACCAGATCATACGCCGTCTGCTTCAGCAGACCGACGGCAGTCCCGGCGTTCGCCGCCGATGTGACATGATACCCCTCCAGCGTCAGATTATAGGTCAGTGTCTTATTTAAAAGCGTATCGTCCTCCACAAGCAAAATTTCTTTCATGGCCCCTCCTTCTTTTATTTTCGGTATAGTATAACTAAAAACCAGTCAGACCCGCGTTGATCCCCATCCGATCAGTCCTGACGGACCCGGCTGCTTTGCGCGCCGCGCGCAGTGGGGCTCATCAGCCATTCTATCACGTAAGGTGCAGAGCGTCAAAAAGGATTTTGACATAATAAATTATATCATTTCACAAAGGAGGCATTCCCATGAAAAACCTGACAGAACACATCCAAAATTACCTGACCTTTTGCAGCGCCCAGAAATGCCTGGACGAAAAAACCTTAAAGGCCTACCGCATTGACCTTCGGCAATTCTCCGAGCAGCTTCCGACCGCAGAAATCACGGCAATCACACCCCTTTTACTGGAGAGCTATATCGCGGAGCTTCACCGGCGCTACAAGCCCAGAACCGTGAAACGGAAAATTGCCTCGGTAAAGGCCCTCTTCCACTATTTTGAATACCGGGAGCTGATCGATCAAAATCCCTTTCACAAAATGCAGATACGCTACCGGGAGCCGGTCATCCTCCCGAAAACGATCCCTCTGCACACGGTGGAGGCGTTTCTTGCCGCCATCTACCGCATGCAGACGGATGCCAAAACCGAATACCAGCGGCGAAACGCCCTGCGGGACGCCGCCGTCGCGGAGCTTTTATTTGCAACCGGCATGAGAATCTGCGAGCTTTGCGCACTGAAGGACAGTGATGTAAATCTGCATGAGGGAATTGTCCTCATATACGGAAAGGGGGACAAGGAGCGCTGCGTCCAGATCGGAAGCAGGGAGGTTCTCTCCATCCTGCAAAAATACCGAAGCGCTTTTTATACGCAAATCCAATCCTGCACCAGCTTTTTCACCAATCAGTCCGGTAAATCCCTTTCCGACCAGGCGGTGCGCAGAATGATAAACAAGTATACCGCGCTTGCTTCCATAGACCTCCATATTACGCCACACATGTTCCGTCATACCTTTGCCACCTGCCTTCTGGACGCCGATGTGGATATCCGTATCATCCAGGAGCTGCTGGGACACAGCTCCATAAACATCACCGAAATCTATACGCATGTGGCAGTCGCAAAGCAGCGGAATATCCTGATCGCAAAGCACCCGAGGAAGGATTTTTGTATTTAAAACGAAAGAGACTGCCGCCACCGACAGTCTCTTTTATTGAGAAAATTATTAATTCACACTTCCCACACTACTTCCGGGAATAAAGCCTTGATAAATGCCGGTTGGGATACA
>CAJUSH010000012.1 GCA_910589045.1 uncultured Eubacterium sp.
GGGCGATATTCAGAGTTTTGCTTCGCAAAAATCGCCCCTCACACCTGAATCATGTGCTTACGGACTGCGCAGTAAATGCGCATTCCTGCCCCGCGAAAAGTAACTACTTTGCTGCTTTTCACGGCTAAAGCAGCCCTTCCGCTTACGAGGTCCGCCCGTCAAAAAGGTCCTTCAGAATCTCCTCCGCACCCATGCTCCGATAACCGTCGGGGTCCGATAAAACCACGTTTTTCCCCGTGGTTTTCCAGCGCATCTGCCCGTAATGAGACAGATAGGTGCTTCCCCGGTCCATCCTGGGGAACCTCTGGTACCATGACTTATAATATTTCTTCATATATTTTGCCGCGAGTTTGACTGCCTGACTGTTTTTGCTTCCCCTCGGCGTGACGGTTCCGTTGAGCTGAACACCGGAGGGCGAGGCGTGCAGCAGTACGACGCTCCCGTCGCTGCACTGCCCCACCGCAATCCACACATGACCGCAGCAGCCGCAGGTGGAACTCATGATATCCCCCGCCTTGTAGTCCGTGATCTGTCCAGCCTGCCTGTAGCTGCCGAAGCCAAGCTGTGAAAACCATTTTGCCTGCCCCGAAGCGGAGCAAACATAGCCCTTCCCGTTATTTTTTGTGTTCAGCACATTGTAGACGGTCCAGCCAACATAGCCTGAGCAATCCAGCCCCTTATGGATTTTGTAGCGGTAGTCCCTGTAATCATACGAGGATGTTTTCCCGGCGGCAAAGCTGCGCCACGCCGGGCTGAGCCCGACTCTTCTGGCATCCTTCCCGGCCCCCGTATCCGCCTTATTCCAGCCGCCGCCCCACACATACATGGTGGAGCCAACCGGTGCAAGCGCCGTCGTCAGCAGATTTTTAATCGTCGAGATTCCCTGGGCTGCCACGGTTGCAGCCGCAAAAGCACTGTCCTGACTGTAAATTTTTTCCCCGTTTTCAGCCTTTTGATACGCCCGGACACAGTAAACATACGTAAACCCTGCCTCCCTGTCCCCGAGCACGGCCCGGGTGCTTTCCGTCCGCTTCACTGTGTAAAGCGCTCCCGGCCTTCCCACCGTCTCCTCTGCCTCGCAAATCTCATATCCGTCCGCACCGGACACCGGTTCCCAGGAAACAGCAACCCTGCCGCCCACCGCCGTCGCCATCACACCGAGGGGTTTTGTCCCCTCGAACTCTGTTTTTGCCTGACATATAAAAGGAAATAAATGTATCATAATCCACACTATTACAAGCATGCCGCAAATATGCACACAATCCCCTTTTCCCCGTATGTCCATGCGCTTCATCTCTGCCTTTCCCTGTTCGCTCATGCGCTTCATCTCTGCTTTTTCCCATATGCTCATGCGCTCCATCTCTGCCTTTCCCTGTTCGCTCATGCGCTTCATCTCTGCTTTTTCCCGTATGCTCATGCGCTTCATCTTTCCCTCCTGTCAGACCGGCTTCTGCTGTCCGCAAATATGCTTTTGCCGGACGATGTTCGCTATGATAAGCATCGCCGCCGGTGCCTGTTTCGTTTCTGCTGATCTAAACCTCCACCGACACCCGCTCACTGCCTGTAGATACAGATTTTTGTATGAGTGGTCGTATTCCTTAAGATCTTTTTCATGTCCTTTTCGGAAACTGCAATGCAGCCTTCCGTATACGTATGATTCCCGAAGCAATGCAAAAAAATAGCCGAGCCTTTTAGATAAATACATTTCTTATTATAATCCAGCGCAAGCGCGTAATTGTACTGCGGGTCATAATCGATGAGATGCTCGCCGCTCATCCGCTTGCGGTTCAATGTCCTGACATCCACAAATTGATTGTAAGTATCCCGCTCATCCGACCAATAATGATATTTGTTCAGCTTCGTGTAAGAAATCCCGGCGGTTCCCGGGGATTGCTTCCGTCCGAACGCCATCGTGATGTTATAAATCCCGGTCGGCGTTTTGCGGTCACCCTCCTTTTTCTTATCTAGCCCGTTTGCACCCACATAGGCATCGCAGGAAACAATTTTTATCCAATCCGTAACGGCATCTGTCCCGTCTGCCGGCATCCCGGATACCTCCTCCCCCGCTTCATCCGAAAGCGGCCGGTTCATCAGCTCTGCCTTTTCCCACATTTCAACCGCCGCGCGCGTCCCGCCCCTGTATTTCACAAAAATCAGCCGGTCCGTTTTTGTATTAAGATAGTCCTCCCGGATTCCGCCCCATCTTGTGCGGGCATAATCGTCTTTCCCGTAATCCTTCGCCTGTGCCGGCAGCGGCATGCACAAAAGCAGACAGCAGCCAAGCAGCGCTGTTAAAATTACACCCACATGCTTCATGTATCTGTCCGGCATTGCGTCTGCAATCCCTGTGCGGTGTTTTTTCATAGTGATGATTCCCCCTGTTTGTGATATGATCTACAGTATAGTATCATTTTGAAAGAGCTGCAATTACTTTTCGGCAAGCCGGATCTATTTTTTGAATGTACGGATGTAACAGGCGATGTTATGTTACTGTTCACTCCGTGACCGGTAACCGGCAGCTGGACATAAAACTCCGCTTCGCCGGTGCATGAAAAGTAACGACATGATTCACAATTACGGAGGAAAAGCTATGAGTGTTACGGTTTCCGACCTGTTAAAGCTGCCGTCCCTGCGGCAGGCAAAGGTCATTGCAGGACATGGGGGCCTGTCCAAAATTGTCTCCTCTGTCTCCGTGCTCGAATCCACCGACCCCGGCGTGCTGGTGGACGAGGTGTTCCCACAGGGCGAATACTTCGGCAGTGAGATCGTCATCACCGGATTTTTGAATATGGCGGACGATGTGGAACGCCAGTTTATCAACCTCAAACGGCTGGCAGAGGGCGGCGAGGTGGGGTTAATCCTCTACTACGTGGGCGTTTATTTGAAAAAGGTGGACAAACGTCTCATCGATTTTGCAAACAAGATGGATTTTGTTCTGATCGTCATGCCGGAGGGCAATGTGACGCTGCGTTACGGGGAGGTCATCTCCGATGTGACCGATCTGATTCACCGGGACCGGGCGGAGGATACATCGCTGGTGTCGGAAATTTTGGCCCGGGTCTCCGATCTTCCCCCGCACCAGCGGACCGTCAGCACCATCTTAAAAATGCTCAGCGACCGCATTTTTGCTTCCCTCATCCTCTGCGACGCCTCCTTTCAGGTTCAGCACCTGAGCGCGTGGCCCCGCAACGAGGAGACTTCCATTAAAAAGGGACTGGAACGGCTCGATGCCTTTCCGGCGGATCAGCAGTCCGCGGCATGCAGTATCTTGCCGGAAAGCCGCCTCTACCGCTTTTCTATCCCGGCAGACCATGGGACAAGAATGGAGCTGCTTATCTTAAAAGAAGGTATCCAGCCGGAGAATGCGATTCTTGTGCAGCTCACCGACGTTGTGCGTCTCGGAATCAATATATGGGGACAGGGGCGGGGCGAGGTCGCTATCCACGAGCTGATCCGCGCCATCCTGCAGGATGATCCGATTAAAATGCGTCAGCTCTCCAGCATTTTCCGCATCGATGTGGCGAATATCAACGAGATGTGGATGCTTCGCTGCGACGAAGCCCAGATGGAACGCTTCCGCCGCGAGGGGCTCCCCCTGCTCCAGGAGCATTTGGGGCATTACTGCCACACGGTGGTTGCCGATCTCTACGAAGGGCTTGCGGTGGCCTTTATGGATTGGATTGAGCGTTTCCCGGAGCGGGATGCGATAGCCGGGGAGCTGGCGGGACGCCTGACAGCGGCGGGCTTTTCGCCTTCCTTAACCTGCTGCTATCCCCTGAAGCATACCTCCGATGTGCGCCGCGCGTACCTGCTCCATCAGGAAAATATATCCATCGCCCGGCAAATCTGGCCCCGCCCCGCCTGCTATACGCTGCAGGAGCTGGTATTTGCCGCCGAATGTCAGACGATTCTGGAGGAAAGTGAGGCTGCGCTCTCCACTGCCCTTTCTCCCATAGAGCCGCTGATGCATGTGCGCGAGGACAATCTTCTGGTACACACCCTGGAGGTCTATCTGCTGGATGCGAAAAGCAGCGTCACCACCTGCGCCGAGCTGCTCTTCCTCCACAAAAATACCGTAAAATACCGGATAAACCGCATCCGTGAGCTGCTGGGGCACCCGGTTGACAAGGTGCCGGAGCTGTTTGCCCTGTACCGCTCCGCAGCCCTGCACCGCCTGACCACGTCCAGATAACAGCACAATCTGTCAAATTTTCAACGGCTGTATTTGTCCTTTTGGACAAATACGGGCCGATTTTTTTGTTTCTTTTACACTTTACAGTAATCACGCGGCTGACGTATAATTCCACTGTAAATTTTACAGGATTTTGGCCAAATCTTTAAAAATAATGGATTCATCGTTACTATGAGCGGCTCCCAGGCCGTAAATAGTAACCATTCACCTATTTTTTCACGCTGTCTGAAAGCATTTTCCGGCAGCCTGCCCGTAAGCAGACGCGAGCGGGCGTTTGCAAAAATAACAACAGGAGGAATTTTTATGAATGAAAAAACTACCAGCTTTGAGGTAAAAGCCGAACAGCGCCAGAGCTGGCTGTCTATCGCCATGGTGTGGGCCGGCGGCATGATCTGTGTTCCATGCCTGATGGTAGGCGGCGTGTTATCCGGCGGCGGGCTGTCCATCCCGCAGATGGTTGCTTCTATTTTTATCGGATACGGACTGATCTGCGCCTACATGATCTTTATTGGAATGCAGGCATGTGACACGGGGCTTCCGGTGTCCGTCATGGCGGAGGGCGCCCTCGGCAGGCAGGGTGCACGCTACATCATCAGTCTGCTCCTTACCATCGCCTGCGTCGGATGGTTCGGCATCCAGTCGGCGACCTGCGGAACCGCTTTTGCTTCCATGCTTGCGTCCATGCTGGGTATGGAAGCACCCGGCACCATGACAATTGTATGCTCCATCGTCTGGGGCTTCATTATGTTATTTACGGCATGTGCCGGCTTCAAGGGCTTAAAGTGGCTCAACTACATTGCAGTGCCGCTTTTACTGATCGTATGTCTCTATGGCATTATCGCGGGAATCATCTCAAATAACGGCGGAGCCGCCATCACAGCTTACGCGCCGGAGCAGTCGGCAGGGCTCGTCTTTGGCATTTCGATGACGGTGGCTTCCTTTGCGCTGGGCGGTGTCATCTCCGCCGATTACTGCCGTTTTGCAAAAAGACGCATCGACGTAGTAAAATCTTCCATCGTGGGCGTCATTCCCGCAGGACTGTTTATGCTGCTCACGGGGGCTATCATGAGTATTGTCACCGGTGAGTATGATATTTCCGCAATCCTCGCCAGTCTCGGTGTTCCCGTAATCGGGCTGATTGCGCTGGTGCTGGCCACATGGACCACCAACGTCACAAACGCTTACTCCGGGGGCTTAGCACTCTCAAACCTGCTTGGCTTTGACGAGAGCAGATTCAAAGTAACCACCGCAATTGCAGGCGTCATCGGGACGCTCCTTGCAGCTTTCGGCCTGCTGAACGCTTTCCAGGGTTTTTTATCCCTGATGTCCGCCCTCATTCCGCCGCTGGCGGGAGTCGTGATTGCAGATTACTGGCTGGTGTGCAAAGGAAATAAAGACAATTTTGATCCCAAACCCGGGTTCTCCATTCCCGGCGTGATCGCGTTTATCGCGGGAGCGCTTGCGGCATGTATTACCGGAGGCACCTTCGCATCCTTCCCCGGACTGGTGGAGGCGCTGCCCTTCTTAAATGTGCCCTTCTTTGTAGGGCCGGTGAACGGCATTGTGCTCTCCCTGATTCTGTATGTGATCTTTAAAAAGATTCTAAAATAAAAAAAGCCATTCATCGTAATGATCGCAGCAAAGCATTTATCTGCATAATTGCGGCTATCCGGCCCGCTGCCTGCGGGTCACAAATATCAAATTCTAACAGGAGGTTTTATTGTGCGAAAACTTGGAATTTCTGAAATCGAAGACATCGCCCTCGGCGCCGCGCTCCTTGGAGCCGGCGGCGGCGGCGACCCTTACGTAGGTAAGCTCGTGGCCATCGGCGCGGTGCAGGAATGCGGCGAGGTCACTCTGTTGGAGCCGGATGAGGTGCCGGACGACGCGCTGGTCGTTCCCATCGCCATGATGGGCGCACCCACCGTCCTCTCGGAGAAGGCCATCGGCGGAAAGGAATACCAGACCCTTTACGACACGGTCTCCACTTTTTACGGAAAACCGATCTATGCGTTTATGCCCATCGAGGCAGGCGGTGTCAATTCCATGCTCCCCATCGCCGCGGCGGCGCGCCTTGGCCTGCCGCTTGTGGACTGCGACGGCATGGGGCGGGCGTTCCCGGAGCTTCAGATGGTGACCTTTACCATCGGAGGCGGCATGGCGACTCCCATGGCGCTCGTGGATGAGAAGGGTAATTCCTGCATCTTCCGCACCATCACAAACAAGTGGACCGAGGAGCTGGCCAGGGCCGTCACCATGGCCTGCGGCGGTTCCGTGTCCGTTTCCCTCTTTTCCATGGAGGGCGCTTTCATGAAAAAGTACGGCGTTAAGGGCATCGTCACCAGAAGCCAGACCTTAGGCTCCGCCATCCGCCGGGTAAAGGAAGCCGCAGGGTGCACACCGGAGGAGGAATTTTTACGCATCACCGGGGGCATCCGGCTCTTCAAGGGCAAAATCAGCGATGTCCTGCGGGAGGTACGCGCCGGCTTTAACTTCGGCAGGGTTGTGCTCGACGGAATCGGCGATTACCGGGGAGCATCCGCCTACGTGGAATTTCAGAACGAAAATCTCTCCGCCGTAGTGGAGGGCGAAATCCTTGCCACCACCCCGGATCTCATCTGCCTTGTAGACACGGAGACGTTTCAGCCCGTTCCCACCGACGCCCTGAAATACGGAAAGCGCGTGATGGTAGTAGGTCTTTCCTGCTTCCCTCTCTGGCGCACGAAGGAAGGGCTTGCGCTTGTGGGACCCCGGTATTTCGGCATTGACACGGATTATATTCCCCTTGAAGAGCGCGCGGTGGGAAAGGCGGCAAAGAAAGCGCCCTCCGGCGGGATGTCCGTAAATGAACCGAAGCGCGCTGCATCCGGGAAAGGAGGAAATGAATAATGTATAAGCTTGGTATCGATGTAGGCGGCACAAATACGGACGCCGTCTTAATTGATGAAAATCTAAACGTAGCGGCCAGCGTGAAAAGGCACTCTACAAAGGACGTCTACAGCGGCATCCTCGGGGCGGTACGCGACGTTTTAAAGGAATCCGGTGTCAACCCCTCCGAAATCCGTCAGGCGATGCTTGGAACGACCCAGTGTACCAATGCCATCGTGGAGCGCAAAGGGCTTGCTTCGATCGGAATCCTGCGCATCGGCGCCCCCGCGTCCCTCGGCATCGTGCCGATGGTGGACTGGACGGCGGATTTAAAGGAGATCGCCGTGGATACCGCCATGGTCGGCGGCGGCTTTGAGTTTGACGGAAAGGAGCTTGCGCCCTTCGACGAGGAGGCTGCAAGAGACTTTTTCCTCCGGTTAAAGGAAAAGGACGTAAAATCCGTCGCCATCTCCTGCGTATTTTCCACGGTCCGAAACGACCACGAACTGGCGGCGGCAAAGCTGTGCCGTGAAATCATGGGCGAGGATACCCATGTATCCATTTCCAGCGAGATCGGCTCTATGGGACTGATTGAGCGCGAAAACGCAACGATTTTAAATGCCGCGCTCTACCATGTGGCGGAATCCTTCACGGAGGGCTTTGCCCGAAGCTTAAAAGAAGAGGGAATCGCCAATGCGGATATCTACCTCTCCCAGAACGACGGCACGCTCATGACCATGGAATACGCCAGACGCTACCCGATTCTGACCATCGCCTGCGGCCCTACCAACTCCATCCGCGGCGCCTGCTATTTAAGCAGCTTAAAGGACGCCGTCGTCGTAGATGTGGGCGGCACAACAACGGACCTGGGCGTTATCCAGAACGGCTTCCCCCGGGAGAGCGGCGTCGCCGTCACCATCGGCGGCGTGCGCACCAATTTCCGTATGCCGGATGTGATCTCCATCGGTCTCGGCGGCGG
The DNA here is from genome assembly GCA_910589045.1 of uncultured Eubacterium sp. Lineage (GTDB taxonomy): Bacteria > Bacillota > Clostridia > Lachnospirales > Lachnospiraceae > W0P33-017. The sequence goes on from CAJUSH010000012.1 coordinate 8,040, forward strand.
CTCCATCGTCCGCGAGGAGCCTGACGGAAGCGTGACCGTCGGCCCGGATTCGGTGGGCTACCAGATCACGGAAAAGGCGCTTGTATTTGGCGGAAATGTGTGTACGGCTACGGATATCGCAGTCCGTCTCGGCCTTACCGCGCTGGGGGATGCGTCAAAGGTTTCCCACCTGTCCGGGGATTTTGCGAAAAAAGCTCTTGCAGCGATCACCACCCTTGTGGAGGACAGCCTCGATGCCATGAAGGTTTCCAGCGGCGACGTGGACCTGATCCTTGTGGGCGGCGGCTCCATCATCCTTCCCGGGAAGCTCTCGGGCGCACGCACGGTCACAAAGCCCGCATCCGGCGTTGTCGCAAACGCCATCGGCTCGGCGATCTCCAAGGTATCGGGGAATTACGAAAAGCTGGTGGATTATCTCACGCAGCCCCGCGAGGAGGCGCTCGCGCAGGCAAAGGCAGATGCCGTCGAGCTTGCCGTGGAGGCCGGGGCGCTCCGTGAGACGGTGGAAATTATTGACGTGGAGGACGTTCCCCTGCAATACTACCCGGGCAATACAAACCGGGTGAAGGTGAAAGCGGCGGGGGATCTGAAATAATATGATTGCGAAACCGGCGGAGCGGTTTTAGCTTCGCAGAGGAAAACAGCGCCTGCCCTCGCTTCTCCGGGGGCAGGCGCTGCGTATCCAATGGGATACTATGGCTCGGATGTGAAATATAACAACTGCTTCGTCTACAGGCACGTCTCCAGCTTTTCGATCATTTCATCCACATGCTCTTTTTCTATGATAAGCGGCGGCACAAACCGCAGCACATCGCTTCCCGCGGTAATCAGGAGCAGACCCTGCTCCAGTGCCCTTGCGGATATCTCTCCCACCTTTCTGGTGCAGACTACGCCCTGCATGAGGCCCACGCCGCGCCGCGCGCTCAGGCAGTCGTGCTTTGCCACCAGCTCGTCCAGCCGCGCTGAAAGGTAGTCCCCCACCTCACGCACATGAGCCGGGATGTCGTCGCGCTCCATCATCTCCAGTACCTTTTTCACGGCGGCGCCCACCAGCGGATTGCCGCCGTAGGTAGTGCCGTGGTCCCCCGGCATGAGAGACTGATCCGCCACGCGCTGTGTCATAACAAACGCGCCCACCGGAACACCGCAGCCCAGTGCCTTTGCGCACGCCATGATATCGGGCTTCACGCCGAGGCCCTGCCATGCAAACATGCTTCCGGTGCGCCCCATACCGCATTGAATCTCGTCCAGAATGAGCAGTGCATCATGGGCGTCGCACAGGCTCCTCACGCCCTCCAAAAACTCCTTTGTCGCCGGATAGATGCCGCCCTCACCCTGAACCGTCTCCAGAATCACGGCACAGGTCCGATCGCTGAACGCCGCCTTCACACTCTCCGGATCATTGTAATCCGCATATTTCACACCGGGCATGAGCGGCTCGAAGGGCTCCCGGTAATGTGCGTTTCCGGTGACGGAAAGCGCACCGATCGTTCTGCCGTGAAACGACTGGTTCATTGCGATAATCTCATGGCCCCCATGGCCGTCTCTGGTGTAGGCGTATTTTTTTGCCGCCTTGATAGCGCCCTCGATCGCCTCCGCGCCGCTGTTTGTGAAAAACACCCGGTCCATGCCGCTTGCCCTTTTCAGCGCCGCCGCCGCATCTGCAACCGGCACATTGTAGTACAGGTTGGACGTGTGAATCAGCCTGTCAATCTGTGCCTTCAACGCGTCGTTGTACTCTTTATTCTGATAGCCGAAGGCCATAACGGCAATGCCCGCCGCAAAATCCAGATATTTTTTCCCGTCGGTGTCGTAGAGGTAAACCCCCTCCCCTTTATCCAGCACCAGGGAAAATCGGTTGTATACGTGGAGCAGCACCTGCTCCGCCTCGTTAATCTGCGTCTGTTTCTTATTCTCCATGATAAAATTTCTGCTCCTTATCTCCTAAGATTGCGGTGCCGACGCCCTTATTCGTAAAAATTTCAAGGAGCAGGCAATGTGCAATGCGCCCGTCCAGAATATGTACCCGGGAAACGCCCTCCTCCATGGCATCGATGCAGTTGTTAAGCTTGGGCAGCATACCCCCGCCGATAAAGCCGTCGCTGATGAGCTTTCTCGCCTCGGACAGATGCAGCTCCGAAATGAGGGTGCTCTTGTCGTCCGGGTCCTTGTAAACCCCCTCGATATCCGTCAGAAACGCCAGCTTCTCCGCGTTCACCGCCTTTGCGATAGCGCAGGCTGCGTCGTCCGCGTTGATGTTATAGGACTGGTAATTTTCGTCCATGCCGATCGGCCCTACAATCGGCAGAAAATCCTTCTCCAAAAGGTCGTAGAGGATTTTCGGGCTGACCTCGGTGATCTCGCCCACATAGCCGATATCCTCGCCGTCCGCATACTTTTTTTCTACCTTTAAAAGCCCGCCGTCCTTTCCGGTGATGCCGACCCCCAGCACACCCAGCTTTTGCACAAGCTGTACGAGCGATTTGTTCACCTTATTTAATACCATCTCGGCGATCTCCATCGTCGGCTCGTCGGTGACGCGCAGCCCGTTCACAAAATGCGGCTCCATGCCTGCCTTTTCCACCCACTTGCTGATCTCCTTGCCGCCGCCGTGGACGATGATCGGCTTAAAGCCAACCAGCTTTAAGAGCACCACATCCTGAATCACGCTGTTTTTCAGCGCCTCGTCCACCATGGCGCTGCCGCCGTACTTTACTACAATGATCTTGCGGTTGAAGCGCTGGATGTAGGGCAGCGCCTCCACCAGTACCTGTGCCTTCTGCAAAATATTATCCATGTTTTCCATAACTGAATTCTCCTGTTCCTTTTCTAAGGTATCGCCCGTTCGCCTTCGCTCGCGGGCATATCGTCGGAAGGTATTTTCAAAAATGCTACGATCGGTAATCCGCGTTGATTTTTACGTAATCGCAGGTCAGATCACAGCCCCACGCGACAGCCGACGCCTCACCCATCTTCATATCGCAGATGGCGGTGACTGCCTCCTGCGATAAAATCTCTGTGGCCCTTTCCTCGCTGTAATTTAACGCCACGCCGTTCTCAATGATCTGCAAACGGCCCGCCGCGCTCTCAAAATATAAATCCACGCGCTCCGGGTCAAAGGTCACGCCGCTGTAGCCCAGCGCGCACAAAATCCGGCCCCAGTTTGCGTCATGCCCGCAGATCGCCGCCTTTGTGAGATTCGAGCAGACCACGGATTTTGAGAGCGTCACCGCATCCGCCTTCGACGCGGCATTTACTACCTTCACCTCAAAGAGCGCCGTCGCTCCCTCGCCGTCCCCGGCGATCAGCTTTGCCAGCTCCGTATTTACGGCGTTGAGCGCCTCCACAAACGCGTCATACGCCGCGCCCTTTTCGGTGATTGGCGTATTGCCTGCCGCCCCGTTTGCCAGCAGCAGCACCGTGTCATTCGTTGACGTGTCCCCGTCCACGGAAACCATGTTGAAGGTATCCTTCACGCTCTCCCGAAGCGCCTCCTTCATGAGCGCCCCGTCGATCGCCGCATCACTTGTCACAAATCCCAGCATCGTACACATATTCGGATGAATCATACCGGAGCCCTTGCACATGCCGCCCACGGTAACGCGCACGCCGTCCACCTCGAAGGTCACCGCCGCCTCCTTCGGCTTCGTGTCCGTCGTCATGATCGCCTCTGCCGCGGCATGTCCCGCCTCAATGGTTTCCGAAAGCCCCGGCACCATTGCCTCGACCCCCGCCCGGATGCGCTCCATGGGAAGCTGTGCCCCGATGACACCCGTAGACGCCACGCACACGCTTTCCGCCGGAATCTGCTGCAGGTCTGCCAGCACCTGAGCGGTCCTTTTGCAATAGCCCATGCCCTCGGCGCCGGTACACGCATTGGCGATGCCCGCATTGATAACCACCCCGTGCACCGCTCTGCCGCTCTCCACGATGTCGCGGTCCCAGATGACCGGCGCCGCCTTCACCACATTTGTCGTAAAGGTGCCAGCCGCCGCACAGGGGCGCGCGCTGTAGATTAACGCCATGTCCTTGCGGTTCTCATATTTGATATGTGCTGCTGCGGCCGCCGCCGCAAAGCCCTTTGCCGCGGTCACGCCGCCTTTGATCTTTTCCATAATAAATCACGCATTCCTTTCGTTTCACTCAGGCACAGACAACAATGAAAAATCATATTTTTCACACGATCAGCCCTCTTCTCTTATTTTTATGCTTCAATGCCGGACCAGAAAGTCCCGCGGATTTTCTGCGTTTTCACATCCGCTGCTTTTACTGGCCCGAAACAGTTACAAATTCCGTGATGTTTGCATCATTTAACGTAAAATCATAATAATTTAAATCGTCGCGGAACGTCCAGCCCACGCTCTTCCAGAAGCGGTTTCCCACCTCATTGCGCTTGAAGGCGATGAGGCTGACCTTGTTGATCTGCTCCGCCTGCAACGCCCGCATACACGCCACCGCCATTGCCTTTCCGATCCCCTGCTTCCGGTAGCCCGCGTGGACACACACATGGTAAAAGCAGCCCCGCCTGCCGTCATGCCCGCAGAGAATCGCACCCACCACCTGTTCGCCGTCCAGCGCTACCATGCTTGTGGTAGGGTTTCGCCGCAGAAAGCGTCCCACGCCCTCCGCGGAATCGTCGATGCTGCGGATGCCAAAGCCCCTTATCGTCACCCACAGCTTATATACGTTATCGTAATCCGCTTCCGTCATCGGACGGATTTCTATGTGTTCCTTCATTATTTTTGTATCCTCCGCAGCGGCTCCGTGCTCTTACGGGAAGCTGGGTACAAGGCGAAGCCCTTCCGTTTCCTCCAGCGCGAACATCAGATTCATATTCTGCACCGCCTGACCTGCCGCGCCCTTTACCAGATTATCCAGAGCACCCATCAGGATCACGCGTCCGGTGCGCTCGTCCACAGTAACATTGATATCCACAAAATTACTGCCTTCCACCCACTTTGTCTCGGGACACTCCCCCTTCGGCAATACCCGCACAAAGTATTCATCTGCATAATATTTCTCACAGGCGGCGCGAAGCTCCCTCTCCGTGGGATAGGAGCCGTCCCCTTTTTTCACAAGCGATGCATATTCGGTCACGAGGATTCCCCGGTTCATGGGAACAAGGTGGGGGGTAAAGGTAATTGCAACCTCGCGTCCCGCCGCATAGCCGAGCTGCTCCTCGATCTCCGGTGTGTGCCGGTGGGTCGCCACGCCGTATGCCTTCATATTTTCGTTGACCTCGCAGAACAGATTCGGCAGCTTCGCGCCCCGTCCCGCGCCGCTCGTCCCGCTCTTCGCATCCACGATAAGCGTGTCCGGGTCAATGAGTCCCTCCTTCACGAGCGGATAAGCCGTCAAAATAGAGCAGGTCGTGTAGCAGCCGGGATTTGCGATCAGTCTTGTCTGCCTGTTTACCTGTCCCCGGTTGATCTCGCACAGCCCGTACACTGCCTGCGCAATCAGCTGCGGCGACTGGTGGGTGATGCCGTACCACTTTTCATAGGTCGTGACATCCTTAATACGGTAGTCGGCGCTCAGATCGATAAACCGCGTTTTTTCCAAAAGCGCATCGTTTAAGATTCCGCCGAGATACCCCTGGGGCGTCGCGGTGAAAATCACATCCACCTGCCCGGCCAGCGCCTCGATGTTGTCATCCATGCACGATGCATCCACCAGCTCAAAAAAATTGCGGTAAATCCTTGCATATGCTTCATCCACGTAGCTGCGGGAGCCGTACCACACAACCTCCACGTCTTTATGTCTCAAAAGGATGCGGACAAGCTCTGCGCCCGCATATCCGGTGGAACCGATAATTCCTGCTTTAATCATCTCTTTTTCCTGCCTTTTCTAATATCCGTTTCTTTCTGCCTTCTTTTATGCTTTTCCTATACTAATACTATTTTCTCTATTCGTAAAGAGTTTTTCACAATTTTTTGAATATTTTATGCATAATTATGCATAATCAAACCATTTTATGCATCATTTTTGCATATTATTTCAGTTGCATGATAAGTGGAATTGATGTATGATGGTAGCAACGCGGCTGTGAAGCCAAGCTCAAGCAAAAGGAGAAAAGAACTTATGAAAGAAAAAGTTGTTTTAGCATACTCGGGAGGACTCGACACGACGGCGATCATCCCGTGGTTAAAGGAAACCTACGATTATGACGTTATCTGCTGCTGCATCGACTGCGGGCAGGAGGAGGAGCTGGACGGACTGGACGAGCGCGCAAAGCTCTCCGGCGCGACCAAATTGTACATTGAGGATATCACCGACGAATTTGCGGAGGATTTCATCATGCCCTGCGTGATGGGAAGCGCCGTCTACGAGCACAAATATCTGCTCGGAACGTCCATGGCGCGGCCGGGCATCGCGAAGCGTCTCGTGGAGATTGCCCGCAAGGAGAACGCCGTTGCCATCTGCCACGGCGCGACCGGAAAGGGCAACGACCAAATCCGCTTCGAGCTTGGCATCAAGGCGCTGGCACCCGACATTAAAATTATCGCCCCCTGGCGTGACGACAAATGGCAGATGGACTCCCGCGAGGCCGAGATTGCATACTGCAAGGCACACGGCATCAATCTTCCCTTTAGCACCGACAGCAGCTACAGCCGCGACCGCAACCTCTGGCACATCAGCCACGAAGGGCTGGAGCTGGAGGTTCCTTCCTGCGAGCCGAACTACGAGCATCTGCTGGTGCTCAGCGTCACACCGGAAAAGGCACCCGATACGCCGGAATACGTGACCATGACCTTTGAGGCGGGCGTTCCCAAATCCGTCAACGGCAAGGAGATGAAGGTCGCAGACATTATCCGTGAGCTGAACCGTCTCGGCGGCAAGCACGGCATCGGCATCATCGATATCGTGGAAAATCGGGTAGTCGGCATGAAAAGCCGGGGTGTATACGAGACACCCGGCGGGACGATTCTCATGGAGGCGCACGACCAGCTCGAGGAGCTGATCCTCGACCGCGAGACGATGGCTGCAAAGCTGGAAATCGGCAGGCGTCTGGCACAGGTTGTCTACGAGGGCAAATGGTTCACACCCCTTCGCGAGGCACAGCAGGCATTTATCGAATCCACCCAGAAGTACGTGACCGGCGAGGTAAAATTCAAGCTTTACAAGGGCACCATTTTTAAGGCGGGCACGACCTCGCCCTACTCCCTCTACAGCGAGAGCCTTGCAAGCTTTACCACCGGGGATCAGTACGACCACCACGATGCAGAGGGCTTCATCACCCTCTTCGGCCTGCCCTCCAAGGTTCGGGCACAGAAGATGATCGAGATCAGCCAAAACAAAAAATAATACTCAGCATAACACACAAAGCTCCAACCGCTTCCTGTAACGGTTGGAGCTTTTCTGCTAATTCGCTCTTATCACAGCCGATTCGCACTTCGGCGCCAGAAACAGTCACCGGCCATCAACGCACATCCGCTGTCTCATAGGGGTCGGGAAAGCAGGTCGGCCTGCATTTCTCGTAAGTGAACCGGTCCTCATCGCAGACCGCTTCCGTGCGGATGCCCATCGTACCGTCCTTCTTCCACTCCGTACCGGCGAGCAGATGACTGTCCGCAAGATAATGCCCAAGCATATGAAGGAAAATGTCCATCTCCACCGCGTCATAAACCAGCGGGCCATCCTTCTCCCACGCGATGCTGCTGCCCGCGGACTGTAAAAAGGTACCGTTCTCACTGCCCAGCGTATAGACATAATAGGAGTATTCCCCATAGATGTCGCGGTTTTCCATACGCACCTCCAGAAGGAAGGGATCTCCGGCACCGTCCATCCTTCCCGCATACAGATTGACCAGACACATGCCCTCATTTAAAATCGAACAGCTATACAGTATGTTTCCATTCTGATCCCTGAAATCTACAACTGCTTCATCCAATCCGTCCGACTCGCGTCTGCCTCTGCGGATTTCGATCGTCTCCTCGCCCGGAGCCGACGAAATGTCCATCGTTTCCGTGCGCACGATAGGATATGCCTTTTCATAATCCGGATAAAGCGCCGCGGTGTCCTCAAAAAATCCCCAGGGACCCATCTGCACGCAGCTTACACCGTTTTGGTAGCGCCCGCTTTGCAGCGTGATGGAATGCACCTGTCTGTCATCACCGTAAATCTCTACCACACACGGCTTGTTCATGTACGGATCGCCCTGCTCGATGGCTTCCGCAAATGTGATAAAGTTGACCTCCTGCGGACTCATCCTCTCCCGTCCGTAGTTGATAAAATACTTGCAGTCATCCGCAAAGATCAGCGAATCGCCGTAGGTGCTTTCCCACTCCTCGTCCGGCGCAACATAACGGTCTATACCCGGAAGACTGCGCGAGATCGACCGGATCGAGATCTTTGCTTCAAACGACAGCTCGTCCGGGCCATCCGCCTGGTCCGTATCATCTGCAGGCAAAGCGGGTTTTGGCACAGCAGCACCGTCCGTAAACCGAACTGTTTTTGCCAACGACAGCATATCCTCCTCCGTAAAATTTTTCTGGTTCAGCGAGAGCATATAGCCGCAGGGCATGCCCTCCTTGGCAATATACAGACACCAGTAGCTGCTCGTCGGCTCATAGGCAATCCCTTTTTGATCCAGCTCATACATTTCCGGTGCGGTATGCAGATCGTATTCCATCGAGACAAGCATAGCAGGCGCATCCAGATCATCAACCTGATTCATACCGGTTATGACGGCATGATTCTGAAAACTTAAAACCTCTTTGATACTGCCATCCTCCCATACCAGCAGCTGCTCCCCGTCATAACGGGATACCGACCCCGCCGCCATCCAGTCCGCAGGCGTATGCTCCTCCCCCTCGTACACATTCGGCGAAAACAGCCGTCCGCCTGCATCCCCCACATTTGCGCTGTACGGCTCAAGCGTCAGACCGTCCGGCAAATCAAAGGAAATCTCATTTAAAATATCAAAATCCGCAGCCAGGAACTGCTCGATATCCGCCCCCGTCGGTGCCGTCCCCGTGCCGTAGCGCGCATCCCGGCTGTAGATCAAAAGCATCTGAGCGTCCCACCTTCTCGTCAGATAGATGGCATCTAAAACGTCGTCTTCCTCCCCTGCCTCCCCTTTCATATAGGAAACATCCAGCGCAAGCTCTCCAAGCCCGGTTGTAAAGGTAAACTGCTCATAATAGTTCAGCGCGTCATCCCCGAGGGAATCATAGACAGCATTTGAGAACGCCCGGAAATCACAGGCTTCCAGCTCACCCCGGTCTGCCATCTGACAGAGCAGCTCAATAGAAAGTGCATCCGCCTGACCCACATCCGCACCCGCTGCGCGTATCGCCTCCTCGTCCTGTTCGCCTTCGTTTACGCTGTCGTCAAAATCCCCGGCCGCTGCCTGCTCCACCGGGTTCGTACCCAGCGCCACGAGCGCAAGCGCGACTGCAAACACCCCTGCTATGACTGCCCGTACCGACGTTTTCTTATAGCTCAGCACATTTTTAATGCGCTTTCCCGTGTCACCCTCGCCAAAGGCGAGGGAGATATTTGTCACGAGTCCTTTTCCCTGCGCCATCACGAGCAGTGAGCTTGAATACTCACGCTTGATCTCCTCCCCCAGCCTGCGCAGCACCGTCTCATCACAGGCCATCTCCATGTCCCTGGCACTCACGAAAAACGCGGCCCACACAAGCGGATTAAACCAGTGCAGGGAAAGCGCCAGATAAGCCAGCGCGCGAAACAGGGGATCACCCCTGCGGATGTGTGTCCTTTCATGGAGCAGTACATATTCCCGCTCACGCCCGGACAGCCCGTAGGGCAGATAGATTCGCGGTCGGAAAATGCCCGCCACAAAGGGTGATGTAATGCCCTCCAGCAAATAAATGTTGTCCCGGTCAAGGCTGGCGCCCCGAATGCGCCTGCGCAGACGCCGCATATCAAATGCGCCGTAGAAAAGCATCCCGGACACACCGATGAGCCACAGTACCGTGCAGACACCCTTCCAGCCATCGGATGCGCGCTCCTGCGGCACCTCCGATACCGTCTGATTTTCTGACGGTCCCTGCGCCAAAGCCGTTTTGCCCGCCGGCTGCTTAGCCGATCCCGCAGCACCGGGCACGTCTGTCGGATGCATCTGCTGCTCCGATAAAGCCGCCTGCCCGTTTCCCGGCTCACTGCGCGGCGGCAGCTGGCCTTCGAAGCCGGCCTCACGCTCCGCATTCCCTGCTCCAAGCAGATTAAATACAGACATCGGCAGCGCCACCGAAACCGGGCAAAGCAGCCGAAACAGTACGATCGCCCACAGCGCATAGGAAAATATTTTCGGCACACGCCGCAGGCACAGCCGCAGAACCAGCACCACGGCAATCACGGCCGTGCCCGTCACACTCATTCGAAGTAAACTCTCAATCATCGCGCATCCTCCTCCCGATAAGAATCGATGAGCTGCTGAAGCTTTTCCACGTCTTCCCTGCTCAGCCTGTTTTTCCTGGAAAATGCAGTCAGAAACAGCGGCAGCGAGCCGTCGAAGTAGTCCTCGATAAAGGAGCTGCCCTGCCCCGCCTGAAATTCCTCCTTTGTCATCCTTACCTGTACCATGCCACGCTCATTCTCAAACATACCGCGCTCACACAATCGTTTCAGCATGGTGTAGGTTGTCGTGCGCTTCCAGTTAAATTTTTCCTCACACAGCTTCGTCAGCTCCCCCGAGCGGATGGGCGCATGCTCCCAGATCAGATCCGCAAACCGCGCCTCCATCTCCCCCAATTTGTAGGGTTCCATAAACCTTCCTCCTTTACCCGCAGCAAAACCTCCCCGTTACGGCCCGCAGGCGCTTTCTGTGCAGCCGCACACTCTTTCTGTGCAGCCGCACACTCTTTCTGTGCAGCCGCACACTCTTTCTGTGCAGCCTGCATGTACTTTTTGCGCCGCCGCACACGCTTTCTGCACAGCCTGCATGTACTTTTTTCGCAGCCCTTTGAGACGCTTCACCGCTTCCTTCTGTCAGACCTTTCTAATGAAATTTCTCTGTTAAACTTCCTTCCCACGCAAGTGTCTAGTGCTTTTAGACAACATTAGTCTAACATGATTAGACAGTTTTGTCAACCGCGGGTTTTATGAAAATTACATAAACTACTTGCACCGCTTTCCTGCATATGCTATATTGCAAGGAAACGCAAAAAAGAATCAAAGGGGAAGCCTTATGAAACGAGCTGTCAACGAAGCAAAAGAAAACGAAGAAAAAAGATATGAGCAGATTGCCACCCATGTCTCCGTCGTGAGTATTGTGTGGAACCTGATTCTGTCCGTGTGTAAGCTTCTGGCCGGCATCTTCGCCCATTCGGGCGCAATGATCTCCGACGCGGTGCACTCCGCCTCGGACGTATTCAGCTCCGTGGTCGTCATTATCGGCGTGCGGATCGCCAGCCGGGATTCCGACAAGGAGCATCCCTACGGCCACGAGCGTATGGAATGCGTCGCCGCCATTATTTTAGCCACCGTGCTGTGCATCACCGGCCTGTGGATCGGCTGGGGTGCCTGCAAAAACATTTTTTCCGGCGCATACGAAAGTCTGGCCGTCCCCGGCGTGCCCGCCATGCTGGCGGCACTCCTCTCCATCGTTACAAAGGAAGCCATGTTCTGGTACACGAGAGCCTATGCCAAAAGGATTGATTCCGGAGCACTGATGGCCGATGCATGGCACCACCGCTCCGACTCCCTCTCCTCCATCGGAGCGCTCATCGGTATCGGCGGCGCAAGACTTGGCTTTCCGGTTCTCGACTCCGTTGCCAGCCTTGTCATCTGCCTGTTCATCGTGAAGGCGGCATACGAAATTTTTATGGATGCCGTCGATAAGATGGTAGACAAGGCCTGCGATGAGGCAACCGAGGAGATGATCCGCGACTGCGCTCTTTCTATCTCCGGCGTCGAAGGAATCGATATGCTTATGACCCGGGTATTCGCCAACAAAATCTATGTGGATATCGAGATCTGTGCGGACGGCAACAAGCCCCTGAAGGAATCCCACCGTATCGCGGAGGCCGTGCACGACTCCATCGAGCAGCATTTCCCCCGGGTCAAGCACATCATGGTACATGTCAATCCCCGGTAGGAAACACCTGCCGCTCATCCGGTATGCGATGATATGCGGGGGCTGCCTTTTGCCGGGTCCCGCCAGGGTCATCTCAGTATCCCTGCATGAAATATGAAACGAAATCTTTTCCGATTCCGTTCTTTTGAGCAACGCCGCTTACGACGCGTCCGTCTGCTCAAACTGGCTCTGGTAAAGCTCCGCATAAAAGCCGCCCAGTGCAATCAGCTCCGTATGCGTACCCTGCTCAATAATATCCCCGTCCCGCATCACGAGAATGAGATCCGCATTTTTGATCGTGGAAAGGCGGTGTGCAATTACAAAGCTCGTTCTGCCCCTCATAAGGTTATCCATCGCCTTCTGGATGCGCTGCTCGGTTCTCGTGTCCACAGAGCTTGTCGCCTCGTCCAGAATCATGATCGGATTATCCGCAAGGATCGCCCGCGCAATGGTAAGCAGCTGCTTTTGTCCCTGGGACACATTGCTCGCCTCCTCGTTCAGCTCCATCTGATAGCCGCCCGGAAGCGTCTGTATAAAGTGATGCGCATGAGCCGCCTTTGCAGCCGCGATGACCTCCTCGTCCGTGGCATCCAGTCTTCCGTAGCGGATATTTTCCATAATCGTTCCCTGGAACAGCCACGTATCCTGCAGCACCATGCCGAACTGCCTGCGCAGATCGTCCCGGTTAAAATCCCGGATATCGTGTCCGTCCACGTAGATCGCACCTTGATTTACGTTGTAAAAGCGCAGAAGGAGCTTCACCATCGTCGTCTTTCCGGCACCGGTAGGCCCGACAATAGCCACCGTCTGCCCCGCCTTCACCTCACTGCTGAAATCATGGATAATCACGCGCCCGGGCTGATAGCCGAACTGCACATGTGAAAAGGTTACATCGCCCTTTGCCTCCCCGATCGAAACCGGGTTCTTTGCAATGCGCTCCTCCTCTTCCTCCTCCAAAAACTCAAATACCCGCTCTGCCGCTGCCGCCATCGACTGCAGCATATTTGAAATCTGTGCAAGCTGTGTGATGGGCTGCGTAAAGTTCTTCACATACTGGATAAACGCCTGGATATCACCCACCTCGATCACGCGCCTTGCCGCAAGCAGGCTGCCCGAGACCGCCACCGCCACATAGCCGAGATTTCCCACAAAGATCATGATCGGCTGCATCATGCCGGACAAAAACTGTGACTTCCAGGCAGACTCGTAGAGCTTTTCATTCGTCTCGTCAAACACCTGTATCGTCTGCGCCTCCCGGTTGAATGCCTTCACAACCTGATGGCCGCCGTAGATTTCCTCCACCTGCCCGTTGACGTCACCGAGGTATTTCTGATGGTTTTTGAAGTGCTGCTGTGAAAACCGCATGACGATGAGCATGAGCGCCGTGGAGATCGGCAGGATCACAAGGGCGATCAGCGTCATGAGCGGGCTGATGGTAAGCATCATAATAAAAACGCCCACAATCGTCGCAAGGGAGGTAATGAACTGCGTAATCGCCTGGTTGAAGCTCTGCCCCATCGTATCAACATCGTTTGTGATGCGTGAGAGCACCTCACCCACCGTGCGCGACTCAAAGTAATTCATCGGCATACGGTTGATCTTTTCGGAGATCTCCCGGCGCATCCGAAAGGACAGCTCCTGTGAAATACGTGTCATAATCCAGCCCTGTACAAAGGAAAAGACAGCGCTGCACACATAAATGCCAAACAAAAACAGCAGAATCTGCCCGATCCGCGGAAAATTGATCCCGCTGCCGCCCGATAATTTGCTCATCAGGCCGTTAAACAGCTCCGTCGTAGCACGGCTTAGGATTTTCGGTCCAACCACATGAAACACGGTGCTGGCAACCGCAAAAATCAGCACGACAAGGAGCGCCGGCTTATAGCTGCTCATATAAGAAAGAAGCTTACGAACCGCCCCCTTAAAATCCTTTGCCTTTTCCCCCGGCGCCCCGGGGCCGTGTCCCATCGGGCCATGCCCGCGCCTGTTTGTCATCTCTGCCATCAGCGGCCACCTCCTCTCAATTCTTCCTCCGACATTTGCGAGCCTGCAATTTCCTGATAGGCCTCACAGCCTGCCAGCAGCTCGTCATGGGTTCCCCTTCCGACGATTTTTCCCTCCTCCAGCACAAGAATCTGATCCGCGTGCAGGATCGTATTGATGCGCTGTGCAACAATAATCACCGCAGCATCCCCCGTCTTTTTCGCAAGCGCCCTGCGCAGCGCGGCGTCCGTCTTATAATCCAGCGCCGAAAAGCTGTCGTCAAAAATCAGCACCCGCGGCTGCTTTGCGATGGCCCTGGCAATGGAGAGGCGCTGCTTCTGCCCGCCCGACACATTCGTTCCGCCCTGGGAGATCTCGCTGTGGAAGCCGTCTGCCTTTTCCTCGATAAAATCAAGCGCCTGCGCGATTTGTGCAGCCTCCTTCATCTGCTCGTCGCTGATATCTTCACCGCCGAATTTCAGGTTGGATGCAATATCACCGGAAAAGAGCACGCCCTTCTGGGGTACGATTCCGAGCAGGCTGCGCAGCTTTTTCTGTGACAGCTCCCGAATATCAATACCGTCCAGGGTAATTTTGCCGCCCGTCACATCATAAAACCGGGGAATGAGGTTGACCAGCGTACTTTTTCCGCAGCCGGTGCTTCCAATAATCGCCGTCGTCTTTCCCGGCTTTGCAACAAAGGAAATGTGCTCCAGCGCATCCTCGTCGGCACCCGCATAGCGGAAGCATACGTCCGAAAACTCCACGCGCCCCTTCCACGAGTCACGCTCCTCATCCCGCGGCCGCTCCACATCATGAATCGAGCTGTCCGTACGGATCACCTCGTCGATACGCTCCGCCGCAACGCCCGCCCGGGGCAGCATGACGGAGATCATCGTGATCATCAGAAACGACATAATGATCTGCATCGTATAGGTGATAAACGCGATCATATCGCCCACCTGCAGATTTCCCACATCAATGCCGTGTCCGCCGACCCACACGATGAGCACGCTCACCCCGTTCATGATCAGCATCATGGCGGGCATCATCATCGTCATCACGCGGCTGGTAAAAAGCTGGGTCCCCATAAGATTTTTGTTCGCAGCGTCAAAGCGCTCCTCCTCAAACTGCTCCCTGGAAAAAGCGCGGATGACCGGAAGCCCTGTCAGAATCTCCCGGGACACCAGATTCAGGCGATCCACCAGCTTTTGCATCACCTTAAACCTTGGCAGCGTAATCCCCATCAGGGTAAGCACCAGCGCGGTAATCGCAATTACCGCGATCACGATAATCCAGCCCATGCCCGTTTTTGTCGTCACCACCTTGAGCACGCCCCCGATGCCGAGAATCGGCGCATAGATCACCATGCGAAGCAGCATCACCGACACCATCTGTATCTGCTGAATATCGTTTGTGCTGCGGGTGATGAGCGAAGCCGTCGAAAACCGGTTCATCTCCACATTGGAAAACCCGAGCACGTTCCGGAATACCTTCCCGCGCAGCTCCAGACCAATCTTTGCCGCCGTCTTTGCGGCTATATAACCGCAGGCGATAGCTGCCGCCAGCATGAGAATCGACAACCCCATCATCTTCGCGCCCGTTTTCAGAAGATAGCTGCGCTGCATCCGGTTCAGATCCACACCGCAAGCCTCGTACTCCTCCCGCGCGCACTGCACCGCGATCTGCTCCAGAATTGAATCGCTGATCCCGCCAAATCCTGCAAGCAGCTCCTCCGCATCCACAGCGGGCGCACCGGTTTCCTGCTCACCGGCACCGCTCACAGCCGCCATACCGGCATCCATGCCGTTTTGCTCCAAAAGCTCCTCCATGTGACTGCCCGCATAGAGCATCACCATCGGCTGGATAAGCGCTTCAGCGAGCGCTTCGCGCTGCTCCCCCGTCAGCTCCTGCAGCTCATAAAAGCCCGAAGCTTCCTTATAAGTGTAGGCTTCCTCAAATATGCCCTCCGGCAGCAGCAGGCGCAGCGTCTCACCCGTCTCGCGGCGCATCTGCTCCATCACACAATCCTCAATCCCATATTGCTGCAGACCCACATCCACGATGCTCGACGTGTATGCAGGCAGCGAAAGATCGCAGTACGCCTGCATCACCAAAAGCAGGATGATGGCGAGCACAGACAGCTTATGCCGCAGCAAATTTCCAAAAATATGTTTCATAAACCTTCCTTTCCCGTCGACCGGTAAGCTGACCCGGCTTTCGTTGTGCCGAATTTAGATAAGCATGCAGACCGGGCCGTACACTCTGTTATAAAATGGTATTTTATATCTTTGGTTTTTTTTCGTCAATCCCTTTTTCCATATTGACAGGTTGACAAGACTGTGGTAGTATAGCTACAAGTAAAACTACTACAGTCTTATGAAAGGAGAAGCAAGGATGGATATCAAGCTTTTTGACTCGGAACTCAAGGTCATGAACGTGCTCTGGCAGGAGGGGGACACCACCGCCAAGAATATTTCCCATATCTTAAAGGAAGAGACCGGCTGGAACGTCAACACGACCTACACCATTATCAAGCGATGCATCAAAAAGGGAGCAATTGAGCGTTCAGAGCCGAATTTTATGTGCCATGCACGGATCCCCAAGGAGGAGGTGCAGGAGGCCGAAACCGACGAGCTCATCAACAAGATCTACGACGGCTCCGCCGACAAGCTGTTCGCCGCCCTCCTTGGCAGGAAAAAGCTCTCCGCCGAACAGATTGACCGGCTTAGACAGATCGTAGAAACCATGAAGTGAGGTGACAGCTATGGCATTACTGCAACTGAGCTTTTCCGGCGCGGTAATGATTGCCGCAGTCGCGGTAATACGGGCTGCGGCCATCAACCGCCTGCCGAAAAAAATATTTCTGATTTTGTGGGAGATCTGCATGGTACGCCTGCTTCTGCCCGTTTCCATTCCCTCCGTTTTCAGCGTTTATTCGCTGATCAGCAGGAATGCCCCCATCCGTGATGCCGTTACCGAGACACCCGCGGCCGCCCTGCTCCCGTCCCCGGTCGGGCACACACCACTCACGGAGGCTCCCGGCGCACCGGCCATGTCGGAGACGAAAGCCGTATCGGCGCTTGTTATCGTTTACTGTATCGGCCTGTTTCTGCTGGCGGCCTGCTTTCTCGTATCCTATGTGCACTGCAGGATGGAATTTCGCACCTCGCTGCCTGCCTCCGATGCATTTGCGCAGGAATGGCTTCGCACCCATCCCCTGAGGCGCCGCTTAACCGTCCGCACATCGGATCGGATCGCAGCACCCCTGACCTACGGCATTCTCCGTCCGGTCATACTGCTGCCGCGAAAAACAAACTGGAGTAATGAAACGCAGCTGCAATATGTGCTCACCCATGAATATATCCACATTTGCAGATGGGATGCACTCACAAAGCTAATCGCAGCAGCGACCCTGTGTATCCACTGGTTTAATCCACTCGTCTGGCTGATGTTCCTTCTGTTCAACCGGGATATCGAGCTCTCCTGCGACGAGTGCCTGATCCGGCGTTACGGATCCGAATCCCGCTCCTCCTACGCCCTCACCCTCATTGACATGGAGGAGGAAAAAAGCGGCCTGCTGCCCCTTTACAACAGCTTTAGCAAGCATGCAATCGAAGAAAGGATAACAGCGATTATGAAAACAAAAAAATTATCATGGGCGGCATCGTTTCTTGGCGCTGTCGTTCTCATTACCGTAGTACTCATTTTTGCCACCTCCGCGAAAGCCGACATTTCCGGGTTTGCCCAAGACAGCGAAGCGAAGGACGCAAGAGATACCCTTACCTCCTACCTCACGGCCCGGGGCGAGCTAAGGGATGACATGACACTGGCGGACGGCACACCCGTAGTATGGGACATGGAGACGGCAAAGGAAATTTCCCCGGACGGTTTTTCATGCTATGCCTTCGACCTGCGCTTCCCTGACGATGCAGATACCGGTGAAACGGCAGGCAGCTACGCGGTATCGGCGGACCTCAAAACATTCTACCACTACAGCTCTGCCGACGACCTCTGGGAAGCATATCCCGTCGCCGACGGGCTTTCGCCCTCACGCGACCGGGCGGCGCGCTATCCGGTCTGCGGTATCATCCGCGGCATGACAGAGGATACGCTCACCGTCGATGTGGTGGAGTTTATCACAGGAGATGACACCGCGCGCATAGAAGCGCTTGGCCTTTCGGAGATGTACGACATGCCGGACGGCTATTACATCAACATGGACGATCCGAAACGGGAAACGTGGAAGCTCACAGACCAGACCTCCTATACGTTTATCGACTGGGGCCGGGAATTTTCCGAAGGCTGGGACTGCGTTACAATGGACCGCACAATCTTTGAAGCCTATTTGTCCGGCTACCCTCCCTTTGACGAAATGCGGATGCCGTTTTTCTTCAAGATCGAGGACGGTGTTGTAAAAGGAATTTTTGAATATCCGTTGATGTAAGGCAGGGCTGAACGCAAACATCAAAGCTCGGACCTATTAGCATCTTTCTGGAGAAACGGAAAAGCTTCCTTTAATACAAATACCTTTTCCGGTATTTGAGGAACATCGTCACGGACAAAACCATTGCCGCCAGCTCCGCAGCGGGCGTCGCCAGCCATACCCCCGTTACACCGAAGATCGCGGGCAGGATAAGCATCGCAATGACCATGAATACGAAGGAGCGGGAAAACGCAAGTACGGCAGAAACAGCCCCATTGGATAATGCCGTAAACAGCCCGCTTGCAAACACATTAAAGCCTATAAAAACGAGGGCGAAGGAGCAAATGCGGTTTCCTGTAACAGCTAATTCAAAAACCGGATGGCCCGGCCGGGTAAATACCGCCACAAGCGGCTTTGTAATCCCAAGGGAAACAGCTAACGCGGCAACGGCAATGCAGCCGATCATCTGCAGACTCAAACGTATCAGCTTCTTTAATTTTTCGTGGTTCTGCTCACCATAGTAAAAGCTGATCAGCGGTGCGACCCCATAAGCGTAGCCGGTGTACAGGGAGGTTGCGAGCAGACCATAGACAGCGCGGACTTTCCGGCAGCAATCATGTAAAGGGTAAAATTATTCATCAAAAGAATGGGGATGGTAAAAATCAAATAGCGGCCCAGATAAAGCCTGCAATAGGAAACCACAACTGGCGACAGCCCCATGCTCCCGAATACCTGGTCCATCACCAGATAGCCCAGCACAGACATGATAAATCCCACAATCACATTGACAATTATGAAAAATGTGAAATCCTCGTTTGCCTCCCGCGTCTTTTGCTCCCCCATCTTTTTCATGATAACCGCACTTCCGCCTGTTGCAAGCATGGTGGAAACCGCTGTTACCAGTGCAATGACGGGGGCTGTCAGATTGACAGCGGATAAAGCGTCCGTTCCGATTAGATTGGAAACAAACAAGCCGTCTACCATCGTGTAAAAAGACATAAACACGGTCATAACGATCGTTGGAACGGCAAACCTGATAATATTCCTTAGCGTGACCGGCTGATTGTATACCGTTTCATTTTGCATTATAAAAATCCTCCTATATAGAAATGCTGCGCTCCCTCGACATATCCGCCATCCGCCCGGTGCAAAAGCAAAGCCACTATCTTGTGTCCGTTGATATCAGCGCAAACAGCTCCTTTGAAAAGGAGGTCGGACAAGTCATTGCCGAGACAAAAAAGCACCGGCTCCACCGCCTGCATGACGCTTCCTACGGGTCGATGATC
Source organism: uncultured Eubacterium sp. (assembly GCA_910589045.1). GTDB lineage: Bacteria > Bacillota > Clostridia > Lachnospirales > Lachnospiraceae > W0P33-017. Next base: position 27,778 of record CAJUSH010000012.1, read on the forward strand.
CCTGTTGAAAACTTAAGAGAGGGAAAATTTGACGCATATGCTGCCATTTACATCGAAATGCCCCGCCACGTATCCAAAAAAGGGCTTCATCTGCAGCCCGCAGGGACTTATCTGCGCGCTTTCTGCAAAGGCAGCTGGGATAAAATTTCTGACAAATATAAAGAAATCCTTGCTTACGCGGATAAACAAGGATTTTCCTTATACGGTTTTGCCTATGAAAAAGGCATCAATGAGCTTGTCATTGACCATGTGGATGATTATATTACGCAAATCGAGATACCTGTGAAGTCACAGAACATTTAAACTGCCTTCATGCGGTTCCTGCGCCGCAGTCCCCGTCTGTCTCATACACCTCATACTGCCTGCTCGGCCCGCCGCATACCGGGCAGCGCTCCGGCGCCTCGTCTCCTGTCATGAGGTGTCCGCAGATCGGACAGACATAAACCTTCTCCTGCGCAAACTGCGTCAGCTCTCCCGCCTGCGCCAGCAGCTTCGCATGCTCCTTCTCCGCAAAGGCAGCCCCCGCATACGCCTGCTGTGCCAAAGGATAGCCGTTCGCCTTCGCATAATCCGCCAGCATTTTATACAGATATTCATATTCAAACTGCTCGCCCGGCACAAATGCCTTTGCGGACTCCACAAAGGGGAGCGGCTGGTCGAGCACCGAAAAGAAATTGCGCGCATGATAATATTCCGACGCCGCAAGCGCGCGAAACAGGTTTGCGATATATGACATCCCCCGGCGTTTTGCGCGGTCGGCAAACATCAGGTACCGGAAGTGTGCCATCAGCTCACCCTGCACCGTCTCCTCCAGCTTTTGGCGCAAAACCCCGTCCGAGCGCTCCCGCGGATAGCAGGCCTCCGAAATGTTTCGGATCTCGTAGCGCAGAGCACCGTTTTCAACGTAAAAACGGACAACGTGGTGCTCCACGTCGCAGGCGCGGATCTCCTTCGAAACATCCTCGATCAGCGCACCGCCGCCGCCCGTACAGATCAGCGCAATCCCGTCCACCTCATCGACAAACCGCGAATGGACATGCCCGCAGAGCAGATATTTCACCTTTTCACGGTAAGGCTCGTACACCTCTTTCAGGCGGTCAAATTCCTCGTCGGAAACACTGTTTTGTATAAAGTGGTTCGGCACCGGTATGTGGAAGGCGAGGATCGCCTGGCGCACCTCATCCATGGCAAGCACCTCGCCGAGCAGCGTCAGGCTCTCCTCCTCAAAGCGGCGCTTCGCATTGTCCAGCACGATCACCGCAAAATCCTCTGCCAGAAGCGCATAGCTCTTTTCCCCGAAATAGTCCGCGTACGCACCGGTATCATGGTTGCCCCGCAGCGCATAAACCGCATTTCCCGCCAGTGCCTCGGTCAGCTCCACGATCGATTTATAATAGCGCTCACTGCCTGCCGGCACCAGATCGCCCACCACAAGCGTCAGATCATCCCCGGCGCACTCCTCCAGCGCCCCGGCATAAACCTTCATATTATAAGTTCCCAGTCCCTCGCAGCCCGGGTCTCCGATCACACCGATCGAGCGGACCTGCGCAAGACGAATGATTTTTTCCGTTACACGGACAATTTTATTTTGACCCATCATGAACTCCTTTCACTCAGCCGTCCTGTTTTTGCTTCATGGTTTCCCCACTCCGCGCCACTTCTTCAGAAAAACAGGCAGTCTCATTTTATGTATCACAGATTTTCGGTATATCTGCATTTCGGATAACCGCCGCATCCCCAGAACATGCCGAACCTGCCCTTTCTTTTTTGCAAAAGCGAACCGCATCTCGGACACTTCTTCACCTGTGCCGCCGCCCTGTCAAGCTCTTTTCCCAGCCGTTCATAGACAGCCTGATTCATCCGGCAGTCATTTAATGCCCGGTGTGCTCCCTGCACCGAAATTCCATAATAGCCTGCCAGGTCCGTCAGCGTGTGATGCTCTAGCTGCGGTAAGCACGCCCTGGACAACTGCAGCGTATCGACATAATCATTTGCCGGCAGCGTTCCCACATACCGTTCGCAGTCTCTGTAAATAAATTTCAGATCAAATGCGTGGATGTTGTGGCCTACCAGCACAGCATCACCGACAAATGCAAGAAAATCCGGCAATACCGCTTCAAATACCGGAGCATCCGCTACCATATCATCCGTAATCCCGTTCACCTGGCTGGCACGCGGCGGAATCCTCCGCTTTGGATTAACAAGCGCAGTAAATTCGGAAACCACCTGATGGTTCCCCACTTTGACTGCCGATATTTCCACCACCTCATCGTACTTCCAGGAAATCCCTGTTGTCTCCAGATCAAACACCACATAGTCCGGAACATATGCTGCTAACTGCATTCCCCTTCCTCACTTTCCTGTAAATCCTGAAGCCGCCCGACCAGCCGCTCCAGCGCCTCTGCCTGCTCCTGCGCGCCGTCGTAGTCAAAGTTGCTTACGGCCCCGCTCATCGCATCCTTAATATCACCCAGCACATCCAGCGTCTGTAAATACGCCACCTGCTTCCGGATCTCCTCCATATCAAACCCGGCAAGGCTCTTCTTTAGCTTTTCGCAGAAATCACGCAGCTCCCCCGGCGTAACCGCCGTAAGCGCGGTGTCCGGCTCCCGGTCTATACCCATCGATTCCAGCGTCCGCGCGATGCTCCCACTCTGGCAGCAGAAGCGCTCCATAAACTCCGCATGCTTCTCCCGCACCCTTTCCATGTCCCGCGCAGCGCTCGCCTCCTCCATCGCGCGGGCGAGCTCGGACAGATCGTTTGCCCCGACCAGCCTGGACGTGCTCTTGATGGCGTGCGCCAAAATCTGGTAATTTTCCAGATCACCGTCCGCAAAATACCCTTCCAGCTTTTCCTTCTTTTCCTCATATTCTTCCAGATACAGCTTCAGATTATGCAGAAGCTCCTCCTGGTCGCCGCCCGCGTAGCGAAGCGCTTCCTCCTCCACGATACCCTCGATGCGGGGAATGCAAAACTCCTCCAGATAATCAATGCCGTCCTCTTCCTCCGGTATCTGCAAAAACTGGGGCGGCAGGTACTTGCACAAAAGCTGCTCCAGCTTCTCGCCCTGAATCGGCTTGGAGAGATAATCGTCAAAGCCGTTTTCCATATAAAACTCCCTGGCGCCGCTGACTGCATTCGCGGTCAGGGCGACCACCTTTGTCTCACGGTTTGGGCTGTCCGTGATCTCGCGCATATGCTGCAGACATTCCACCCCGTCCATATTCGGCATCTTATGGTCGAGAAAAATCATGTCATAAGGCTTTCTCATAATCATGTTCAGGCACTCAATCCCGCTGTCCGCCGTATCCACCTGAATGCGCGTCTTTTTCAAGAGCCCCCTGCATACCTCCAGATTCATGCGCGTGTCATCCACCACGAGAATCTTTGCGTCCGGCGCCTGGAAGCTCTCCTGATAACGCACGGCATCCCGCAGCGACTTCTCATACAAAGCCTTGTAATCCCCAATGGGCGAGCCGTCCACAATCTTCTGCACCAGCCCGAAGAAAAACGCACTGCCCCTGCCGTACTCGCTGTCCAGCAGAAGCTTGGAGCCCATCAGCTCCAAAAGCTGCTTGGCGAGTGCCAGCCCAAGGCCTGTCCCCTCGATATCACGGTTTGAAAATTCGTCGACCCGCTGAAACGTCGTAAAAAGCTTCTCCTGATCCTCCTTTTTGATGCCGACGCCGGTGTCCACCACCGCAACGTCCAGCCGTACCTGTCCGCCCTCCGGCAGACGCGTAGAGCGCACCTTGAGGGTAACGGAGCCCTCCTTCGTGTATTTCACCGCATTGGTCAGAAGATTTGTGATGATCTGGCGGACGCGTACCTCATCGCCGTAAAGCTCACTTGGAATCTGCTCGTCGATATCCAGCTTCAGCTTCAGACCCTTATCAACCGCTCTGGGCTGGATCATGTTGATCAGATCATTTAAGAGGGAGCTGATCTGGTAGGTCGTATAGATCAGCTCCATTTTCCCGGACTCAATTTTTGAGAAATCAAGAATATCATTGATAAGTGAGAGCAGGGTTTTACTCGCATTTTTGATGTTTGTCGCATAGCGCACGATCGCGCGCTCCCGGCTCTCCCGCAGAATCATCTCATTCATGCCGATCACCGCGTTGATGGGCGTGCGGATCTCATGGGACATATTTGCAAGAAAGCTGCTCTTCGCCTGATTTGCCGCCTCCGCGGAGAGCTTCTCCTTCTGGGTGTCAAAATAGTGCTTGCGGATCTCCCGCCCGTGGCGTACAACCAGTATCGCAAACACCGTCATAAATGCATATTCGATGGTATATCCCACACCAAAGGCGAGAAAAAATTTCGTCGGATTTTTGAAATTCGTAAATCCGTTTGCCACAAATCCCACGGAACGGGGATACAGAAATACAATCATGCACACATAGCCAAACACAGAGGTCAAAAGCGTCAAAAGCCAGTCCAGATACACGCATGAGAGCAGCGGAATCGCAAAATACGTAATATAAATGCCCACATGCGAGTTTGTGGAAGCACCCGCCACCAGAATTTCCAGATACAGAAGCTGCACGTACTTTGCCGCCGTAAGCCTCTCCCCGCGTATGAGAAGCTCCACCACCGCCCACGACGCAAAGATATAGATCATACTGTAAAAAACAGCGGCGTTCGAAATTGAAAATAAACCCAGCCTCGTCATCACATACATGGCAGGACCAATCAAAAGGCACAGGTTCGCAATCTGATGAATGCGCTTTGTCACATGAGTATCATGGTGCTGCATGTACTCCTTTTCAAACGTATCGTCCATAGCCCTCTCCTTTTAGTCCTTTGTCAGAAGCGCTATCATCCGGCCCAGGATTTCCGCGATCGCCTCGTAATCAAAATCCTCCACCGCATGCTTCAACTCGTCCCGCTCCCCGGTCAGAAGCATTCCCATGGGGTGTCTTTCGCAGAGCTCCTGCATTTTCGCGAAATCCACATCGTACTCCTTCGCACCCTTCAAAAACATCTGCATATCGGCAAGATACGCTTCCTTTTCGCACTCCTCCTCCATATTGATAGGAGCGATCTTCCGTATCAGCGGCTCCGATAAAAGATGCCTAAAATCCACGCACAGCTCCTCATACTCGCGTATGAGCATTTCATAGTGCTCGTTGATATAAGCAGTATCCTCCGTGTCGGCAGCCTTCTCCATCTGCTCTGCCAGAAACGCCATATGTATCGCGCCCACAACGCGGGACGTGCTCTTAAGCGCATGTACATGAATCTTGAAATTGCTCCAGTTTTCTGCCTTGTATTCCCGGCTGATATTTTCCCGGTTCATACCCATCTCCAGGACATAGCCGTGAATGGTTTCCAGCACATCGGCAATCTTCCCGGAGGAATACTCCAGCGCGTCGTCCAGGTCGAGGTCCGGCAGCTGCAGCCGGTCAATGATCTTGCGCACCGATGCCTGGCGCTCCTCCTCGGCGGATGTATCCAGCTCCAGCTCCTCAGACAGCTTCACCAGGGATGAGGGCAGATACTCGATCAGAGCCTTCTCCAGAAGCTCCCCCTGCACCGGCTTCGACAGGAAGCTCGTAAAGCCCTCGTCCAGATAGCCCTGCTTCATGCCCGCCACCGCATTTGCGGTGAGGATGATAACCGGCGTCTCGAAATTCGGGCCCCTGCTGTCGGCCCTGAGCGCATGGAACGCCTCGATACCGTCCATATTCGGCATGAGGTGATCCATCAAAATCAGATCGTAGCGGTTTTTCTCACACATTTTCAGACACACCCTGCCATCCTCCGCCGTGTCGATCTGTACCTTTGTCTGCTTCAAAAGCGACTGTACAACCGTGCGGTTCATGGCATTGTCATCCACAAGCAGGATACGCGCCTTCGGCGCCGTAAAGCTCTCGCGGTATTTCTTCTGCGGCTCCTCCTGCTTTTTGTAGAGGTCATTCAGGTCACCCATCGGCTCATCGCCCACCACGGTCTGCGGCAGATTAAAATAGAAGATCGAGCCCTTGCCGTAAACGCTCTCCATCATCAGCTCACTGCCCATCATCTTCAAAAGCTCCTGTGTGATGGAAAGTCCAAGTCCGGTTCCCTCGATGTGATGCGCCTTCAGGTCGCCGCTGCGCTGGAAGGATGCGAAAAGTACCTCCTTGCTCTCCTTGATGCCGATACCGGTATCCTTCACCGCCACCTTCAGCAAAATTTTGTCCGTTTCCAGCTCTTCCATTTTTACGCGCAGCGTCACGCTTCCTTTTTCCGTATATTTCACGGCATTGGTCAGGATATTCGTGATAATCTGGCGGATGCGCACCTCGTCGCCGTAAAGCTCGTTGGGAATGTTCTGATCAATATCCAAAATGAGCTGCAGATCCTTTTTCTCCATGCGGGGCCGCACCACGAGCAGGATATCATAGAGCAGGGTGTTCAGCCGGTACTTCTCCGGCACCACCTCCATCTTGCCGGACTCTATCTTTGAAAAATCCAGAATATCGTTGATCAGGGAGAGCAGCGCCGTCCCCGCGCGCTGAATGTTCTGCGCATAGCCGCGGATCTCCCCGTCCTGCTCCTCGCGCAGAATCATCTCATTCATGCCAAGCACCGCATTGATGGGCGTACGGATCTCATGGGACATATTCGCGAGGAAGCTGCTCTTTGCCTTCGCTGCCGCCGTCGCGTCCTCACACTTTACCTCCACGAGCTGCAGCAGATCATCCAGACTTTTTTCGTCCTCCCTCGCCGCCCGCTCAATAAACAGATCCTGCACCTGCATAAGCAGCATCAGCGCGCTTGATATGATCATTAAAAGCAAAATGAAAAAAAACTCCACCCGGCTGTAGCTGTGCGTCAGCACCTCCAGCTCGCTGCACACCAGCGTGAGCACACACGCAAAAACATTCATCGCCGTGACAAACATGTTGAGCTTCGGATTTTTGTACATCGTGCACTCCATCAGCGCAAAGAGCATACAAACCGGAAGCATCCGGTCTGAATGGGTCTCCAGCGAATAGCAGGCGTACATCGCCATGCCGCAGCCGATGGTGACGGCCCCCTGCCAGAAATCCGGGCACTTATTCGCCGGAAGCGCCGTCAGTACGCGCGTCACAACGACCGCAAGCACAAATGCCGCAGTCTCGGCAAAAAACCGCACAGGCGCTACCCCGTAAGTAACCCGCAGCGCGAGAAGCACAATCACACTCTCCAGCAAAAGCACATACCACGTCAGTTTTCTCTCTCTGTGAAAATCTCTCATGACAGCCTCACCCCTCTTGGAACAACAAATCGAACGCTGTCCGGACGCACCTCAATATTCCAGTCGCCCTCCGCGGCAACCATCTCCCCGTCCAGGTTCGCCACTATCTCACCCTTGTCCTCACGCGTAATCCGCATCTTTTTTGCCGAACCGACCCGTGCATTCTTCCTCACATAATCGCTCTTTTGCCGGATCAGACTGATGAGGACACGCACGAGTGCCAGATGCCCCTTGGCGGGCACGAGCACATAGCTGCCCAGCCCGTCATTTGGATAAAAGCCCTCCGGCATACACAGCGAACCGCCCAGCATGCAGCCGTTTCCCCAGCAGATCTCGTCGTAGATACCGTCCATCTCCTTGCCGTCCACCCGCATTTTCAAATGCATCTTTTTTAAATGCATCAGCGCCTGGAATGTATAAGCGGAATAGGGAATACGGATGCCCACCGTGCGCACCGGATGCTGCTTTGCAATGCACTGCATGATCTCCGCATCCATACCGCACGAAAAGGTGTTGAGCGCCCGCCCGTGGTTGGTCAGAATGGAATCCAAAACGATGACATCGCCGTAGATCAGCTCCCTGATATCATAAAAGCGCTCCCTGTCCTTCTGGTCAAATACCTTCAGAAAGTCATTCGTCATACCACAGGGATAAAAGGCAAGCTCCACATTCGGGTTTTCCCCGACCCCCTCCAGGACGTTTCGCATCGTTCCCGAGCCTCCGCAGGCGTAAATGCGCAGCTGCTCATCCGGAAAAAAATGCACGATCTTCTCCGCCAGCTCCGTCTCATTGCCCGTATAGCGGGAATTAAACAGAAAATATTCAAAATTTTTCAGCTCGTCCAGCTGCTGCCTCAAATTATTCGCAAAGGTCATATTGCCCGCATAAGGATTTACTATAAAAATGTGCTTCATATCTATTTTCTCCATTTCGGCCACAGTTTCGACACACACTGTTACCTGCCACTTCCTATTGTACTGGAAATTCCTGAGAAACTCAACACAAAAAGAATCCGGTTTTTACCACACAAAACGGGGATAAAAACGCCGGTGCATACGAAAGCCTGTGCACCGGCGTTTTTATAGCGGTCCTTGTCGAAAAGCAGTCTGCCATAGTTTACAGCAGCTCCTTCAAAATCTGGTTTACCAGGCCGGGATTCGCCTTCCCCTTCATCTCCTTCATCGTCTGGCCCACGAGAAAACCGATGGCCTTCTCCTTTCCGTTTCGGTAGTCCTCCACGGACTTGGGATTGTCCCCGATCACCCGCGCAATCGTCTCACGCAGCGCACCCTCGTCGTTTACGCTCTTCAGGCCGTGCTCCTGCACGTAGCGCCTCGGGTCGATATCCTCCGCAAACACATGCTCGAAAACCTCCTTTGCCACCGTGCTGTTGATCTCCCCCGCATCCGCAAGCTCCACAAGCGCCGCCAGATGCTCCGGCGAAAAACAGATATCCTCCGGCTCCATCTCATGCTCCTTCAGCAGACGCATCGTCTCAACCATGAGCCAGTTAGACACCTTTTTCGGCCTGCCGCACAGCTTCACCGTATCCTCAAACAGATCCGCCATGCGCTTACTGCCCGTGAGAATCTCCGCATCATAGCGGGGAATCTCGTACTCCCGCTCGTAGCGCGAAAGCTTCTCCGTGCGAAGCTCCGGCTGACGGCTCCGGATCTGCTCGAGCCATTCGTCGGAAATGACAACCGGCGGCAAATCCGGCTCCGGGAAATAGCGGTAGTCCTTTGCATCCTCCTTTGAACGCATCGCATAGGAGGCTCCCTTTGCGTCGTCCCAGCGGCGGGTCTCCTGCACGACCCGTTCCCCCGACTCAATCAGGTCGATCTGGCGGTTTTTCTCCCCCTCGATGGCGCGGGCAATGGCACTGAAGGAATTCAGGTTTTTCATCTCGGTGCGGGTGCCGTACTCCTTCTGCCCCGCCTCACGGACGGAAAGATTCACGTCCGCCCGCATGGAGCCTTCGTTCATCTTGCAGTCGGAAGCGCCGAGATACTGGATGATGAGCCGCAGCTTTTCCAGATATGCGATGACCTCCCCGGCGCTTCGCATGTCCGGCTCGGAAACTATCTCGATCAGCGGCACGCCCGACCGGTTAAAGTCCACCACGGACACGTCCTCCCAATCGTCGTGCACCAGCTTTCCGGCATCCTCCTCCATATGGATCTCATGGATACCGACGTTCTTTCTGCCGCCCTCCTCCGTCTCGATCTCAATATAGCCGTCTCTGCAGATCGGCTCATAGAGCTGGGATATCTGATAGTTTTGCGGATTATCCGGATAAAAATAATTTTTCCGGTCAAATTTACAGTTCTGTGTAATGCTGCAGTTCGTTGCAAGCCCTACCGCCGCCGCATATTCCACGACCTGGCGGTTTAACACCGGAAGGGAGCCCGGCATGCCGGTACAGACCGGACACGTATGGGTATTCGGCGCGCCGCCGAAGGCCGTCGGACAGCCGCAGAAAATTTTCGTTTTCGTCGCCAGCTCCACATGGACCTCCAGGCCGATGACTGTCTCATATTGTCTACGCATGATCTGCCTCCTCTCCGCGGCTGGTTTCTTTTCGTGCGGTCTTATCCGGACTATTTACAGACGTCCCCCCGCTGCCCGGGCCGGCTTCAGCTGTCCCGGCAGCAGACACATTCCCTTCCGCCAGCGGACTTCTTCGGCAGTCTCTGGTCTTTTCAAACGCATACGCCGCCCGAATGATCGTTTTCTCCTGAAAGCAGTCACCGATGAGCTGCAGGCCGATCGGCAGACCGTTTCTATCCAGACCGCAGGGCAGGCTGACCGCCGGAAGCCCCGCCAGATTGACGGAAATCGTATAGATATCCCCCAGATACATCTGAATCGGATCCGAGAGCGATTTGCCCAGCCGCGGCGCGGTCGTGGGAGCGGTCGGCCCGAGGATCACGTCATATTTCGCGAACGCCTCGTCAAAGGCCCTTTTGATAAGCGCCTTGACGCGCAGCGCCTTGAGATAGTATGCGTCGTAATAGCCGGAGCTTAAAACAAAGGAGCCGAGCATGATACGCCGCTTCACCTCCGGGCCGAAGCCCTCCGACCGGCTCTTTTTATACATCTGATGCAGGCCGCCGCAGTCGTCCGTGCGGTAGCCGTACTTTACGCCGTCAAAACGGGCAAGGTTGCTGCTGGCCTCCGCGCAGGCGATGACATAGTATGCCGGAATCGCATACTGCACAAGCCCAAGGTCAAACTCCTCCACAACGGCGCCCTTTTTCTCCAGCTCCTTCGCCGCGCCAAGCACCGCTGCTTTCACCTCCGCGTCCAGTCCCCCGCCGAGGTAATCCCGCGGGATGCCGATTTTCAAGCCTGCCACGTCGTCCGCCAGCGCCGCCGTGAAATCCGTATCCGTCCGCTCCATGGAAGTAGAATCCTTCACGTCATGAGAGGAAATAAGCTCGAGAATCGCGGCACAGTCGGTTACATCCTTTGCCACCGGCCCGATCTGGTCAAGGGAGGAGCCGTAGGCAACCAGCCCGTAACGCGAAACCGTTCCGTAGGTCGGCTTGATGCCGGTCACGCCGCAGTACGAGCAGGGCTGGCGGATGGAGCCGCCGGTGTCGGAGCCGAGCGCAAAGGAGCACTCCTCCGCCGCAACCGCCGCGGCACTCCCGCCCGAAGAGCCGCCCGGCACATGTGCCGGATTCCACGGATTTTTTGTCGGGCCAAAGGCAGACGTCTCCGTCGTGCTTCCCATGGCAAATTCATCCATGTTCGTCTTTCCGAGAATGACCGCACCCGCCTGCAAAAGACGCAAAACCGCCTCCGCCGTAAAGCGCGGGATAAAATTTCCGAGCATCCGCGAGCTGCACGTCGTGCGCATCCCCGCGGTGCACAGGTTATCCTTGAGCGCCACCGGCACTCCCGCAAGGGGCGAGGAAAACCCCTCGTCGATTTTCTGCTGCACCGCCCTTGCCCGGGCAAGCGCCCCCTCCGCATCCACGGTCACAAAGCTGTGGACGGACGCTTCCCGCGCTTCGATGGCATCCAGCGCCTCCCGGGTCGCTTCAAGCGCCGTTACTTCCCTGTTTTTAATCATTTCGCCCAGCCGGACGGCTGTAAGGCCCATAAGAGACATGTCTGTCACTCCTTTTCTGTAAAAAATATGATATGCGCGGCCGATGGAATATGCCGTGCCGGCCGCAGCCGCCGACCGGCTACCCGATTGTTTTCGGCACCTCGAAGCCGTCGTCCCGCACAAGGGGTGCGTTGGCAAGGGCATCCCCGTGCCCGTCCCCGTTTGTCACCACGTCCTCACGGAACACATTGTGCACCGGAAAGAGGTGTGTCATCGGTGCCGCATCCGAGGTATCCAGCTCGTTTAGCTGATCTACATAATCAAGCATTTCCTCCATATCCTTTTTCGCCTGCACCTTCTCCTCATCGGACAATGCAAGCTTTGCAAGGATTCCTACATATTCGATTGTCTCATCGCTGATATGGTTTGCCATTTTTTCTCCTCTCATCGCTGTGTCACCCCGCGGACCGCTGCAATCCCCGGCAAATGCCGGACCCAAAGGCACCCTGCCGTGTCAGAGCCGTTTTGCCGCAGGCATTCTGCCATGCCGGTCACACACTAGTCACGCACCCTGATATGCACCTCGCGAAGCTGCTGCTCGGTCACGGTGCCGGGCGCGCCGCACATCAGATCCTGCGCATTTCCGTTCATCGGGAAGGGAATGACCTCGCGGATGTTCTCCTCATTCCGAAGCAGCATAATCATGCGGTCAACCCCCGGTGCCATACCTGCGTGGGGCGGCGCGCCGTACTGAAACGCATGGTAGAGCGCCCCGAACTTTTCCTTCAGTACCGTCTCGTCGTACCCCGCGATCTCAAAGGCCTTCACCATAATGTCCAGATCGTGGTTGCGCACCGCGCCGGAGGAAAGCTCCACGCCGTTGCACACGATATCGTACTGGTACGCGAGAATGTCCAGCGGATTTTCTTTTGTGAGCGCCTTCAGGCCGCCCTGGGGCATGGAAAAGGGGTTGTGCGTAAATCCGATCTGCTTCGTCTCGGGGTCGCACTCGAACATGGGAAAATCATTCACATAGCAGAAGCGGTACGCAGCCTTTTCGATCAGATCCAGCTTTTCCCCCAGCTCGGTTCGGATCAGTCCGGCATACATGGCCGCCCGCTTCTCCTTATCCGCGATAAAGAAAATCGTATCTCCTCCGTCAAGTCCCGCAAGCTCCCGCAGCTTACCCTTCTGCTCATCCGGAATAAATTTGTCGATCGGCCCCTTATAGCTTTTGTCCGGCTGTACCTCTAAATAACCAAGACCCCCAAGTCCGCACGACCGGGCGAACTTCAGCAGCTTCTCGTGGAAGCCCTTGGACATTTCGGCATGTACCTTGATGGCACGGACGGTTTTTCCGTGGAATGGCTGAAAGCTGCACTGCTGAAAAAAGTCGCTCAGATCGATGATGCGCAGCGGATTTCTCAAATCCGGCTTGTCGGTTCCAAACTCCAGCATCGCCTGCCTGTAGCTGATAACCGGGTAGGGCGCTTTTGTGACCACATAACCCGCGGGCGCAAATTTTTCAAACGTTGCCGTGAGCACCTCCTCGCCGACCTTGAAAACATCCTCCTGGGACGCAAAGCTCATCTCAAAATCCAGCTGGTAAAACTCGCCGGGCGAACGGTCTGCCCTTGCATCCTCGTCGCGGAAGCACGGCGCGATCTGGAAATATTTATCAAACCCGGAAACCATGAGAAGCTGCTTGTACTGCTGGGGCGCCTGAGGCAGGGCGTAAAATTTTCCCTTGTATTTGCGGCTCGGCACGATATAGTCCCTCGCCCCCTCCGGCGAGGACGCGCACAAAATCGGCGTCTGCATTTCCAGGAAGCCAAGCTGCGTCATCTTCTCCCGCAAAAATGAGATAACCTTTGAGCGGAAGATCATGTTGTCGCGCACCTTCGCGTTTCGCAGATCCAGATAACGGTACTGCAGCCGCACGTCCTCCCGCACCTCCTTTGAGGTTATGATCTCAAAGGGAAGCTGTCCTTTCACCTTGCCGAGCATTTCAATCTCATGGGCCTCCAGCTCGATGGTCCCGGAGGGTATTTTCGGGTTGTAGGTCTGCTCATCCCGCTTTTCCACAACGCCGCTTACCGATATGCAGTCCTCGCGTCCGATACCTTTTAACAGTGTATCATCCCGAAGCACAATCTGCAAGACGCCGTACATATCCCGCAGGTCGAGAAACGACACGCCGCCGTGGTCGCGGATGTTTTCCACCCAGCCCGCCACGGCAAGCTTCCTCCCGATATCTGCTTCACTGATCTCTCCGAATGTTATATCTCTGTACATCTGCAAATCTCCCTTCTTTGACCGCCGTCCGGCATTTCTGCGTCCAAAGCCGGATGTCATGCCCCTCATTGCCCGCGGCAATAAAAAAATCCCGGGACATGTACTGTTACATATCCTGGGACGAATCCAATCCGCGGTGCCACCCATATTGAGCGTTATGCATCCGCATAACCGCTCCGCTCTTCCGGCTTAACGCGCCGCCACGTTCCGACCTACTCCAAACGACCTTCCGCACCGCTTTTTCCGCAGTCCCGCACAAAACATGCGGCACCTGCACCAAAAGCAATCCCTGGTATTCGTTTTTTCAACCGGCCTGCTCCGGAGTGTTCCCGCCACCTTCTCTTCCAAACGGCGCTCTCAGTCGGTGACGCCGTATTCCTGTCGGTGTCTGAAAGTGTGAGTCTCCTTCTTAGCATTTTCCTGCTCTGAACAACATCATGTTTTTCTATGGTTACAGATTCTAACACGAATCACGCACGGCTGCAAGGGATTTATTTTATTTCCTAATAATATTAAGCAGCCGCGTTACTTTTCATGGGTCAGGACTGCGCATTTACTGCGCAGTCCGTAAGAACATGATTCAGGTGTGAGGGGCGATTTTTGCGAAGCAAAATTCTGAATATCACCCCGAATCGTTACTATGAGCGGCTCCTGAGCCGTGAATAGTAACGCAGCCGCAGATCACCGCTCAAAAGCCCGGCTTGGGCTTCTTCTATGTCCGCAGCGGCGCCGTCACCCGCGCAAGCCAGGCAGCCTCCGCCTCATTTAAATAAGGCTTTAGGGTCCGGTACACCTGTCCGTGGTACTCGTTTAAAAGCGCAAGCTCCCGCCCGCTCATCAGCGACACATCGATCGCATCCCGGTCAAAGGGCACCATGGTGAGTGTCTCAAACCGCAAAAACTCCCCGTACTCTGTCTTTTCATCCCTGCGGCAAAGCAGCAGGCTTTCATGGCGGATTCCGAATTTGCCGGCCAGATAAAGCCCCGGCTCGTCTGACACGATCATCCCCTCCTCCAGGGCAGCCGGCCCGTGCTCCTTCGTGTAGCGCCAGTGTATTTTCTGCGGCCCCTCGTGTACATTCAAAAGATATCCCACACCGTGCCCGGTTCCGTGGTTATAATCCATGTGCAGCTCCCACAGGGGCAGTCGGGCCAGCACATCCAGATTCTGTCCGGCTACGCCCTTCACAAAACGCGCCGCCGCAAGGTTCAAATGTCCCCGCAGCACCGTCGTGTAAGCGCGTATTTCCTCCTGCGTCAATGCGCCCAGCGCTACGGTCCGGGTCACATCCGTCGTGCCCTCCATATACTGCCCGCCCGTATCGAGCAGGCAAAAGCCGCAGGGCTTTAGCACTGCATCCGTCTCCTTTGTCGCCTCGTAATGCACGATAGCTCCGTGAGGACCGTAGGCGACGATAGGCGAAAAGCTTTCCCCTAGAAAGCCCTCCTGCTCCGCACGAAAGCGGTACAGCATTTCTGCCGCAGCGCACTCCGTGATCGTCTCCGTTGCGACATGATGCTTTAGCCAGTAGAGAAATCGGGTCAGAGCAACCCCGTCCCTCACATGTGCGATGCGCTCGTTTTCCATCTCCCGCCTGTTTTTGACCGCTTTCATACGCTCCAGCGCACCCTGCTCCTCGATTCGTTTCACATGCGCGGGGACGCAGCCTGACAGCCGTGCATTCACGCTCCTGCCGTCCAACAGAAGCGCCGTTCCCGCCGGCAGCGCCCGCAGCAGCTCCTCGATCTGCTCATAGCCTCCAATACCGACCTTATCCTCTGCAAGCACTTCTTTGATTTCCCCGGATAAAGCTTCTTCGCAGACGCAGAGAGTCGCGTGCTCCATCTCCACCAGCAGAAAAGCGAGGAACACCGGCGTATAGCTCACGTCACCGCCCCGCAGATTTAAGAGCCAGGCAATTTCGTCGAGCTTCGTCAGAAGGCAGGCATCCGCCCTCTTTTCCCGCATATGCTCCCGCAGCGTTTCCAGCTTCTCCCCGCGGCTCCTGCCCGCACAGGAAACGGGCAGCTCCCACACCGGCTCTCTCGAAAGCGGCGGCCGATCTTCCCAGACAGCGTCCACCAGATCATGTGCGCCGTCAAAAATCATCTGCTTTTCCTTCGTCCTCTCCTTCAGCCGGTCGACAAACCCGCTGCTCACCGTCCGCCCGTCAAAGCCGATCAGCGCTCCCTCGGGAAGCTCCTTTTCCAGATATTCCCCGATTTTCGGCACGCCCTCCTCCCCGCTTTTCATCAGAAGGATTCCGCTGCCCGCAAGCTGCTGCTGTGCCTGCAGAAAATACCTGCCGTCCGTCCAAAGCGCCGCCTCCTTTTCTGACACAACGAGCGTACCCGCAGAGCCTGTAAAGCCCGACAGGTACGCCCGTGCCTTAAAATAATCACCCACATACTCGGAACCGTGAAAATCATCCGTGGGTACAATGTATGCGTTCATATGATGCCGCCGCATCTGCGCCCGCAGGGCGCTTAATTTTTCCGGTACATTCATGGTCTGATTCCTTCTCTAAGCCTTATGACTCTAATTTAACACAATGGGCGCCGTATCCGATAAATATCCCGTCCGTTTTTGCTTTGTTCTGCTTCCTAAGCTCTATGATAATAATTCAGATACGGTTTCACCTTCTCGATATCCGTATTCATGATCAAATGCTCCGGGAACTGCGCCTGCTCCAGAATTTCGGCCACCCAGCCGTGCTTTCCCACATCAAGATCCACATGCGCATCACTGCCCATGATGACCGGCTGATCATACTGTCTGCACAGATCCAGAAATTCCAGATAGCCCTCCTTCGTCGCCTTGCGGAAGCTCGTGGGCGCCAGAGAGGAATTATTCATCTCCAAAATCACATGGTTCTCCTTTGCCGCTTCCACAACGGCACGCAGATCGATGGGATAGCGGGGATCATCGGGATGCCCGATAATGTTCACGTACGGGTTTTTCATGGCATTCAAATAAGCCCGCGTGTTCTCATCCCGCGAGCGCGGCGGAAAGCAGGGAATATGCAGGCTCGCCACGCAAACATCCATCGCCGGCAGCAGCTCCTGCGCAAGGTCCACACTCCCATCCTCTTCCATTATATTTAATTCCACACCAAAAAGTGTCGTCACGCCGAACCGCTCCCGGGGAATCACCTTCATATTCTGAAAATAAATCGCCCTGCAGCTTCCCTTCATGTGCGGCCCGTGCTCCGTGATGCCAAGCAGCTTCACGTCCTTCTCCTTTGCCGCCTGTATCATCTCCAAAATCGTACTGTACGCATGCCCGCTGGCAATTGTATGCGTGTGCAAATCCATGACGTCTTTTACCATGTGTCCTACCTCAGCTTTATGTCCATGTTCAGGCCACCGCGTGATACCTCACACCGCGTCCGGCTGAACCGTTGTTCTGTCCGTAGGTATTGTAGCACAAATTGGCAGGGCGGGCAAGGGCATGTTTTCCCATCTCATGCAGGACAGCAGCATGAGTCATAGCCGTTGATGATTCCAATAACATAATCCAGCTCTTCTTTTGTCATTCCGTTATATAACGGCAAGCTTATTACCTCATCCGCATATTTTTCCGTGACAGGCAGCTCCACATGGCTCCAGTCATAACGCGCATAGCACCCGGATTTATGGGGCGGAATCGGATAATGAATCTGCGTGTCGATTCCGTTCGCTTCTAAATAACTTTGAAACCCTTCTCTTTCCGTCACACGCACCACAAACAGATGAAATACATGTGTGGCATCATCCTGTATCCCGGGCAATAAAATCCTGCTGTTTTTTATCTCCGTTAAATATCGCTTTGCGATCTGCACTCTTTCCATGGTCAGTGTCTGCAGATGCTCTAATTTTACAGACAAAAAAGCGGCCTGCAGCTCGTCCAGTCTGGAATTTATGCCTTCCGTCTCATGATAATATTTTTTTACGCTTCCATAATTTCTCATTTTCCGGATTTTTTCTGTCAGCTCCCCGCAGTTTGTTGTAATTGCGCCGCCATCACCAAAAGCCCCCAGATTTTTGGTAGGAAAAAAGCTAAAGCAGCCCGCATCGCCAAAAGATCCCACTTTTTTCCCTTTCCACGCGGCCCCGTGCGCCTGCGCACAATCCTCAATCACGTACAGGCCGTAACGCTCCGCCAGCTCCATAATTTTAGTCATATTACATGCCTGTCCATACAGGTGGACTGCCAAAATAGCCTTTGTCTTTTTTGTAATTTTTTCTTCTATTTTATCCGCATCTATGTTATAAAACCTGTCCGGTTCCACGAATACCGGAATGGCTCCGTTTTCCGTAATCCCTAAAACAGTCGCTATATATGTATTGCCCGGTACGATTACCTCATCACCCGTTTTGATTCCCAATGCCCGCACCGCCAGGGTCAGCGCATCCAGTCCGGAATTCAGGCCCACACAATACGCTGTACCGGTAAAATCAGCAAACGCATCCTCAAATATTCTCACTTCATTCCCTAAAATATACCAGCCTGAATGCAATACCCGAAGTGCGGCCTCCTCATATGCATCCCTGTATTTCTGGAATCCGCGATCCAGAACATTAAATTTCACTCTCATACTTTCCCAACCATTTTGCTAAACCCCGGATGATCCGTTAAATAACTCCGGATATTTCTCTGCTAACCATTTATTATTTGACTGCCTTAAGCTTTCTCTGAAATTGTCAGGTGTCAGCCTATTTTCATAATAGGAATGAAACACACTCAGATCGATTTCTTCTTCAAGAAAATCATAATCCGTGCTTTTTGCCTCCAAAACATATCCAAGATTTCTGACAAAATCCTTTTCTGCTATTACAAAATGCTCATATATATCTTTTTGTCCCTCACATCCTGACAACAGCAACTCTGCCTTTTCCAGCAGCGCCTCCGGCTCATAAAACACAAAATCAATTTTCTCCGGCTCAAGCAGGTACGAGGCCGGGTCTGAGCAGAAGTTATTTTTATCTGCCAGACAAAGCGGCACACATTGATTCATCAGCGCATACTGTATCATCAATCCGCCGGGAATCGGATAAGTTGAAAGAAAAAATGCTGCCCTTCGCAAAAGCGCTTCCACATCCATTCGTTCCTGAATGACAAAAAAGCGGTTCTTGTATCGGGAAGCCAACGCGTCCAGCTTTTCGGACTGATCACGAGTCGCAAATATAAATTTTAAATCCGGATGCCTCTCTAAAAGCCTGGAAACTATTTGCTCAAACCGATCGCTGCCCTCTATTTTGTATGCACTGCCGCCTGAAAAAACAAATTTTTCACCCTCAGGAAAGGGCAGCCCCTGAAATGGCTCCTGCTGCCTTCTCTCCGGATAATAAGGCAGCACAACAATCTGATCTTTTCGTATTTTTCTGTATTTAACTGACAGATTTGCACCGAAATTTCTAAATTCAATACAGCGATCCAATGCACATCTTCCCAGCCAAAATGTGTGGTCTGTCAGGTTAATCAGATAACGTCTGACATCTCCTCCCAGCACGCCAAATACGCCGATACATTCCACGTCATACGGTGTCGTGTAAATAAAAAAATGATGCGCCCGTTCCCTTAAAATAAGTTCCTTAAGCGCATGCATACGCTCAATTACGGCCAATCGCGGTATAAGTACAAAATGAAGCTTTTTTTCATCTGAATAACGCTGTAAAATCTGCTCCGTTTCCGCTCCCGCCTCAAATAAACACCAGACGACCTCATAACCCAGGGCCAGCAGCGCCTTTACATAAATATTCGCAAGTCCTCTGCTGTTTAAAGCAAACCTGTCGTAAAAAAATACTTTCTTTTTATCTGTATTTTCAAGCCGAAGCTCTCCTGTGCACTCCAGCGCACATGCCCTGGCATAAAACTCCATTTGATCATCCTGCTGCTTATAATCGTACTCATAATAAAAGCTGCACAGGAATTTCGCACAGCAGACTGCTTTCTCATAGTCATGCTGTTCATATGCAAGTTTTATCTCATCGTTTACTTCCGCTAAAAACTGATTGATTCCAGCCCGATCCTCCATGCCATTCTCCTGTTCCACTTTTCGCTGTATGAACTCCTAAAACTGCTGACACTGCCGCAAAAATTTCTCATCGTTTCTGATATGAGTTCCTGCTATGAGTTTCTGCCCGCCTGCGGCTAATCCCCCTCAAAGGCCTGACACCGCGTTTACAAACTCCTCATAAACTTTTATATACTCTTCCGGATGATAATGTGTGCTTGCCAGAACAAGAAGCACGGAATCTTCACTGAAATCATACATGTCCTTCCAGACCATTGCCGGCAGATAAATTCCTATATGCGGACGGTCCAGGCAATAAATTGATTCGCTTCCTTTTCCGTCGCGTACCTTTACCTTACTTTTTCCCGCAACGTTGATCAGAACAAACTCGCTGTCCCGGTTTGCATGCTGGCCGCGTACAACACCTTCTTTTGAACCATAGATATAAAAAACTCTTTTTATTTCAAACGGAATATTTTTCCCGCCTTCCGCAACTACCAGATGCCCCCTGTCATCCCCCAGCTGCGGAAACTCAAGCATCCGTACCTTATCCATACCCTGCATTCATGTTCCTCCGTTCTTCCGCTGTTAATATGAATCAGGGACCCTATTCCGCCACCACATAAATCTCCGCAGCGATATCCGGATACTGCTCTCCCAGGATCATAAACGCATCCATCATCTCTTTTGTCCAGGATGCCTCCAGTTGGGCATTCGAAAGCGGTTTCAGCCAGTACCCTCCCATTTTGATAATATGGAAGCCTGCACGCTCAAAATCCTCCGCCAGCTCCTGCCTGCTGTAAACCCTGCGGTGGCCATGGGTTTTATCCATCTCACTCAGATCTTTTACGGTGCTTTGCAGACCCATAAGCACAGCCGCCTGTCTGTGGATGCTGTCACAATTCGGGACCGACAGCATAATCTGTCCGCCAGGCTTGAGCCATGCCCTGCATTTTTTCAGGATTTCAACCGGATTATCCACATGCTCAAGCACATGTCCGAGCACAATGCTGTCAAAAAGCTCGCCCGGCTCATACTCTTCAAAAAGCGCCGCTTCACCTTTAATACCGCTATGCTTCTTTTTTAGCCGCTCGATATATGAGGTGACTGCGTCTACCACCGTATAATCTTCCGAAAAAAGCGGATACAAAATATCCGTCATTGTCCCTTCCGCCGGACCTAATTCTAAAATACGGCTCCCCTTCTTTAAATATCTCTTAAAAATCTCACCGTTGTATTCTACGGTATTGAGATTTGCGCCCTCTGCATAAGCATAATCCAGGGATTTTGCGACCGCTTCTAAATATTCATGCTCATTACTCATATTGCATTCCTCCTCTTTGCCAGGCAGCTTCCGGCATGACCCCGCGCAGGCATACTGCCTTTTCCTGTTATGGTTTCACTCCGCAATTACATAGATCTCCGCCGCAATTTCCGGGTACCGCTCCCCCAAAACCATAAACGCATCTATCATCTCTTTTGTCCAGGATGCCTCCAGCTGCGCATTCGAAAGCGGCTTGAGCCAGTACCCTCCCATTTCGATAATATGGAAGCCCGCATTCTTAAAATCATCCGATAATTCCTGCCGGCTGTAAACCCGCCGATGGCCATGTGTCCGGTCCATTTCACTCAGGTCATTCACCGATGTCTGCAAGCCCATAAGAACCGCCGCCTGGCGATGTATACTGTTGCAGTTCGGAACAGAAACCATGATTTTGCCCTCCGGCTTCAGCCACGACTTGCATCTCGCTAAAATGTCAACCGGGTTTTCTACATGCTCAAGGACATGCCCAAGCACAATGCTGTCAAAAAGCCGCCCCGGCTGATATTCCTCAAAAAGAGCAGCCTCCCCTTTGATATCCGGATATTTACGCTTCAAATCTTCTATGTAGGATGCAACCGCATCCACAACCATATAATCGCCCGAAAACCGGGGATATAAAATATCTGTCATATTACCCTCAGCCGGTCCCAGCTCCAGGATGCTTTCTCCATCCCTGAGATAGCGCGCAAATACCTTTCCGCTGTACTGCACCGTGTCAAGATTGACTCCCTCTATATATGCGTAATCCAATGACTTCGCAACAGACTCCAAATACTCATGCTCTTTACTCATATTTCATGCCTCCTATAGTGGAATATTCCCATGCTTCTTATAAGGCCGCACAACCTCTTTATTTTCCAGCATATCCAATGCCGCCAGCATCCGTTCCCGCGTCTCTTCCGGATGAATGACCTCATCAACAAAGCCGTGCTCGGCTGCAAAATAAGGATTTAAAAATTTCTTTTCATAATCCTCAATATGCCGTTTCCTTACCTGCTCCGGATCGTCTGCCTGCATAATCTCTTTTCTATAGACAATGTTGACTGCCCCTTCTGCTCCTACCACCGCAATCTGTGCGATGGGCCATGCAAATACAATATCTGCCCCCAGCTCTTTGCTGTTCATCGCACAAAAAGCGCCGCCAAACGCCTTTCGCATCACAAGGCAGATTTTCGGAACGGTTGCCTCGGCGAACGCATACAGCAGCTTTGCACCATGCCGGATAATTCCTGACTGCTCCTGTTTGCTTCCCGGATAAAACGCAGGAATATCAACCAGCGTCAGAAGCGGTATATGAAAGCAGTCACACACCCTCACAAAACGCGCCGCTTTATCCGCGGCATCGCAGTCAATCGCACCGCCGAGTGTTGTGGACTGGTTTGCTACGATCCCAACAGACCGGCCGCCAAGTCTGCCGAAGCCTACTACAATATTGCAGGCAAACTTTTTATGTACCTCCAAAAACGAATCATCATCAAGCAGATTCTCAATGACCGCCGTCACATCAAATATTTTTCTGGAATTTTCCGGCACAAGCGCCTGAAAGGGCTGTCGTTTGTGAAAATATCTCGTCTTCTGACGCATGGGCGCTTCCCCGTTGCTCTGCGGCAAATACGCTAACAGCTTTTTCACGCCGCCAAAGCAGGCATCCTCATCCGAATAGAGAAAATGGGCGACACCGCTTTTTTCCGTGTGCACCTTGGCGCCGCCCAGATCCTCCAGCGAAATTTTTTCTCCGATCGATATTTCCACGACCTTCGGTCCTGTCAGATACATCTGACTCTCATTTTTTACCATGAAAATAAAGTCACACAGGGCAGGCGAATAGCTTGCGCCGCCTGCGCACGGACCCAAAATCAGCGCAATCTGCGGGATCACGCCGGAGGCGATCGTATTTAAATAAAAAAGACGGCTGTAACCGGAAAGCGAACAGATTCCCTCCTCAATCCGCGCCCCGCCACTGTCATTCAAATTGATAACCGGAGCCTTCATCTCCAAAGCCATCTCGATCAGACGGCACATTTTTAGTGCATACTCCTCACCGCCGGCTCCGCCGCATACCGTAAAATCCTGCGAGGAAACAAACACCAGCCGGCCATTGATACGCCCGTACCCGGCCACGATCCCGTCGCCGTGCTTTCTTTTCTTTTCCATGCCGAAATCTGTCGTGCGGCTCATCACCATATGGCCGATCTCATGAAATGTTCCGGGATCGATCAATCTTTCAATCCGCTCCCTTGCAGTCAGCTTCCCCTTCGCATGCTGTGTAGCAATGCGCGCTTTGCCGCCGCCGAGACATATTTCCTGTCTTAAATTCTCATAATCCGCTAAAACCTTTTCATCCCACATACTCAATCAGCCTCATGATCCTGTCCCGTTTTTCCTTCCACACGTCCTTTTCAAGCCGGGCAAACCGGACCCTCATCCCATCAACAATTTTTTCTTCCGCTTCATACACATATCCGAATTTTTTGTGATAGCTGATAACCGGCCTGTTTTCGACAAGCGTGTATCCGTGTAAAAATTCCAGCCCGACCACATCAAAGGCAAAGTCAATAACGCAAAGCTCTGCTTCCATGTTTTGAATGGAATTGCCGTATGAAATCAGACTCCCAACCTCGCCGCTGCCGTCTGCGATATTGCATAAACGGACGGCCCCCAAAGATTTGTGCTCCTTATCACAGATCATAAAAAAATAGTCTCCGTCTCTTTCCCGCTGTTTTAAAATCCATTCCTCCTCGGCTTTTACCGACAGCGAAACCGGATGAAGATATCGCGAGAGCTTCTCATCATTCCTTATTTCCACCAGAAATTTTGCATCGGACGTTTCAACCGGACGCAGATACATAGCCTTTCCGCGGATTCCCTGTTCATAAACCATCCCGCGATCACCCCATAATATTCATAATATCCCGGACCGAACGCATAGCCTTCACGTCATTGCCGGTAATTCTCCTGCCGCATTCCTCATCAATCATCACGATCAAAGCCAGGGCTGTCATCGAATCCCAGTTCTCCACATCCTCCAGCTGCATCTCAGGGCTGATCGTCCCCGCATCGACCTCCAGCAAATCTTCAATCAATTCTATCTTTCTCTCCTCTGTCATAATGCCCTCCTTTCAGGCCATATAGCCTCCGTCTACCATCATAATTGTCCCCGTCACATATTTTGAAGCATCGCTCAGCAAATACAGCGCCGCATCCGCGATATACTCCGGTTTCCCGATCCCAAGAAGCTGATTGCTGTCCGCAAAGGCTTTTACCTCTTCCTCGCCCAGGCGCCCGTTGATGGACTCAAAGATTCCTGTCCCACCAATATAGCCCGTGGCGATCGCATTAACACGTATTCCCCTTCCCGCAAGCTCAACCGCGGCACATCGCACGGCACTGTTCATCGCACCCTTTGACGCACTGTAGGCAAATAATCCTTTATCCCCCTGCAGTCCGCTAACAGACGACATACCGACAAAGCTCGCGCCCGCATTAGAATGCTTCGCATTTGAAAGAACCCGCAGGGTTTCCGCAAATGAAAAATAATTTACACACATAACCTTTTGACTGTATGCGGGCTTTGTCATTTTAATCGGGACATGCTCCGCCATCCCCGCACAGAACATCATACCGTCAAATTTCCCGGATTCACCCACAATCTGCCGGATCAGACCTTCAATCTGATCTAACTGCGATAAGTCAAAGGGATAAGCCCGGCTGTCCGTTCCGTCCAGTTCTTCTAACAGACTCTGCAGCAGCTCCCCGCGCCTTGCGACCGCGCTGATGCGGGCGCCCGCCTGGTTCAGGCGCTTTGCGGTCTCTCTCCCGATCCCGCTGGATGCCCCGGTAACTAAAATATGTCTGCCCGCAAGTGTAAAATCAGCCATCCGTCTATTCCTCCACCAACTCGATAATGCCCATTTTTCGATGAAACATAAAAACAGCCCGTTTTCCTTTTGCACATGCCGATGCCCGCGGCTGGCTGATCATCAGAAATTTTTTCTGCTCCAGAAGCTTTATCTGCGCCTCCAAATCTGACACAAAATATGCCAGGTGGTACATCTTGTAAGGCTTTTTTTCGATATAGCTGTCAATGGGGGATTCTTTCCCCTTTTCCAGCGGCTCCAGCAATTCTATCCGCTGGGACCCCTGGCTCATCATCAGTACCCGGACCCCATAGTCCTCCTCTGCAAGCACCTCCTCCATTTCACTGCAAAAGCCCAGCAGCTCATAGAGCTTTCTCGCCTCCCCGATATCCGGTACTGCAATCCCGATATGTGAAATACCTGTAATACGGCTGTTATTTTCTTCCATGCGTTTTTCCCCTCCCTCATAATGCTTCTACCGCGATGTTCTGCCCGGTAATCCTGCAGCCCCCGAAAAGCAGCAGGTCAAATACATCCAGCAGCTCCTTCACCTCTATATTTTTTCCGGATGCTCTCTCTTTGGCGTTTTTCTCCCTGACAAACCCCGGAAGCTCATCCAGAAATCTGGTTTCCATCATGCCCGGCGAAACTCCGTTAATCATGATGCCCTTTTTCCCATATTCCGCAGACAGCGTCTTTACCAGCCCTAACAGCGCATACTTAATCATCGTATAATGCGCCGTACAGGCGGGCGGAGAATTGCATGTACAATCCGACAGCATAAACACGATTCTCCCGTCCCCCGCTTTTATCATTCCCGGAATGAGCCTTTGCAACAGCAGGACCGCAGAACGGACCGATATCGACAGATTCCTTTCATATACTTCCCATTCCGTGCTGTGAAAATGGGAAAGCGTATATTTGTCAGCCGGAAAATGGACGATGTGGTTTGGAATCTGCCTGCTCTCAAATATGATGCGCGCCATAGCTTCAACGTCCTGCCGCTTTAAAAAGTCAGCCTGTACAAGCCTTATTTTTTCCGGGGAAGCCTGATAAAGCTCCATCAGTGCATCATTCATTTGGCGATAATGCGCCCATACAAGATCATACCGGCACACAATATGCCGAAGCAGCGCTGTCCCGGAATCGGAAGAGGCCCCTGTCACCAATAATATTTTCATGCAAGCACTCCTACATTCATTTTTCCGCGGCACACCTTATGCCCGTCCGCGTTCAGGATAAACATCTTCACGGTGATCAGGCGGTATTTATCATTCTTTTCCACCACTTCCCCACACACCTTTAACGTTTCCCCCGCATAAACCGGCTTTACAAAGGCCGCCTCCACATTCTCAAGCAGACTGTATTTTCCGGGAAGATACATGCCTGCCATTGTGGAAAAAAGGGCGGCGCTCAGCATCCCGTATACAATCCGGTCTTTGAAGCCTCTGCTCCTTGCATAGGCTTCATCGCAATGCATTGGATTTTCATCACCGGAAAGCAATTGGAACGACTTCATTTTTTCTTCCGTCATATGAAAGGAAAATTCCTCCCGCAGGCCGACCGAAATCTCTTCATACCGATATTCATTCACGCTTTGTTTCCCTCAAAATCAAATCAACCATTCCCCCGACATTTTCCAGACCTAACACATCGTCCAGGCTGAACTGCACACCATATTTTTTCTCTATTGCAGTGATCAGCGTAATCTGCATCAGGGAATCCCAATCCTCAATGTCCTTTGCACTCGTCTGTTCGGATATTTCAAGCGCACTGTCCATAAACGCATCTCTGAATATCCCGTTGAGCTGAATCATGATCTGTTTCCTGTCCATTCGCTGTCCCCCTGTTCTTTCCTGCTGATATAGTTTTCGATCTGCTCATACTGCTCCACCGGCAGTCTCCACAGCCCCTTTACGTCCGGACAAAATCCAAGCGTTTTATATAGATCCCTGACCATCTGATTTTTTGGTGTTTCGATATATTCTCCAACCAGACAGGTTATTTTTTCTTTCCCTGCAAGATCTGCCAGGTAATTGATAATAAAGCTTTCCAATCCCCTCTTCAAAACCCTGCAGCTCATCAGCCAGGTATCAATAAACAGTTCATCCGCGGCGCTTCTCTTTAAAATAATGACGCTTACCAATCCGTAATCACCAAATTTATCTTTCAGCGTTACGTACAATCCGATCTGCTCCGGGTCTTTTATGATATTCTCGATCTCTTTTTCCGAATAGCGGACGGTCCGCAGATTAAACTGGTTCGAACGGTTGCAAAGCTGCGAGATCCTCGGAACCTGAAACTCATCAAACAATCTGATATCCGCTGTCATTTGAAGGCTTTCCAGATACGCTTCATAAGAGCCCGCCGAATCCCTCAGATTTTTCCTTTTTTCTTCCGTCTGGTACTGCTTTGTCCGTTCTGCGTCCTCCCCGGAATATGCAGTCGTCTCAAAAAGATTCAAAGATTTCAGATAAGACAGATAATCTGCCGGGTCAGCCGGCAATTCCGGAACGGTTACCTCCGGAAGCATCGTCCTGACCAGCTCCCTCTCAAACGGATTGTCATCAAGAAAGACCATGCTGTCCATACCGATATTTAATGACCGCTGAATTTCTTTTATGTTTTCTGCTTTGTCATTCCAGTTCGCAACAAATACCGCAAAATCATCCAGGCGCAAAATCATTTCCGGGTGCTCCAAAAAGGGTGCTTTTGCAGCCGACTCATCATTTTTGCTGCACACGGCTAACAGGATTCCCCTCCTTTTTAGCTCCCTGAGCCAGATCTGAAAATCCGTAAAAGCATGTCCCTTTCCCAGATTCCCGATTTCAATGCCCCTGATGCCGGCCTCCGAAACGATACCTCCCCACAGCGTATTGTCCAGATCAAGAATGACGCACTTCTTATTTCTTCCCGCAATACTTTTTATGATATCCACAACAGCTTTCGCAAACAGCGGCAGATATTCCGTTGAAATCACCAGTTTTCCCATATAATACATTTTGCTGTCAAAGAGAAGCCTTCTGCCGTATTCTCTCTGCAGTCCCGCAAAATCGACGAGAAAAATATCCTTGCGCTTTTCTGCACCGCACATAATCAGGTAATTGAGCTTTCTGGTCTGGTAAATAAAGGATTGCTCCAGTCTGGAGCCATAGGAGCCATAAACGCCATCGTCCGCTTCCATAATCGTATTCTGTAAAACAATACCTCCGGACAGCTGCTCGATCCGGTCCCACCAGCCGGAAATTTTGTCAAACAGGTCATCCGCAAAGTTCGCGCCTGCGCTCCCGTTTGTAAAGTCCTCGTACAGCCTCTCCGAGGAGAGAAACAGAAAAAATGCATCCGGATGAAACTGATAGGCTTCCGAATGACTGTTGCGCAGCTGTTCCTCAATCTGGTCGTAATCCGCGTCAAACACGTTCAGACGAAGCTGTTCATATGCGCCGTATCCCCGGATGGCATCCGCCATATGCTGGGTTGATACATTCCCCATCAGTGCAAGACGGTATTCCTTTTTCTCCGGCATCCCCTGCCTGCTCAGCTTCCTAAGCTCCAGAAAGGACGGGAGCATCTGTTCACGCCCCATCTATATCACCTGCTTATCCGTAAAATATTCATCGCTGTATATGAGCGGCAGAATGCGGGCCGCATCGATCTGTGCGTCCACCAGCCCCATCGATAGCCCCACACCGAATCCACTCATAAGCAGTCTTAAAATCCCCTCCTTTTTTTGCGCGTACTCGTTCACAATCGTAATCGGTATGCAGGAGCCAACCGTATTTCCAAACATCTGAATTGAGACGGGTACCTGATCCACTGGAAAGCTGACCCGTTTGGCAAATGTTTTCATAATCAGTTCATTTGCCTGGTGCAAAACAAGCGCATCAAAATCCTTTGCACTCTTCCCCGCATGTGCCAAATATTCCTTCACAAAACTAGCAGCATCCGATGTGGAAAAAAAGAAAATATTCGCACCGTCCATATAAAAATCATAAGGACCCCGTATATTCCCGTCATCCGCTGTAATTCTTTCCTTATTCGCATCCGGCCACCGGCTTCCCCCGGCCGGGATAATAGCCAGATTGTATTTTTCTCCGTCACTCCGGCACGAGGTGACGATTTTCGATGCATGCTCCTTCTTCCCGAGCAGCAGCGCTCCCCCTGCATCTCCCAGCAGCATACAGATCGACCGGTCCTCCGGGGAGAGCTTTTTTGTCATCGTATCGCCAAAGAGCAGCAGTCCTTTTTTTATATTCGAGCAGCTCATAATTGCCATCAGCGTATTAAAACCGCCCACAAAGCCAGAGCACCCAAGATTGATATCAAAGCAGATACTCTCCGTACAAATCCCCAAACGATGCTGCAGCACAAAGGCCGTGGACGGCGTTATATAATCCGGAGTCTCCGTCACAAAAAGCAAAGCCCCGATTTCACTCCTGTCGGTATTTTTTAATAATTGTTCAGCCGCAAGATAAGCCAAATCAGAGGCTGTCTGTTTTTGAACTGCATGATGCGTTTTCTTCACGCCCGTCATTTTTATAAATTTTTCTACTTTATCCTGTCCGAACTGATCCGCATACGCCGTTGTCTGAACTTCCTGCTCCGGAACGCAGCACGCGAGACCTTCGATCTCGATATTTGAATATTCTGATAAAATCATTGCTTCCTTCCTCCCACATAATCTCCCAGCCTAAACACATCATAATGCCCCGGATACACGGTCAGATTTTTGTCCAGTGACAGGAGCCACGGCATACTGATCTCCTCCAGATCCTTTTTATTTCCTCCCAAAATGGTACAGTTTGTATCTCTGTCCGCAAATAACGTATCCCCTGAAAATAAAACCTTCTGATCAACCAGCATGCAGATGCTGCCTCTGGAATGTCCGGGCGTCTCCTTCAGCAAAATGTCATGCCCGTTCCATTCAAAATGCATCTCATTTTTAAAAAGCCTGTCCGCATATCCGCTGTACTCATCCACATCAGGAATCACATCGTCCGCCAGCCGCTTTTGCAGCATACAAAACAAATCATAATATCTTGACTGATTGATTTTGGGGCTTGCAAGCCCTTCATTGCATGCCTCCGAGGCAATGACCGGAACTGACAGGCTGTGCATCCAGTCCAGGCCGGAAACATGGTCGTAGTGCTCATGTGTAAGAATACAGCAGGAAATATTCGCCCCTGCTATTTGAAGAAAACGCTTGATCGCATCCATCTCACACGGGTCAACTACTATCGCATCGCTTCCTTCCGTCATAACATAACAATAGGAGCGCATATACGGCGTCATGTATTGCTCTATTTTCATACAAGGTCCTCTGGCTTCCAAATAGAAATAACCTGCATGCTCTTTGTCATTCGTGCCGCCAGCTTCAGGGACGTATCCGCCGATATTTCGTAGCATAACGAAACACCCTGACGAGCTAAATATTTCAGGGAATGCTGCCAGCGCACCGGGCTGTACAATTGCCTGACCAGCAGTTCCTTAATCACGCTGCGGTCCGTTACGGGACAAGCCTCTACATTGGAAATATAGGGCGTATGGATATCCAAAAATTCCATATGCTCCATTTCCCGTTCCAGCCGCGCGGCAGCATCTTTCTGGATATTGCAGTGGGATGCCACGCTGATATTTAAGGGCTTTACAGAAATGGCCCCCTCCTCATCCAATTTCCGGCTCACGTAATCCAGCGCTTCCTTATACCCGCCGATTACAACCTGCCCGGGGCAATTATAGTTTGTGATCGCTACGCGCCCCTTTGTTTCCGCACAAATTTCCTCCACGAAGCGATCCGGTAAGCCGATGACCGCCGCCATCTGTGTTTTTCCGGCAGGCGCCGCCTCCTGCATAAATATCCCCCGCTTCTGTACCAGACAAAGCGCATCACAAAACCGCATGCCGCCCGCCGCAACTATGGCACTGTATTCTCCGCAGCTGAGTCCCGCAAGATAATCTGCTTTGACCCCTGTCTCTCTCATCGCCCTGAAAATAGCTGTCTGTGTCGTCAGAAGCGCCGGCTGCGTATACTTTGTCTGATCCAGCTCGTCAGAATCCGCAAAGCATAATTTTTTCATATCTATGTGCAGGATATCAGAGGCCTCCTCATAGGTATTCCGGGACACTTCATATTTCTCGGAAAACTCTTTTCCCATTCCTGCAAACTGCGCACCCTGACCGGGAAAAAGTACGGCAATCTTTTTATCCTTCTGATCTAATATTTGTTCCGTCACACAAAACTCCCTCCTTGGCAAATATCGATTCCTGCATCGCATCAGCTGATTTTTTACAAATCAAAACACCGTAAAAACAACTCCGGCTGATAAAACAGCTCTATATTTTCCTCTATTTTGTCAATCTCCCACTCCCACCATTTCATTCGCAGGAACGCATCAATCATATCTTTTCTAAATCGATATTTAATTACCCTTGCCGGAACACCGCCCACAATCGCATAGGGAGCCACATCCTTTGTTACCACTGCCCCTGCCGCCAGCACGGCGCCATCACCGATTTTGACACCCGGCAGGATAATCACATTTGCTCCGATCCACACATCATTGCCGATCTCAACCGGACGGTTGTCCCGAATCTTACTGTTTTCAAATGATGCATTCTCATGATGTGTTCCGTATTTCTGGATATACGCCTTTCGCTGCTCCTTCTCGTTTTTCGAATAGAACAGCCTGTGGTCTAAGATCGGATGCGTCGTTACCATCTCCATCGGATGATTGTTCCATATTCTGGCAGTTGTATTGATCGAACAGAACCGGCCGACCTTCTCCGCAATCGGATATTCCGAGAGCAATTCCTCATAACCGTAGGTATATCTGCCTACAAGGCACCCCCTGTACAAAATATCATCCTTGTTGTAACGCTCATTGTCACAGATATACAGATAATCCTCATCCGTAAAGCCTTTCTGCGCAAGTAAATCCTCTATTGCCTCATGCACGGCAAGCGTCGCGACAAGCACGTAATGCCGGGATACATCCAGCACATCAGGTGCTTCTACCCTGCAGCCGGAAAATTCTTTTATTTTTTTTGCATCCCTGTCTACAAAAAATAATTGGTCGTACCCCTGTTTCTCCAACAATTCCCTGACGATAGTACCGCCTTTTGCCGCACCCCAGATTGCAATCCTGCGGCCGCAGAAATACTGCATCACAGACGGGATCTTTTTTTCACATATAGCCTGAAAAACATCTAATAAAGCCATTGCATTTTCTCCGGATATTCCTTCATGATAATATTTCATCCAGACAGATCATCTGGCCGGCCTTCACGCCCTTTTCCCTCAGCGTTTCACGGATCTTATCAAACTCGGCAATGGGCGTCACAATCACCGCGTCCACCGACTCCATCTCAGAATCGATGCTTACCACCGGTATTCCCACATCCTTCACATCCGCGCGCTGATCGATCCCATAGCACACCCGGATACAGGTATGCTCCAGCAGCTCGAGCAGCGCCTTCCCGTAAATACCGATTCCGTAAACAGCAAGCGTTTGTATCCCTCTGCTCAATAAATACTGCTCCACGCGCCCCGGAGCCGTACTGCCAAAAACGGTATGTAACGCATCATATTGCTTGTATTTTGAAGCGATACGGTCCAGCATGTCAGCAAACCGAAGGTTGTTCTCCCTGCTTACGCAGTTCAAGGCCAGAAAGTTTTCTTTCACGTTCTCAATCGACCGCTGCATTTCCCTATAATTCAGGGATGCGTTTTTTCCATCCTCCTCATGCGTATAAATCAGGTCGCCATTTGCGGCTACCCCCGCATGCTCCGCCATCATCAAAGCCCACAGATACAGGTCGTCGCACCCGTTATGCTCCAGCGGCGTTTTTGTCCATGCATCCGGAATTTTCTCCCTCCGGACCATCAGCTGTCCCAGCGAAACCAGCGGATATCCGCCTTCTAAAAATGTTTCAAAGGAGCACGGAAGCACAAACGGATAGGTTTCCGAATAAATACATTCCCCGTTTCTCCAATATCCGTTAGACACTACCGCATCAAAGCCTTCCGCCTTTGCCAGCTGGCTTGCCAAATATGTATCCGCAATCGTATCATCCTGATCCAGGAAAACAACCCATTTTCCCAACGCAGACTTAAGCCCATAAATCCTTGATTGATGGATGCCTGCATTGGCCTGGTTTTCAATCACCCTTACAAACCCGCCGCTTTTTGCGGCCCCCTCCGGCAGAACAATTTCTTCCTCCGGAAAATCATTGACAAAAATCAGCTCCAGTTCCGCCTTCGCCTGCAGATGCTCCTGATTGTTCGCTGTCATTTCCAATATTTTGTTTATGTATTTTTGTCCCTTATATAAAGGCACGATCAAACTGATATCCATACTCATCCAATCATCCCTGCATCCGCAAAAAATATCTTTTCATCCGGTATCCCCCGCAGCCTTAAATCCATCCGGATCTGCTCAGCCGCATCCGATATCAATACCGTAATAATCAGACAGCTAAAATCCACCTGGCCCATCTCGCCGGGCCGGATGACCCCCGGACGGTTTGCGGACTGGTCCACCCATCCCACAATCCGAAAGCCCTGCGCTTCCAGGTATGACTTCATCGCCACACCGAATTTCCCTGCGCCATACAATAAAATACGGTCTTCTTTTTTTATTTTTCCAAACGGATATAAAACCTCCCCGTCATACGCAAGTACTTTTTCCGGGAACCGCAGCATGAGGAAATACGTTTTCAAAATCTCAAACTGCTTCATCAATTCCAGTCCCGGTGCATCTGCCTGTCGGAATTCCTTTTCCAGATGGTCAAAAAGCACCCGGATTCCCTCGTAATCATCCGGCTTTCTCACACCCATGATGGATCCGCTTTCCCGTATGCAGTAGTGATAATAGCTCTTCCCGCTGATGACCACCGTCCTGCTGCGAAACAGGAACGGATAGATCACGGCATCGTCGTCGCCTACGGCCACACGGTCATCCACGTTCATCTGGACTTCCTGCAAAATCCCTGCCCGGAACACCATGTTTACGATATGCGGCGAGAGCCTTGCCTTGTAGAAATGCTGCCTGTCCACCAGCCCGGCAAGAATCTCCGTCTTAATCCGCTCCCCGGTATAAACGCCTGCGTCAATGCGCTCCGCTTCCACCGTGCAGCTGTCCCCGTAATCCCGTATCAGTCCCGAGGTCACCAGGTCCGCGTTATTTTGGGTAGCCAGCGCCATCATTTCTTCATACATTTCCGGCTCGATAAAATCATCCGCATCCACAAATGTGATATAGCTTCCCTGCGCTTGCAAAACACCTGCTTTTCGCGCGCTCGTGGATCCGCCGTTATCTTTACGGAGCACCTTAATCCGTTCATCCCGGTCTACATACTCCTTTAAAATATCCGCACTCCCATCAGTCGAACCGTCATCCACACAAATGATCTCATGGACGGCATACGACTGCGAAAGCACGCTCTCAAGCGTACGCCTGATAAAATTTTCCGCATTATAAACCGGTATTACAACCGACAGCGTCTCTGCCATCCGCATCTTCCCTCTCCACTGCATGAGCGATTGAAAGCTATGCTTTCAACCGTTACTTCCATTCCTTTTTTGTCACAAACACACTCACAGCGCGCTGTCTCGTCAAAATATCAAACTGGTTTGTAAGTACAAATTTTCCTGTTTCCTCAATGTACTCATGAAACCTCGGCAAAATATTGATGATATGCGCCTTCCTCGGTTTCCGTTCAATACTTGCACATATATTATCAATCACCTTTTGAAACAGTTCCCCTTCAAACGGATCGAAAAAATAAAACCAGTTATATGCATCCAGCTCTTCTTGCACCATAGCCGCATCGCCGTGGATACAAGTCACCGTTTCCCCTCTCGGATCTACGCCAAGCTTTTCGAAATTCGATGCTAAAATTTGATATACATTATCCGCATACTCCACCCCTCCGACTTTGGAAAACCCATAGTCCAGAAAAGAGAGCATTGCCGTGCCCTTTCCACATCCGAAATCAAAAATCGCATCCCCCTCCTGTGGAAGACAATGGCAGCGGTCCAGCAAGGGGAAAATCTCTTTCGGGGACGAATTCACACACGGGTGCATTCCCTCTATTGCATTCGTAAAATTATCCACCACAATGGGTTCCACCACATCACAGCCGTATTTCTGTTCCAAAAACCTCATAAACTGCACATTCGTATCCGCCGCCGCCCGGTCATATGCTTCCCCATACACGATTTCATTCATATTGAAATATGTCCGGCCCTTCACATATCCGTGCGCCGCCAGCCGTTCTTTTATTTCCTCTGTCTCCCCCGTACACAGCCAGACAACCGCATCCTTCACATCCTTATATCCAAAATCAAAAAGCGAGCTTCGAAATAACGGAAATTCATACGGAATGGCATTTGAATATTCCTCGGTGATGATATAATCCGGTCTTAAGCTGTGATAGTAATCCGCATACCAAGACACAAAACGCCCCGAATAGCCATACCCGTATATCACGATCCGGCGGTCCATGCACTGATGCATCACATCATCCAATTTCGATCTAAACTCTTCCAAAACCTGCAGCATTTCTTTCTCCTCCAAATAAGCCGAAGCCGGCATCCTGTCAGCGTGCATCGGTTACCGACCGCTTTTCTGCACACGGCAAAGCCATATATCCTTTACATACCAGGTATCCTTTTCAACAGATATGGCATTCACTCTGCCAACCAGCCCAAAAACCGTCACTTCTTACTTCCCAAGCGCCCTCTTCAACTGATACAATACCCGCTCCATCAAATCCTTCGGCCCAATCGTTATCCGAAGCCTTAACGCATCCTTATCCTGAAACAGCCGGATCAGAATCCCGTTCTCCTCCATATAAGCCCGCACCTTATCCGCA
>CAJUSH010000013.1 GCA_910589045.1 uncultured Eubacterium sp.
TCGTTTCCATGAATCCGATCATGGTGGACGGCACCGGGATGTGCGGTGCATGCCGGCTTGTTGTGGGTGATGAGGTGAAGTTTGCCTGTGTGGACGGCCCGGAGTTTGACGGGCATCTGGTTGATTTTGACCAGGCAATGCAGAGAATGCAGCAGTACAAAACTCAGGAGGGCCGCGCGAAGCTCGCCCTGGAGGAGGGTGATACCCATCACGGCGGCTGCGGACAGTGTGGAGGTGACAGGTAATGGAAGGAATGACAAAGGTACCGGTTCGTGAGCAGGACGCAAAGGTGCGCGCTGCGAACTTTGAGGAAGTATGTTTGGGTTATAACGAAGCAGAGGCAGTCGAGGAGGCAAAGCGCTGCCTGAACTGCAAAAATCCGCTCTGTGTACAGGGATGCCCGGTGGCGATTGATATCCCTGCTTTTATCGGAAAGGTAAAGGAGCGTAAATTTGACGAGGCTTATCAGATCATCAGCGAGTCCTCCGCGCTGCCGGCCGTATGCGGGCGCGTCTGTCCTCAGGAGAGCCAGTGTGAGGGCAAGTGCATCCGGGGCATCAAGGGCGAGCCGGTTTCCATCGGAAAGCTGGAGCGCTTCGTGGCTGACTGGGCAAGAGAGAACGGCATCAAGCCCAACAAGGCGGAGAAGCTCAACGGCCACAAGGTGGCTGTTATCGGCTCCGGACCTGCAGGTCTTACGTGCGCCGGCGATCTGGCAAAGCTTGGCTACGAGGTGACGATCTTTGAGGCGCTGCACGAGGCGGGCGGCGTTTTGAGCTACGGTATTCCGGAATTTCGTCTGCCGAAGACAAAGGTCGTTGCGGCAGAGGTCGAAAACGTAAAGTCTTTAGGTGTAAAAATAGAGACAAATGTTGTCATCGGAAAATCTACGACTATCGACGAGCTTATTGAGCAGGAGGGCTTTGAGGCGGTATTTATTGGCTCCGGTGCAGGGCTTCCGAAATTTATGGGGATTCCAGGCGAGCAGGCCAACGGTGTATTTTCCGCAAACGAGTATCTGACAAGAAACAATCTGATGAAGGCTTTTATGGACGGCTATGACACACCGATTTCCCGGGGGAAAAAGGTGGTTGTTGTGGGCGGCGGAAACGTTGCGATGGATGCAGCGAGAACGGCGCTGCGTCTGGGTGCGGAGGTGCATGTGGTGTACCGGCGCAGCGAGGCGGAGCTTCCCGCCCGTGTGGAGGAGGTTCACCATGCGAAGGAGGAGGGTATTATCTTTGACCTCCTGCAGAATCCCACCGAGATTCTCGTGGACGAAAATGGCTGGGTGAAGGGCATCCGCATCATCAGGATGGAGCTTGGGGAGCCGGATGAGTCCGGCAGGAGAAGGCCGGTGGAGGTTCCCGGCTCCGAGTACGAAATCGAGGCGGATACCGTGATCATGTCGCTCGGGACATCGCCGAACCCGCTCATTTCCGCTACCACAGAGGGGCTTGAGACGAACCGGTGGAAATGTATCGTTGCCGCGGAGGATACCGGAGCGACTTCCAAAGAGGGCGTATATGCGGGCGGCGATGCCGTAACCGGGGCGGCTACCGTAATTCTCGCAATGGGTGCGGGAAAGGCAGCGGCAAAGGGAATAGATGCATATTTGTCCGGAAAGTAAAGCGGGGGTAAAAGAATGAAGAGAAATGCATTTGCAATGAAGCTTAAGGAAGGGAAGCGCGCAGCGTACGGCGCGCTTCTGGGGGAAAACTGGAAGGAGCTGACCGCGCAGCTTGACGCTGCGGGCTTTTCTAATTTTTCTATCTGGAATGCCGACGATCTGCTTTTCGGTTACTGTGAATGTGCCGACGGCCATGAGCTGACGGAGGAGCAGTGGGCATATTTTCGGGGGCTGAACGATAAGTTTGCAAAGACCTGCGACTGGATTTCCGAGATGGGTAAGCCCATGCGTCTCATGTACGAGGATTTTGGCGTTGTCCGTGAGAGCAAGGAGCTGATCCGCCACCGCGTGTTCATGACGAAGCTTGTTCCGGGTATGGAGGAGGAGTACAAGGCAAGGCACGATGCGCTGGTGGAAGCACGGAACGGGCAGATCACTCAGGGACCGGACTCCAATTTCTCGATCTGGAATGCGGGAGGCTATATTTTCGGCTATGACGAGATTGACACGACGATGGAGCGCGAGCGCACACAGGCCGACGACGATGCGGATATCGCATGGGAGACGCGGATGCTGGAGATCATGAGCTGGGTCACGGATGATGTGGACTGGATCACAAAGGAGCATCACGGACATGTGAAGCGTATCTGCTGGCACGGGTAAGCAGAAAAAGACCGGCGGGGCAGTCACCGGGAGATCCGCATATATGCGGCGTCCGGTGACTGTCTGGCGGGAATCAGCGGCCTGGCATATGCCGCGAAGAGGTACATGCCAGGCCGGAGTATAAAATAAAAAGGAGATTTAACTATGAAAAAAGTATGGGAAGCATGGACCGGAATCAGTCTGGTCGTCCGTATTCTGGTTGGACTGATCATCGGTGCGATTTTAGGTCTGGCCGTGCCGCAGGCGACGGCAATCGGAATTTTTGGTGACATTTTCGTCGGTGCATTGAAGGCGATTGCACCGCTTCTGGTGTTCTTCCTCGTGATCAGCTCTCTGAGCAACGCGAGCAACACCCACGGCGGCGTAATTCGTACCGTTATTGTTCTGTACATGTTCAGTACCTTTCTCGCGGCGATTGTCGCGGTGATTGCAAGCCGTTTATTTCCGGTTCAGATGGTGCTGGTAGACGCCGTAACGGATACGACAGCTCCCCAGGGCGTGGTGGAAGTACTGAAAAATTTGCTGATGAACGTTGTTGCAAACCCGATTACCTCCCTTGCAGATGCAAACTATGTGGGAATTCTTGCGTGGGCGGTGCTCATCGGTCTTGCGTTTAAGGTGGCCGGCGATGCGACAAAGGGCGTGCTGGGTGACATTTCAAACGGGCTTTCACAGGTCGTTGCGTGGATTATTAACCTTGCGCCGTTTGGTATTTTCGGTCTTGTGTTTACGACGGTTTCACAGAACGGCATGGATATTTTTACCTCTTACGGAAAGCTTCTGGTTCTTCTGGTGGGATGCATGCTGTTTATCTATTTTGTGACGAACCCGATCCTCGTGTTCTGGTGCATCCGCAAAAATCCGTATCCGCTCATCTTCAAGTGCTTAAAGAAGAGTGCGATCACCGCGTTCTTTACCCGAAGCTCTGCCGCAAATATCCCTGTGAACATGAAGGCATGCGAGGAGTTTGGGCTAGATAAGGATACCTATTCTGTGACGATCCCGCTCGGCGCAACCATCAACATGGACGGCGCAGCTATTACGATTACCGTTATGACGATGGCGACTGCGGCGACGCTCGGCATCGGTGTGGACCTTCCCTCAGCGATCATCCTAAGTGTGCTTGCAGCTTTGTCCGCATGCGGCGCTTCCGGTGTGGCGGGCGGCTCCCTGCTCCTCATCCCGCTGGCATGCTCGCTGTTCGGTATTCCGGATACGATTGCATATCAGGTGGTAGCGGTCGGATTTATCATCGGTGTCGTACAGGATTCGGTGGAGACTGCGCTTAATTCCTCTTCCGACCTGCTGCTTTCGGCATCAGCGGAGATGCGTCAGTGGAGACTGGAAGGAAGAGAAATTAAATTCTGATATAATAATCGGAGGAGAATGCCTGATATTGCATTTATATGAAAATGCACTGCGCTTTATGGCCGGGAGAGGAGAAGCGCTGGAAATGTGTTTGGTGACTGATTACTATGCCGAAAAGGCATGGAAAAGGGCAGACAGCTTATAGTATAAGCAGGAGCGCTGCGAGCACGTTCAGGCCTGCGATCATCAACAGGGAGAGGGGGTTTCCCAGGTTGAGCGTCCAGGCCGTGCCGCAGCGTTTTTTGACAAGCAGGTTTGCGTCTTCTTTGTTTCTGTAAAGGCTGTCCGGATGCTGGCTGTACCATTGCGCAACCTACTCCGGTGTCCATTTTGTCTTTTTCATCGTCCGTACTCCTTAGATCGGGAAAATCTTTTTATACTTCGTTACATTCACCCGTAAACTGATACAGGCGTTGTTTCACTCTAAAATACATGCCATGAGCCGGTCGTTCATGTCCGGGCTCATGATGCAGAACCGGATGTAGCGGTCATCGAGGAACGGGAAGGTGGAGCAGTCCCGTATCATCATGCCGCGGCGGATGGCCTTGTCGAAAAGCGCCTCGCTGGTCTGATCCTCCCGCAGCAGCTTTACGAGCAGAAAGTTTGCCGACGGCTCATACACTTTGTAGTCGGGGTGTGCGCGCAGCATGTCGTAGATGCGTGTCCGCTCGGCGGAGATGAGGGCGCGTGTCTGCTCAATGTATGCCTGATCGGTAAACATGATCTCACCCGCGATGGCGGCGAGAGAGCTGATACTCCAGGGATTTTGCAGCGTGATCAGATTTTTGAGCAGGTCCCGGTTTCCGGTGACGGCATAGCCGAGCCGCAGTCCCGGGGCGGCAAAAAATTTGCTGGTGCCCCGCAGAATGATCAGGTTGTCATAGTAGGCGGTGAGGGGAACCGCAGTCACCCGCCCAACGTTTTCGGCAAACTCCACGTAGGTTTCGTCGATCATGACGAAGATGCCGTGCTCCTTGCAGGCATCTAAAATGCGTCGCATCTGGCGGTTCGTGATGCAGGTGCTCGTAGGGTTGTTCGGGTTGCAGACAACCAGCATGTCAATGGATTCGTTGAGCTTTCCGATAAAATCATCCGTCTGCATCTGAAAGCCGTCGGCTTCCCGCAGCGGATAGTAGATCGTCGTGCCGCCTCCAAGCTTTACCTCCCGCTCATACTCCGAGTAGGTAGGACCTACGATCATCGCTTTTTTCGGATGCTCAATCCGGATGATGAGGGAGATCAGCTCCGTGGAGCCGTTGCCGACGATGATGTTTTTCATATCTGCGCCCACGTAGCCGCCGATACAGCTTCGCAGGGATGTATATGCGCGGTCAGGGTAGGCTGTGATGGCGCCGACATGGGCGGAGAGTGTTTCCTGCAGCTTGGGTGAGATGCCAAGAGGATTTACGTTTGCGGAGAAGCTGGTAATGTCTTCGCGCCGGATGCCGTATATTTTTTCAATCTTTTCCAAATCACTTCCGTGGAAGTGCTCCTTTTGCTTTATCATATTGTCCTCCTGATAAAATGTTTGCTATCACACACTAAATATAGTATAATATGATTCGATATTATACCATAACTATCCGGAAATTCAACTATTAAAAGCAGGTATCGGCGTGTACAGAAGAATCGAGGAACTGGCAGAGGGAAAAGTGCATACGGTGATGCCGCTGCTCTCCTTTACACCGGAACAGGTGATCATCGAACTGGTAGAGGGGACAAAAAGCAGCGGAAGCTTCACGATCGGGAGTATGAACAGCCTTCCCGTGCGGGGTATTGTCTACTCCACCGATCTGCGCATGGAGATTAAAAATCCGCAGTTTCAGGGGGAGCATGTGCAGATCCGCTATGAGTTCCACGGGGATTATATGCAGGAGGGCGAGGTCGCAACCGGGGATTTTATCATTATCAGCAGCGGCGGCGAGTATAACCTGTCCTGGTCGGTGGCGGTGAAGCGGCTCTATGCGGAGACATCCATCGGGCGGATTGCGGGACTGGAGGATTTTATCCGGCTTTACCGCGTGAGCTGGCGGGAGAGCGTGCATGTATTCGGGGCGCCTGCATTCCGCAAGCTTTTGCGCACGCCGGGGGAGCAGCTTTTTTATAAGCTGCTCGGAACGAAGCCTGTGACGCGGGCAAACATCGAGGAGTTTCTTGTGGGCTGTAAGAAAAAGCCCCGGGTATTTTTTTCACTCTCCGCACCGGGCGCGGAGCATTTGCAGCTCACAGAGCCGGTGGAGGAGAGCTTGGTGGTGTCCCTGAGCGATTGGGGCTTTGTGGATTTGGAGGTTTCCTGTGATGCGGATTTTGTCTCGCCGGAGAAAAACAGGATCACGGGGGATGATTTCAACGGGGATCATCTGCAGTTCCGCTATCAGATTTATCCGGAACGGATGCACGCGGGAAGAAATTTCGCACGTATCACATTTTCCAATCATTTACAGCAGGAGAGCTACGAGATCACGGCGACCCCCGGCGGTGTGATGGATCTGGAGCGGGAGGACCGACGAAGAAGATCGGCGGAAAACCTGCGGCTGCTACGGGATTACGAAAAATTTCTGGCAGGGAATCTGGTGCTCGGCGAATGGGCGAAGGGCACAACGGAGCTTTTGCGCAGCCGGAGGAAGCAGGGCGTGCATTCGGATATGGATGCGCTCTGGTGTGCCTATGCCTATCTGCAGAACCGTCAGAAGCAGGAGGCGGCGTGGATTCTGGATGAGTACCGCCGCAGCCGCAGCGCCGATGAGAGCAGGGAGTGGGCCTTTTTCCTCTATCTTTGCTCCATTACGGAGAAGGAGCCGAAGCTGCTTGATAAGCACTACCAGAAAATCAGGGAAATTTACCGCGCAAACCACGAGGATGTGTGGATGCGCTTTATTATCATGCAGATCGCAGACCGTTCCCCGGAGGTGTCGGGCAGGCAGCTAAAGCTTATGGAGCAATGGTTCATGCAGGGAATGGCAAGTCCGTTTCTCTATGCGCGAGCGGCGGAAATTTACGAGACGGAACCGTATTTGCTGCTCGCCATCGGCGTGTTTGAGCTGCATGTCCTGAAATGGATCTGCCGCAACGGACGGCTCACCCGTGATCTGACCGAACAGATCGTGCGCCGTGCCATCAGCGTGAAGGGCTATACATGGATGCTGGACGAAATTCTGGTGGCATGCTATAATGCGTATCCGGAGGCGGAGATGCTCGCGGGCCTTTGCGCCTACCGCATCAAGGGCGAGCGCTTCGGGAAGGAGGCACACGCCTATTACGAGCTGGCCATCGAGCACGATCTGCAGATTACGGGGCTTTACGAGGCGTTTATGGCATCGCTGGACGCGCGGGAGGTGCGAAAGCTTCCGAAATCCGTGCAGCTCTATTTTCAGTACAGCAACCGGCTTTCCTATAAACAGAAGGCGGTGCTCTACGTCAATATTATTTCAAACCGGGAAGAGCAGCCGGCCGTTTATGAGCGTTACCGCCAGATCATGCAGGATTTTGCACAGACACAGCTGCTGGCAGGCCATATGGACGATAATCTGGCGGTGGTCTATGCGCATGTCCTGGAGTATATGCCGATCACCGAGGAGCTGGCACATGCCCTGTCACGTATCCTGTATGTGAACAAGTTTACCTGTCTGGAGGAGACCGTGACGCATGTGATCGTCCAGCAGGAAAATTTAAAGCAGGCGCATGTTTATCCGATTGCGGGGCATCAGGCTTATGTTCCGATTTATCCGGGCAACTATGTGATACTTTTGCAGGATGCGCACGGCAGACGCTACGCGCTCTCCTCCGAGACGCAGCTGGAGCGGTTGATGAATCCGGGTAAATACATCCGAAAATGTCTGGATCTTGCGCCGGATGAGCTTCCTTATGTGCTGCATCATATGAACGGCAAGACAAAGCTTTTGCACATGGATGCACGCATGGCGGGCTATGCGCGGATGCTGGTGCACTCCGACGCGGTTTCGGATGATTTTAAG
The DNA here is from genome assembly GCA_910589045.1 of uncultured Eubacterium sp. GTDB lineage: Bacteria > Bacillota > Clostridia > Lachnospirales > Lachnospiraceae > W0P33-017. Next base: position 7,636 of record CAJUSH010000013.1, read on the forward strand.
AGCCGGATCAGCCCGGGCTTTTTGGAGTATTGCCGGGGTGAGGGCTCCGCGGGGGATATCAGGGAATATATCCTGAAAATTGATTTCGGCAGACTGGCGCGCAGCGCCAGGGACCGCTATCTGGAAACACTGATCCAGCTGCAGATGTATGGGGAGGCGTGGACCTTCCTCATTCAGTACGGCATGGGGAAGCTTTCGGGTGAGGCGCTGCAGCAGGTTGTTCTGGCGCAGCTTCAGGCACAGCAGATGCAGGAGGACGAGCATTTGCTCTATTTTTGTGTGCGGTGCTTTTTGCTCGGGAGCGTGAAGCGTCCGGTTCTGGAATATTTGTGCAGCTACTATCAGGGGCCGGCGGCACGCATGGTGGAGATCTGGAAGGCGGCGCTGGCGCAGCAGATCCCTGTGGTGGAGCTGGAGGAGCGTCTTCTGATCCAGATGGTGTTTTCTGCGGCATTTACACCGGATGTGCAGAAGGTATTTGCGGATTACTGTGCGCATCAGGGCAGGGAGCAGGTGCGTATGGCGTACCTGACCTATTTTTCCTACGAAATTTTTGTGAACCATCTCGCGGTGGAGCGGGAGATCTACCCGTATTTGGAGCAGGCAACGCTGAAGAACAGCAGGGCGAATGAATTTCTGCGGCTGGCGCTTCTGGATTACTATACGGGTCTTTCGGCGCTGACAGGGGAGCAGGAGCGCTTCGTGGACGAGCTGCTGGATGAATACACCGGAAGGGGGCAATATTTTGCCTGCTTTTTAAAGCTGCCGGACAAGCAGCTTGTGCGCCATCATCTCTATGACCTGTGTGTGGTGGAGTACCGTGCGGGTGTGCAGGAGTCCGGGGTCTGGCTCAATTACCGCATCAGCGAGGCAGGCCGGGAGTTTCAGCGGGTGCAGCTAAAGCCCGCCTTTGCGAATATTTATCTCTGGAGCATGCGTCTGGCGGGGGATGAGCAGCTGGAGTATTATATTTCCGAGAAAAGCGAGCGCATGGAAAATATTACGGAGAGCCATTTGGCGGAGCCTGCGGCGTGTACCGGTATACACAACCGCTATGGGGTGTTAAGGGAGATGGTAGGCAATGCCCGGGCAGGGGAGGCGAGACAGCTTCAAATGCAGATGGAGCGCTACCAGGCGTACGACGGTCTGACCGCGCGCCTGTTTCGCGTATTATAAAATTGGGGTCGGAGTGTGCTCAGCGCCCGGCCGGACGTTGAGGTAAGATATGGGAGCAGCGGATTCGGACAAAAAATTATATGTGGGGATCGACCTGGACGATGATGTGGCGATGGTAAGCTACTCTTACGGCAACGGGGAGCCGGAGACGGTAAGCCCGCTTGCCGGCAGCGAGATTTTTTCGATCCCGGCGGCGGTCTGCTTAAAGCGGGACAAAAACGGCTGGGCTTTCGGGGAGGAGGCGCGCCGCGTCGCAAAGGCGGGGCTTGGGCACTGCGAGGAGCGGCTGTTTGAGCGGGCCTGCCGGGGAGAACAGGTGCAGATGGGAGAAAAGCTTTATGCGCTCTCGGAGCTTTTAGCGATGTTCCTGAAAAAAATGGTAACGCTGGCGGGGCGTCTCGGACCGAAGGCGTCGCTGGCGCGGCTGGTCATCACGGTGCGCGCGCTGGACGCTGCCGCCATCCGTACGCTGCAGGAGGTGACTGCGGCGATGCAGCTTGCGGATGCGCACATACACTTCATCGATCATAAGCAGAGCTTTTTTTATTACGGGAGCAGCCAGGGGGGAACCGGCGGGTTTCACGATATGGGATTGTTCGAATACCGTGCAAGGAAGCTGCAGTTCTGGTGTCTGGAGAGCGCAAGACGCTCGCGCCCGCAGCTTTTGACCATTCGGGAGGAACGCTACGGCTTTGAGGCGGAGCAGGCAGATGAATTGTTTTGCCGCATCATTCCGCAGGCACTGGGAAAGCAGATCATTACGATGATCTATCTGGTGGGGGACGGCTTTGAAAGCGGATGGATGAAAGAATCGCTGAAGGTGCTGTGCCAGGGGCGCCGGGTGTTTCTCGGAAAAAATCTGTTTTCCAAGGGCGCCTGCTATGCGGCGATGCGCCTCGATGACGACAAAGTACCCGCCTTCGTCTATATCGGCGAGCATGAGATGAAGAGCAACGTAAGCCTGAAGGTGTACGAGCGGGGGAATCTGTCCTTCCACACGCTGGTCACGGCGGGTGTGCCGTGGTTTGAGGCAAAGGGAAGCTGTGAGGTGATCCTTGACGGCACGTCCACCATCGATTTCTGGATACAGCAGCCAAACAGCCGTGAGGCGCGCATCGAGGCAGTGGAGCTGGCGGCGCTGCCCGGACGGGAAAACCGCACGAGCCGTATTGCCATTGACGCCGAGCCGTATTCCGACCATGAGGTGAAAATGACCCTGACGGATGTGGGATTGGGGGAGCTGGTGCCCGGCTCCGGTAAAAAATGGGAGTACGAGCTTCTACTGTAGAAGCGCCGGCTTTCATGAAGGAGACGGTGGCAGGCCATCGAGTCTGTGAGTGCTGCGGCAGGAGCTTTAATTCAATAAGAGATTTATTTGGAAAAGGCAGTCTATGGGACAGTTGATTTTGTGTAAAAGCCCCCGGGCAAAAGCTCCGTTTTATATCGAGAGCGGAAAAGTGAATATTTATTCGCTGGAGGAGCTGATGTACTATGCGCAGAAGGCCAGCTTCGTCGGCAGGGATGATTTTGTGAAGCAGGAGTTTGTGGACTGGGTGGAGAAGGAGCTGGGGCTTGCGGAGCTGGCGGCGCTTCTGCGGGGAAAGCTGAACGGGAAGCTGACGGATTTCTTTTTACCCATCGAGGCGGCAAACGGTTATCTGACGACGGCAGAGCTGCAGAGTCTCAACGCGCGGCTCCAAAAGTATGATCACATGAGCGGGCTGGAGGCAAAGAAGCTGCATGCGGATTCTTATATGCGCCAGGAAAAATACGTGCAGGCAATCTATGCCTACCGCAGGCTGCTTTCGGATCCTGTCGTGATCGAAAAGCAGGGGCATATAACGGGGGATATCTGGAGCAATCTCGGCTGTGCCTACGCGAGACTGCAGGATTTTGCGGAGGCGGTGGAGTGCTTTGCGAGGGGCTATATGCTCAATCACCGGATCGAGACATTGCAGGAGGCGGTAGCTGCGGCATGTCTTTCCGGGGAGGAGCCTCTGCTGGAGTCGCTGGTGATGCGCTTTGCCGCAAATGCGGGGCAGATCGCGCAGGAGCGGGTGCGTATGGAGCAGCTGCTTTCCCAGACGGTGGCTGCGGCCGGGAATACGCACTGGCAGGGCGGGCAGCTGCTGCAGTGGATTGAGAGCTATCGGAGTCAATGTGAGAGTTAGGAGTATGCGGTAAATGGGATTTTTCAAACGAATTTTTTCACGGAAAAAAGAGGAGGCTGCGGAGCAGGCGCTTCAGGAGATAACAGAAGAGTTTTTCCCGGAGCAGCAGGAGGATGAATCGCGCAGGATCGGGCATTATGTGCTGGATTACTGCGAGCAGATCATCGAGTCCGCAAAGGAGCTGGGCGAGGAAAAAAAGGAATACGATATTGTGACAAGCTATCTGGAGGATATCGAGACCTTAACTTCACTTCCGGAGGAGGAGATGGGGCCGATCGCGGACGTGGCGGAAGCCATTAGCAAGCTGAATCAGTCACGGGACTCGTATCTGAATACGTCAAAAAAGATTTCGGATACCCGGTATGTGATGCTTGAACAGATGGAGCGGGAGATACCGGATGCGATTCGCCGGATGCAGACGAACGAGGCGTACCAGTCTACCATTAAGCGGGATATGTCCTATCTGGAAGGTGAAAAAATGCAGTGGTCGCTTCTGCGGGGTGAGCTGATGCATGAAAAGCATGTGCTGCGCATAGCCTCCTGTATTTTGTTTTCGGCCTTTTGTCTGCTGATGGTGCTGCTTTTTGTTTTGAAGGCAGGCTTTTCCATTGACGTGACCTGGGGCTGGATGATTGTGACGGCACTGGCGGCTGCGGGCGGGCTGGTGATTTTTGTGCGCTATCAGAACGCCGTGACAGGGATAAAGCGTTCGGAGATGAACGCAAACCATGCGATCTCACTGCTCAACAAGACGAAGATAAAGTATGTGAATATCACGAACGCGGTGGATTATGCATATGAAAAATACCATGTAAAAAATGCGCGGGACCTGGAACACCAGTGGGAGGAATATCTGGAAGCAGTGCGCGAGAAGGAGCGCTATATGCGCACAAACGACGATCTGGATTATTACAGCAGGAAGCTGATCGGTATGCTGCAGCAGTACGGTCTTTATGATACAAAGGTATGGGTGGATCAGCCGTTTGCGCTCATCAGTGCCAGCGAGATGTCCGAGGTAAAGCACAATCTTCTGGTGCGCAGGCAGAAGCTGCGCGCCCGTATTCAGTACAATGCGAATGTGGTGCAGGAGCAGCGCTCCAAGGTGGATGAGCTGATGGCCATGCATCCGGAGTATGAGGAGGAGATACGCGGCATTATCAAATCGGTGGACCGGCTGTCCATCGGGGAGTTATAGGGAGTTGTTTTGATATCAGGAGAGGACATGAGGGAACAGGAATACACACATATACAGGAGGACGGCGCACCGGCAGCGCACAGCCATGATGCAGCGAAGGTGCACAGCCACAGCCACGGGCATACCCATGACCCGCAGGAGGTCCGGGCGATCGTCAACCGTCTGGCAAAGGCGGTGGGGCATTTGGATCACGTGAAGCATATGGTGGAGGACGGAAAGGACTGTACCGAGGTGCTCATCCAGCTTGCGGCGGTAAAGGCTGCCATCAACAACACCGGAAAACTGATCCTAAAGCAGCATATTTCCCACTGTATCGTGGATGCGGTGGAGACCGGCGACGGAGCTGCCATCGATGATTTAAACAAGGCGATTGACCAGTTTCTGCGGTAGGCGGAGCCGGTCAGGAAAGCATTTTTGAGAGGTAATTACAGTTTCATGTCATACAATTTCAGCGAATCACAGCGGCGGGCTGTCGAGACATCCGGCAAAGCGGCACTTGTTCTGGCAGGTCCGGGTTCCGGAAAGACGACCGTTATTACCGCCCGCATCCGATTTCTTGTGGAGACGCGCCATGTCCCGCCCCACCATATTCTGGTGATCACGTTTACGCGGGCAGCGGCAGAGGAGATGCGTCTGCGCTTTCAGTCCATGATGGAGGGAAAGCGCCTTCCGGTGCAGTTCGGCACCTTCCACGCTGTCTTTTTTTCCATATTAAAGCATGCCTACCGCTACCGCAGTGACCAGATCATCTCACGGGAGCTGAAGTATGCGTATCTGCGGGAAATTTTAAGCGTTTATCGTCTGCAGGAGGAAGAGCAGCGGGAGCTGACCGGGCAGCTGTTAGAGGAGATCAGCGCGGTAAAAAACAATCAGCTCGATCTGGAGCACTATTATGCAAAGTGCTGCGGGAGCACACAGTTCCGCGATATTTACGAGGCCTACGACAAAAAGCTGCGGGCAAACGGGCTGATCGATTTTGATGATATGCTCACCCTGACCCGGGAGCTTTTGCTGCAGCGTGCCGACCATCTGCAGGTCTGGCAGCAAAAATTTCGCTATATACTGGTGGATGAGGTTCAGGATATGAATGCGCTGCAGTACGAGATCGTGCGTCTTTTGGCGGCATCGGGCAGCGAGCTGTTTTTTGTGGGCGACGATGACCAGTCCATCTATCAGTTTCGGGGCGCGCGGCCGGAGCTGATGAAACGGTTTCTTGCAGATTATGCAGATGCAGAACAACTGTGCCTGCAGGAAAATTATCGCTGCGGAAGTAAGATCGTGCGGACATCCCTTGCGCTCATAGCACATAATAAAAACCGGTTTGACAAATGCATAACGGCGGCGCGGTCGGTGGAGGGGAGTGTCTCGGTGCGGGAATATCCATCGGCCTTTCAGGAAAACCAGGAGATCATAAAGACGGTCCGAAGCCTGTATGCGGCGGGAACGGATTACCGGGAGATGGCGGTGCTCTACCGGACAAACCGGCAGGCAGGATACCTCCTGGAGCAGCTCCTGGCGCAGGGGATTCCGTTTTTTGCAAGGGAAGCGCTGCCGCTTTTGTACGACCACTGGATCGCGCAGGATATGCTCTGCTATCTGCGGCTTGGGGCGGGCGGAAGAAGGCGCAGTGACATTTTACAGATTATGAACCGTCCGCTGCGGTATCTGAGCAGGGATGTGCTGGACGAGCCGCAGGTAGATCTGGACTGCTGGGAGGCCGTTTACGAGGAGCAGCCCTGGATTGCGCGGCGCATCGCGCAGCTCGCGGAGGATTTTCAGATCATGTCCCATATGGGACCGTTTGCTGCGATGAACTATGTGCGAAAGGGCATCGGATATGAGGAATTTGTGGCTGACTATGCGCGCAGCCACGGACAGAAGGAGCAGGAGCTTGTGGAGGTGCTGGAGGAGCTGCAGCAGTCGGCGGTTGGTTTTTCCACCCTGGAAGAGTGGCAGGCCCATGTGGAGGCGTATAGAAAACGCATGAGCCGGGAGCAGCAAAAGCGGGAGAGCTCCGGCGGAGGCGTGCAGATTCTGACGCTGCACGGCGCGAAGGGACTGGAATTTGACACGGTGTTTCTGCCGCAGCTTCTGGAGGGGCAGCTCCCCTACAAAAAGGCGGTGCTGGATGCGGATATTGAGGAGGAGCGCAGGCTTTTTTACGTCGGGATGACCCGGGCAAAGGAGCGGCTGTTCCTCTCCTCAAGCAGGACGCTCTACAATAAAGATGCCGCCGCTTCCAGATTTTTAGCAGAGCTTCAAAATCCGGCTGCGGCGGTGCATGAGACGTAAGCGGGGAAAAGGCTGTGCGGGCCGGTCTACGGCATGGCGTCGTATTCCTGCTCGTCCAAAAATTCGTCAAAGCGCTCGGATACCTTTTCGAACTCCTCGTCGCTTTCAATGTTGCCAAGGGTGGGTGTGCCGTCCGCATCCTCGAAATAGCGGTAGATAAATACCTCACCCTCCTCGACCGGCTCGTCATTTTCGTCCACGGGGACAAGCACAATGTAGTCCTGACCGTCAACCTCAAGGATCGTCAGGATCGCACATTCTGTTGAGGTGCCGTCGTCCAAATCGAGCGTCACCCGGTAATCGTCGGGATCGTCTTCAATTTCATTTGCAAATACTTCGTTTTTACTCATACATGTTCCTCCTGTGCAGGGCACTGATTTTCGTTGCTGTTCATACCATGGCAAACGATTTTGCTGATAATCGCACTTTTGTTCTGTTTCATTATAAAGAACGGCGCCGGGGCTGTCAAGATTCAGATTAGTGTAATATTGGTGATAAAATGTGAAAAAAATGATAGGCAAACCGGGGAGAAGCTGTTATAATATTAAAGTACGTTCATATTTTACCATATATTTACAGAGAAAAAAGGCGGAATGTTTATGGCAAAGAAGATGAGAGAAGGGAACTATAACAGATTCGGTGCAAGTAAGACGGCAGACGGAATCTGTTTTACGTTTGAAGGTGCGAAGGAGTGCGATTGCGCGGTCCGTATTTATGACAGAAGGACGAAAAACAGTACGGCCGCCGGTTATGAGGATTTTCTGGTGCCGGAGGACTTCTGCATCGGGGCGGTACGTTCCGTGTGCATCGACGGACTGGATGAGCGTTACTGTGATTATAATTATGTGATCGACGGGCAGGTGGCTGTGGACCCCTATGCAAAGCGTATCGTTGGCAGGGAGAAATGGGCCGACTACAGCCGTCGGGAAAACCGCTACGAGCTGCGCAGCGGTTTTGATTTTTCGGAATATGACTGGCAGGAGGATCGCTTTCCGGAAATTTCGGGCAGCGATATGGTGTTGTATAAGCTGCATGTCAGGGGGTTTACGAGGGACGGCGGCGTGGACGGGCGGACGAAGGGGAGCTTTGCGGCGATCGCCGAGAAAATTCCCTATTTTCAGGAGCTTGGCGTAACGACGCTGGAGCTGATGCCGGCTTATGAGTTCGAGGAGCTGATACCCCCGAAGCACGAGGAGCATGCGGTCAGCTTTGACGGCTGGGCGCCTCAGGCGGTGGCAGGCTATCGGATGATGCAGAAAAAAGAGTATGAGGAGAAGGAAAAGGAGCTGCCGACCGTCAACTACTGGGGCTACGGCAGCGGAAATTATTTTGCCCCGAAGGCGGGCTATTCCTCCGGGAAATTACCTTCCGCAGAGTTTAGGGAGATGATTCATGCGCTGCACCTTGCAGGTATCGAGTGCGTGATGGAGATGAATTTTGATGAGAAAACGAACCCGAATTTTATCGTTGACGTGCTGCGCCACTGGGTGAGGGAGTATCATGTGGACGGCTTTCACCTGATCTGTTCACAGATGGCGGTTGCGAGTGTTATTTCCGATGTGATGCTGCGCCGCAGCAAGATTTTTGCCGCCGCTTTTCCGGCTCAGGTGTGGGATCAGCCGGTGGCATATCCGCATTTGTACGTGTACAACGACGAATTTCTTTATACATCCCGCCGGATGGTCAACCATCTGGACGGAAATCTGGTCGAATATTTAAACCAGCAGAAAAAGCAGCATCCGACGGTCGGGTTTGTCAACTATTTTGCGAACAATAACGGCTTTACGCTGGCGGACGTGTTCAGCTACCGCGAAAAGCACAATGAGGCGAACGGTGAGGGGAGCGCGGACGGTGCCGACTGGAATTACAGCGTCAACTGCGGTGAGGAGGGAAGCTCCCGCAAGAAAAAGATAAAGGAGCTGCGGTCGGTACTGATGAGACAGGCCATGTCCACCGTGCTTCTGGCCCAGGGCGTTCCGCTTATTTTTGCAGGGGATGAGTTTGGCAATTCCCAGAACGGAAACAACAACGCCTATTGTCAGGACAACCGGGTCGGCTGGGTCAACTGGAAGCAGCTGGAGCGTAACCGGGCGCTTTTTACACATGTCAGGGAGCTTCTGGCATTCCGCAGGAACCATCCCGTCATCCGTAAAAGAATGCCGGTGCGCATGAGCGATTATGAGGGGCATGGCATGCCGGATCTTTCTTACCACAGTACACGGGCGTGGAGCGGGGAGGTCTATTCGTCCATGCAGGCCGTCGGCGTTATGTATGCCGGCGCGTACGGCGGGGAGGAGCAGGATCTTTATATCGGATGGAATTTTGCGCAGGGCGAGTCCGTGCTGGCGCTTCCGAAAATGCCGGAGGGGAAAGTCTGGAGGCTGGTTTTGGGAGCGGGGGAGCTTGGCGCGGAAAGAGATCGCGTTATGCTGCCGGAGGCGTGTACCGCCGTGCTTGTGACAGCGTTTCCTGAGCCGGAGGAAACAGAGGCGCTGCCTGGGACGTCAGACGGGGTGAAGGAAGCTGCGGCAGAAGTGCAGGCGGAAAAAAAGCCGGTGCCGCAGGAAAAAGAGAAAGGCGGAAGGAAGGAAAAGCATGTCACGGGAGGACGTTAAGACAGGAGGAATTTCTGTCTTTGATTTAAAGTGCATTGCGGTTGTAACGATGATTATCGACCATGTCGGGGCATATTTTTTTCCGGGGCAGCTTTGGCTGCGCTGCGTGGGAAGGCTGGCGTTTCCGATCTACTGCTTTTTAATCGCGGAAGGGTATATCCACACCCGGGACGTGAAAAAATATATGGGGCGGCTCTTTGTGCTGGCACTGCTCTCGGAGGTCCCCTTTGACCTGCTCTGGTATGGGGTTCCCTATTATCGGTGGCATCAGAATGTTTTTTTTACATTGCTTCTGGGGCTTGTATGCATCTGTGTGATTGACCGTGTACAGGTGCGCTGGCAAACGGGCTTTCTGCTTTTCATGACAGCGCTTCTCATGCACTTTGTGGTAAAATCGGATTACGGCATCGGCGGTATTGCCATGATCGTCGCCTTTTACCTGTTTCGCGCGCGTGCATGGGCCAGGCTGCTTTCGGTGGGCGCGGTGAATATTCTTCTTTACGGCGGCGTTCAATGCGCCGGCGTGCTGGCACTTGTGCCGATACAGTTCTACCGGGGAAAAAAGGGGCCTTCGGCGAAATATTTCTTTTATGTGGTCTACCCGGTACATTTGCTGATGTTGTTTTTGATCGGGAGGTATTTGTTTTATGTCAGTTAAAAAGGCATTGAAGCATTTCAAAACGGTGTGTCAGCACCGGCGAGAGGTGCGGAAAAACTGTTTTCGCATGGGTCTGTACCGGCAGGGGCTGACCCACGATCTGTCTAAATTTTCGTGGACGGAGTTCCGCATCGGAGCAAAATATTTTATGGAGGATCAAAGCCCCCACAACGGCGAGCGGAAGGAGTACGGCTATTCCACCGCATGGCTGCACCACAAGGGGCGAAACCGCCACCATCTGGAATACTGGATGGATTACGATTTTCTCGGGGATCATCACGTTGCGGGCATGCGCATGCCGGAAAAATATGTGGCGGAGATGGTTGCGGACCGGGTGGCGGCGTCTAAAATTTACAAAAAAGAAAAATATACGGATTCCTCGGCGCTGGAGTATTATATGGGGAAGCGGGATTACCATATTTTGCATCCCGAGACCCGTGCGCTTTTGGAGAAGCTGCTCATGATGCTGGCGGAAAAAGGCGAGGATTACACCTTCCGCTATATCAGAAGCGTTGTCCTGAAAAGAAGGGGACGGCGCAGGCTGCTGCCGACGTCGGTGTTTTTGGTGACGCGAAGGAGACAGCGGAAGCCGTTTGTACATACGGTGGGGCGTTAAACGGAAAAATAAACCAAGACCTCCGGTAAGTGGGAAAGGCACAGCGGAATTGTCCGCGACATAAAATGTATTAAGTTCGCTTTGATAGATCGGAGAGAAGCGATTGAAAACATTTTTGCCGCCTCTTACGCAGCAGGAGGAAAGAGAGTGCGTGTCACGCATGAAGGACGGGAGCCTGGAGGCGAAGCACACGCTGGTGGAGCGCAACATGCGTCTGGTAGCACACATCGTCAAGAAGTATCAGAACGTGGATGAGGAGACGGAGGAGCTGATCTCCATCGGCACGATCGGGCTGATCAAGGCGGTGGACACCTACAATGACGCAAAGGGGAGCCGTCTGGCGACCTATGCCGCGCGCTGCATAGACAATGAGCTTTTGATGCATCTGCGCTCAAAGCGGAAAACCTCGCGGGAGGTGTCCCTTTATGAGCCGGTTGGTACGGATAAGGAGGGCAACCAGATCCGTCTGCTGGATATCTGCGAGAGCGAGGATCCGGACGTGGTGGAGGAGATGGACCTGAAATGGCGGGTCAGTACACTGCGGGAAATGCTTCCCCGACTGCTTCACGGGAGGGAGCTTGAGATTATCACACTGCGCTACGGGCTGGACGGGAAAAATCCCCTCACCCAGCGTGAGATCGCGGGGAGCATCGGCATTTCCCGTTCCTATGTGAGCCGCATCGAGAAAAAAGCGCTGGCACAGCTTCGGGCAGGTCTGGAGCAGACCACAAATTGAAACGGGGTTCATTGTTACACCGGAGTCCTGCGGTAAACCGTAACGAAACGGGTTACTTTTTACGGGGCAGGATTGCGCATTTACTGCGCAGTCCGTAAGAACATGATTCAGGTGTGAGGGGCGATCTTTGCGAAGCAAAACTCTGAATATCGCCCCGAATCGTTACTATGAGCGGCTCCCGAGCCGTGAATAGTAACCGAAACGGGTAGGTAACAGATCGTTTCAGGAATTTTGGTCTTTCAAAAAGATGAAATCCATGTTAAAATGGTTTCATCTTTTTTTCGTATACAATTTCGGATCAGTTCGATCATTTTCCCGGGCAGCGCAGAGAGGAGAACGTTTGTACAGTATCGTTACAACTGCGATTTTGCATGGTATTGACAGCCTTCCCGTGCAGGTGGAGGCGGATGTGAGTAACGGCCTTCCGGTGTTTGACATGGTGGGCTTTCTCGCCGCGGAGGTGCGGGAGTCACGGGAGCGGGTGCGCACGGCCCTGCGCAACTGCGGGTATGCGCTTCCTGCAAAGCGCATCACCGTCAATTTGTCCCCGGCGAACGTGCGCAAATGCGGCAACGGCTTTGATCTGCCGATCACCGTCGCGATTCTGGCGGCTCTCGGAATCGTGGATGAGCGGTGTCTTAAGGAGACGCTCATCATCGGGGAGCTTGGCTTAAACGGCGCGGTTCTCGCGGTGGACGGCATTCTGCCGATTGTCTGCCGGGCGAAGGAGCTGGGCTTTAAGGTCTGCATCATTCCGCGGGATAACCGGCAGGAGGCGGTGCTGGTGGAGGGCATCACCGTCATTGCGGCAGAAAGCTTAAAAATTGTCATGGATTACTTTTCCGGCGCATATACAATGGATGGGGAGCCGATCGATGTGTCCGCGCCGCAGCCGGAGTACCAGCCGGATTTTGCGGACATGGGCGGGCAGAAAATGCTGCGCCGCGCCTGTGAGGTGTCGGTGAGCGGGATGCATAATCTGCTCATGATTGGTCCTCCAGGCTCCGGAAAGACGATGGCGGCAAAGCGGATACCCGGGATCTTGCCCCCGATGGAAAGGGAGGAGCGCATGGAGGTGTCAAAGATTTACAGCGTCTGCGGGCTGATGCGCAAAAACAGCGGTCTGATCGGGAGCCGTCCGTTCCGGGCGCCTCATCACTCGGTTACGCCGCAGGGCCTCTCAGGCGGCGGTCAGTATCCGAAGCCGGGGGAGGTGTCACTTGCCCACCGGGGCGTGCTCTTTTTGGATGAGCTGGCGGAGTTTCAGAAAAACACCCTGGAAATATTGCGACAGCCCATGGAGGACCGGGAGATCACTATTTCCCGTGCCAGCGGAAGCCTGACCTTTCCGGCGAATTTTCTGCTCGTATGTGCCATGAACCCCTGCAGATGCGGCTATTACCCCGACCGCACGAGGTGCCGCTGCTCCCAGACGTCCGTGCGCCGCTACCTTTCCAGGATCAGCCAGCCGCTTTTAGACCGCATCGACGTATGTGTTGAAGCGGAGCAGATCACCTACGGGGATATTGAGGGACAAAGGCGGGGCGAAAGCTCGCAGGAGATCCGGGAACGGGTGCTGCGGGCGCAGAGCGTGCAGCGGGAGCGCTTTGCCGGGGAAGGCTGGTATTTTAACAGCCAGATCCCGTCGGCAAGGCTGCAGGAATACTGTCGGCTTGGAAGCAGGGAGCGCGCATACATGGAGCAGATGTACGCACATCTGCAGCTCTCCGCCCGCGCCTACCACAAGCTTTTGAAGGTGGCGCGCACCGTCGCGGACCTGGAGGGAAGCGGGCAGATTGGCATCCGGCATCTGACGGAGGCGGTCTGTTACCGCAGCCCCGACCGGAAATATTGGGAGGTGTGAGTATGGAGGAACGATGCTATGCTTACTGGCTTGCCAACATTTCCGGGGTGGGCTGCCGCACGATCCACCAGCTCCGGAAATACTGCGGCAGCGCCCGGGAGCTTTACGGGATGGGTGCAAAGGCGCTCCTTGGGATTTACGGCATCGGAGAGGGGACGGCAGCGAGAATCTGCGAGAGTAAAAAGCAGTGGGATTTGGAGGGTGCGTGGGAAATGCTTGGAAGCAAGGGCATTTCCTTTGTGTCAATGGAGGAGGACGGGTATCCGAAGCGTCTGCGGGAAATCTACGATCCACCCTATGCGCTGTATTTTATCGGCGGGCTTCCGCGGGAGGAGATAAAAACCGTCGGCATTGTAGGTGCCCGGACATGCAGCGCCTACGGCAGGGATGTTGCCCTTGCCGCGGGAAAATGCCTTGCGTCATGCGGCGCGCAGGTCATCAGCGGCATGGCCCGGGGCATCGACGGCTACGGGCACCGGGGCGCGCTGTCGGGCGGCGGAAAAACCTACGGGGTGCTGGGATGCGGGATCGACGTGGTTTATCCGCCGGAGCATGCCGCGCTCTATAAAAGCCTTACGGCAAACGGCGGCGTGATCTCGGAGTACCCGCCGGGCATGCAGCCGCTTCCCGGATTTTTCCCGGCGCGCAACCGCATCATTGCCGCTCTCAGTGACGCGCTGCTTCTGGTCGAGGCCCGGGAGCGGAGCGGTTCGCTGATCACGGCGGATCTCGCCTTAGAGCAGGGAAAGGACATTTACGCGGTTCCGGGGCGAATAAGCGACCCCCTGAGCGTTGGCTGCAACCGTCTCATCCGGCAGGGTGCAGGCATTTTTTTGTCGCCCCGGGAGCTGGCGCGGGAGCTTGGGCTTTTCTCTGAGAAAAATAAATTGCCACTTGAAAAGTCAGAACACTTGGTGTATAGTTGCCTTGGTTTGCATCCAAAATCAATTGAGGAGCTTGGCCGGGAAACCGCCATGGATTTTGTAACCCTCACGCAGCTTCTGCTGGAAATGCAGCAAAAGGGTCTGGTGGAGGAGGTCTGGCGGAACCATTATATTTCTGTAAGCTAGAGGAGACATTTGGCAATGGCAAAGTATTTGGTTATTGTGGAATCGCCTGCGAAGGTGAAAACGATCAAGAAATTTCTGGGGAAAAATTATGAGGTGGCGGCGTCCAACGGGCATGTGCGGGATCTTCCCAAAAGCCAGCTGGGCTTTAACGCCGAGAACAATTTTGAGCCTAAATATATTACAATCCGCGGCAAGGGGGACATACTTGCGAATTTGCGCAAGGAGGTCAAAAAGGCGGATAAGATCTATCTCGCAACCGACCCGGACCGCGAGGGGGAAGCGATCTCGTGGCATCTCTATCATGCCCTGAAGCTCCAGGACAAAAAGGTGTACCGCATTACCTTCAACGAGATCACCCAGTCGGCGGTGAAGGCGTCCTTAAAAAATCCCCGGGAGATCGACATGGACCTGGTGAATGCCCAGCAGGCCAGAAGAATGCTTGACCGCATGGTGGGCTACCGCATCAGCCCGGTGCTCTGGAGCAAGGTGAAGCGGGGGCTTTCCGCGGGGCGCGTGCAGTCGGTGGCGCTGCGGCTGATCAGTGACCGGGAAACCGAGATCGGGGAGTTTATCCCCAGGGAGTACTGGACACTCGAGGCGGCCCTTGCGGTGGAGGGCGAAAAAAAGTCCCTCCACGCAAAGCTGGACAGTAAGGGCGGCGAGAAGCTCAGCCTTACGAACCGGGCGCAGGTGGAGGCCATTGAGCAGGAGCTAAGGGGTGCGGCATTTTCCGTGACGGAGGTAAAAAAGGGCGAGCGCACGAAAAAGCCGCCTCATCCGTTTACTACGAGTACCCTGCAGCAGGAAGCGTCCAAGCGCCTGAATTTTTCCACACAAAAGACAATGCGGCTTGCACAGCAGCTCTATGAGGGTGTGGACATCAAGGGACAGGGAACCGTCGGTATTATCACCTATCTGCGTACCGACTCCGTGCGCATCGCCGCCGAGGCGGACGTGGCTGCGCGGACCTATATTTCCGAGAAATACGGGCCGGAGTATGCGGCGCAGGCAGGGGAGGAAAACGGCGCAAAGGGCAGGATCCAGGATGCCCACGAGGCGATCCGCCCGACGGATATTGCGCGCCTTCCGGTGCTCATCAAGGAATCCCTCACAAGAGACCAGTTCCGGCTTTACCAGCTCATCTGGAACCGCTTTGCGGCAAGCCGCATGAACCCGGCACAATACGAGACTGTATCCGTAAAGATAGCCGCGGGGGATTACCAGCTGCATGTATCGGCGTCAAAGCTGGCCTTCGAGGGCTTTTTGTCTGTCTACAATGCGGACGACGAGGAGAAGGAGGAGAATAATGTCCTGCTCCATGCCATCACGAAGGAGACGGTGCTTTCCCTGAAGGAGATCGAGAGCAGACAGCACTTTACCCAGCCGTTGCCGCATTTTACGGAGGCATCGCTGGTCAGGGCGCTTGAGGAGCACGGCATCGGGCGGCCGAGTACCTATGCGCCTACGATCACCACGCTGCTGGCGCGCCGCTATATTACGAAGGAGCAGAAAAACCTCTATATGACAGAGCTTGGCGAGGCGGTGAACTCCATTATGATGGAGGCGTTCGAGACGATCGTGGATGAGCATTTTACCGCGAATATGGAATCCCTGCTCGACATGGTGGAGGAGGGAAAGGTGCAGTGGAAGACGATTATCAGCAATTTCTACCCCGATCTGGAGGAGGCCGTTGCCGATGCGGAGAAGAAGCTTGAAAAGATTGAGATCGCCGACGAGGTGACGGATGTCATCTGCGAGGAGTGCGGGCGCAACATGGTGGTGAAGTACGGTCCGCACGGCAAGTTTTTGGCGTGTCCCGGCTTTCCCGACTGCCGCAACACAAAGCCCTATCTGGAAAAGATCGGTGTGGCGTGTCCGTCCTGCGGAAAGGAGGTCGTGCTGCGCAAGACGAAAAAGGGCAGGCGCTACTACGGCTGTGAAAATAACCCGGAGTGTGATTTTATGTCCTGGGCGAAGCCGGTAGACAAAAGGTGCCCCTCCTGCGGCGGATACATGGTGGAAAAGGGAAACCGGCTTGTCTGTGCCGATGCGCAGTGCGGTTACGTCGAGGTCAGGCCAAAGGAGACGGAGCAGAAGCCGGAATGATTTGGTAACCGTTCAGCCAGGGAGATGGCGAAGCGAAGTTTCATGTCCGGGCTGCCCGCTAAAGGTCACGGCGTGAAACGTAACGAGTCAGGTTGCTTTTCACGGGGCAGGACTGCGCATTTACTGCGCAGTCCGTAAGAACATGATTCAGGTGTGAGGGAATCGTTATAAAAAGCAGAACTTTTCGTTGAATTTTCAGATAAATGGGTGTATGATTTATATATATTCATTTTTTGTGCAGGAAAGGAACCGATTGGCTATGAGCGTAGAGCTTTTGGACAAGACGAGAAAGATAGGCAAGCTGCTTCATAACAATAATTCATCCAAGGTTGTTTTTAACGATATCTGCGAGGTGCTGACCGATATCCTCGACTCGAACATTCTCGTGATCAGCAAAAAGGGAAAGGTGCTGGGCATGAGCAGCGCACTGGATACACGTGTGTTGGGCGAGCTGGTTGCGGATGAGGTCGGCAGCTTTATCGACGGGATGCTCAACGAGCGACTGCTTGGGATTCTCTCGACAAAGGAGAATGTAAATCTGGAGACACTTGGCTTTCTGACGGATATCAAAAGCTACTCCGCGATCATCGCCCCGATTGACATCGCAGGAGAGCGGCTGGGCACATTGTTTGTCTACCGCATGGAGCGAAGCTATGATATCGACGATATTATCCTTACGGAGTATGGGACAACCGTAGTCGGCCTTGAGATGCTGCGCTCGGTGAATGAGGAGAGCGCCGAGGAGAGCCGTAAGATCCAGATTGTAAAATCCGCGATCTCTACGCTGTCCTTCTCGGAGCTGGAGGCGATTATACATATTTTTGACGAGCTCGGCGGCAGGGAGGGGATCCTTGTGGCCAGCAAGATCGCAGACCGCGTGGGGATCACGAGATCCGTGATCGTGAATGCGCTGCGCAAGTTTGAGAGCGCGGGGGTCATCGAATCCCGTTCCTCCGGTATGCGGGGAACCTACATCAAGGTGCTCAACGACGTGGTATTCGATGAGCTTTCCCGGATCAAAAACGAGCAGCAGAAGCCATGAGGCAGAAAATTAAAGGGCGCATGACAACGGAATATATGGATGTGTCCATCTGTGCAAAAGGATTTGCGCGGAGAGTAAAAGGATTTACGATGCGATAAAGGGATGATGTAAATCCTTTTTTCACGCCTATTGCGGTTTCGCGCATTAACGCAAAAAAGCGCTGTTTTTCCAGAAAATAGGGCATATCTTGTGTTTTATGTGACAAAAAAGTACAAGATTGTGTAAAAATCAAAAAAAAAGACTTGTGTTTTTCGCGAAATAATGTATACTGTTATTTAGGAAAGATAGGAGCGGTGTGCATTTTTTGCGCAAAGCACATGGAAGAAGGGAGCAACGACGATGATTCAAAGCAATGCTTATGACTATATCAATGTGCTGGATAAGGCATTGGACGCGAGTGATCTGCGAAAGACCGTGATCACGAACAATCTGGCAAACATCAATACACCGGGCTACAAGCGCAGGGAGGTGGATTTCGAGAGCCTGCTTAAGCAGGAGCTGGAGCAGACAAAGTGGATTTCCCTGGACGAAAAGGTCAGCAACGTCCATCTGGACCATCTGAATGCGGGTGTACACTATGATATGGCTGCTTTCAGCTACAATTACCGGTTAGACGGGAATAACGTGGATGTGGACACCGAAAACGTGGAGCTGGCTTCCGAGCAGCTTCGTTATCAGCTTCTTGCGGACAGTGTGACGCAGGAGTTTTCCAGGTTAAAGACCGCGATCGGATCCGGGCGTTAAGCGCGGGTTATAGAAATTATTGTGGAGCGGATGAAACGAAAAAAGGACAGGAGGATTAGGAATGGGACTGTTTCAATCATTTAATATCAGTGCTTCCGGTATGACCGCAGAGCGGTTCCGGACGGATGTCATCGCACAGAATATCGCGAATGTGACGACGAC
This sequence comes from uncultured Eubacterium sp., assembly GCA_910589045.1. Classification (GTDB taxonomy): domain Bacteria; phylum Bacillota; class Clostridia; order Lachnospirales; family Lachnospiraceae; genus W0P33-017. The sequence continues at coordinate 26,083 of CAJUSH010000013.1, forward strand.
CCGTACCGCGGACGGCACGCCTTATCGGCGTAAGGTCGTAACCTTTGCGGAGAAGCGGCTGACCCCCTTTGACGAGATGCTGAACCGTCAGCGCTACAGCTATAAGGGCGACGGTGTGAAGGTGACCTCGGTGCAGGAGGATACGACGAGTGATTATATTATGGAGTATGATCCGGCGCATCCGGATGCGGATGAGAACGGCTATGTTTCATACCCGAACGTAAACATTGTGACGGAGATGACGAACCTGATTGACGCGAGCCGGGGCTATGAAGCGAATGCGACAGCATTTGAGGCAAGCAAGGCAATTGTGCAGGCAGGTATCGGAATCGGCCAGGGCTAAGGAGGCGTGAGCAGTGGATATATCAATGATACAGGGCATACAGCAGACTGACTACATATCTCAGGCGCTCGGGCAGGAGGAGACTGCGCGGACCGGAGGCTTTGATTCTGTCTTTGCGTCTGCCTTAAATATGCTCAAGGAGACGAGTGACCTGCAGAACAAGGCAGAGGAGATGGAGATTCAGTTTGCACTGGGAGAGGCGGACAATGCGCACGATCTCCAGATCGCACAGCAGAAGGCGAATATGGCGCTTTCCTATACGGTAGCGGTGCGGGATAAAGTTTTAGAGGCGTATAACAGTATTATGAATATGCAGATGTAATGTTACATAAGGGAGATTGGTGAGTCATGCAGCAACGGTTACAACAGCTCTGGGAGAGAATCCTGGACTGGTGGAAAAAATTCAATCGGAAACAGCAGATCCTCGTTGTCAGTATAGCTGCGGTGGTGGTGATTGCGATTGCGCTCTTGGCGTTTGTAATGACAAGGCCGACGATGATTGAGCTGACGACCTGCGAAGATACAAAGCAGGCGGGGGAAGTGAAGCAGCTTTTGACGGATAATGAGATCGATTATGAGGTCAGCGATAACGGGCTTGTGTTCACGATCAATAAAAAGGATGAAGCAAATGCGCGGATTTTGCTTGGCTCCAACAGCATCCCGCAGAGCGGGTTTACGATCAACGATGCTTTGAACGGCAGCTTTACGACGACCGAGCAGGATAAGGACCGCCGCTATCAGGTATATTTGGAGGATAAGCTGGCGACGACCATCGAGAGTCTTTCAAACGTAAAGAGCGCGGAGATTATGATGAACCTTCCCACGGATGATGGGACGCTCATCGCAAAGCAGGAGCCGGCTTACGCGACGGTTGTCCTTGAGCTTGACGGCGAGATGGAAGAGGAGCAGGCGGCGGGGCTGGCGCGCCTTGTGGCGACGGCGCTTGGAAACGACAGCACGGAAAATATCACGATTATGGACACCGCGAATAATACCCTGTTTGCGGGCGGGGACGAGATGTCGTTCTCCGGTATGGCCAGCTCACAGCTTACGCTGCTCCAGAAATACGAGCAGTTTTTCAAAAACCGTGTGAAGGAGGTTATGATCGGCACCGAGCTGTATAGTAATGTAGAAGTCGGTTTAAATCTTGACATGGATTTTTCCAATGTCGAGGAGACGAGCCGCGAGTTTTCCGATCCCGAGGGGTCGGAAGGATTTGTCCAGAGCTCCAGGGACTATTCGTCCGAGGCGCAGGGAGGTGCTGCGGCGATCCCCGGAACGGATGCCAACGATGATGATTCCTATGTGATGCAGGATGGAGATATCACATCCTCGTCCGTGACGGATTCTCAGAGAAACTATCTGCACAATGAGACGCTGCGCAAGACGACCGGCGGTTCGGGAACGATCAACTACGATTCGTCCTCGGTATCCCTTGTTGCCACGACCTATGTGACCTACAATGAGGATAATATGCGGGAGAGGGGGCTGCTTGAGGATACGACTTTTGAGGAGTTTAAGGCGGACAATTCCGCACGGGTGCGTACGGAGGTAGACGAGGACTTTTACCAGGTTGTCGCAAATGCAACCGGCTTCCCCGTGGAGAATATTTCCATTATCTCTTACGAGGTTCCCGTATTCCAGTATTCTTCCGGAAGCGGGCGGACGGCGGCGGATTATTTCCAGATTCTGCTCGCGGTGCTCATCTTTGCACTGCTGGGCTATGTCGTATTCCGCAGCACCAGGAAGGAACAGGTGCAGGAGCTGGAGCCGGAGCTTTCCGTGGAGTCGCTTTTGGCGTCCACGCGGGAGCCGGAGAGCGATATGGAGGATATTTCCTATTCGGAGAAATCTGAGGCACGAATGCTCATCGAACGCTTTGTGGATGAAAAACCGGAGGCGGTGGCATCCCTGCTGCGCAACTGGCTGAATGAGGACTGGGATTAAAAAATAAAATGATGCGATTGGGAGATTAAGGTTCATGGCGAATGAAGAATACTCTGGAGTCCAGAAGGCGGCGATCCTTTTGATTGCTCTGGGACCGGAAAAATCAGCGAATATATTTAAACATCTGAAAGAGGATGAAATCGAAGAGCTTACCCTGGAAATCGCGAATACGCGGAGTGTATCGCCGCAGACCAAGGAAGAAATTTTGGAGGAGTTCTATCAGGTGTGCCTGGCACAGCAGTATATCGCGGAGGGTGGTATCGGATATGCGAAGGAGCTGCTTGACAAGGCATTGGGCGAGGAGCAGGCGCAGGCGGTGATCACAAAGCTGACGGCGTCTCTGCAGGTGCGTCCTTTCGAGTTTGTGCGAAAGACCGATCCTTCACAGGTGCTGAACTTTATTCAGGACGAACATCCGCAGACGATTGCTATGATTTTGTCGTATCTGTCCTCCAATCAGGCATCCATGATTCTGGGTGCATTGGCACCGGAAAAGCAGGCGGACGTGGCAAAGCGTATCGCGATGATGGACCGTACTTCGCCGGATGTAATCAAGGAGGTGGAGAGCGTGCTGGAGCGCAAGCTTGCATCCCTGGCAAATCAAGACTACACGATTGTCGGCGGTGTGGATGCGATCGTAAATATTTTAAATACCGTAGACCGCGGGACAGAGAAGCATATCATGGAATCTCTGGAGATCGACGAGCCGGAGCTGGCAGACGAGATCCGCAAAAAGATGTTCGTATTCGAGGATATCCTGCTTCTGGACGACCGTGCGATCCAGCGTGTGCTGCGTGATGTAGACAACAACGACCTGGAGGTTGCGCTGAAGGGTGCAAACGAGGAGGTCAAGGGTGTAATCTTGAAAAACCTCTCCAAACGACTTGCTTCTATGATCGAGGAGGATATCGAGTTCATGGGACCGGTTCGTATGAAGGATGTGGAGGAAGCGCAGCAGAAGATTGTTGCTGTGATCCGTAAGCTTGAGGATTCCGCCGAGATTGTCATTTCAAGAGGCGGAGGTGACGAGGTAATTGTCTAATTTTTACCGAAATAACTATGTAATCAACGGCGATCGTGTCAGTCGCGTCATTGACACGAACGAGATGATCGCCGAGCGGATGCAGGCCATCGAAAAGGCGCAGCGACAGGCAAGGCGCGAGGAGCTGCTACGTCAGCGCAGGGAAGCGATGGAGGCCGCCGGCGAGGACGGCGAGATCGAGTTTACCGAAGGTCTGTTTGCGGAGAATTTGGATCTGGAGCCGGAACCGGAGCCCGAGGAGCCGGAAGTGGATTATGTGGCTCAGGCGAAGGAGGAGGCGGCGCAGCTTTTAGCAGAGGCCGGGGAGCGTGCGAATGAGATGCACGATCAGGCGGTTTTCGAGGCGCAGCAGCTGCGGGAGACGGCCCAAAAGGAGGGCTACGCGGCTGGCTATGAGGAGGCACAGCAAAAAGCACAGGCCGAGCTGGATCAGGAACGGGCACGGCTTGAGGCGCTTGAGCAGCATTTGCGGGAGGAACACGCTGCCGCCCTTGCCGGGCTTGAGCCAAAGCTTCTTGATACGGTACTTCATGTGTTTGACGAGGTATTTCGGATTCAGTTTTCCGATAAAAGGGAGATGCTTCTGCAGCTTGTCATGAACGCGATGCGTGGTATCCGTGAGACAAAGCAGTATAAGATTCGCGTGTGTGAGGATGAGGTCGCTTTTCTCCGGGAGAAAAAGGGCGTGCTGCAGGAAAAGGTCGGTGAGGATGTGTCTATTGAGATCGTGATGGATCCGGAGCTTTCAAAGAGCCAGTGTATCATCGACGCGGATTCGGGCGTGTATGATTGCAGTCTGGATGTGGAACTGGATAATCTGGTTCGGGATTTGAAGAGCCTTTGCGTAAGACCTTGAAGAGCAGAGGACGAGGAGATCACTGGGGATGGATTTACAGGTTGATGTAAGCAAATACTTACAGGTTTTAGACCATATCTTTTATAATTGTTTTGGAAAAGTGGCAAAGGTTGTTGGCTTGACGGTGGAATCAATTGGGCCGGAGGCAAAGCTGAACGATCTTTGCCGTATTATTGTTGACCGGGAGGCAGGTACCTTCGTCATGGCGGAGGTCGTGGGCTTTCATGAGAACCGGCTGCTTCTCATGCCCTATGAGAGCATGGACGGTATCGGTGTCGGATGCATCGTGGAGAACACGGGACGTCCTTTAAGCATCGGTGTCGGCGACGAGCTTCTGGGGCATACACTGGACGGTCTTGGCCGGCCTACCGATTTTGACGGGGAGATCCTTCTGCCGACACAGTATCCGGTGGAATGCCTGCCGCCAGATCCGATGAAGCGAAAAATTATTGACCAGGTGCTTCCTCTGGGTGTGAAGGCGGTGGACGGACTGCTCACCGTGGGCAGGGGACAGCGTATCGGCATTTTCGCCGGCTCCGGTGTGGGAAAAAGTACGCTGATGGGTATGTTTGCCCGCAATACAAAGGCGGATATCAATGTGATCGCCCTGATCGGGGAGCGAGGCAGGGAGGTGCGGGAGTTCATTGAGCGCGACCTTGGCGCCGAGGGTATGGCTCGCTCCGTGGTGGTGGTCGCCACCTCTGACAAGCCTGCGCTGATTCGAAAAAAAGCGGCGATGACCGCCACTGCCATAGCGGAATATTTCAGGGATCAGGGCAGGGATGTCCTGCTTATGATGGATTCACTGACCCGTTTTTCCATGGCGCAGCGTGAGATCGGGCTGGCGTCAGGGGAGCCGCCGGTAACGAGGGGATATCCTCCCAGCGTGTACGCGGAGCTTCCGAAGCTTTTGGAGCGCGCGGGAACATCACAGGCAGGCTCCATTACGGGACTCTACACGGTGCTGGTGGACGGCGATGATTTTAACGAGCCGATCACCGATACCGCCCGCGGTATTCTGGACGGGCATATTGTGCTGAATCGAAAGCTGGCACAGAAAAATCATTACCCTGCCATTGACGTCCTGGCGAGTATTTCCCGTGTCATGAGTTCGATTATCACTGACGAGCAAAAAGCGGTTTCCGGAAAGCTGAAAAATGTTCTGGCGACCTATTCCGAGGCGGAGGATCTGATTAACATCGGCGCATATAAGAGCGGCAGCAATCCGGAGATTGATTTTGCCATTGCAAAAAACAAAGCGGTGAATGCCTATCTTTTGCAGCGGACAGACGAGAAGTATGAGTTTGAACAGGAGATCGAGCTGCTCAAGGGTATTTTTGAGTCTTAATGGTTTTTATTTTTCGGAGTAAGGAATATGGCAAAATTTGCATACCGGATGCAGAGCATCCTGGATATTAAATATAAGCTGGAGGAGCAGGAGCGGATCGCCTACAGCATAGCGAGCCAGCGCTTAGCACAGGAAAACGAAAAGCTGCAGCAGCTGATGCTGCGGCGCATCGGCTATGAAAAAAAGGCGGCAGAGCTTGCACTCGGGACGATTGACGTCTTGAAGATACGGGAAAACAAGCGCGCCATCGATACGATGAAGTCGCTCATCCGTGACCAGATCATACAGGTTCACGCGGCGGAGAAAAATCTGGAGCTGGCCAGAAAGCGCTTAAATGCCGTTATGGTAGAGCGCAAGTCGCATGAAAAGCTGCGGGAAAAGGCATTTGAGCAGTTTAAGCTTGAGCTTGCCGCTGAGGAGGCAAAGGAGATCGATCAGCTTGTGAGCTTTACCTATCATGATCGGATACAGCAGGATGCGTGAAACGAAGGGTATCCGGCGGTTATAAAAAATAAAGGTGGTGTGTTTCATGGCAGACGAAAAGGAAATCAGAAAAACAAAGGCGGAGCAGATTCAGGAGAAGGCTGCGAAGAAGGCGGAAAAGGTTGCGGCAAAGGAGGCCAAGCGCAGGGAAAAGCTCATCAAAAAGGGCTACAACCCGGATGATCCGGATTTTGAGGACGACGGGGGCATCGGCGGGAAGATCGCGGTCTTTTTGGCTACCATTGTCATCATTGCCATCTGGCTGGGTATTCTCGTGCTGATCATCAAGTGGGATGTGGGCGGCTTCGGCTCTACGGTTATGCATCCGATCTTAAAAGATGTTCCGTACCTGAACAAGATTCTGCCGGAGGTGGAGACACCCATCGAGGAGCAGGATTACCCCTATCAGAACCTGGGTGAGGCGACAGCCTACGTCAAGCAGCTGGAGAAAGAGCTTTCCGATGCACAGAAAAAGCTTGGGGACAAGAACGAGCGCATCAAGGAGCTGAAGGCGAAGCTGGAGAAGCTCTCGGCTTATGAGGCGAATGAGGCGGCTTTTGAGGAATTGAAGCAAAAGTTTGATGAAGAGGTTGTTTTTTCGGATAGTGCACCCGATATAAATAATTACAAGGAGTTTTATGAGTCCATCGACCCGGTCAATGCGGAGATCATTTACCGGCAGGTATTGGAGCAGCAGAAGAAGGACGAAAAGCTCGATGAATATATCGCAACCTATTCAAATATGAAGGCAAAGAACGCGGCAGCGATCTTTGACACGATGATGGCTGATGAATCAAAGCTCGTCGCAGATATTCTGGAGGCGCTGGATGCAAAGACGCGGGCTGAGATCATGGCGGCGATGAATGCACAGAACGCCGCGAAAATTACCGCTATCTTGGAGCCGTAGGCGGGCGGTTCATTTTGTGAACGGTACCGCGCAGTCCGGACAGGGATATTTCCCCGGGAAGTCCGGACTGTCCGGGGCATATTCCCATCACAGCCGTATGATAGATGCGCGGCGTGGATTGGGATTGTTCCGGAAGGCTTTGGATATAAAATAAAAGGAACATTTAAGAAAGGAGGAAAATGATGACACAGGTGGAAAAACTGATCGCCGGTATGGCCGCTCCAGCAGCGGAGGGTTCGTCATTTCAGAAGCTTGATCAGTCAAATCTGGTGATGGAGCAGTTTGAAAGCATTATGAATCAAAGCTCCGGAAATCTTCCGGGAAAGAATTTAAGCTTTGGGAAGCAAAACAGCGACACGACAGACCGTATCTTTTCTCTGGGCGGCACCACAAGCGTGCAGAAGGATTATGCAAAATTCAGCCAGGGTACACGCACGATCACCGAGGCAAAGCAGGAGACTGTAAATGCATCCGATTTCGGACAGAAGGTGTCCGAGCTTGTACAGAAGGTTGAGGAAGCGGTCCGGGAGACGATGCAGGTATCGGACGAGGAATTTGCGCAGGTGATGGAATCCCTCGGATTTTCGCCGATGGATCTGTTAAATCCGCAGAATCTGATTCAGGTTGTGCAGGAGTTTCTCGGAAACAGTGATGTGAGTGCGCTGCTTGTGGATGCGAATTTTCAGATGGCGCTCCAGCAAGTCAACGGATTGATTCAGAGCTTTAAGCAGGAAAATGGACTGGATGCAGGTGCATTTGGGGATCTTCTGTCACAGCTGTCAGCTCAGATCGATGAGATGGAGGAAGTCGTAAAGGAGATTTTGCAGACCGGTGAAGCATCACCTGAGCAGATGGAAGAGCAGTTTGAACAGTTTTTGGAGGAGGCCTTCGGAATAGATGCATCCGGGGAGGAGACTGCAGAGACTCCGAAAACAGCAGAGGAGAACGTTTCCACAGTTCAGACAGCTACTGCGGCGGCAGAGGGGGAGCAGCCCGTGATAACGAAGGAGAGTCCGGAGGATACGGCGGCAGTTCCGGCTGTAGGTAAAGCGGCAGAAAATACACAGACGGGAGACGATGGTGCAGAGCGTATGTTTTCCGGTACAAACAGCGGCAGGCAGGAGAAAATGTTCACAGCCCAGACGCAGGATCAGACCGGAGACGTTACGAATCAGGCACCGATGTTCCGGGAGGCAGAGATGCCTTTGAATGTACAGACCATGCCCCAGACAGAGAGCATGCAGGCGGCATTTAGTTATCTGGAGGTAGAACAGCTCATGAACCAGATGGAGGGTCTTGCGCGGACATTTGCATCCGCGGAGGGGACGACACTGGAAATGCAGTTAAACCCTGAGAGTCTCGGCAGGCTGTTTCTCACCGTGACCGAAAAGCAGGGGGCAGTGACTGCACAGATTGCCGCATCCAACGAGCATGTAAAGGAAGCACTGCAGACGCAGATGGTGGAGCTGCGCGCTACGCTGCAGGCACAGGGCCTGAAGGTGGAGGCCGTTGAGGTGACGGTTGCAACCCACGAGTTTGAGCAGAACTTAGACGGAAATACGTCCGCAAACGGACAAATGCAGCAGGAGCAGGCCGGGCGCCAGGGTGCAGGTGCACAGGGCGGACGCCGGAATCTGAATCTGAACAGCCTTGACGAGCTTAGCGGGCTTATGAGCGAGGAGGAGGCACTTGTCGCACAGATGATGCGTGACAACGGCGGAACCGTTGATTATATCGCATAAATTGTAATACCAAAATTTAAGAAAGAAAGGAGAATTGCCTATGTTATGGCAGAAAGTGGAAAATGGTAAGCTGATCGACACATCGGCACAGGGCACGTCGGCATCGACACAAAAGCAGCCGGGAAAGCTGGATAAGGAGGATTTCCTAAATCTGCTCGTTGCACAGATGAAGTACCAGGATCCTTTAGAGCCGCAGTCGAACACCGAGTATGTTTCACAGCTCGCAACCTTTACACAGGTAGAGGCTACCGAGAACATGGCGCATACGGCGGAGAGCCTGCAGGCGAACGCGCTTGTAGGAAAGACCGTTATCATGCGTCCCACAAACCCTGTGACCGGTGAGGCCAGCTATGTGACGGGTGTGGTTGACTACGTGATGAAGGAGGGCAGCAAAATTTACCTTTCCGTTGGCGGTGCGCTTTACAACCTCGATGATCTCTACACCGTAGCAGATTCCGAGTATATGGAGGCAACGCTTATCGCCGATGATTTCGAAAAGACGATTGCAGAGATTCCCGATGCGGATCACGTTTCTCTCAACGATGAGCAGACATTTAAGATGATCCGTGAGCAGTTTGATAAGCTGACTGATTACCAGAAGGAGTTCATCCAGAACAACTGTAAGGAAGCGCTTGACAAGTTCCTGGCAGCGGAAACCGTGCTGAACGTGATGATCAAGCTCCGCGATGAGCTTGAGGGCGGAGACGACGGCACCACCGGAGATGACGGAGACGGAGACACGAACGTTGACGGAGACACGAACGTCGGCGGAGACACGAACGTTGACGGAGACGGTGACGGCGGTGGTACGGACAGCGGAGACGGCACGGATGCGACAACGCCTGCCGAATAACTGCCTTACACAGACAGGAGTGGGATTATGAATCAAATGGATTCGATTCGTAACGGGTTTCATTCGATCGAACAGGTGGCGGACACCTTTTTAAAAAAGAATGTCAGAGAATCAGGGGAGAGCACGGAAGTCTCCTTTGACGAAGTGCTGCGGGCAAAGCAGGATGCGTTTCATCCGCTGCGCTTTTCCAAGCACGCCGCAAACCGGTTGAACGATCGGAATATCAATCTGTCCGAGGATCAGAGCAAACGGCTCGCGGACGGCGTATCAAAAGCCAGTGAAAAAGGAATCAATGAATCACTGGTGCTTGTGGACTCACTGGCATTTATCGTGAACGTGCCGAATAAGACGGTGGTGACCGCGATGGATCAGGCAGACACGGGCGACAACATATTTACCAATATTGACGGCGCGGTGATCGTTTAATCGCCGGACCTTTTGCAGGAAGCGATTGTCTCTGACTGACAGAGGAGACAAGGTGCCGCGCCAAAGAGAATGAAAATGGAGGTCATTTCATTATGATGAGATCACTTTACTCTGCTGTGTCAGGACTTAAGACACATCAGACAAAAATGGACGTTATCGGTAATAATATCTCAAACGTAAATACCGTAGCGTTCAAAGCTTCCAGTGTAACCTTTAGTTCTATTATGTACCAGACGCTTTCCGGTGCATCCGGGGCAAATGCCGATATGGGCACCGGCGGTGTCAACGCAAAGCAGATCGGTCTCGGTGTTACGACCGGCTCCACCTCGATCAATATTACGGGTGCGGGCGCATCCGAGACGACCGGACTGCCCTTCGACTTGAAGATCACTGACAAGAGCACGAACAGCTTTTTCATCGTGAACAACGGTGCGGAGAACGTGTTTACAAAGGCAGGCTCCTTCTATGTGGACGGTGCCGGAAACCTCTGTATGAAGTCCACCGGATATACGGTTATGGGCTGGGGGGTTGATGCGGCGACCCAGACGATCCGCAAGGACACCGTATCCACCCTGAAGATCATGTCTCCGGAAAACCAGACGTCGGAGCCGGAGGCGACGACACAGGCGCGCTGTACCGGTATTGTTGACAACAAAAATACACAGGTGACGTCCGCTACCGGTACGGTCATGAACCTGACGATCTATGACAATCTGGGCTATCCCTACACCGCGCGCTTCTCGATTCAGGCGCAGGATGTCAAGGGCGGCAAATATGCAGTGAACCTGACGGATATCATCGATGAGAAGGGTACGTCAATTTTGACGTCCAATGTTTCTCTTTCATCCCTGTTCGGGCCTACGGCCGGAAACGGACAGGGAACCTGTACCGATGTGACGGAGAACTATAAGTTTGCGACCGGAAAGAGCAAGACGGATATCCAGCGCGCGATCCAGACAAATGCCGTGAATAAGGCAACGGCTGCAGGGAACAATGCCGATCCCACCTACACCTATTACTTTGATGCCGCGGATGTCAACGCGCAGCTCGGGCTGACCGGAGAACGGGCACTGCCGGACGGTTATCGCATCAAATTTTCAACGACTACTCTTGTGTACGATGATGTATTGGCGGTGCTCACCGGCAAAGGCGCTGGTTTAAATCCGGCGATGACGGACGCAGATATATACGTGGAGGATGCTTCCGGTACGATTGTGGCAAAGGGAACGCCAACTCCGGTGGATGCAGGCTCGCAGGAAACCGATGCGGCCGGGGTTCAATATCGCCAGTCAGGCGTGAAATGGTTGTTTGAAAGCGGAAAAATGGGTACGAACGGTTTTGAGAAAGATCCGGTAAACAACTGCCCTTACAAAGACCTGATGCAGACACAGACACTGGAGGATTATACATCACTTGGTACGGTTGTCACAAGTGATGACGGTATCACCGGGTATCGGTTTAATGTAGACGACATCCGGTCTGCGTTAAACCTGACGGATCCGCCTTATACAGCGGGCGGCGTACTTTATTACTGGCCGACGCTTGTAGACGGTCAGACAATTGATATGACGGATGCAACGGGCAAGGTTATCAATTTTACAAGTATGGTGGCCTTAGAGGATGGAACGAAACTGGAGGTTCCGAGAAAGTTTGCCGGTCCAGAGGAACTGCTTCGGGATTACTCTTATACGACGATCGTCGGTCAGGATCTGGCAAGCGCTACAAAAGAGACCGGACAGATCTTTACCGAGGAGATTCCCAGCGATATGGAGATCCGTTACAATATTTTCGGCGGTAACTTTACGATCAATACGCCCTCAACGGATGGCTTTACCCTGCAGTTTGATACGGTCGAGGGTACGCTTTCAAGCATCGGCGGCGGTAATAATCTTTCACAGACCCTGAACATGTCCGTGCTGACTGCGGCAGGCTATGACGCCTTCCAGGATGTGACGATTGATTTCTCTACATTGCTGAATAGCAACAACGGCGGTACAAACACTGCGGCCATGAGCGGCGGTGATGCGAGTGCAGCAGGAAAAGGAAAGAAGCTGGGTACGATGACCGGACTTTCCGTTGACCAGTCCGGAAAGATTTTTGCATCCTACAGCAACGGCAATACGGTTCTGCTCGGACAGATTGCAGTTGCGCAGTTTGCGAACGCATCCGGTCTGGAAGCAACCGGCGATAACTGCTACCGTACAACACTCAACTCCGGTGAGTTCGACGGTATCGGTGTCGAGATCGACGCAGACGGAAGCTCCATCACATCCGGTGAGCTTGAGATGTCAAACGTTGATCTGTCAGGTGAGTTTACGTCCATGATTACCACACAGCGTGGCTTCCAGGCAAATTCCCGCGTCATTACGACGTCGGATTCCATGCTGGAGGAGCTGATCAATCTGAAGCGTTAACCGCTGATTGATCGCCCGGGGCGTTTTCGGCGGCGGCCTGTTTTAATAAAAATCAATAAATCTTGGGGAATGGGTTTACATCCTTCCCCAAGATGTGGTATAATCGGTATGATTAAGAGGTTTTTCGACTTAGTCATTACCGATTTTTTCCATGTTGATATCAGCATATATTGATTTCACGGAAGGCATGCGTTATACTTTCCGCTGTCAAAAATTAAAAGTGGACAAATAATGACAGATCAAGTACACTGGATGTTAGAGATATCATACGGCAGTTTTACATAGGTAGGGGTAAGTTAAGGAAAACAAACAAAAAGAAGATTAGGGTAGGTGAGAGGATTTTGGATTTAGCGTCTTTGATTGGTCTGATTCTGGGCCTTGTAATGGTTATTTTCGGTATCGTCACGGGTGACGGCGGATTTACCCTGTTGCCGAACTTTGTCGATGTACCGTCGGTTATTATCACGATCGGCGGTTCGGTCGCAGGTGTTATCGCGGCGCATAAGCTCTCGTTTCTGGGAACCGGATTCAAGGGAATCACGCTTTGTATGAAGGAGCCGGGTTATAATCCCGCGGAGATGATTACGAACATTATCAATCTCTCGAATGTGGCGAGAAAAGAAGGATTGCTCGCACTTGAGGAGGCGGGCTCGGATATTGAGGATGCGTTCCTGAAAAAGGGCATCATGCTTGTTGTAGACGGAACGGATCCGGAGCTGGTCCGGGGCATTCTGGAAACGGATCTTTCCTGTACGGAGGAGCGTCATAAGAGTGTTGCGGCGTTCTGGGAGAAATGGGCGGAGTTAGGTCCTGCATGGGGAATGATCGGTACGTTGATCGGACTGGTAAACATGCTGAAGAATCTGGAGGACGCGTCCACGATCGGACCGAACATGGCGGTTGCGCTCCTTACAACGCTCTACGGTTCGCTGATCGCGAACTGGCTCTGTAATCCGACGGCGACAAAGCTGAAACTGAACAACGCCAACGAAATGACGATCAAGCAGATTGTTGTGGAGGGACTGCTTTCCATTCAGGCGGGTGAGAATCCTCATGTAATCGAAGAAAAGTTGAAGACGTTCATTACGCCGGCGGAGCGCGAGAGTCTCGGTGCTGCATCGGCCGGGGCAGGAGGTGAGGAGTAGTGGCAAGACAAAAGAAACAGGAAGACGCACCTGCCGGGTCCCCCGCGTGGATGGCGACTTTCTCGGATTTGATGAATTTGCTGCTGTGCTTTTTTGTGCTCCTGTTCTCGATGTCCACGGTGGACGCGGAGAAGTTCCAGGTTGTAATAGCATCCTTGCAGTCACATTTCAGCGTGCTGCAGGGCGGCGCCTCGTCGATCGGCGACGGGGAGATGGTCAGTGCCGGCATCAACCAGCTGCCGTATTATGATGACTTTTATAATCCGGATGCGAATACATCCGGGGAGGGTGAGAATGAGCAGGACGGTCAGAGCAGCCGGGAGGATGACAGTGTGATCGAACGTCACGATCCGGAAGAACCAAATGATGAGGAGCCCGGAAAGGCTGATAACGGGAATGAAAACAATGAAACGAACGATAATGAAGAGAAAGAGAACCGGCCGCTGACTGAGGAGGAGCTGCAGGAGCAGTATGAGCAGAAGGCTCTTGCGGAATCCGAGGAGATGGCAGAGGACGTCGAGGAGATGACAAAGCGCCACGGAATACAGGATCAGGTGGAGGTGCAGTTCAATGCACAGTATGTGATGATCACGTTAAGCGGTGCGGTGCTTTTTGATTCCGGTCAGGAGACGATCCGTGAGGATGCTCTTCCGCTGGTTGAAAAGGTCGGAAAGATTTTGAATCATTATACGGAAAATATCATTGAGGTGGAAGGCCACACGGATAACGTGCCGATCAGCAACAGCCGTTTCGAGAATAACAATGTGCTCTCGATGTACCGCGCGCTTTCCGTTGCGGACTATCTCAGGGAGAACACGCGTGTAAATGCTTCGCATATCAAGTCCTCCGGCCGGGGCGATTACGTGCCGATTGCGGATAATACGACACCGGAGGGGCGTGCACTGAACCGAAGGGTTGTAATCAAGATTTACAATTCCTATAACTCCAGGGACTGATGCTCCCGGGGACGGATGGTTTTTTAAAAGGAATTAAAATGAAGTAAAATTCAAGATGTAAGAAAGGATTCAAAGACCATGAAGAAAAATTTGATGTCAGTTCTCATTCTGGCACTGCTTGTTGTAAATCTGGTGCTGACGGCGATCACGATGATCAGCCTTGCTCCTGCCGCGAAGCAGAGCAACACCTTAATTTCGGAGATTTGTACCGCACTTGATCTGGAGCTGGCAAGCGGCAGAAATGCAAATGCTTCCAACATTCCGATTGATCAGCTGAAAAACTATTCCCTTGCCGATTCCCTGACAGTCAACCTGACGGACAGCGAGGATGGCTCGGAGCATTACGCAGTCGTTACCTTTGGTATCTCCATGGATATGAGCCATGATGATTACAAGAAGATCGGTGAGGAGGGTATCCTCACGGGCGAGTACGACACGAATATTAAGCAGATTGTCAACCATGTGGTGACGAAGTATACTTACGAACAGTTCAAAAACCATCCGGAGGATGCGGAGAAGGAGATTCTGGCAGAGCTTCAGGGCTTCTTTGACACGAGCATGATCGTTGATATGGGCTTCTCAAGCAATACCTGTGAATAATGGGATGACGGGACGAATACGAAGCATGGAGCAAATTGGGAAATAAATTTAGAGACAAAGGGTGGTGAGGATGAATGAGTGATGTTTTATCACAGGGCGAAATAGATTCGCTTCTGCAGCAGCTTAGCAGCGGCGAGATCGACGCGGAAGAGATCAAGGACAGTGCCGACAAACAGGTCAAAAACTATGATTTTGCCCGCCCGTCCAAATTCTCTAAGGAGCATTTGCGCACACTGGAGATCATCTTCGAGCATTACGGCAGACTGTTGTCTACAAACCTGCCGGTTTATCTGAGAAAAAATATTCAGGTGGAGGTCATGAACTCCGAGGCGGTTACGTACTCCGAGTTTTCCAATGCCCTCTCGAATCCGGTTTTACTTGGAGTGGTTGATTTTGCGCCGCTCCGCGGAGATATTCTGATGGAGCTTGCCTCCCCGCTGGGCTATGCGATTGTTGACCGTATGCTGGGCGGCATCGGAGTCCCGCTGGAAAAGACGAGGGATTTTTCCGAGATTGAGCTTTTGATCATTGAGCGGATCATGAATGTCTGTGTGAATCTGCTGCGGGAGCCATGGGCAAATGTAACGGAGATTCACCCGAGACTTCAGCGGATTGAGACAAATTCGCAGTTTGCACAGATTATTTCCCCCGGAGAGATGATTGCTATCGTCACGATCAATATGAAGATCGGCGATGCGGAGGGTCTGATGAATGTCTGTCTGCCCTTCATCACACTGGAGTCCGTCATGGATAAGCTGAATACGAAGTTCTGGTATTCCAATATGCAGGTGAGGGACGAGGAAACCTATCAGGATGTGATTGAAGATTTGCTTGAGCACGCGCCGATTAAAGTAAAGGCTGTGCTTGGCAAGAGCCTGATCTCAGTTTCTGATTTTGCTGGTTTGATGCCCGGTGATATTATCCGGGTGGATACGAACGTGGATCAGGAATTGGATATATATGTTGGAAACATAAGAAAGTTTACCGCGCTGCCGGGCTCTTCCGGAAAAAATTATGCAGTGCGCGTAACATCAGTAATCAGAGAGGAAGAGTAAGCAGATGGAGAGTGGCGTATTATCACAGGAAGAAATCAATGCACTGTTAAACAATCCCAATGAGTCGGGGGACGGGGCAGTTGACATGGACAGTGAATATCTGACGGACAAGGAAAAGGATTCGATCGGTGAGGTTGCTAATATCAGTATGGGAACAGCAGCGACAACGCTGTTTTCCCTCGTGAACCGTAAGGTTGAGATTTCAACCCCGGTAGTTTCCTCATCCACGTGGGATGATGTGGTTGCGGCGTATGAGCGTCCGTGTGTGTTTATCCGGATCGCCTATACGGTGGGCTTGGACGGCAGCAATATCCTGATCTTAAAGGAGCATGACGTGAAGGTAATCACCGACCTGATGATGGGTGGTGACGGAACCAATACGGATGTCGAGCTGGGAGAGCTGCACCTGAGTGCGATCAGCGAGGCGATGAACCAGATGATGGGAAGCTCTGCAACATCACTTTCGTCGATGCTGAGCAAGACGATTGATATTTCACCGCCGGTGGCAGATTTGATCGATTTGCAGGAGACGGTGGACGAGGGCGCAATTGACGAATTTTTGTCCGGTAAATTTGTTAAGATTTCTTTTAAGATGGAGATTGACGGTTTGGTGGACAGCCAGATCATGCAGCTGTATCCCTTCTCTTTTGCAAGGGAGATGTGTGATGCATTTGCGAAAAATATGGAGATGGATGCGGAAGAGGCACAGGTTGGTGTTGGTGATACAAGGCCGGAGGAAGTGCCGGAGGCAGCACCGGCAGAGACTGAGCAGCAGGAGGCACCTGGACAGATGGATATGGGTATGGGTATGATGAATCCGCAGATGATGAATCCGCAGATGATGAATCCTCAAATGATGAACCCGCAGATGATGAATCCCCAGATGATGAACCCGATGATGTTCCAGCAGCAGCCGGTCAATGTGCAGCCGGCACAGTTTTCGCCATTTTCCGGTCAGTTCGGGGCGCAGTTTGCGAAAGAAAACATTGACTTGATTATGGATGTGCCGCTGGAGGTGACGGTAGAGCTTGGAAGGGCTTCAAAGTCGATTTCGGAGATTTTGGATTTTGCACCCGGTACGATCATTGAGTTAAACCGTATCGCCGGGGAGCCTGTCGATATTCTGGTGAATGGAAAGTTTGTTGCGAAGGGTGAGGTTGTTGTCATCGAGGAGAGCTTCGGTGTGCGTATTACCGAGATTATTAAATAGTGAAATGAAGAAGGAAACATGATTTTAATAGCTTCCGGGAATTATTTGAATAGTATGCTTGAGCTGATTACGGTACTGCTTATTTTTCTTTTTGTACTGGCGCTCACTTACTATGTGACCCGATGGATTGCAGGCTATCAGCGGACGAGGACGGCAAGGGGAAACCTGTCCGTCATCGAGGCAATTCGGGTTGCCAACAATCAATATATACAGATTTTGCGTGCCGGGACCGACAAGTATCTGGTGGTCGGCATCGGGAAAGACAGGATTACGCTGCTTGCGACACTTTCCGAGGAGGAGCTTCGGGAGATGCCGGGAGTCAGCGATTCTGCCGCAAGGTCGGGAGAGAGTTTTTCGGATTTGCTGGAGGCGGTGAAGAAGAAACTGCCGAAAAAATGATGTTCCGAAAACAGACTTGAGGTTTTGTAAATGCGGAATAAAGGAAAGAAAATATATTGTTGCATCTCATTCATATTTGCAGTTGCAGTGCTTGTGCTGACGCTGGCCCTTGCAGGGCAGGAGAATGTGGCGTATGCTTCGACGGTCGGGGGAACGGACACTGACGGTCTTATAAACGGACAGGACGGATCGTTACTTGGTCTGCAGGATGAAGGCACCGGTTTTTCTTTCATTTACAACAATGAGAATGGGTCGATGTCTGCCAATGTCCGGATTGTGCTTATGATGACAATCCTGTCGCTGGCACCCTCAATTCTGATCATGATGACGTCGTTCACGCGGATCGTTGTTGTACTGCACTTTGTCCGCGCGGCGCTCGGCACACAGACAACACCACCGAATCAGGTGCTTGTCGGTCTGGCGCTCTTTTTAACGTTAATGATCATGTCGCCCACCTTTACGCGAATCAATGAGGAGGCGCTGAAGCCTTTGGATGCGGGGGAGATTACACAGGAGGAGGCGGTGGAGGCTGCCATCGCACCGATGCGCGAATTTATGTATGAGATTACGCAGCGCAAGGATGTGGATCTGCTCTGTGATATTGCCGGTGTGACCTATGAGGAAGAGAGCGAAATCCCTACAAGCGTGCTGATTCCGAGCTTTATTATGACTGAGCTGCGCAACGCGTTTGCTATCGGATTTTTTATCTATATACCGTTTATTGTAATTGATATGGTTGTGGCATCCATCCTCATGTCCATGGGTATGATGATGCTGCCGCCCACAACGATTTCCATGCCCTTTAAGATTCTGCTCTTTGTGCTGGCAGACGGATGGAACCTGGTAATTGGCAATGTGGTGAAGGGTTTTTATTAGATTTTGGGCAATGGTTGTTATTTGCAGACAGCCGAAGGCTGCGGATAGTAAGTAACGAATAATTTTGTGCCGCAGCGGCGGGGGAGATCCGGATGGCTGCGGCCGGAAAGCGGAGGTGGATCATGCTTTCGGAGGGTGTCATTTTGGATGTGGCGCGGAATGCGTTCACAACAATTATCATTACTGCGGCACCGGCACTTCTGGTGTCTTTGATTATTGGTCTGGTCATCAGTATTTTTCAGACGGTCACGTCCATTCAGGAACAGACGCTGACCTTTGTGCCAAAGATTCTGGCAGTGTTTTTAACACTGATGCTTCTCGGAGACTGGATGCTGAATAATATGACAGACTTCATGATTGAATTGTGGAATAACCTGAACCTGTATATCCAATGATTGACTATACTTTTTCACTGATCACATTTGAATATTATATTCTGGTTCTGGTGCGCATCGCCAGCTTTGTTGCGGTGGCGCCTTTTTTTGGACTAAATACCATACCGGCCCGTGTGAAGGCCGGGTTTGCCATGACACTTGCAATTCTGGTTGTACAGATTTCTCCGGTGGAGCTGGCTTATGATGGAATGCTTGCGTACGGCGTGATCGTGGTGCGGGAGGCGATCACCGGTCTGATGATCGGCATGATGGCAAATATCAGCACATATATTATCGGTTTTGCGGGGCGTATGATCGACATGGAGGTTGGATTATCGATGGCTCAGGAGTACAATCCGATGACTCGGACACAGGAGAGTATTACGGGTAATCTGTACTACTATTCGATCATGCTTTTGCTTTTGGTCACGGATATGTATCATTATATCCTGCGGGCGATTTTTGATACGTTTACACTTGTTCCGGTGAACACACAGATTTTTAACTGGGAGTATTTGTCAAATAATCTGATGACGTTTATATCGGATATGATTTTGATCGGATTCCGTATCATGCTTCCGGTGTTTGTGTGTACTATGGTACTGAACTGTGTGCTTGGTATTATGGCAAAGGTGGCACCGCAGATGAATATGTTTGCGGTGGGTATTCAGATAAAAATATTTTTTGGCTATGCGATTTTGGTAGTGACGGTTATTTTGCTGCCAAAGGCGGCGTCGATGATCTCGGAGGAGATAAAAATGCTGCTTCGCCTTGTCATAAGGGGGATGTATTCGAATGGCTGAAAAACGTGGCTTACTTTTATACGATTTACAGTTTTTTGCGAAGGATGGGCCGGGCGGTGAAAAAACTGAGCCTGCGACCTCGAAAAAGCTGAGCGATGCGCGTAACGAGGGACAGGTCTGCAAGAGCAAAGAGCTTGACATGGCAGTCACACTTGTGGCGACGTTTTTGATGCTTCGAGTCGTGCTCGGTTTTATCGGAAGCAATTTTATGCAGATATTTTATGATATCTATAATAAAATCCCGGAGATGACGGCGATGCGTGATTTTAATGCAACGGCGGTCATGGGTTATCTGCAGCACGCTACACTCACACTGTTGAAGATTGCAAGCCCTTTTTTTGCGGTTGGCTTTGTGGTGGCTTTTATTGTCAATCTCATTCAGGTAAAATGGAAGGTGAGTACGAAGCCGTTAAAGCCGCGGCTGGATAAATTTAATCCCATCAACGGCTTCAAACGGATTTTTTCAAAGGATTCGCTTTTTGAGCTGTTAAAATCTATTGTAAAGATTGCAATGATCTCGATTATCGCTTATACTGCTTTACGGTCGCATCTGGAGGAGATCTTTCTTTTTTTGAATATTTCCTTAAATCAGGCGATTGCCGAGATGGGGACGCTGATTCTTGATGTGGGCTTACGTATTTCCATTGTCTACTGTATTATCGGCGCGGTGGACTATATTTACCAGAAGCATAAATTCAGCGAGGACATGAAAATGACCAAGCAGGAAGTCAAGGACGAGATGAAAAATGCCGAGGGAGATCCCCAGGTAAAGGGACAGCAGCGTGCCAGGATGCGTGAGGCATCCCAGCGGCGTATGATGCAGGCAGTTCCTCAGGCGGATGTAGTCATCACAAACCCGACCCACTATGCGGTTGCACTCAAATATGATGCCGGAACCGGCACGGCGCCGGTTCTTGTGGCAAAGGGCACGGATTTTATAGCCCAGCGGATCAAGGAGATCGCAAAGGAAAACCGTGTGGAGATTGTAGAAAACAAGCCTCTGGCACGTATGATCTACACGAATGTGGAGATTGGCCGGGAGATTCCGCCGGAGCTTTATCAGGCGGTTGCGGAGATTTTAGCCGCAGTATATCGCACGCAGGGGCGTGCATAACTTGTTTGGAATCAGGATAGATTTTTCAGAAGAAAGGAGGAAATGTTATGGCAAAGCGTGGAGCGGACGTTGGTGTCGCCCTCTACCTGTTGGCGGCAATCGTGTTTTTTATTGTGCCGATTCCTTCTTTTTTACTGGATGTTTTGCTCATTTTTAATATTTCCATTGCACTTGTGATCCTGTTCAACTGTCTGTTTGTGCAGGAGGTGCTGGATATGTCGTTTTTCCCGACACTTTTGCTGTTTACGACGATTTTCCGTATTTCCCTGAATGTGTCTTCGACGCGTCTGATTTTGAATACCGGTAACCCCGGAAACGTTGTCACGACCTTCGGAAATTTCGTGGGCGGCGGTGATATGGTTATCGGTACCATTATCTTTATCATTTTGATTATCGTGCAGTTTGTGGTTATCAATAAAGGTTCCGAGCGTGTGTCCGAGGTAACGGCACGTTTTACGCTGGATGCGAT
Organism: uncultured Eubacterium sp.; assembly: GCA_910589045.1. GTDB lineage: Bacteria > Bacillota > Clostridia > Lachnospirales > Lachnospiraceae > W0P33-017. Next base: position 47,445 of record CAJUSH010000013.1, read on the forward strand.
GCCCGGTAAGCAGATGGCGATCGATGCGGATCTGAACACGGGCGCGATCGATGACGCGGAGGCAAAAAGACGCCGTGAAAAGATTCAGATGGAGAGCAGCTTCTTCGGCGCCATGGATGGTGCGACAAAGTATGTAAAGGGAGATGCCTCGGCAGGTCTGATCATTACATTTGTCAATGTGATCGGCGGAACGGTTATGGGTATGTGGAGGGGCGGACTGCCCTTTCAGGAAGCGATTTTACAGTACGGCATCCTCACGATCGGTGACGGATTAAGCTCACAGATTCCGTCCCTTGCGATTTCCATGGCGACGGGTATCCTCGTGACGAAGGCTTCCAAGGAGGCGGATTTCGGACAGGTGCTCATCAGCCAGCTTTTTGGCCTGCCGAAGGTACTTATCATGGTAGGTGCTACGATCCTTTTCCTGGGCGTGGTGACACCCCTGAATTTCTTCCTGTGTGCCGCTATGGGAGGTATCTTCCTTGTGACCGGTCTTAGCATGAGCAAGAGCATGAGCGTGGAGCAGATTGAGGAGGAGGCCGGGGCCGTGGAGACCGAGGCGGAGGAGATCAGAAAGCCGGAGAACGTCGTGGCGCTTTTGTCCGTGGACCCCATCGAGCTGGAGTTTGGCTACGGTATCATTCCGCTTGCGGATGTGAACCAGGGCGGCGATCTGCTGGACCGTGTCGTTATGATCCGGCGGCAGATTGCGCTTGAGCTTGGTACGGTGGTGCCGATTATCCGTCTGCGGGATAATATCCAGCTTAATCCAAACCAGTATATTATTAAGATCAAAGGCATACAGGTGACGGAGGGGGAGATTCTCTTTGATCACTACATGGCGATGAATCCCGGCTTTGTGGAGGAGGAGATTACGGGTATCCCCACCTTCGAGCCGTCCTTCCATCTGCCTGCGATCTGGATTACCGAGAGCCAGCGTGAGCGCGCGGAGAGTCTGGGCTATACGGTGGTTGACCCGCCTTCCATTATTGCGACGCACTTAACCGAGGTGATCCGCTCACATATTGCAGAGCTGCTCACAAGACAGGATGTACAAAACCTTATCGACAATGTCAAGGAGTCCAATCCGGTTCTGGTGGAGGAGCTTGTGCCGAAGCTTCTTGGTATCGGCGAGATCCAGAAGGTGCTGCAGAATCTGCTGGCAGAGGGTATTTCCATCCGGGATCTGCTCTCTATTTTCGAAACGCTGGCTGACCACGGTACATCCTCGCGGGATACGGATGTGCTCACCGAGTATGTGCGCCAGAGCCTGAAGCGTGCGATTTCAAACAAGTACTTCCCGGCAAATGAAGCGACAAGCGTCGTAACCCTCGATCCGAAGATTGAGCAGGAGATCATGTCCGCAGTGAAGCAGACGGAGCAGGGTGCTTACCTCACGCTGGATCCGGAGCGCACCCGGGCGATCATCGAGGCGACGGAGTCCGAGGTATCCAAGCTCGAAAGTCTCGGAAAAAGCGCGATCGTTGTCACATCACCGATTGTGCGCATGTATTATAAAAAATTAACCGAAGAATACTTGAAGGATTTGATAGTTGTGTCTTATAATGAGATTGAATCAAATGTTGAACTGCAATCTGTTGGGATGGTGACAGCATAATGACAATAAATAAATTTCAGGGCAAGACGGAAGAGGAAGCGCTCGAAAAGGCAAAAAATGAAATGGGGCAGGGCGTAGTCATCATGAATGTGAAGGTGGTGAAGCCGGGCGGGCTTTTCGGCTTTATGAAAACACCCTACTATGAAGTTACTGCCGCCATGGAGGAGCGCGACGAAGTACCGGAGGCTCCCGCACCCGTATATGAGCGGGGAGGTATCAGCCTTGCTGCGGACGAGCCGCTCCCACTGCCGAAGCCCGGCATGGCAGACCGGGAGCCGGTCAAAAAAATCCCTGCGCCGGAGCCGCTTTCGGAGGCGGCACGGGCTGTCGGAGATATTTTGAATGCACATGCTGCCGCGGACAATGATTTTATTTCCATGCGGGGCAGTGAGGATACGGAGAAAACAGGTATGGATAAGAAGGGGGCAAAGGGGTTTGATAAAAAAAGCTCTATGTCCGATACGGATCTGATCGAGGAACGGCTCGAAAATCTGCAGCAGTTTCTGGAGAAGAAGCTCACGAATGACATCGCACCGCCGGATACGAAAAAGGATCTGGAAAAGATCATGCCGGAGGAGGATGACAACGAGGACAGCGTGCGCATGTTCCGCATGCTGTACCAGACGCTTTTGGACAACGAGGTGGACGAGGTGTATGTCAACCAGCTGCTCGACGACGTGATGAAGGTTGCGCGGAAGGGTTCGAGCATGGATTTCATTCTGTCCCATGTCTACCAGAAAATGATCTTAAAATTCGGAAATCCGAAAATTGTCCACAAGAACGAGAAGAAGCAGCGGATCGTGTTTTTTATCGGTCCCACCGGTGTCGGCAAGACGACGACCATCGCAAAGATCGCTTCCAAGTTCAAGGTTGACCACGGGAAAAAGGTGGCGTTTCTTACCGCCGACACCTATCGTATTTCCGCGACGGAGCAGCTGCGCACCTACGCAAATATTTTGGATGCGCCTTTGACTGTCATCTATGCGCCGGAGGAGCTGACGCAGGCGGTGGAAAAGCTTTCGGATTACGATCTGATCTTTGTGGATACCGCGGGCTTTTCGCACAAAAACGAGGCGCAGCGGGAGGATACGAAAAAGCTTTTGCAGGTGCTGGGTGAGGAGCATCAGACACTTGTTTATCTGGTGCTGTCCGCGACGACCAAGTACCGTGATTTGAAGGAAATCTGTGATATGTACCAAAGCATTACGGACTATTCCCTAATCTTTACAAAGCTGGATGAGACGAGTGCTTATGGAAATTTACTAAACATAAAACTTTATTCCGGTGCGGATATTTCTTATATGACAAACGGGCAGAATGTACCCGACGACATTGAAGTATTCCAGTCACAGGAGATTGTCAAGAAACTTTTAGGAGGAGACTGATATGGATCAGGCAACCGTGCTTCGCAATGTCATAAAAATGCAGAATGCCGGCCAGCCGCCTCAGGCACGCGTCATTACCATCACGAGTGGAAAGGGAGGCGTGGGCAAGTCGAATACCGCGGTGAATCTGGCGGTGCAGCTATCGAAGCGTGGGAAAAAGGTGCTGATCTTTGATGCTGATATCGGGCTTGCCAACGTAGAAGTCATGTTTGGCACAAGTCCGAAATATACTTTGAGTGATGTAATTTACCAGGGAAAAAACGTGCGGGACATTATATCGGAGGGGCCGCTGGATATCGGCTTTGTCTCCGGTGGTTCCGGGCTGGTTGAGATGAATAATCTTTCCAGGGAGCAGATCCGCTCCATTGTTGATAAGATGGAGGAGCTGGACTCCCTTGCGGATTTCATTCTGGTTGATACGGGGGCGGGTATTTCCGACAATGTGATGGAATTTGTTATCGCAAGCCCGGAGGTACTTCTGATTATTACACCGGAGCCCAGCTCGCTTACCGATTCTTATTCCCTGATCAAAACCCTGCAGCGCAATCCGGGTTTTAATTATCAGAAGACGATGATCAATGTGATTGCGAATCAGGTGAACTCCGTGGCAGACGGTCAGGCGGTATTTGATAAGCTGAATTCTGTTGTGTGTAAGTTTTTGAACTGGAATGTTAATTATCTCGGGCTGATCCCGAAGGACCCGGTCATTGAACGGGCCGTGCGCCAGCAGCGTGTGGTATCGATCCACGATCCCGATGCGATTTCTTCAAAGGCTTTTGCGAAAATTGCGGAGAGCCTGCTTTGCGGGGAGAATCTTTACTATGAGATGCAGAGCGGGTTTGCGCAGATGATTTATAATTTCCTGAACAGGAAATAAGTATAGAGGCCACAAAACAAAATTACATAAAAAGGGATGTGTTGGTATGGTGAAGGATTTATTGCAAATCGGAAACAGAATAGATATCTGCCCGATGGAGAAGCTTGAAAAAAAAGAAGTGACCGGAGAGAAGGTGCCGATTCTTTCAAGCCAGCTCGAGGATATTGAAAACAGCGGTGAGCTGGTCGTGCAGATGCCGACCTACAAGGGAAAGATTATTCTGCTCTCCCTCGGTGCGCGCTATGAGTTCATTTTTTATACGAGAAAGGGGCCTTACCGCGGTGTCTGCCAGGTTGCTGACCGCTACAAGGAGGACGACCGCTTTATGGTCAGGGTCGAGTTAAAATCCGGCCTGAACAAGTTCCAGCGCAGGGAGTATTTTCGACTGGAGTGTTTTCTCGAGATGGAGTCTTTCGAGCTGACGCGCAAGGAGGCGCTGGATATGTCGTCGGAGGAATTGGAGGAGCTGATCCGTGCACCGGAGGTGATCATGACGGAGTCGAAGGCCGTCATCGTAGATATCAGCGGTGGCGGCGTCCGTTTTATCAGTGAAAAGAAGTTTGAGGACGGCGACTACGCAGCGGTCCAGACGAGACTGACCAATGAGAATGTCGACCAACACATTCTGGTGCCGGTATCGATCGTATCCTGTCGACAGGCATCGCCGAATATGGAGCGCTATGAAACGCGGGCAGAGTTTCTGCATCTGAGTACTAAGCTCAGAGAGCTGATTATTAAATATATTTTTGATGAGGATCGGAAAATCCGTAAAAAGGATATGGGCGTATAACTATGAAAAAAAATATTTTGGTTGTAGATGACTCTGCACTCATGAGACGCGTCATCTGTGATATAATCAACTCAGACGATAAATTCCAGGCAACCGATATATGCCGTGACGGTTTGGAAGCATATGAAAAGCTCAAGGTAAAACGCTATGACGCGGTGGTTCTTGACGTGAATATGCCGCGGATGGACGGTTTACAGCTTTTGGAGCGTTTGCAGCAGGAAAAGATTCGTGCAACGGTTGTGATGGTGAGTACACTCACCACGGACGGTGCGAGCGTGACACTACGTGCGATGGAGTTGGGTGCTGTGGATTTCGTTACAAAACCGGAAAACATCATAGAGGCCAAGGGTGCTGATTTTAAGAAACGCCTGCTGGACATGCTGCGAGCTGTTTTGGATACAAAGGATCAGCACAGGCAGCTCAGGGAACAGAGAAAGACGGGATCGTCCCGTATGTCGTTTGACTCGGCATCGGTTATGACAATACCGAAGGCAGCCGCCGCACCCCGCAAGCGGATCGCGGCGCGCGGCGGAGGGAAAAAGATTGTTGCGCTTGCCTGCTCTACCGGAGGGCCAAAGGCGCTTCATTCGGTGATCCCGTACCTCGACGGGCGGATGAATGCACCGATGGTGCTGGTCCAGCACATGCCGAAAGGCTTTACGAAGTCTCTGGCAGACCGGCTCAACGATATCAGCAAGGTGCATGTCAAGGAGGCCGAGGAGGGCGACGTGCTCACAAAGGGAACCGTTTACATAGCACCCGGCGGCTGGCATCTTGAGGTTGTCTGCGGTGCGGACGGCGTGCATAAGGTTCATTTGAGCGATGCACCGGCGATCGGGGGATTGCGTCCCTGTGCAAATGTGATGTATGAATCGCTGAAAAAGAGCCGCTATGATGAGGTTGTCTGCGTTGTGCTGACCGGCATGGGCGCAGACGGTACGGCCGGAATCCGGCAGCTTAATAATAGCAAGCCGATCCATGTTATTGCGCAGAATGCGGAGACATGCGTGGTCTATGGCATGCCCCGGGCAATTGCCGAGGCCGGCATGGTGGATGAGGTCGTCCCGTTGAAATCGGTTGCAGACACAATCATAAAGAATGTGGGGGTAAAATAAAATGGATGTAAGTCAATATCTTGAAATTTTTATCGACGAGACCAGCGAGCATATCCAGAGCCTGAGTGATAATATCATGGCACTGGAGAATGAGCCGGACAACAAGGATGTGGTAAACGAGATTTTCCGTGCGGCACACTCTTTGAAGGGTATGGCAGGAACGATGGGCTTTAAGCGCATGCAGCGTATGACCCACGATATGGAAAATGTATTCCAGGAGGTGCGAAACGACGCGATTGAGGTCAACAGTGAGATGATCGATCTGTTGTTCCAGTGCCTTGACGCCATTGAGGGTTACCTTGAGATTATCAAGGAAACGTCCGATGAGGGTACAAACGATAATGAGGCGATCATTCAGCAGCTCAACGGCTTTCTGGACGGTACAGGAGGTACGCCCGCACCTGCGCCGGCAGCCGAAGCGCCTGCGTCTGAAGCCGGTACGCCGGAGTCTGCAAAGGAAGATGCCGGAAAGAAGTTTCTTGAGGTCAGCCTCGACGAGGAGGAAAAACATAAGCTCAAGGAGGCGGCGGACAACGGACAGAATGTGTACGGCATGACTGTATATGTCCAGAAGGATTGTCTTTTAAAGGCAGCCCGTGCATTTCTTGTTTTTAAGGCGGTAGAGGAATCCGCAGAGATTTTGGTATATAAGCCCAGTGCACAGGATATTGAGGATGAGAAGTTTGAGAACGACTTCAGTATTTTTTTTGGCACGGCAGATCCGCTGGATAAGGTTGTCAGTGCCGCAAAGGCCGTTTCGGAGATAGAGGATGTTGTTGCGGATAAGGTTTCCCCGGAGGAGCTGTGGAACGGTGCGTCTGCGGATTCTGCTGCGGAGCCGAGCGCGGACGCATCCCTGCCCGCACCCGCCGCGGAGACGAGTGCAGCAGCGGCAAAGCAGCCTGTGGCCAGTGCACCTGCCCCCAAGAAGCAGACGGGCAAGCCTGTAACGAGCCGTACGGTCCGGGTGGATATCGAGAAGCTGGATGCTCTGATGAATCAGGTCAGCGAGCTGATCATCGCGAAAAACTCCCTCGTTTCCCTCAGCATCAACAGCGGTTCCAGTGTCCAGAATCAGGCTTATCAGGAGCAGATCGAGTATCTGGAGCGTATTACGACCAGCCTGCATGAGTCGGTTATGAAGGTTCGAATGGTTCCGATCGAGAGCGTTGTCAATAAGTTCCCGCGTATGATCCGTGATCTGTCCAGAAGCCTGAACAAGAAAATGGAGCTGTACATGACCGGTGAGGAGACCGAGCTTGACCGTACCGTAGTTGACCAGATCGGCGATCCTTTGCAGCACCTGCTGCGAAATTCTGCGGATCATGGCTTAGAGAGTGCGCAGCTTCGCCTTGAGCGCGGAAAGCCGGAGTCGGGGACGATTCTGCTTAAGGCATTTCAGGAAGGAAACAACGTTATCATCGAGGTCAGCGACGACGGTAACGGTATCGATACGGAAGCGGTAAAGAGAAAAGCGATCGAGCGCGGACTTGTCACGCCGGAGCAGGCAGAAAACTTCTCCCAGAAGGAGATCATCGATTTCCTGTTCATGCCCAGCTTTTCCATGGCAAAGAAGATTACGGATGTTTCCGGCCGCGGCGTCGGGCTTGATGTTGTAAAGTCCAATATTGAAGCCCTCGGCGGTGACGTAACGGTCAAGAGCGTGCTCGGAGAGGGTTCCACCTTCACGGTGCGTCTGCCGCTTACGCTTGCAATTATTCAGGCACTGATGGTTATCATCGGCGACGAGAAATATGCGATTTCCTTAAGCTCGATCGTGAGCATCGAGGAGATCCCGATTGCTGACATCAAATATGTGGAGGCAAAAGAGGTTATCAATATGCGCGGTACGGTTATCCCGATTATCCGCTTGAATCAGCTTCTTGACATTGAGCCTCCGGAGGATGAGCGTGAGAGCCTGACTATTGTTATTGTCTCCAAGGGAGAAAAGCAGGTTGGCCTTGTAGTGGATGACCTGATGGGACAGCAGGAGATCGTTATCAAGTCGCTCGGAAGCTTTATCGATAATTCAAGCAAGATTATCAGCGGTGCTACCATTCTCGGCGATGGTGAGGTTGCTCTGATTCTTGATGTGAATACACTGATGTAAGGGGGTGCGTAAAAAATGGCAGCATATATGGATACAACCGAGGTAGTAGAGGAAAAAAAGCAGTTTATCGCTGTAAAGCTCGGCAGTGAGATTTACGGCATTGATATCGGCTATGTGGATAATATTGTCCGTATGCAGAAGATCACCCGCGTACCCAAATCACAGAGTTATTTTAAGGGTATTATCAATATCCGCGGCGAGATTGTGCCGGTGATGAGCATCCGTCTCAAAATGGATTTTGAGGACGATGTGTTTACGAACGCAAGCCGCATTATTATTTTAAAAATTGAAGATCAGGGAAAGATCGGCGTGATCGTTGATGAGGTGAAGGAGGTTGTAAACCTTGGCGTAGACGAGATCGATAAGCCCAGCCATGACTCCATGGACAACAGACATTCATTTATTAGCGGCATCGGCAAAAACGGTGAGGAGCTGATCTCATTGTTTGATATCGGAGCTATGACCGGAGAGAACTAATAAGGACAGCAATAGATTGCCTGACAGGGCAGTCTATTGTTGCTTCGCAATGAGGTGGGAAAAATGGGAAAATTTTCATTTGACAATATAAACAGTATGTATTTTGATGTACTAAAGGAGATTGGAAATATTGGTACGGGCAATGCCACGACGGCGGTTGCACAGATGTTAAATCTGACGATTGAGATGAAGGTGCCTAAGGTGGAGCTGAAGGCGGTGCAGGACCTCGGAAGTGCGATCTGTCCCGAGGAGGAGACGATCGTCGGGATTTTTCTGGAGGTACAGCAGGATATCAGCGGAAGTATCATGTTTCTGATGCGGCTGAATTCGGCACATTATCTGGTAGACCGCCTGATGGGCGGCATGGGCAGCGGCAGCAAAGACGGCGCGGAGTTTTCCGAGATGGAGCTTTCCGCAATGAAGGAGATTGGAAATATTATCGCGGGGTCTTACCTGTCGGCGCTTTCGTCCATGACAAATCTGGTTATCGCGCCCTCAATTCCCTATATTTCCGTGGATATGGCAGCGGCGATCTTGAGCGTACCGGCGATTCAGTTCGGTCAGTTTGGCGATAACGCTCTGATGATCCAGACAGAGTTTGGTGCCGATGTGATGATTGACGGATATTTTATTTTGTTACCGGATGAAGATTCTTACGATAAGATTTTGGAATCACTTGGAATAACACTCTAAAGGAAGTTAGGAAGATACAATGGGAGCTGTAATTAAGGTAGGTATGGCGGATCTGAAAACAGGCAAGGCCCCGAATACGATTACAACGCTCGGTCTTGGCTCCTGTATTGGGATTGCGCTGTGGGATTCAACAACAAAAATTGGCGGGTTAGCGCATATTATGCTGCCGGACAGCACAAGAATCAGAAATAATTCGAATGTTGCAAAATTCGCGGATACTGGTATTACAGAATTGGTTCGGCAGATGGAAAAAATGGGTGTGTCAAGACGGCACATGGTTGCGAAAATTGCGGGAGGCGCCCGGATGTTTGAGGTTTCGGGAAAGACCTCGGTAGGAAATATCGGAGAGAAAAATGCGCTTGCTTCCAAGGCAAAGCTAAGGGAGCTTGGAATTCGGCTTGTGGCGGAGGATACCGGGTTAAATTATGGTAGAACCGTGGAATTAGATTGTAATAATGGGGATTATATTATCAAAGCAGTCGGAAAGCCGATCAAGAAGATTTAACATAGGAGTGCTTTTATGAATACAAAGTCTATTCCTGCAATTATCATGCTGGCTGCAGGGTTTGTGGCGTGCATTGTCGGGATTTTGCAGCATTTTAGTTTTGGAATGTTTACTAAGACACTGTTTTTGGTGTTGATCGGGTTTTATCTGCTTGGCCATATTTTGAAGTTTGTTTTGGATAAAGGTTTTCGCATTATGCAGGATCCTTTGTCCGAATATGCCGGTATGGAGATAGATGAGGATTTGATAGACGAGTTCCAGATGGACGAGGAAGACTATCAGGATATGTAATCGTTCAGGGTCAGGGCCATTGACAGAAAGACAGATAACACGTCTGCATGGATGCATGACGGCCGGCTTTCTTTGGTGGATACGCAAAAGCGAGGGGAGCTGCTGTGTTTCGCGACTGACTCCGGGCAAATCGGGAAATAAGGACGCTTGTGAATGAAAGAGGTATCAAAGGACCGGCTTTGGGAAGACTACCGTAGACGGCAGACCCCGGAGCTGCGGGAACAGATTATAATAGAATATGCGCCGCTTGTAAAGCTGGTGGCAGGCCGCCTCAACATGTACCTGGGCTATAATGTCGAGTATGAGGATCTGGTGAGCTACGGTATTTTCGGTCTGATCGATGCCATTGACAAGTTCGACATGTCCAAGGATGTAAAGTTTGAGACCTACGCGTCACTGCGCATCCGCGGTTCGATTCTGGATCAGATCCGAAAGATGGACTGGATTCCGCGCACGGTGCGCCAGAAGCAGAAAAAGATTGATGAGGCAATCAAGACGATCGAGGCGCGCACCGGAAAGACGGCCGGTGACGAGGAGATAGCCGCGGAGCTTGGACTTAGTGAGGATGAGCTTCTGGGCTGGCAGTCCCAGCTGAAGGTCACGAATATGGTGTCGCTGAACGAGTATGTGGAGCAGGGAACGGAGCCGGTCATGGAAACCCGGGGAAACTCTCACTTTGTGCAGCCCGAGGAGCTGGTGGAGCAGAATGAGCTCAAGGAGATGCTCGGAAAGGCGATGGAGCAGCTCACGGAGAAGGAGTCAAAGGTGATTTTGCTCTATTATTATGAGGAGATGACCCTGAAGGAGATCAGCCGTGTGCTCTCGGTTTCCGAATCGCGGGTATCACAGCTTCACACGAAGGCGCTCTCTAAGATGCAGAAGATTATGGGCAATTATATGGGTATACTGAATAAGGTGTAGTACAAAATTAAGTTGTAAACGAGGTGATTGTATGTCAATACGTCCGGTTGACTTTAACGGGATGATCCAGAACCAGCAAAACGTTTCCAATGTTAAGCATTCGGAGGATCAAAGGCCGATACTTCAGCAGCAGCATGCGATGCAGTCTGTGACAAAACAGCAGGAGGCTTCGGCAAAGCAGGTGATCCAGAAAGATGATCTGGAGCGTGAGGAGTACAAGTTTGATGCCCGCGAGGAGGGCAAAAACAAGTATCAGGGGGAGCGGAAAAAGCGTAAGGAAAAGAAGAAGGAAAATGTAGAGGACGGTCAGGTGCGCGTAAAGGGTGAAGCCAGAGGATTTGATATGACGGTGTAAAAGCGCAGTCTGAGCCGGTGAATTCTTGATAGGTGGACAAAAAATGACAGCAGTAGAGGTTGTATTGATTTTGATCGGAGTCGTATTTTTGCTTGGCAGCTTTTTTGTCACAGAGAGACTGACTCCTACAGAAATTTCCCGCGTGGCGGAGCTGAGTGAGGATGAGCTCCGCATCGTGATGGAGCGCGAGATGGGTGTTGCCAGTGCAAAGATTTCGGATATCGTTGACAACACGGTCGATTTATCGGTAGATAAGGTTCAGCGTTCCATGGAAAAGGTTTCGAACGAGAAAATCATGGCGATCAGCGAGTATTCGGATTCCGTGATGGAAAAGCTGAAAAAGATAAACAATGAGGTGACATTTCTCTACAGTATGCTCGGTGATAAGCACAACGAGCTGAACGAATGTATGGCACAGCTGAATGGGCTGCTTTTGGAATGTCAGGCGCTTAAGGAGGATGCAGTGCAGAAGCAGGCGGAGGCAAAGCTGGCACAGCGCCAGTATCAGACGATGCAAAATTCCCGACCTTCTCTGCAGGAGACCCGGCTGCGGCCGGAGGAGCCGGTGGCGGCGGTAAGCCCGCAGCCGGAAGCGGCTATTCAGGAACAGCAGGATTTGGAGGATGCTTTCGACGAGGCGATCCAGATGGAGACCGCAGCGGCGGTGACGATGAAGCAGGCTGCCATGGAAATGGAGGAGGAGCAGCCGCAGGAGCGGAGCAGGGACAGTATCAGGGACGAGGTTTTGGAGCGCTTTTCCGCAGGCGAGGATTTGCGGAACATTGCAAGGACGCTGGGGCTTGGCTTTGGCGAGGTGAAGCTGATTGTAGAACTGTATAAAGGGGAAGTGAGTCTGTGAAATTAAAGTATTATCTGCGCGGGATTGGCATCGGACTGATCATTACGACAATTGTGATGGCACTTGCGTTTATGCTCCATAAGGACGAGCTGATTTCGGACGAGGAGGTACGTCGGAGGGCGGAAGCGCTCGGGATGGTGATGCCGGAAGAAATCGATGGGCGGGATACGCTCCTGAACAATGACAGCGCATCTCCGGAAGCGTTGAATGTGCCCCAGAGTGAAGGCAATGTACGCGGTTCCGATGAAACGGATGCTGCACAGTCTGTCTCTGCACAGCAGGATGCGGAAAAAAAGCAGGATAACAAAAGTGACAGCAACGCAGATGACAACAGGAAAAATGATCAAAAAAAAGAAGATCAAAAGAAAGATGACGATCAAAAGGAGGATCAGGAAACCAACGATGATCAGCCAGAGCAGGGAGAGGATGAAGCGGTCGAGCTGTCCATCGTGGGCGGTGAGTATTCGGACATTGTCTCCCAGAAGCTTTATAAGGCGGGACTCATTGAGGATGCGGATGAATTTAACAAATATCTTGCGGAGGGCGGATTTGATAACCTCATCCAGCCCGGTACCTATCTGATTCCGGTGGGATCGGATTATAAGACGATCGTCTCGATTATCACGGAGAAGAAATAAGGCAGACGTGAATAGCAATGAACGGTCATAAAACAGGAATTGTTTTGTAAAAAGCGCTTGCATTATGCAGGCGCTTATGTTATATTTTAGAAGATTGTGATTACGCCCAAAGGGCATAGCAAACACATAGGCGGATCACTGCTCCGGTGCCATACGGTCGAGCGGTGGAGCGATGCCTGTGGAAGAACAAACCAAATGGAGGTAAGAAAATGAGTGTTATTACAATGAAACAGCTTTTGGAAGCAGGTGTTCACTTTGGACATCAGACGAGAAGATGGAACCCGAAAATGGCTCCCTACATCTATACCGAGCGCAACGGTATCCACATCATCGATCTGCAGAAGTCGGTAGGAAAGGTGGACGAGGCATACAATGCCGTTGCGGATATTGCGGCAAATGGTGGAACGATTCTGTTTGTCGGCACTAAGAAGCAGGCGCAGGATGCCATCAAGTCCGAGGCGGAGCGCTGCGGTATGTTCTATGTAAACGAGCGGTGGTTAGGCGGTATGCTGACCAACTTTAAGACCATCCAGAGCCGTGTAAAGAGATTGAAGGATATCGAGCGCATGGAGGAAGACGGCACATTTGACGTGCTTCCCAAGAAAGAGGTTATTGCGCTTAAGAAGGAGCTGGAGAAGCTGCAGAGAAACCTTGGCGGTATCAAGGAGATGAAACGGATTCCCGATGCAATCTTTATCGTTGATCCGAAGAAGGAGCGCATCTGTGTACAGGAGGCTCATACATTAGGTATTCCGCTGATCGGTATCGCTGATACGAACTGTGATCCCGAGGAGCTTGATTATGTGATTCCCGGAAACGACGACGCGATTCGTGCGGTGAAGCTCATTGTTTCGAAGATGGCAGATGCCGTTGTCGAGGCAAATCAGGGTGCGGCAGAGGATGTTCCCTACGAAGGCGGAGATGCTGCTGAGGAAGCGGAAGCGTAGAAGTTGGTGTGACAGCGGGCGTTTTCTGCTGCCGATCACAGGGTGAGGGCGGCGGACGCTTTGACTGCTGCGAATATATAAATGTTTGGAGGAAAAAATCATGGCTATTACAGCAGCAATGGTAAAGGAGCTGCGCGAGATTACCGGCGCAGGTATGATGGATTGCAAGAAGGCATTGAACGAGACAGACGGCAATATGGATGAGGCTGTCGAGTTTTTGAGAAAGAACGGACAGGCAAAGGCTGAGAAGAAGGCAAGCCGTATCGCTGCGGAGGGACTTTGTATGGTAGCGACGGAGGGCGATAATGCGGCTGCGGTCGTAGAGGTAAACTCCGAGACCGATTTCGTTGCAAAGAACGAGACCTTCCAGGCGTTTGTTGCGGCTGTTGCAAAGCAGGCAGTTGCAAGTGAGGCGGCTGATATCGATGCATTCATGGCTGAGAAGTGGATTGAGGACGGTGCAAAGACCGTGTCCGAGGCACTGGTAGAGAAGGTTGCGGTTATCGGCGAGAACTTGAAGATCCGCCGGTTTGAGAAGGTGAAGGAGGACAATGGCTGTGTTGTTACCTACGTACATGGCGGCGGAAGAATCGGCGTGATCGTGGATGCAGAGACAGAGGTTGTCAACGACACAGTGAAGGAGGGCTTAAAGAATATCGCGATGCAGATCGCGGCATTGGCTCCCAAGTATGTTTCCCGTGACGAGGTCAGCGCTGATTACATTGAGCATGAGAAGGAGATTTTACGTGCCCAGATCATGAACGACCCCAAGGAGTCCCAGAAACCCGAGAAGGTGATCAACGGCATGATCGAGGGACGTATCAGCAAAGAGTTAAAGGAGATCTGCCTGGTAGATCAGGTTTACGTGAAGGCTGAGGACGGCAAGCAGTCCGTTGCAAAGTATCTGGAGCAGCTCTCTAAGGAAGCCGGTACAACCGTAAAGGTTAAGCGGTTTGTGCGCTTTGAGACCGGTGAGGGACTTGAGAAGAAGAATGAGGATTTTGCGGCGGAGGTTGCGGCGCAGATGGGCAAATAAGCGAATTTTTCAATTCAAATTTAATTAAAGTATTTATAGG